>JACJXH010000001.1 GCA_020636745.1 Lentimicrobiaceae bacterium | reverse complement strand
CCGAAAACCACTGAAACCCTTATTAACTATACCGCGTGTTGGGCAAAGTTGTCGTTTCAATATCATATAATTCTTGAATCAATAATCTTTTTGAATCATTTATTATTTCTCGTTTCAATGGAATTCCTAAAATCAAAATGACATTATCAATCTCGTTGATTCCATTTTTAAAAATTGTTCTTTTAATTTCTAGTTTATCAGACGGATAACATAAAATTCCAAACTTGTTATTCGTTTTGCTAAATGCTGAATAAGCTAATATTTGGTGCAAATCATGTCTATGTTCCTCTTTAAGTTTTTCACTTAAATCATATTTATTGTAAAGGTTAGATTTATATTTTGCGTCAATGACAACTAATAAATCCTCTTTTTGATAAATTGCGTCTGGTTCAAGATGCTTTAGCTCCCATGAATAACGTCTATTTGTTCTAGAGTAAAATTTAAAGTTTGCAAATAATTTACCTCCGGTTTCTTTAGATGCTTCCTTAAAAATATGCTGAACAAACTTTTCGAAAACATCTGAAAAGTCAACACGCCAAGCTGTACTTTCAATAAAATCCTTTTTTAGAATTTTATTAGCATTTATTTTACAATTTTTTACAGCTGGTGAATCGGAAAATCTTAAGACAATGTTTGAAGTTGGTTTAGATGATAAAAAATACAATTTGTCCTCAATAAACTGAATACGCTTTCGGAATGTATTTTTTATGCTAATTGGAGTTTTTGAAGATAATAATTCCCTTTTACAAATTTCAAAAACATATTTGATTTCAGAATATTCAGGGTGTAATTGGGTCAAATAATTTTTATTTGTTGGGAACTTTACTCGATTCTCAATTTTTGATTCGTTGTTTACATACTTTTTCCAATTAATCTGGCCTTGTGGTATGTTTTTAATTTCTTCTTTGTTGTCAAACTTACGCCACGATGTTTTAATTAGATTTTCTAACGAAGCAATAAATTTCACAGCTTCTAAATATAAAGGCGGCCTAAAGTTTTTTCCAGAAGCAAGTGGCAAACTATAAGTAATTTTAGGACTTATTTCCTCCCCAAGAAGATTTAAGATTTCTATATAGTCTTCAAATCTGTCGTTTCCCGAAAATCTAGGACTAACAACAAAATCACCAATTTGCTTTCCATTATCAGAAGCTCTTAAAGGAATTGAGCCAATAAATTCGGAGGTCCTAAAAAATAATGAGGTATTTAAATCTGTTCCGGTTATGGAAGGAATAACTCCTAGAAAACTAAACATGGAAGAATTATAATCAATAAACTTTTGAAGATATTGACCAATAACTCTCTTGTCAGCTGATTTAAACCATTTTTTTTGAAGATAAAGACCTCCTAACATGGGAGACTTTTCTGTAAGACAAGGCACCTCACAAAATATGTCAAAAGGCTTTGTCATTCAAAAAGAGATTTATTAATTCTATTTGAAAAATAATTATTGAATTCTTCTTTTGCTGATTGGATTAAACCTTCCTGTAAGTACTCTTTTATCAATGGGAATATCTCATATTCGATTCTGTTAGTCATTTCTTCATCAGAATCGGCGATGAAGTATCCTTGACCAGGTTGAAGATTTAGTTCGTTACTTGATGCATACCATTCAAAAATTTCTTCAATTTTACCAAAGTCATCTTTATAGAATGTTTTTAATTTAATTGATTTTGGTTTCAATGTGTACCATGCAAATCTTCTTCTTAAAGCAAAGTCAACAACAGCAAGACTTCTATCAGCTGTATTCATTGTAGAAATCACATATAAATTTTCCGGCAACTTATTTATTTCAATTCCTGGACAAATTTGAATTGCAATATCAGAAGCTTCCATTTTGTGCTCAAACAAATAGAATATTGGGCCTAATACGTTTGATAAATTAGCACGGTTTATTTCATCAATTATAAGAAAAGTCTTTTTCGAAGGATTTTCAATTGCATACTTCACTGTTTGAGAAAATACTCCTAATCTATCGGAATAGCTCAGCTCAGAACTTTTCACATTTGGGAGAATTCCATAAATAAAGTCTGAATATGAAGTTTCAGCATGAAACTGAGTAAAGAACACTTTAGCATTTAGTTGACTAGCTAATATTTTTGAAATTCTTGTTTTACCCGTTCCTGGAGGGCCTTGTAAAACAATATATTTTCTTTCTTCAAGTAAATTTCGAATAACTTCTTCGTCATTTACTTCTTCCGATTTTATGAAAGGTTCTAAAGCTCCCGATATAGCTTTTCTATGGTCATTATTTGTTGGCCAGTCTCTCAATTTTGCATATCCAGCAACAAATGCCGCAATAATGTTTTGACCGTCTTCACTCTCTGGGTCATCGACGATTTGACAAACTGGTAAAACCTTTGAATAAGTTTTAATTGTATTCTTAATATGTTGCAACTTTGAATTTCCTGTAATCGATTTTGGCAAACTTGTTTCAATGTCGGAAAGGTCAGATTTACAAAATCCGTTTTCATCTATTAGCTTAGAAAATAATCTACGAAGACCGGGAAAAGTTGATAATTCATAATCATTTTTAAATCCACTTGACCCAATCCCAAGACAAACAAGCCAAGGCTTATCAGTCTCATTTGGAAAGATGGTTAATGAAAAGTCATGAAATGGGCCGGATGTTTCTTCCTCTGGATGTATGAATCCAAAATAAGCACCATTGTCTTTCAAAGCTTCTTGTCCGGTATTGTTTCTCTCGACATAAGGTTTGTTGAATTCCGTGTCAGGTTTTGCACCAAATTCAACTGCTTTGTCCTTAATAAATTGTCTTACATTTTCTATGCTCATTTTATGTAGTATGTTTCTTTTTCAATTTTGCCCAACGGATGGGTATATGAAACGTTTGGCATTTCGAAGCACTTTCCTGTCAATTTACAAGCACCTTTGACACGGGCAGAAACACTCGATAACCCACTGACTGCCAAATGTTTTATATACGATGTTAGCGGTTCGGCTTTTGTTTTCATGGTGCTTGCTTTATAATCTTTGAAAATGTTTCTCTAAATTTTAGGGTATAATCAACAAGCCAATTCAAAGACTCATCCAGTTTCTTTTCATCCTCAAAATCAGTCGTATGTTGCAAGATAATTACTTTATCTCTATTATCTGGATTTGGATTCCACATTAGTTTTTGTCCGATTGAGGATTCTATTTCGTCTTTTTTACTCTCCAAAAATGGCAACATTGTATCTGCAATCTTATTTCCTATATAAATCCGCACACCAACAGTATTGTCGTCAGTGTTACAAGTATTTGAAATATGAATATATGATTTACCTAAAGTCACGTCAAACCAATATTGAGGTCTTGGAGTTTGAAGCGAAGGAATCTTTTTTGTCTTCGCTAATTTTTCTTTGAACTTACTCCAAAAGTCAAATTGTAATTTTCGCTTATCAGATAAGTCCTCATTTGCTTTCGACCTTGCTGCTTGTCTAACAGCCTGATTTGGTTTACTAATCACATTGAATCTCAAAGCAGCTTTGCTTTCGTCAATTTGCCACAATTCTAATTGCACTCCATAAAATGAAATTTCATCGTTTGTATGGTCATTAAGCCAATCCAATGATTTTTTATGTTCTTCTGTAAATTCAGTAGCTATCCAAATAATCATTGAAGCATCTAACACAGAAGCGTATGTAATTGCTTTACCTAAATGGTCATGATTTGTTTTTTCTAATTGATTCTCAATCACAACATAATTATCTGTGCCAGTATCCTTTGCCAAAATATCTGCGGAATAAGGGCCAACACTAACCTCTGTATTTTCAACTTCAAGTTCAAGTCCAAGAGCTTTGTTCAATTCTGAAATGTTATTCGCAAGCCAAGGTGTAAAATCTCTTGCCTCATTATTCCATTTTTGTCTTGGTGTTACTGTTTTTAATATTCCTAATTCCATGTTATTAATTATTTGCTGTATCGTCTTTTAAGCTGCCCCATAACGAATAAATACCCGCAGTCTTGCGCATATATCCGACTTGTCCCCAACCATCACCATTGCGTATTAAAATCGGTCTTTCACCACAAATATAGTATTAATTTAAATATCCAAACTATCCATCGGATTTATAATGCTATTAAAACTTTTATTGCGTCACGGATAAATATTTCTGAAGGTTTATCGCATGAATGTCCCGTCAAGCTTTGGATGTAACGAAGGCGAAGCCCGTTTTTGGGGAGGTGTGTTGCAAAGGTTTGCCACAGCTTTTTGTGTGTAACCAATAACAAAATCAGGCTCTCAGCGCAGGCCCATATTTGCCGGTTCAGATAGCTAACAGAATTACACGCTGCTCCTATCCCTGTTTGTCAGAGCCAGTAAATCATCTGTTTAAACAAAAACTCCCCTTTACACGATTTAAATGACATTTAAAAGGCTTTTAAACAGGATTCATATTGAATTAAAACCATCCATCTGACAGTGTCACCCTAAAGTGTCAGCGCGTCACCCCAAAGCGTCAGCGCGTCACCCTAAAGCGTCAGCGCGTCACCCTAAAGCGTCAGCGCGTCACCCTAAAGCGTCAGCGTGCTTGCAGCCGTGTTTCAAGAAATATCCGGCGTCATTTTCAAATAAAATACTTTGCATACCATATAATTCAGATAAATATTTTATTATCTTTAAGCCAGTAATATCCACACACTTACACATATGAGGAAGTATATTTATTATCCTGTCCAGACCATTCTCTGCAAGTCGTTTTTGTTATTTTCAATTCTTTTTCTTGGCAACAACACCTCTCTGGTATCAGCACAAAAAGTATCTGAAAGCTATGTGAACGATTCGTTAAGAATTATGAAGATGAGCAAACGGTTTGGCGATTTGCTCGATAATAAAAAGCATAACGAAGCACGGTTGACTATTGACTCAATACTAAATATAGCCAACCACCACAGCATGATAAAAAAAACCGGAGACTGTTACCTGAATTACGCATTGATAAATCGTTCAGCGGGCGATATAAACAGCTTGCTCGACAACCTGAAGATCGCGATTGCACAATACACCAAAGCAGGAGAAAGTCTGGCAGCAGCCAAATGTTATACATTTATGGGGCAAACACTTATGGCAGAACACAGATATCAGGAGGCTGTCGAAGATTTCAAATCTTCTTTTTATCTCAGGGAAAAAGCAAATGACAGTTTGGGCATGGCCAATAACCTGATAAACCTTGCAGGCATGTATTACCAGATGGGGCAATTGACCGAAGCCAGTGATGATTTTTACAGAGCACTGCGCATTGCAGGAAATATCCGCAACAATAACCTGAAGGCTATTTGCCTCAGCAATCTGAGCAACATACACACCAGGCTAAAAAATTTCGACAAATCCCATGAGTATCTGTTGCAGGCCATTGAGCTTTACAAAGAACTTAAAAACCGCAAAGGCGAATCCAATGCCCTGATGAACCTGGGCATTTCATATTTCGAAAATGGCAACCTGAAAGAGGCTAAAAAGTATTTTGAGAAAACCATGGTTATAAAAACAGAGCTGAAAAATGACGACCCCGGTATGATAAAAATCTATAACAACCTGGGGGTCATTGCCAAACACGAAGGCGACACAGTAAAGGCCATCAACTATTACATGAAATCGCTCAGGCTTTCAAGAAAGACCGGAGATAAACAGGGGGAAGCTACTGCCCTTAACAACCTGGGCTCACTTCAGCTCGACCAGGCAAATGCCGCATCGCTCAGCCTGCTGCGCGAAAGTCTTGAAAAATCAAAAAAAGCAGGGTTAAAAAAGCTCATATTGATAAATTATGGAAATCTGCGTGACTATTTCATCGATAAAGAAAATTACAAAGAGGCCTGTTCGTACGCCATGTTATACCAGGCACTGGCCGATTCGGTGCTGAACGAAGAAAATGCAGCCACCATTATTGAACTGCAAACCAGATATGACACTGAAATGAAGGAAAAGGAAAATCAGATTTTGCGCAGCAAGGCCAGCATTTTAAAGCTGCGCAATCTCCTGCTGTTGATTTCTGTTGTTGCGATTGCCATTCTGGCTGTATTGTTCATCTTTTTATACAGCCTCAAACGTAAATCGCTTGAACAAAACCTGAAACTTCGTGCACAGGAACAGAAACTATATAGCCTTGAACGCGAAAAAAGCGAAAAAGAAAACAAGCACCTTCAGGAAGTTCTTTTTGCCGAAGAGCAAATTAACAAGCTTCAGAAAATACAACTTCAGGAAAAAAGCAGAGAACTTAGTGCTTCAGCGATGCATATTATCAACAAAAATGAATTCCTGGGCAATATCAGGCAGCTGGCTGCAAAACTACTCAATGGTGAATCGGCCAACGCACCTCAATTGATCAAAAAAGTCATCAGAGAAATAGACAGTAATATCAACCTGGATGAACAATGGGAACAGTTTAAACTTCATTTTGAATCAGTTCATACCGGTTTTTTTGCAAGGCTGATGGAACATTATCCTGCACTCACCCAGAATGAGCTTAAACTTTGCGCCTATCTGCGCATGAATCTGACATCAAAAGAGATAGCCCAGATGCTCAACATAAGTATTGAATCGGCAACCACCAAACGATACCGGCTTCGCAAAAAACTGATGCTCAGCAGCGAAGAAAATCTCTCTGCTTTTATTGCTGAGTTTTAAAACAGGCACGCTCTTCCTTTTTCGTATCCGGCATAAGCCCTCCCCCCCCGAAAGCCGGTGATTGCCGGCCTGAAGTTGCTTATCATGCCACCCGGTATCCTGTTCCTGACGGTTTATCTGCAAAACCTGCATACAACACTGTAAATCTGCACATTAGATTACGATATTTTATCACCATGTTCATATAATGTCTATGCCTGAAATTTGCCATTGCGATTTGTGGTAAATAATTTTAGCATTCAAAATCAAGCAGATGAGAAAGCATATTCAAATCAGGATGAAAGGCGACGTACTAAATAAGGGACTGCGTTTTCAGGCCCTGCGCGAAGCCCATCAATACAATATCAGTGGCTGGGTAGCCGAATTGAGCGACAGCCTGCGGATTGAAGCCGAAGGCGAAGAAGCAAACATTGAGGCATTTGTGGAACGCTGCAGAAAAGGGCTTGACTATAAAATTGCCATTACCCTTGAAGTTTCTGAAAAACCCCTCATTTTTTTCGACAGATTTCTCATTCTATAAACATGCAAAACCCTAAATACATATGAATTATGAAAAAACTCATCACCTTTTTATTGTTATTCCTTTTGATAAATATCACATCTGAGGCACAGGTAACAGGCTATGTGTTTTCGCAACAAAACGGAACATTTACAGCTCTGACCTCCGAAACAGTTTTATGGTCAGTCGTATTCGACAATGAGATTGCGACAATTAACATTCCTACATTCACCTTCAATGAAACAGCCTATACCAGCCTCGCCATTTCAAGCAACGGCTTTATAACCTTTGGCACAACGGCACCTTCACCCACCAATTACACCCCTGTTTCAAGTACTGAAACCTATGAAGGATGTATTTCTGCATTCGGTCAGAACCTCGAACAATCTTATTCAGGAACACCAAAAATCTCCTATAACACCAATGATAATGGCGATATTGTTGTTCAATGGCTAAACATGACCAGACAGTCAACCGATGGAGATGATGTGAGCTTTCAAATAAGGCTAACACCTTTGACTGGAAAAATCAGGATTATTTACGGACATGCAACGACTACCTATTCGTCCACATCGTATGCCTTACAAGTTGGCCTTAGAGGACAGGAAAGGGCCGACTATAACAACAGAACTACCGTTGCTGACTGGTCAGCCACAACAGCCGGAACCAACTATTCAGCATCATGCAGGTTCAACAACCTGATTTATCCGGCCAACGGGCTTACTTTCAGTTGGGAATCGCTCCATAACCCTTCCGGATTTCAGGCAACGGCCATCAATTTTTCTGAAATAGATCTGAACTGGAATTTAAATTCGTCCGGCTTTCCGGTGATAGTGGCATACAATACCACAACATCGTTCGGAACTCCGGTGAACGGTACGTCATACATTGCAGGCAATGTCATTGCAGGCGGAGGTACGGTTATCTATGCCGGCAGTGCTGAAGGTTTTAATCACACCGGCCTCAACCAGGGCACTAACTATTATTACAAAATATGGTCATATAACAGCACAAACACTTACTCTTCAGGCCTCACAACCAATGGGCGCACAGCAACTGCATTGCCCTACATTCAGGAATTCACCAGTACGGCTGTACCTCCGGGGTGGTCACTCAGCGCGAATATGAGTATTCCTTCCAGTCCAAGGCATGGCACCTGTGGAAGTTATGGACTGGCAGCCCGTCTCAATAACGCTACACCGGTTTATGCAGTTAGTTTACTTACTGGAACCATAACATCCAACACCTACCTGAGTTTTAATTACCGCATTATTGATTATCTGGCTTACCCTTATACGGCAACAACCTTGGGTACAGGAGACAACATGCAGGTTCAGATTTCGACTGACGATGGCGCTACATTTACCACCATTCATACGATTAACCAGAGTAATCATAACACAGGGTTAGAATTTACCAGTGTAGGAATCAGCCTCTCGGCCTATACTGCGGCTTTTATCAAAATCAGGTTTCTATGTAACTGGTCGGCAGGTGATTACTATGTGGATTTGGACAACATCAGAATTGAAGAAGACAACAATATGGTTTATGCCGGCTCCACAACCGAACAGCCCAACACTTCCAATGTCGCCATTGGCAGCACCAACAACGACATTCTCCGTCTGAACGTGCTTACACAAAAAGAAAACAATCCGCTTTCACTTACTTCCATTACATTTAATACTACCGGATCTTCAAATGCTGCCGGTGATATTGCAGCAGCCAAAGTATTTTATACCACTGGCCCTGAATTTTCAACTGCCACGCAATTTGGCTCAACGCTCAGCAATCCCGCGGGCACATTCAGCATTACCGGAATACAGGAATTAGTTACCGGTAACAATTATTTCTGGCTGGCATACGACATAAAACCAACAGCCACTGCAGGGAACAACACAGATGCACAATGCACGCAGCTTATAACATCCGAATCAGGAACAACCAAAACCCCAACTACAACAAATCCAGCCGGTGTCAGAAAAATCGGAGCCGGTCTTAGTGGTACAAAAACCATACCCGGCGACTATGCAACCATTGCTGAAGCGGTAAATGCCCTGAATTCAGGGGCGCTCGGCAGTGAAGGAATAACCTATGAGGTAGCTGCCGGACATACCGAAAGTAGTGAAGCGGCTATTGTCCTCACGGCAACCGGTTCAGCTGCCGGCCCTATTGTATTTCACAAAAGCGGCACAGGCAACAACCCTCTGGTTTCAAGAACCGACGCAGGCAATGTTAACACCACCACGCCGGGTTATAATGGGGACGGGATAATCATCATTGAGGGTTCTGATTATGTAACTTTTGATGGCATTGATGTTTCAGCCTCCGACCAGGGAATTGAGTATGGTTATTACGTGCGAAAAGCATCTACTACCAATGGCTGCATGAATGTAACCATCAAAAATTGCAGTATTACCATGTTCAAAGGAACCAGCCGCTATGTAACGGGATTCTGCGCTGCCAATAACAGTGCATCTGCAAACAACATCACCATAGCCAATCCCGCCGGAAAACACCTGAATCTGACATTCAACGGCAATACAATTACCAACACATTTCATGGCATATTCCTGAAAGGGCACACAACATTTGTGGATGAAAACTTTACCATTGGAACGTCAGCAGCCGGCAACACCGTTCAGAATTACGCCGGGAATGCAACGTATGAAGCCTATGGCATTTATCTGGAAAATATCAGCAATGCAACAATAAGCTACAACACCATAAACAACACAGCCGCCGGAGGAAACGGCTTTACCGCCATAGGATATGGTATTTTCAACAATGGCGCAGGTACCATTCCTTTCTCTGCAAACCACAATTCCATTAGTCTGTCATCGCAGGGAGCAACGCACGCCCTATACGGCATCCGCAACCGGGTTGACGGCGAAGTTTTTATTGATGATAATATGATAGCATTAACCAACTCCGCAGCATCGTCGGGAACTTATTCCTATATTCACAATGAGCCCTATTCAGCATCAGCCAACAACATCAGCATCAGCAACAATACTTTTACCGGCGAATACAACCATACGGGTAACATCTATCTGATATATAACAATAACTCGCAGTTAAGCCCTGCGACTGCCAGTATCCTGAACAATACAACCTCAGGAACACTGAACCGGACATCCACAACTACCGGATATTTCTATTTGTATTACAACAATGGGGCGCCTACAGGCACTGAAATCATATCGGGCAACAACTTTTCCAATATCAATCAAAGCGGAACATCCTACTTCTATGGTATTTATTCCTACACCAATGCAGCACATACCCACCAGGTACACCACAATACAATATCCAGCATTACCAGTGGCTCGGGGCCTTTGTCAATGATTGATTTGTCCATTTCATCTGACAGATATATATACGGCAATACCATTCAAAATATAGCTTCGGGCGGAACAGTTGATGTAATAAAAAACGGAAACGGAAGTACTATCTGCCATATTTATAAAAATCTGATTACCAATATCAGCAGCAGTTCAAATGCTACAATCCAGCCCCTCCTCAATGGAATACTGATTGGCTATGGAACAGAAGTTTATATTTACAATAACTTTATTTCCGAACTCAAAACACCTGCTGCTTCAAGTGCTGATGCCATCAGAGCCATTTCATTAACCAGCACACAAGCCAATTCAACCATTGGTTTATATTACAACACCGTATATCTTGATGCCTCATCATCGGCTAGTACTTTCGGCACCACAGCTGTTTATCATGTTTCCCAAAGCAACACCACAACAGCAGTACTTGACCTCCGAAACAACATACTTATTAACAATTCAATACAAAAAGGTAGTGGCAGGGTTGTGGCGCTTCGGCGAAGCAATTCATCGCTCGATAATTTTGCCCTGAGCTCAGACCACAATATCCTCTATGCAGGCTTGCCTGGAGCCTGGAACAATATCTATTATAGCAATATTGCCTATCAGACACTCGAGGCATATCAGGCTCATGTAGCACCACGTGAAGCCAATTCATTTACCGAAGACACACCTTTCACCAATACAAGCACTTCACCTTATGATTTGCATATACCCGATGGGACTGCCACGCTGGCCGAAAGCTCAGCACAAAATATGACATCTCCTCTGACAATCAGCGAAGATTTTGATGAACAGCCCAGACTTCCATCGCCAGATATCGGTGCTGACGAGTTTACTGGCATTTCAGCATTCGTTCAGAATCCTGCTGAATTCTCGGCAAATACGGGAAGTTCACAGCACAACACGCTCTCCTTTACACTCAACTCATCCAACAACGATGTAGTCATTGTATGGAATACCAACGGGGTATTTACCACCCCTTCAGGCACTCCTGAGACTGGTCAGCCGCTGGCCAACGGAGCAGTTGCCTTCATCGGCAACACCTCTCCTTTTTTACACAGCGGGCTTATTCAGGGCACTACCTATTATTATAAGATATTCTCATGGAACGGAACAAGCTTTTCTAACGGTCTTACAGCCAATGCAACACCCGGTGTTGAACCGGCAACCAACCTGACTGCAACGGCCATTGACCAAACCTCCATGAATCTGGAATGGACTAAAAATGCAGCCGGTCATGACGTAATTGTATCAGCCAGCAATGCCTATATGAGCGGAAATCCTGAAGATGGAATTGTTTATGAAGTTGGCGATGCCATCACAAATGGAGGTACAATCATCTACAAAGGGCCCGCAGATAATTTTTTACATACCGGATTATCTGCCTGGTCGCAATATTATTACAAATGCTGGTCGGCAGATGAATTCAACTACTATTCAGCCGGAACATGGACCAACGCCATTACCTATGCCCATCCGGTGGTAAATATACCTTATCTTCAGAATTTTGATGGCACATGGAGTCACAACCCTGAAGCGCCGCAGGATTGGGAAGTTATTGACAACAATGGCTCGGGCAGCTTTACCTGGATAAAAAATTCAGGTTTGAGACGCTCCTTACCTTACAGTGTTCAGGGGTTGGGCAATGGCACCTGTGACGACTACCTTATTTCACCTCCCATTGTTTTACCTGATGCCGACTTACAATTAAGCTGGTACGACCGGGTTTCAACCTCATCTAACACAACCAGATACAAAGTTTTATTATCGACAACAGGCAAGGAAACAGAGGATTTCACTATCGAACTGGGCGACTACACCTGCAATTCAGAAGACTGGATTTTGCGCACGACCGGTTTAAATGCATACAAGGGTCAAACAGTGCATATTGCTTTTTATCAGTACTCTACGGTTTCGCAATATGCTACTTTTGTCATTGATGACATTCTGGTAGAAACCCTGATACCAGGCCAGGCATCATTGGTTGCACCTATAAACAACCTGCTCACGTTTCCCACAGATCAAACCCTCTCGTGGCAGGCCCCTGCATCATCTTTTGAACTTAACTATCATGTGTATCTGGGGCCTGAGTCAGGCTCACAATCATTGATTTATGACGGCCCGCTTACATCGGTAGCCGCCCCTGCCCTCGACTACAACCAATCCTATAACTGGAAGGTGATACCCGAAAACATCAACGGGCAGGCTACAAATGTACCCGGGTGGAATTTTCGCACGGTTAACGCAACACAACTGGCGACCAGTTTTGAGGATGCCTGGTTCCCTCCCATTGGCTGGACAAACCACAACTGGTATGCCAGCAGCAACTCCAGTTTCCATGGAATTCAGGCAGCCAGATGTGTAACAGGGCTGGCACAATCCCAACTTATTACCCCATTGCTTTCTGTAAATTCCGGAGATCAAATATGTTTCTTTGCCGGAACAGGCACATCAACCGATCAGAGAATTCAACTCAGTTATTCCACCGATAAAGTCAACTGGACACCTCTTGGCAGTGCCATACAAATCATTCCTGCATCGTGGAATCAGTACATTGTCGATGTATCAACCCTTGATGGCAACAACCTATATTTTGCACTTGGGGCCTATTACGAACCAGGAGGAAGCAGTGCCTTTGTTTATCTCGATCATATCACCGGACCCGAAATCATTCCACTTGCACCAGGCCACGCCAACACGCCCTCCCCTACCGATGCAACTGACTGGATGCCGGTTTCAACACAACTCAGCTGGCAACCAGGAACTGATGGTGGCATACCCACGGGCTACAGCGTTTTTATGGGTACTGACGGAAACGGAATATCAAGACCAACCAATCTGGTTAATGGAACACTCGTATCCACCTTATCCTTTAACCCTCCCAGTCTTTCGGAAAACACCACCTACTACTGGCAAATTGTACCAACAAATACAGTTGGAGATGCCGAAAACTGCCCCATCTGGAGTTTCAGTACATCTCCTGAAGGCGGCATTCAGATTGGCAGCGAGGACATCAATTACGACCTGCCCATTAACCCCGAATACAGCTACAACTATTCCCAGGTAATTTACCTGCAATCTGAAATTAACATACCAGATAAAGACATTACCCGGATATATTATCAATGGAGCGGTGGCAATGGAGGTGACATATGCAAAGACTGGATTATTTACATGGGGCTTACCAGCAAAACCTCTTTTAGCAGCAAAACAGACTGGCTACCTTATGAAAACATGATCGAGGTATTCAACGGCGAGGTTACCCTGCCTGAAACCCCGGGATGGGTTGAAATCATACTGGATTATCCTTTCCCCTACGACAACACCCTCAACCTGGTGATTGCTGTCGATGAGAATACGGACGACTGGGCTTCCGGCATCTATTTCTTTGGAAGCGAAGTCACATCCAACAGAAGCCTCCAGATTTATGATGACTATTCAAACCCGGATCCCTCTTCGCCCGGCACAGCTGACTACCTGGAGAGTGGCATAGCCAATATCCGTCTTATTCTGGAGGAACCGGCCGCCTGCCCTGCGCCCCACTCTCTTGAAATAGCAAATATTACAGATGTTTCTGCCGATTTAAGCTGGGACAGCCCACAGGAAATTTTCGATATTGAGGTTATTCCTGCAACTCAAGATCCGACAGGCGTTCCCACCGCAACAGGAGTAAGCGCTCCGTATACAGTCAGCGGGCTATTTTCTGCTACGGATTACAGGTTCTATGTAAGAGCCAACTGTGATGAAGACGGATACAGCACCTGGCGCGAGTCGGCCATTTTCACCACAGAAATCTGCGAATTGGAGAATCGCTGTAATTATATGGTTCAGCTTGAAGATGCACAAGGCGATGGCTGGAATGGAGCCCATTTGTTATTGATACAAAACGGATATGTCGTCAATGACTTTGGAGCCGGTTTTGTTGACGGCTCTGCATACGGCCCCATATATGTGCCGGTTTGTAATGGCGTCACAAGTAGCCTGATTGTAACTGAAACAGGTTCAGCCCCTGGTGAAATCCATCTCGAAATTTTCGATACAGAAAATAACCTGATTTACACGCTCGGATATGAAACCGAATTTGAAATCGGAGACACCTTATTCACCTTCACTTCTGACTGCCAGGGGATGGATGAGAGTGAATTTACCGGCTTAACTGACGCCTACTGGAGCAATCCCGATAACTGGTCAAACGGAACAATTCCCAACTCCAACACATCGGTTGTGGTACCCAATCCTAAAAACCTTATTGTCGACCTCCCACATGCTATATGCCGCAAGTTAACCATCCAAAGCGGGGGAAGGGTAAGTATAGATCCGACGAAAACCCTGACTGTATTAAACCTACTGCGCAATTACAGCGAAGAGCCCGGATTAATTATTCGCAGCGACGCCACCGGCACTGGTTCGTTATGGCATCCCAACACGGGGGTAAAGGCAACATTTGAACGCTATTTAGCTGCAGCTGACTGGAACAACCCACAAGACGGATGGCATCACATTTCTTCACCTGTCATTAATGCCCCTATTGCATATGAATGGACACCAGTGGGCGAAAATGACAATTATGACTTCTATTTATGGGATTCGGGAAATGCCACCTGGTTAAATCAGAAAGATCCTGTAAACAATATCACCATTTTTGAACGGGCCGTAGGCTATTGTGTTGCTTATCAGCAAAACAAAACACAGGCCTTCAGAGGTGAACTTTTTATTGGCAACCACAGCTCCAACATCCCCATAACTGTAGATAGCTGGATACCATTAGGCAATCCATACCCTTGTGCATTGCGTTGGAACACTTCGTGGTATATGCTCGATGGGTATGCCAGCATTGTAAAGGTTTGGAACAGAGCCAACATGAGTTATGACGACATCCTGCCATATGGCATTATTCCTGCCACCAATGGTTTTATGGCGTTTGGCGAAGCCATAGGTACACTGGTAAATTTACAGATGTCCATCCCATCCAATGCACGCGTTATCAGCTCAGTACCATTCTACAAATCAGGAAATTTAAATAAGGGGATTTTCCTGCGGGTTCGCGATACTGAAAACCATTCATCACAGGAGAGTGCTGTTTTGCAAAACGAAGTGGCCTCCTCCTCTTTCAGTATTCAATGCGATTCGAAGTTTCTGCCTGGCTATGCCCCTCAGTTTTACTCCATTAAAAACGGTGAAAAACTCTCTGCTTATGCAGTCAAAGACATTACACAAAGTCAGGAAATCATTTTCGGTTTTGAAAAAAACAATTCAAATGAGTATGAATTGCAGTTCATTCCTGAAAAATCAATCACAGGTATGCCGATTTACCTTACCGACCTTCAAACTGGCACAACGCTGAATCTCACAACCCAACCAATCTATCATTTCTTTAGTGGCTCAGGCGATCTCATCAACCGGTTTGTTTTACACTTTGGCCAGGTAGGAATTGACAATCCGGAGAACAACAATCATCTGCCGGTTATCAGCTTAACAAAAGATGGCTTGCTCATATCTTCAGCCGAAAACTACAATCAATTAGAAATACTTGATCTTCAGGGACGTTTACTAAAAAAAATCAACCTGAATCACACCGTGGTGCGAACACTGCCGCTTCAGCTGCCATCAGGAATCTACCTCATCCGAATGAATGGAGTAAAGCAGGTTTATAATCAGAAATTATTCATCAGGTAACGCAACTTCATAAAAAAACAAGAAATCATGAAATCAACTGAAAAATCAAATAAAAACAATCAGTCATCTAAAAATGTACCACTCAGGTTTGTCTGTACCAAAATTCGGTATCTCTTGCTTCTGCTACTTTTGATAACAGGCATATCTCATCAACTACAGGCCCAGGGGCCACCCTTGCCTCCTGCATCAGGCCATGGCAGCACCGGAAATGAACCCGAAGGCGGTAATGCACCCATCGAAGGAGGAATCATACTTTTGCTTGCAATGGGAGCTGCATGGGGAGGATGGAAAGCTTATAAAACCATACGCAAAAATGCCCTCAAAAAAGGGGAAATACTTCCATAAACAGCCATACACCAATAGAAAAGGGACACATATTTATGTGTCCCTTTTCTTATTTATTCAGATAAATGCTATTTCTCAGCAGCCAGTTTGGCAAACTCTTCATAAGAAACAGACACTTCTTTCGGTTCCATTTTTTCTTTCAGTAAACTCAGCAGTTTTTGTTCAAACAACTGATCGTTGATACGGCGAACATCCTCTTTGTTTTTCATAAATGAATCAACGATGCTGTCGATGCGCATTTTGGTATCTTCGTCCATTTCGCTGCTGCCCGGACGACGGAAATAGTTGCGGAAAACATCCTTAATTTCCTCTTCTGAAACAGAGATTCCGTATTCATGAATCATTCTGTTTTCAAGCAATTGCCAACGCATTGATTTGGCATAATCTTCATAATGCTCTTCAATATGCTCAGGAGTCAGTTTATCCTGATTTACATCAATCAGCCATTTTTTCAGAAACTCATCAGGCAATTGAATATCAGATTGCTCCATCAACACTTTTACGGCATCGTTGAAAAATTTCTTTTCGCTCTCACCAACAAATGACTGTGCAGCGTCTTTCTTAATCTGCTCAAGCAATTCGGCTTCATCTTTAATTTCTGTACCGGGGTAAACTTTCTCAAAGAAATCGGCATTTACCTCAGCAGGAACCATATGGCTAATGCTGGTAACAGTAAAATTAAATTCAGCATTTAAGCCCTCAGCTCTTTCCTTGTCAATACCCAGCATGGCTGCCACGTCAGTAACGTTGCCCGAAGCCTGCATAGGATTAAAGCGAATGATATCTCCAATTTTTTTACCAACAAACAAAGCAGCAATAGTCTCATCCTTAAACAATTCAGGATTTACAGAGCCAGTACTGGTAATACCTTCGGCCATAACATTGCCATCGGCATCAAGTTCAGCAAAATCGCCTTTCACGAGGTCTCCCTTTTCTGAGACTTCAACCTCAGCCAGCTCGCCATTACGACGGCGCATATCTTCGAGGTAGTTTTTTGCAATTTCGTCAGAAACTTCAATTTTATGATAAACCACACCTGCGTTTGCGTCAACTTTCAGTTCAAACTCAGGACTTAAACCCAGGTCGAAATAAAAAGTCAGATCGGCAGCCTCGGTAAAATCTACCTGAGGTGTTTTTTCCATATTGGCAAGCGGGTTGCCAAGGATATTCAGATTCTGCTCTTTAATAAAGTTTTCGAGCGATTCGCCCAGCAACTTATTGATCTCATCTGCAGTAACAGCCTGGCCATACATCTTTTTGGTAAGACCAAAAGGCACTTTACCTGGTCTGAAACCTGGCATTTGTGCTTTGCGCTGATAGTCTCTCAGCACTTTCATTACTTTTTCTTCATAGTCGGCTGGCGACAAATCAATTTTTACGGTTGCGGTCAGATCACCGGTGTGCTGCAATTCAATATTCATTGTAAAAATGTATGGTTATTAATGTTGCTGATAATTCATTTTCAGGAAAATATACCTAAAAATACCCGATTTTATCCAGAGGGTGCAAAGGTAGGAGTTTTTTTTGAATAACAGCGCGGAAAATGAAGGAATTATAGATCGATCAGCAAAGAATTTTCAGCAAACAGGCAGGCACATAAGAGCCTCTGTTTTAATTAACCCATAAACCTGGCAGAAACTTCAAAACCAGGCCAAAATCCCGAATTCGACAACCTCAATGCTTAATTGCATAAAGGCAAACCTGTCCGCTACATACCATTCAGGTATACGTCACATTGACTATTCAAAAAATCGGCCTTTCGGAATTTTGCGAGAAAAAGAAAACACACCAATCAGGCAAGACATATCTCTGATTTTCAGCAACTCTCAAAAAACATACCATGCACAAGTGCAAAATTTATCATATTTCTTTTGCTATTCAATATTTATTTTCATATGTTTGAAAATCGAATAGCGTAATTACATACAGGCTTCATTGCCCAAATATTTTTTTTGCAGTTGATAAAATAAATAGCGCGATAGAAACCCGACAAATAAATCAGGATATTAAAAAACAATATTGTTATTTAAATCTTGAATTTAACGTATTACGCTGTTTTACAACACGATGCCAATTCAGAAAACTGAAAACCAGAATAAACATAACCCCTATTGAAATCTGTTTAAATGCTGATTAATACACATAAAACAGGCACAGCCCAAATGCAGTTCATTCAACACCTGTTGCTGATATTGTCTGTTCTTTTATTATCAGCTATCCCCAATGCAAAGAATAAAAATGCCTCTTTGGCAAATATTTCAGCTTTTGAGCAAATGCTAAAGAACGGTGATTTGATATTCAGGCGTGGCCTGTCAATTGAAAGTGACCTTGTTTGCCTGGCCGAAAAAGAAAGCACATATTCACATGTTGGCATGATCATGCGGATTCATCAAAAACCTTATGTTATACATTCGGTACCCGGTGAGGCTGGGCAAGCAAAGGAATTTATCAGGCTCGAACCTGTGGCAGATTTCCTGTCGCCGGCCAAGGCCTCCCACTTCGGACTTTACCGCACCCTTGCCGGCGATTCAGCCGCTGCTGAAGCTGCCAGGCAAGCCTATCTCTTTTATCAAAAACACTATGTATTCGACAACGACTATGATTTAACAACAGAGCGTTCGTTATATTGTACTGAACTGATTATTAAAGCCTACAACAATGCAGGTATCTTCTTTGATGATATCACACCCTCAAGATTTCGTTATTTGCTGGGAGAAAAAAACATCATTTTACCCGGCACTATTATTAAAAGTAAATCCTTTTTCAGGATACTGAATCAATAATTTAATCACTCTTAAATCTAATTACGCATGAAAAAAAACACACTGATTGCCTTGTTCATCATGATGGTAGCAGCCATTTTACCTTCCTGTGGAGGTGGCAGTTCAAACAACTCACCGGCAGCAACCGTAAACAAAGCATTTGACTACATAGCAGCCAAAGATTTCAAGGGCGCTGCCAGTTTGTATGTTTCAGGTGAAAACAAGCCCCTTACCGAGGAAGAAAGTCAGAAACTGCAGGGAATGCTTGCCATGGCTTCGAAACAGTATGAAGAAAACGGTGGAATCAAAGAAATCTCGATTCTGGAAGAGAAAATAAGCGATGATGGCAATACAGCTGTTGTTAAACAAAAAATAGTTTACAAAGACGGTACAGAAGACACCAGTGATACCGATCTGGTAAAAGTGGATGGAAAATGGTACTTTTCACTTAAAATGAACTAACCTCACCGGTATCCGGAATTTAATATTGATTCCAATACGGATATGATAAACTGTGCAGCTGGCCTGACATGAAAAGTCAGAAACAGCGGCACAGTTTGTTTTTTTTTACAAACTATTAACTGAATGTCAACTTTTGCAAAAAACAAAAAAGGCCCGGTTAAAACACCTGGCCTTAATTAAAACAATAGATTAAAGTCACTTATAAAGCATCTCTGAGCCCTTTTCCGGGACGAAACTTGGGCACACGGGAAGCTTTAATCTGAAGAACTTCACCGGTTTTCGGATTGCGGCCGGTTCTTGCAGCCCTTTCTGATACAGAAAAAGATCCAAAACCTGCAATATCTACACTGTTGCCTCCTTTTAAAGCTCCTGCAACTACTTCATGATAGCAATCAATGGCCTCTTTGGCCTGTGCTTTTGTCATTCCGGTGCCTTTGGCAACCGCATCAATAAGTTCTGCTTTGTTCATTTCTGATGTTTTTTATGAGCATGAATAATTTTGTTGTCAACTGCACAAATCAACATTTTCAGGCTATACAACAGTTTTTCAGCTTAGTTGTTTGACATGCCCCCACAATCATCTTCAGAAAATAGCATTCGGTAAAAACCCTGCTTGCCTGCACACCTCCTTCCACTCCACGCCTTCGGCAAGAAACCATTTTCAACAAACAATCCGTTTCTGCCCCCAACAACCCACTTTTCGTATTTATAAAATGCTGTTTCTCAAGGCATTTTTAAAACAGAGCTAAATGCAATTAAATTTTGTCAGCAAACACTGGCAACACAATAAAATTCTTAACTTTGTATGTGTTGAATCAATGAAGAAGATTGTTAGTATCGCAAAAAATTTCAGCATCTGAAGCCATTTTAACAGGCATCAGAAAGCAGAATTCAAAGCGAAAAAGGCAATTTTAAGAAAGCATTTATAGAGTTCTGGTGCTTTTTTAAAACAGAATAAACCCTCACAGAACTTCTTACCTTTAATATTATGCATATGGAATTAAAGGATTTCTTCAAACCCAATGAAGAAGTATTGGAAAAAATGAATCAACTGCTTGATTCACTTCAGGGAGATGACGCTGGTTCACAGGATGCTGACTTACGGAAAGAAGACTGCACCGGATGCTGGGGTGGTACTTGTGCCAATGGCATTACCGGATAAGTCCTGTAACAATCGGGCATGGACATTCTTGTTTTTAAAAGCTTAAGACACTAAGTCGGGATGATAAAATATGAATGTCCTTGCTTTTTTTAATTTCTTTCAGTTCTGCTTCAACAAAATCTTAAACATTCTGCAATTAAAGATCAACGCTGTAATGCCTGATATTCGCCTGGCTTACTATGACTGACAACACTACGTTTCACCTTTCCGGCACCTATCAACTTTGCCTCATCATTACCGAAAAGTGCAATTTGCGCTGCTCTTATTGCTTTTGCGATAAAAGCTATGGACGCAGTATGCCATTTGCCACTGCCTGTCATGAAATTGACAAAGCAGTAGTTCAGCATCTTCAGCCCAACGGAGCCCTGCACATTTTACTGATGGGAGGTGAGCCATTCCTTGAATTTGAATTAATCAAACAATTGGTGGCGTATGTTCAAACGAAATATGCAGGCTACCCCATTCTTTTTAAAGCTGTTACCAACGGCACGCTGGTGCACCATGAGATACAAAATTGGATTGTAGGGCATCAGGATATTTTTCGGGTTGAATTGAGCCTTGACGGCATTGAAGCAAATCAGAATAAATACAGAAGCAACTCATTTGGCAGTATCGATGTGCCATTCTTTACCCAAAAGCTGTCAAACCCCGTTGTCAGCACTGTAATTATCCCCGAAACACTTGAATCTCTTGCTGATAACATCATATTTCTAACGGAGCTGGGGTTTAAGGTAAAAGCAGTTACAGCTGATGGCGCTGACTGGACAATAAACAGACATACAGAAACACTGGCCCAACAGCTGATGCTGCTGATGGAGTATTACCTGAAACACCCTCAGACATATCCCTTTAATCTGCTCTCACTGGCCACATATTGTGTTACGGGCGACGATCATCTTCCCAAATGTAAACCAGGAATTCATTCCAACTCAGTCAGTACTGAAGGCAAAACATACGCCTGCCACCGGTGCAGCAGCTTTTACAACAACGGCAAATGGGAAATACCTGCCCAGGACATTGACCTCACGGGCATTGAATTTCTGAACGAGGCATGTATCAGTTGTTGTGTCAGAGACATATGCAACACCTGCCCGGCCAGCATAGCTTCTGTCAGAAACAACCGAATCCAGAGCGAGATGAGCTGCCGCTTATCAAAGCTGTTTTTCTATGCCAATGCCCTTTTTCACTTGCGCCTGCTTACTGAATGCCCCGAACATATATTTTTCAGTAAAAGAGATGCCAATCAGAGAAAAAAGATGCTTTTAGGAGCGCGCACTATATTGAAAGATTTAAACCCTGATATCCCATTTTAAATAATCATCATGAGAGGCGAATCAAAGAAAACCAGGGAAATATTTGTGATGGTGACCAACCAATGCAATCTGGCATGCACCTATTGCTATGAGTCGGTTAAAAACAGGCAGGTTATCATACCCGAACTCGCCAAAAAAGTAATTACTGCCGACATTGAAGGCAGCAGGGCCCATACACATGAATATTTTCTGATTTTTCACGGGGGAGAGCCTTTTCTTGCTTTTAACGAAATGAAGGAAATCTCGGAATGGGCATGGGCAACCTTCCCCGAATTGAAAATCATATGCATGGTAACCACCAACGGAACACTGATCTCTCCCGAAATCAAAACGTGGCTCACCATCAACAAACAGCGTTTTGTGCCAATTCTGAGCATCGATGGCAGCAGGGCTTCTCACAACCTGAACAGGTCCAATTCGTTCGACCTGATTGACCGCCGCTTTTTTCGTGAAACATGGCCATTTCAACCTGTAAAAATGACTATTGCGCCCAATGTACTGGCCAGCATGTTTGACAATTTCATAGCCCTGACTCAGGATGGGTTCATCGTAAACCCAAGTCTTGCCAAAGAAGTTGGATGGGAAGCAGAAAGAGACCTGCCTGTTTTTGCCAGGGAAATGAAAAAGCTTGCCGACTACTTTGTAGAACATCCTGAGAGTCTCCCCTGCGAACTGATCAATATTCCCATGCAAAATTTTTCGCCGGCAGTAAATGTGCCTCACAACCGGGCATGCGGCGCAGGCGACAATATTGTAGCTTACGATGTCAAAGGCAACCGTTTCCCCTGCCATGCTTTTATTGGCGACCCCAACCAGCCATACGATGCAGATGGCATAGGGCATGTATTTGACTTACTCGGCAGTAACAACGGCCTGTTCCTTTCAGACGGATGCCGCAACTGCTTTATATTTTCATACTGTTCACCCTGTTACGGGCTGAATTATGCTACACGCCAAAATATGGGAGCTTTTGATCCTGTTATGTGCAAATTCAATAAAATACGGGTACTGGCCGCCGCTGATATGTTTTCGCGAATGCTAACATCTCCGTTAACATACAACATACTGAAGCGTAAAAGCAGCGAAGAGCAGCGACTGATGCTTTCAGGTATTCAGGCTGTTTTTAAAGAAGTATCTCTTGACTAAACCTGTAATTAGTTTTCCGGTGAAAGGTATAGCACCTTTTAATGCGGATGAAACAATTTGAATCACAGGCAAAAGGAAAGGGCATCTCCTTTTACAGAAATGCCCTCCTCAAAAACACACCAAATAATCCACCTCCACTTTTTAACGACCTCCCAGTGGTCGTTTCCCGGCTATCATCCCGTATGTGTCCCTCATATCAGTTCACATTTTATTCATTGTCCATATCATTACTCATAGTCTCAAGCATACTGAGGCTGCTCACCATACAATTGTTCCAGAATTCTGTAAAACCCGGCACCCAGAAAGTTGGAATCATCCCGTTATCCAATTGGGTATTTACAAGGCTATTGGCAAGTGCCCGTGCTTTTTCACGGTAAATGGCAGAGTGCGTTTTGTCATAGGCCAGCATAAAAGTATTGATCATCTGCACAGCGCTGGCATCAATGGGCACATAGCACATATACTGTTCCAGCACAGCCGGAGTATGCCATCTGTCTGATGCATTGCCCCAGTTATCATAAATTCCAGGTTTTTCCCACACAACAAACTGATCTTCGCAAAAAGCAATGAGCTCAAGAGCTAAAGAAATATAGTCATCATGCTTATCAGCATGGTTGAGCAAATACTGCGCAAACCATGAGGCTTCATACTTTGATAAATTCTGGTAAGGCTTGTGTGCGGCCACATCTTCAAACTGGCCGGTCCAGTTATAGGTTTTCATTGGGTTATCCCATATCCAGGCAAGGGCCGCATCAACCGCCGGCTGACCGGCCTCATAATGGTACTTTTCAACAAGTAAACTGAGGAAATTAATGATATTTATCGGCACACAAAGTTCATCTGATGCTGGTTTTCCGGTTTCCTTGTTAATTCTAATGTACCAGGTGCCTGAAGGCAGCTGGTTTCTAAGGTATGAATCAGCCAAGTGGAGCGCTGCTTCCAGATATTTCTTTTCGCCGGTCCTTTCATAGAGTGCGATAAAACTCATACCGGTGGAGGCCGGCTCATGCATAATTACCTCTCCCTTGTAATTGCCTGCAAACATATCTGTCCCTTCATAAACTCTTGGGAAATAAGCCAGAGGCGCATCTTTGGGTTCTGCATTGGCAATGATGTAATCAGCTGCCTTTTTTGCAATCAGCAAGGAAGAATCATTACCGGGGTAATATTTGTTATACTGTAACATGCCGTTAACTACGCTTCCCACCTCCACGGCCGAATAGCAATAAATTTTATGGCTTTCGTGGTCAGGAGTGCCGGTTTTGAGCCAATTTAGGATATGAGGCTGATGATACATAAATGACAAACCTTTTTTCAGGGCCTCGCTGTAACTATACTTTGCAGGCGGATAAGGCGGGCAGAATGCAGCGGTTTTATAGAACAATCTGCTTCCGGCCATATACGTATCCTTTCCATCATCACTCACCGCCTCTACCTTCAGATACACCTCTCCGTCAGGCAGTTGCCCCCATATGGGAGACAATGCTTCGTAAGGTGTTGCGGCGTTGAATGTATATGTTTGTTTATCAGTAAATGAAAAAGCTGAATACCGGTAAAAGGCCGGATGAGGAATAATCCAGCTTGACTGGTCGTTTTGAAACGAAGGTGCGTATTTAAACATAACAGATGATCCGTTCCAAAAGGCTTGTTTACCGGGAATGCCCGGCCTTACCGGAATAAGTGCTTCGGCTTTGCTTTGTGCACAGTAATCGTTTTGCGCAGAAAGGTTCTGTGACGAAACTGTACAGACAGCTAAACCCAAAAGGCAATTAAGTATTGTTTTCAAGTGTTTATTCATCAGAATCATGGCAATCATTAAAATTACAGATATGAATGTTTAAAAAGGGAGGTTGCTACAAAAGTAAAGGACACCAAAGCCATGCAGGGTACGACAAGCTGAAATCACGCACAAGTCGTTTTTTGCAAAGTAAAGGACAGAACCGTTTTATCTTTCATAACAACCTCACAGTTTTTCAGGTATTAGTAGCCGGGATTCTGAGTCAGATTCGGATTTACATTTCGCTCGGTTAAAGGAATGGGCAGCAGCAACAAATGCTCATCCAGGGTATATCCCAAACGGGTAAGTGTTGACACCGCTTTTCCGGTGCGTTTCAAATCCATCCAGCGGAAGCCTTCAAATGCCAGTTCAAATCTTCTTTCGCTCAGAATGGCATCATGAACGGCTTCTTTCGACAAACCGGAAAGCTCGTCGGTAAGATCGGGCAAACCCACACGATCGCGAACAGATTTCAGATCTTCAAGCGCTCCCGGTATATTGTTCAGTTCGGCCCTGGCTTCTGCCCTGAGCAATATAGTTTCAGCCAACCGTTGTATATACCAATGATCTTCACTGGCCCAGCCTTCATCGTGTTTCCATTTAAAAATAAACGGAACATTGTTGCCCCAGTACTCATCAATCCAGTCTGATTGTTCAAAAACGATGGATGAGTGCAGCCTCACTGAATCGCCGGCACTGCGCATGCCGGTAACGAGGTCGATGGTGGGTGTCATAAATTTACGCCAGTTATCACCGGTAATAGAGGTCGGCAGCAACAAATGATACTGCCATGCTGTAACATTGGGACTCTGAAACTGAATTTCGATGATTGATTCCGAATTGTTGTAATGAAAGCCGTCGAACAACTCTTCGAAACTAGGGTGCAAAGAATAAACACCCACATTTGAAATAACGTTGGTGGTATATTGCTCCACTTTGGCCCAATCAGCAGGCACCATGGTAGCATAAATCTGGGCAAGCATGGCGCTGGCGGCACCTTTGGTAGCACGGCCGCGGGTTTGCGTTTCGTCGCTATACCTGTCGGGTAAAACGGTAAGGCAATATTCCAGATCCCTGATGAGTTGTGCATACACCTGATCACCCGGGGTACGGGCAAGATTAACACTTTCCGGGTCAGTGCTTTCGGTTGGAGTCAAAGGCATGGGAACACCATCAAACATACGCACCAGGTCAAAATATTTCATGGCCCTCAGATAGGTTGCTTCTCCCAGAATCTGCTGGCGGCGGGTAATTTGTCCGTCAACTTTCAAATCTAATTTTGGGTCTTTGATTTCAGGCACATATTTCAGCACATTGTTGGCACAGTTGATCATATTATAACAAGCAGCCCACAAATCAATGATATAATCGTCATTCGAGGCTGAAAGCTGAAAAGCCCTGATTCTGAACAAGCTTGGGTCATCGCCGCCTGCATAAACATTATCATCAAAATTATCGACCAAACACATCCTGAGCCAGTTTTGATGACCATCGGCCAGACAACTGTACACACCTACCAGTGCACTTTCGGCATCGGTGGCATTGTTATAGGCATTGGAGATAGCCAGCTCTGACTGAGGCTCCAAATCAAGAAAATCCTTGCTGCATTGGGTGAATGTAATGAGCAGTGCAACAGCTGCTGATAACAATTTTATCCTGGTTTTCATTTGAGTAGTTTTAAACATTTATGGTTTCTGTTGAGATACTTCTGATATCATTTCCGATACCTAAAAAGCCACGTTTAATCCAAAGGTAAATCCCCGTACATTGGGATATGTTCCTGCGTCTACACCCAAAGAGGTGGGATTTGTTGAAACACTGACCTCCGGATCATAACCGGTATATTTCGTAAAAGTCAACAGGTTTTGAGCTGAAACAAAAACATTGAGATTATTAATCTGCATTTTCCTGAGCACATCGTTTTTAAAGTCATACGATAAAGTTACATTCTTCACCCTGAGGTAAGTTCCATCCTCAACAAACCGGGTAGAAACCTCAGAATTGATAGAGCTGGCAAATACAGCGCGTGGCATATCAGTAATATCGCCAGGATTCTGCCATCTGTTGAGTACCGAAACTGCTGCATTTTTGTAGCCTTCCATTGCCTCAAGCTCTAAGCGGGTGGCGTTAAAAATCTCGTTACCATAAACACCCTGCAATAAAACAGAAAGGTTAAATCCTTTATAGGAGAAATTATTGGTGATACCATAAATAAAATCAGGATTAGGATCTCCAATTACCACCCTGTCAGCATCAGCATCCATATCAAGGTAGCTGCCCAGTGTGCCATCTGCTTTCATATAATCGAGGTCACCAGTTTCAGGATTCACACCAGCAGCCTGAAATCCGTAAAATTCACTCATCGGATGGCCTTCGCGTATGGTAGTCACATAGCCACGTTCACGAACGATATCGCCCGTATATATAATGGCACTGCTGCCACCTGCAATCTGAATAACCTTATTGCGGTTGAATGAAATATTGGCATCGGTGGTCCATTTGAAATCACCGGTTGTGTTATGTGTAATCACTTCAATTTCAAGACCTTTATTTTCAATCTTGGCAAAATTCTGAATACCCGAAGGGAAACCGGTAGACAAAGGCAGGTTTACATTCAGCAGCGCATCAGATGTCCGTTTCATATAAGCATCTACTATCACTGTAAGTCTTGAATCAAACATGGTGAGGTCAATTCCTATATCGGTTTGCCTGGTTGATTCCCATTTGAGCGATTCGTTGCCCAACGACAAGGGGTAATAGCCCGATATAACGCTTCCACTGAATGGATACAAGGCACCCAAGCCAACTTTACTGATATGGGCATAATTATCTATACCATTCTGGTTTCCGGTAAGACCATAGCTCACGCGCAATTTCATGTCGGTGATGGCTGTAAGGTTGCGCATAAACGACTCGCTTGACATACGCCAGCCGGCTGATACAGAAGGAAAATTACCATATTTCTGATTGGCGCCGAATTTGGATGAACCATCGCGACGGAAGTTGACCGACAACAGATATTTATCATCAAATGCATAACTTACCCTTCCCAGATAAGACAACAAAGCTGATTCATACTTCTGGGTACCAAACGATGTGGCCGTTGAAGCGGCATTGAGTGTTTGCACCGATGAGTTAGGAAATCCCCTGACCGAAAGCCATGCATTTTCGCCTTCATATTTCTGGGCAGTCATACCTAACACCGACGAAATTGCATGTTTCCCAAAATGCTGGCTGTAATCCAGAATGTTTTCAAAGAGCGTTGTAACTCCCTGTCCGCTGTTGGCATCAGCGCCACCCCCTGTTGAAACAGCATATGCACTCTTTTCAACATAAGTAAAGTTATCGTAATTGGTAAAATCGGCATCAACTCCTACCGATGATTTAAATGAGAGATAAGGGGTGATTTTAATTTTGGCAAACAAATTTCCCAGCAGGTTACTCGACCGGCTGGCCGAATTGCTGCCATACATCGATGAAAGCGGGTTGGCCTGCCCATCAAAAGGATTGTATCCAAAATACCCTTCTGCTGTGTACTGTTCAACAAATGAAGGCGTGCTTAACGCGCCCAAAACTGTACCTCCTTCATTGATAGTGGCGTTGTCTTTAATATTTTTTGATTTACTTCTGCTGATGTTTACATTGGTCCCAAATGAAAGCCAGCTATACATCTCATGGTCAAGGTTTAACTTAAAAGTATACCGCTGATAGGTTGAGGGGTCAATAACACCATCATTGTTAAAGCGGTTGACTGAAGTATAGAAGCGTGTTTTATCATTTCCACCCGAAAATGCCAGTTGAATATTGCTCGACACTGCCTGACCGTAAATAATATCCTGCCAGTCGTTATCGGTGGTTATGGTATCGAGGCTGGCAGCAGATGGAAGCCCGGCATTGAGCCGCTCGTCATTGATAAGGCTCACCAATTGCCTGGTATTCAACAAATCAAGTTTTTTGTTCACATGGCTGATGCCGAAGGTGGTATTCAGGGTAACCAGGGGTTTGCCCGATTTTCCTCTTTTGGTGGTAATCAATACTACACCATTGGCTGCTCTGGCCCCGTAAATGGCACAACTCGAAGCATCTTTCAAAATCTGCATGGATTCTATATCTGCAGGATTCAAAAAATGAATATCGTCGGTAGCCATCCCATCAACCACATACAGCGGATTATTGCTCGAAGTGATGGAGGTTGCACCCCTTACCTGAATTGAAAAATTGCCGCTCGGATCGCCCGAAGCCTGTGTTACCCTTACTCCGGCAACTTTGCCTTCGATAGCCTGCGTCAGGTTCGACATGTTTTTCTTGTCAATGTCATCAATCTTTACCACCGAAACAGCTGTAGTAAGATCTTTTTTCTGCACACTGCCATATCCGATTACTACAACTTCATTCAGGCCAGTTATACTTTCACTCATGATAACGTTGAGTACAGCCTGCTTATTCACCTGAATTTCCTGACTCTGAAAACCCACAAAAGAAAACACCAGGGTTGCATTTTCAGGCAGATTACTGATGGTATAAGCGCCATTGATGTCGGTTACGGCACCAATATCGGTACCTTTTACCAGCACCGTAACATACGGCAGCACCTTACCGTTGTTGTCCTTAACTGTGCCGGAAACCTTTCCGGGTTCTTTCTGCCCCGAAGCCGCATCCAGTATTTTGCGCGATGTAAGTACAATCTGGCGTCCCGACAGTGAAAATCCCGCATCAGTACCGGCAAAAATACGCTTCAGAATATCACTCACTTTTTCATTGTTGGCTACAACATCTACTTTTCGGTTCACATCAACAAATTCCTGATTAACCAAAAAGGTGTAATCGCTCTTCTTTTCAATTTCATTCAGCACTTCGTTCACTGTTGCATTGGCCAGTTTCAGCGATATACGCGTTGACTGTGCCTGCAGCCCGACAGGGCCCAGAACAAGAACCAGTAGCAAGCTGGTAAGGTAAAATAATCTCATTGGAGTTTGGTTTTAGTGTGAATAAGACAATAGCATTCAACCTGACAGTATTCAGCGGTAAAGCACAAATACCCTCAAAAAAATCAAGGTAAAAAAAACATGTTAAAAATTTCTGCCACAGGAAGCAAAACCTGCGCCCTTAGTGTCGTTACTTTAAGGTGTGTTTTCCTTTTTTATGGACATAGGCATCAGTAATTTTATTTTTGAGTAGTGGTAGAATATATAATGACTTTTCTTCGCGAAAAAGAACCATCCGGCAGCAGTTTTGGCTGAATTTCAGCATAATCAATGGGTGATGATAACTTAAGCAGCCTTAGCAACTCATCAAGCGGCTCATTCTCAAAGGTGGCCCTGTAACGATACTGCCTGATTTCATTTCCCTTTATCTCTATATCGACGTTATACTGCAGACTTATGCGCCGTGCGACTTCGCTGATATTGTCGTTTCGGAATACCAGTTTACCATCTTTCCAGGCAAAATACTTGTATGGGTCTTCGTTTTCAACCACAACACGCCCGCTCAATGTATCAAAAACCAGATGCTGATTGGGTTTCATCTGCGACAACAAAACCTCCTCCTTACCATTTTTCAGTCTGTTAACATCCACTTTTCCTTCAACCAGTGTAACCGAAGGCGTGCGGCTTTTCGCATTGGCCATCACATTAAAACGCGTACCTGTAGCCTTTACCGAAAAATAGGGGGTATTCACAAGAAACGGCGAAGATTTATCGGAATGAACTTCAAAATATGCTTCACCCTTCAGGTAAACATGGCGTTCATTTTCATTAAACCTGGCCGGATAACGCAAACGGCTTCCTGAGTTGAGCCATACCTTTGAGCCATCAGGCAAATCAATACGCGAATATGTTCCAAAAGCAGCTACTGTTTCGTTGTAGGCAACTATGGCCTGATCGTGCTTCATGTATTTAGCGGAAAGCAGCCAGACAGAACCCACCAGCAAAGGGATAAAAAGAATGGCTGCAAGTTTTTGCATCAGTTGCATAAAACTCAGGTTAGCTTTCCGGCTCTCCATGCGTTTCAGTGTTCGGGCAAGCGCTTTATCGGTGGAAACCGGCAATTCAACCGATGAATCCCAGATATTCTTAACCTGCCTGTAATAGTGCAGGTTTTCGTCCGACTCCTGAACCCATAATTCCAGCTGCCTCACCTCATCTTCTGAAGCAGTTCCGCCCAAAACGCCGGCTATTAGCTGGTCTGCAGTTTCGAAATCCCGGTTTTCCATATTTCCTTCCATTATCTTAAAGACGTTTCAAAATCCAAAACCCACATCAATGCACTTCTTTTTTTTACTTTTTTTGAAAAAAAACATTACATCTGCCTGATTTTACGCCTGTTAAAGCATCAGCAATAATGAGGATTATTTTTCGCCATACTTTCTTCAACTGCACCATCCTTCTCAAATATACTTTATCATCAATACACGCAGAAAGAAAAATATGGGGTCACCGCTAATCAAAAAAAGTCAGCCACATCCAAAAAAGTGCAATCAGATAATCCTTCAGCTCCCTGCGCAATAAATCAAGAGCCCTGGATATCCTTACTTCAATTGTTCTCACCGACACACCCAGCCTGGTTGAAATTTCCTCATAACTCAACTTTTCAAACCGGCTCAACCTGAATGCTTCCGAGAACTGAACAGGCATCTTATCCATGGCACTGCTTAGCTTATCCTCCAATTCAGAAAAAAGCACATAGTTTTCAGTATCGTTATGAGAAAGAATGGGATGCGCCAGCACAAAAGAGGCATACCGGCCGGTAACATCAGTATGACGTAAACTATCAAGACTTCTGTTCTGAACCGATTTAAGTAAATAAGACTTAAGTGAACTGCTGACAGCTATATGTTCGCGGTTTTCCCACAATCTGTAAAACACCTCCTGCACAATTTCCTCTGCCGCATCAGCATCATGCATAAAACTGAATGAGAACTTTACCAGTGACTGATAGTACTTTGTGAAAATAATGGTAAACGCCGACTTATCACCGCTCATAAGCTTTTTCAGCAGTATACCTTCATAGGAAGTCAGCAAATCAGACATACACAAAATTCTTTCCGCAAATATATTCTTTAATTTCAAGTCACAAAATTGCGGTGAATTCTTTTCGGGAACAGATATCAAAAGAGCAATAGCCCGGGCTAAGGCGGCAAAACATAAGAAGCATCAGCCGGTGGCGGCTTTAAGTCTTAGGTAATTCAACCTCTGCACTGCCCAGCCACTGACTGTCAGACATCATATATTTTAATCCGGCCAGGCTTTTATCTACTTCCATAAACAACAGATAAACTTCCAATTTATCGCCGGGTTGGGCAGCCGTAAGTTTAAAAGCAGCATGCCCCTCCCTCCTTTTACCAGCTGACATATTAAATTCAGCACCTTTTTGGCCCGGGTTGAGCACCAGCAGAACAGCGCCATCAGTCTCTGCCGCAGGCTTGCCAGCTTCGGAGCCAGTCCAGGTAACATCAATTGTTTGATCACCATGCAAACACAGGCTCACTTCTGTGGCACCGGCCAGTTTCCCCTGACTAAACAGCAACTTGCTGTAGCTGAATGAGCCATATTCGGCCATAAGCCTGGCATTGAGCGACAATGCGCTATGATAGGGCGAACGCCCCTGAACACCGGCAAAACTAATCCGAAGAAACTCACGTGCAAACTGCATGGGTTTCATCACCTGTGTAAATAAATCCTGCGAAGCTTTTTGCTTACCTTTTGATTTAGCCCGCTTTTTTGAAGGCAGGCTCCGCATTACCACTTTGCCATTAAGGGTGTATATTACCACATTGCCAAGCTTTCCGCTCAGATTTCCCAATGGACCGTTATTTAATATAGCCATGCTTTCTACGTTTTAATTCCGTATTACAAATATACCAAATCCATAGTTAAACCAATGTTAAACCAATTATAATTGGTTTAACATTGGTTTAAGCCCGGAGCTGATACGGACTTAAAGCGGAGTTAACAGAGAGGATAAAGTTTAACAATCAGTAATTAGTGCATAAGGAAGAGCGGAATTCAGGAAAGTCCTGACGCAGAAATTAAAAAAAATGTTTCAGAATACAAGCATTGTTGTTTTTACCAACACCGGTAACCTGATTATATGTTAGAATTCAATGGCGGATTTAAAACAAACCAAAATCCCCGCTTTCGCAGGGATTCTGGTGTTTTAATCATAAACAAGGGAGACTTTTATCTGCCGCTTTTACTGCTTTTTTCGCTGCTACCTGATTTTCGTGGCTGAGCGGAAGTACGGGCTGCGGCTTTGGGGGCTGAATTGCCCGAAGGCTTGACTGAGCGGGCTGGCCCTGAGGAACGATTTTCAGATACTTTCATAGACTGTCTGGCTGATGAACGCTCTTGGGTTTGCATTTTGGGTTTGCTTACATCCTGCCTGGCAGGTGAAGCGGCTGACCGCTGGCGGTTTTCAGTTGAACGGGCTTCAGGTTTAGTACTTGATCTTTCCTGTGTCCGGGCCTGAGTCCTGCTTACATCCTGTCTGGCAGGTGAAGCAGCTGACCGCTGGCGGGTTTCAGTTGTACGGGTCTCAGGCTTTACAGCACGTCTTTCCTCTGACCGGGCTTTAGGTTTACTCACATCCTGTCTTGTAGCAGGTACAGCTACTCCCTGACGGTTATCAGATCTTCCGGCTTTAGTTTCCATTGTTGAATTTCCGGAAGTACGCCCTGATGTCCTGCCCGGAGCCGGATTAACCCGGGGAGAAGAACTCCCCTGCCTTATATCCTGGTTGGCGCGGCTGCGGCTGTTGTCGTCAGGACGGGCTGAAGAGCGGTTGGTGCTGGCATACTGTCTTTTATAGTCATCGGAGCCTGCTGAGCGTAAATCAGGACGTGAGTAAGTATCCCTGTATCGTCCGTTGTCGCGGTAACTGCGTACGGTGCTGGAGTAGGCACGATGCCTGTGATAGTAGTTATCGGCGTAGTATGAGTATCTGTAATGGTTGCAGTGACGGTAGTGGCTGTAATAGTGGTTGTGCCAGTGTGAATGGTAACCATAGTAATAATCCCAGTAATAAGGCCGCCATGGATTCCAGTAGGTGGGGTAGTAATTCCAGTACCAGGGTGAGCGCCATACTACATAGGTAGGAGTGTAAATGTAGCGAACAACAGGCCAGGTTCTTACCTCAACGTAAGTGGTACGGGTTACCACTGTTGTGTTGCCGGTATAACCGGGATTAGGTGTTTCGGCGTAGCCATCGTTTGGCTCAATAATATAATCTTTTCCGTACAGATACTCATCACCCACAAGCTGAATATGCACCTGGTCGCGTTTATCTTTGTAGACTGTAAAAACAGCCACATCCTGATTCTCTCTTTCGTTAATGGCAACCTGCAGCACGATGGTATGCGTTCCACCATCAACATAATCAATCACTTTAATGTAGTCGATAAGGTTGTTGCCATTCAAATCGAGGTTGTTGATACGAGAATCCTCGGCATTGAGGCTACGCTCGAAGCCTTCAAGTGTCTCTGACTCCTGAAAAAGTTTCATAACAGCGTAAAGATTCAGGTTATCACCCGGAAGGTTTAGCTTTTCATCTTCGTAGTTCATGGCTTTTATACCAAAGCTCATGGAAAGAACAAGAAGAAGGGCGGAGATGGTTTTTAGCGTTTTCATGGTGTTTGGTTTTTAAAAGGCATTTGCAACTACCTCAGGTTCATGTTTTTGTTTTTATCTGTGCCAAAACATAAGCAAACAGCATACCAAAATCCGCAAAGCTTAAAAAAAAAGAACTGCCCATATGCTCAATCAACCTGAAGCCCAAACATAACACCCTGAATGTCAAAAATATTCAGGATTATTTAAACTCAATTTAAATCAGATAAAAAAAATAAACCTGCAACCAAAATTGAGCTACAGGTTTAATTTTTACAACATGAAGACACACTCCATTCCCTATTTTTTGATAAAGTATTGATTTCCTGAAAGCAGGCCGCTGCTTAGCCGGAGCAAATAAATACCCGGCTTGAGAGCACTGATGTTAATCTCAGTTTTCAGCCCGGTAAGCTTGCTTTCCAGCACTTTTTGTCCGGGCAGACTGCAAATAATTACTTTTCCGTCAATGGGACTGTTGTTGCCTGAAAGCTCCAGGGTAACAAAGGAAGAGGCAGGTACAGGATAAAGACTGAAAGCCTTACTATGCGCCTGTTCAGGAATATCATTGGTTTCGCCAACGAAAACAGTAAAATAAGCTTCACAGTTATTTATGTCGCGAACGCGTACCAGATATTCGCCGGATATAAGATTAACAGCCGTAGGGCTTGTCTGGTAAAAAGGATCAAACCATTGAATAAAATAGGGAGGCTGACCTCCGGCGGGATAAATGGTGGCTGTTCCCTCAGGAATGCCTGTGTCAGGATTATCGGTGGTTGTGGCAGAAGTAGCACTGATGCCTTCGGGTTTAATAATTTCAACTGTAACACTTGAGCTGCACTGCAGGCTATCCTCAACCAGCAAGGAATAAAAACCGGGAACAAGTCCGTAAATCGCAGGATTTACTGAACCATCTGACCACAGGAACGTAAAAGGAGGAACACCATGTGTAACCCATGATTCAATATAGCCATCGTTTTCTGACGAGCAGCTTACATTGTGCGGGATAACATTTACCATCACCGTATCCTGAGCAACAGGCACCGTAAATTCAGCGCTGCAGTTTTTACTATCAGTTATCACTACCGAGTAGGTACCCACTGAAAGGTTTTCAAGCGATGCCTGGGTAGCACCCGTATTCCACAGGTAGGAATAAGGAGGGCTTCCAAATTCAATATGTGTTGATACAGAACCATTATCCATACCACTACAGCCAACATCCGTAGGGTTAACAGAAGCTATCAGAGCTGATTGAATAATGGTCACTTCATCCTGCCTGGAGCAACCCTGATTATCGGTCACGGTCACTGTATAGCTTCCCGGCGCCAGATTCTGCAAGCCTGCAGTTGTATCACCTGTACTCCAGCTAAAAGCATATGGCAGAACGCCGCCCTGAGCTTCCGCCCATGCAGATCCGTCATTGCCTCCACCACAGGAGAGGTTTTCACCGCCTGTTTGTACCGCAAAATCAATACAACGGAAGCAATCGTCGCTCAACTCAACTACCTGATAGTTTGTTCCGATAAGGATTTCTTTCAGGCCATTATTGTCAGCATCAGAAACCTCTATATTATTAAAAGCACCTGCAATGGTTCCAAAAGAAGTTGTTTTAATTATATTGCCGGCCATATTGCTAAAGAAGACTGAGCCTGCGGAAGTGAAAATAATTTCAGGTGTATCATCGCCGTGGATATTGGCCATACGCACACCATCAATGCGTGCCTCAAAACCGGTCAGTAGCCATGTAATTTCAGCCGACTGACTGTCGATTACACCAATGCCACCATTTATGGTGGAAGCAACAATATCCTTGACACCATCATTGTTATAGTCATACAAATCAAAAGAGGTAAAGCCTGATTGAAGTGTTTCCCATTTCTGATGTGTCAGACCATCAGTAACTGAAATTTTCCCCTGGCAACTGACTATTTCGACATTGGAATCAAGATCGACATTGCCGGCTTTTATCCGCGATAATTCAGAGAAGGTATTGGATTCAACACTCCACTTTACTGCATAATCAACCGGATTGATAATGTATATCGCTTCGCTGTTACCAGCGATATAATCAGGCTGGCCATCGCCATCCACATCAGCAATATCGAATGCCTGAAACGCGTCTATGTCTTCGTTATAATACTCATATTCAGATTCAATTTCGTGCGTTAAACCATTGACCACCCATATTTTTCCATCGTAAGTTTCGCCTGCAGCAACTACTATCTCCATTGTACCATCGCTGTCAATATCCATCACTTCAAAAGCATACATTCCAGTCCAGCATCCATAAAAAAAGCCGCCATCCGACTGCCACTCCAGCAGGTGCGTTTGGGCGTCAAAAACAGACATGATACCACTTTCATAACTACTTTCGCTTTCATACGACAAAGTAATAATTTCCTGGCGGCCATCGTTGTCTACATCAGCCACCCTGATGGCATTAAAAGGCCCGTCGATGTGTTTGCTTTTCCATTCGGCTGCCAGGGAAGGAATAGCATGCACAAACAAGTAGTCGGAACCTGATGAAGAGCAGCCTGCACCCCAGACGAGTTCAGGTATTCCGTCATTGTCGGTATCTGCAACATTGATGGCTGTTGTACCATGCTCCGGATTATTAACCGACCACATTAACTGGCCACTGGCGGCATTATGGCAGTATATACTCCCCCACTGCCCGTCACCATAAAGAATTTCATTCAAACCATCATTATCCACATCGGCCAGCGACAAAGCATCAATATCAAGGTCGGTAGAAATCTGATATTTTAACAACTGAATATCGGCATCAAAAACCTCAATAGAATTCCAGGCCTGGGCGAATACAATTTCCTGAATTAAATCTCCGTCAAGGTCAGTTAATTCAACGAGCCCGCCACCCCATAAATTTTCATAAAAAGTCCAGATAATACTGGCCGACTGACCGGAAATACGCACGACCTGGCCACCCGAATACACCAATTCATTGGAGGGTTCTGCGTCAACATTGCCACACCGCATGCTGGTTGCACCGTAATAAAAATAGCTTTTAAGCGAAAAGTCAGTACTGTTAAGCAGCCAGGTCTCCCCTTCTGAACAATAAACCAGTTCTTGCTGATTGTCATTATCAGCATCAGCCAGCAATATCTGAAAAACAGGTGATGATGATATGCCTGAGATGAGCTGCATCAGCGCCATAGATTCACCATTATACACTTCGATGTTGCCGTTGGTAAACCCTACAAAAATTTCAGAAATCTGGTCGTTATTTATATCCAGCACTGAAATCACAGAAATTTTGGCTGAATAGCTATCATACCACGGGCTTATCCACACCTGATCATACTGCTGTGTTTCAGGATTATACCTGAGTACATACCAAAAATTACCGGAGCCAAAATATGCACCGCCCGAACAGATGATTTCCGTTAGCCCGTCGTTGTCTATATCTTTTGAAGTCAATGAATTGCTGCCAATGCAGGTACCCATAATACCCTGCTTCCATAGCGGCTGACAATCCGTTTCAGTATAAGCGGGAGAGTTATTTGTCTGATTTCTGAACAGATACTGACTGGCATCAGGACTGATACTTAACTCATGATTGTAGTTTAGCAATTGACCGTCAGCAGATTTTGTAATCCTTGCATATTTGTCAAGTTCCACGCCCCGGGCCTTACCGGATGTTAGTTGCTGGGCCAGAATCAGGTTGTTACATAAAAACCAGAACAGCAATAAAGAAAATATGGAATAACATCTCATAGTATTATCATTTAATTGGTTTATAAAATTATGGGCTAACCAACCAGTAATTTAACCAAGAGCGTTAGTAAAGAACATTATGAGCAGATTGCTCATCAATTCAGCCCAACTAAAAATATGATCTAAAATACAAAATAAACAGATAGAATGTATATGAACCCAGCAATTTTAAACAACAATATTTACTTAATACATAAGCAGTAGCAGGATTCCCCACTGAACCGACAAGCATATTTATTATCCGGTTTGGCCGGGAGAATCCCGGGTTATAGAAGCATGACAGATTAATCCTCTTTTCGGACTACTTCGATGGTAAAATCAGCGGCCAGAGCAGCGAGGGCACCAATTGCAGCCAAAACAGGCACAACCAAAGCGCCAATAAGACCAATTGTAACAGGAATTTCAAGGTACACTTTGCCTTCATCGTTTTTCACGATAATGCGCGAAATATTACCCTGATGAATTAGCTCTTTAATTTTGGCAAGTAACTCTTCGCCTTTAACCTTAAATTCGTTTCTTGTTTCCATGATTTATTTCATTTGTATGCAGTGAAAGGAGTACCATTATCAAATTAACGGCTTTACCCCAAAACCGGCTCTATTGTCACCAAAGGAAGGAAGCCCACCGAACCTTACTTATTAAACGCAAAAAAGCACTGCCGGTTACACACCGGCAATGCTAAATTTTGAACATCGGCTTTTGCGCAGTTTATCAGAGACTGGAGCTGATAAGGAAAGTAGCAGCAAAAGCGATAATGGCGTACAATTCGGGGAATACGGCCAGAATGAGGGTATTTCCGAAAACGTTGTAACCTGCGCCGATTGAAGCTATACCATTGGCACACACCTGTCCCTGTTTAATGGCAGAAATCAGGGCAACAAAGCCCAGCGCGAGTCCGGCTCCGAAAATAGCACCGGCCTGCAGCCATGATACCTGTGGGGTAAGAAAGCCCTGCAGAATAAAGTAGCCCATAAATCCATAAAGACCCTGGGTACCGGGCAGCGCACTCAACACAAGATAATTACCAAAAGCATCAGGGTTTTTCTTCAGGGCGCCCAACGAGGCATTGCCACCAATAGATACGCCTAAAGCACTGCCGATACCGGCCAATCCAATCATCAGTCCAACGCCAATGTAAGCTAAAATAATCGGTTCCATAGTGATGTTATTTAGTATTAAAATTGATTTAAATTAATTTTCTGAAAGGCTTGTATTTTTTGCCGCCGCCTGCAAAACCGGCATTTTTGTAAAACTCAACAAAAGTCAGACGCATTGGATGTACAAAAGAACCCAAACTTGCCATAAAAATATTGATACCATGGCCTATCACCAGAATGATAACCATGAAGAAAATGCCAATGACACTACCTCCAAGCGACAATGCCAGACTATTGAAAACAAATCCGAGAATGGCACTTGATATTCCGAGAGCAAAAAGACGGATATAAGAGAGCAAATCGCCCAGCACACCAGTCACCATATTGTAACTGTTCCACAGTCCCAGTCCGAAGTTAAGGAGAATACCCTTACCCGGTGAATTGAAGAAGAGCACCAAAATACCACCGATGGCAAGCACTGCATAAAGTAAAGGCTGAATGGTTACCATCGGAACACCTCCCAGTTTACTAATGCCCATAACGATGGAAACACCCAACAGAATAACAATCCAGCCAATGGTGCCAAGCGCATACTTAAAGCCGAACTGAATGGCTTCGTTGGCCGCTTTGATACCCATTCCAAACAAAATCTGAATTCCCCCAAGCACCAGTGCAAGTACAAAGAGCAGGTTGTTAATGTCGGTATTGTTGGCCTTGAACATCTGCTGCAACTGACTGTAAACAGGCAGGTTGGTTTCATATAAATTGATACCGAAAGCAGTACCACTGATTAGCCCGAACACAATAGTTGAAAGTCCAAGATAGGCAACCAACGATGCAATGGGTTTAAGTTCTTTACCAACTTTGCGTTTGGCAAACAAGGCTGCCAAGGCAATCAAGACCCCATAACCGGTATCACCCAGGCAGAATCCAAAAAAGATGGTATAAAACGGTGCAAAAAACGGAGTAAGGTCGAGTTCGGAGTAGCCGGGCAATGAGTAAAGCTCGCCCAACACTTCAAATTTACTGGCAAACCCTTTATTTTTAAGCAATACGGGCACCTGATCGCCCGGGGTTGGTGAATCGGACAGGTAAAATACACCTTCGGCATCCAGAAAACGATTAAGCACCTCGCCAGCCTCCGCAGGAATCCATCCCTCCAGAATCATCAGGTTTTCGTCGGCTTCACGTGAGGTAGTTACCACTGCTTTATCATATTCAGCATCCTGAATCAGCTGCTGTTTAAACTGTTTCAGTGCAGGAACAGCAGTGCGGGCAATCTCGTCAAGCCGGGCATTCAGCCGTGCCTCTTCCTGTTGCAGGTTTTCGGCCTTTTTCAGGAGTGAGGCAATAGATTCTGTTGGCATTCTTACTTCATCAGCATCTATATCGGGCAGTCCTTCTCCGGTATCGGCCAGAGCAAAGTAAACCTGACCAGCCAACTGATTGATTTCAAAAATATAGTACTTTTCAGTCCATTCAGGATTCCAGATTCTGACCGGACAAGTAAAGAGCCTGATTCGGATATTTTTATCGGCGAGTAATTGCAACTGTTCAGGTGAAAAATCGCCCCATGGTGTAACTTCAGCTGTTTCTTTGCGAAGGGCAGCCTTTTGTTGTACCAAAGCTGACAGTTGATTCTGAATGTCATTGACTTCATCAAACAGCATTTCACCATCAGCATCCTGAAGCGGAGTGGCGGTTTCGGCCACACGACCTGTAAGCAGGCGAATAGCTTTATCGAGCTGATCGGCCAACTGAAACTGCTGCCGGATACTTTCGGTAACCACGCCTTCCTTTTCCACAATATGCACAACGCCAAGTTCACGAAGTTTCCTGAGAAAAGCATCATACTCCTTGTGGTAAACCAGGAAGGCATATTTTTTCATGGGAACTATCATCCTTCTTCCTCCATTCTTTGCTGACGGTCTTTTACAATTTTCTGAGCCGACTTGGAGAGATTCTCTTCGTCTTCCATAAACCGTTTGATTTTAAGGATGGCATCTTCGTAGCCGGGAATCTGCACCTTTTCGTAAAGGTTCACTTTTTGGGTTGTTTTGCGGCGGGCGTGATCGAGCAGGTGCATTTTACGATTATAAAATTCACTTTCGATGCCAATGCTGGCGAGTTGCCGCACAATACCAATACCATCGGCAAACCATGCAGGCCGGTTAAACAGACTAAACTCAGCGGTAGAAAATTTAACCTCTTCAAGAACAGGAATTCTAACACCGGCAATTTTGCGAACACTCAGGTCCACATCCTCTACTTTTACCAGGCTGAGGTCAAATTCACCCCACATTCTTACCATTGCGCTGTAGCTTTCAATGGCTGCATCAAGCTTCTGGCTGAGTGCCCCGGCCATATCCTTAGCCTTCTTCACCTCCATACGCAGCGCCGACTCTTTATTCTTGATGGTAGGCAAAGCCCGTACACGCACCTTCAGCTGTTTGCTTAGATCCTGTAACGAGGTTTTGTTATATTGAAATTTTATGGCCATCTGTTAATATTCATCAATTGCGTTAGCAAACAAAAATTTAAATTATTCAAACGCATTCTTGTCCAATCAGGAAGCTGGCCAGTACAAATCCACAAATTCCTGTTTGATACCTACCTCGGCCTTTGAAAAGTTTTTGCCAAACAATTCCCATGCTTTGTCGAGCATCATATCGGTGTCAATATTCACGTCAATAGCCAGCAAATCATTGGAATATTCTTTGGCAAAATTCATCGTACGTTCGTCGTAATTGGTAAGGTCAAAACCGTTTTCCAGTTTGGTTTTGGCGTTGGCAGCATCGGCATAAAGGCGCACGGCTGCATTCATTACCTGAGGATGATCCTTGCGGGTTTGCTTACCGATAACGAGTTGCTTGAGCCTTGAAAGCGACCTGAACGGGTCAACAATAACTTTGCCGATGTCCGAATCGCGGCGCAAAAACAACTGACCTTCAGTAATATACCCTGTATTATCGGGAATAGCATGGGTAATATCGCCACTGGAAAGGGTTGTTACGGCAATAATGGTAATAGATCCCCCGTCAGGGAATTGTACGGCTTTTTCGTAAATCTTTGCCAAATCGCTGTAGAGAGATCCCGGCATGCTATCCTTTGAAGGAATCTGGTCCATACGGTTGGAAACAATACTAAGCGCATCGGCATAAAGGGTCATGTCGGTGAGCAGCACCAAAACAGTTTCTTTTTTATCGAAGGCAAAGTATTCGGCAGCGGTAAGCGCCATATCAGGCACCAGCAATCGCTCAACCGGCGGATTTTCAGTAGTATTTACAAAACTGATGATACGGTCGAGTGCACCGGCATTATCAAATACATGCTTGTAATAAAGATAATCGTCATTCGTCAGCCCCATGCCGCCAAGAATAATCTTGTCAGCTTTAGCACGTAGCGCCACCATAGCCATCACCTGGTTAAAAGGTTGATCAGGATCGGCAAAGAAAGGTATTTTTTGTCCGGTTACTAGGGTATTGTTAAGGTCGATGCCGGCAATACCGGTGGCAATAAGTTCTGAAGGCTGCATGCGGCGCACCGGATTTACCGAAGGGCCGCCGATTTCGCGTACTTCACCTTCCACTTGCGGACCGCCGTCGATAGGTTCACCATAGGCATTAAAAAACCGGCCGGCCAGTTCTTCACCCACCTTCAGTACGGGCGGGCGACCCAGAAATACCACTTCGGCATTGGTTGGAATGCCCTCGGTGCCTGAGAAAATCTGCAGGGTAACCATATCGCCATTGATTTTTACCACCTGAGCCAAACGACCATTCACAATGGCCATCTCCTCATATCCAATACCCTGCGCCTGCAAAGTGCAGGTGGCTTTGGTTATCTGGGTAATCTTTGTATATATTTTCTGAAATGCCTGGGTTTCCATTATGCAATTTTCCTTTCTTTAATAATAGCTGCAAGTTCTGACTCGTATTTTTTGTAGTCATCAGACTGATAAACAGAATAGTTCATCTGTTTGAAAATATTAATCACCTGCTTGAAGTATGGGTTTACAGCTTCGAAACCATCGAAGTCAAAGTTGGTATTGCAAACTTCGAGCACTTTGCCAAGCATCTCTTCCTGACGGGCGATGGGTGTTGAGCTGTCAATTTTATCAAAGGCATCCTGCTGCAGAATCACAAAGTCAATGACTTCTGATTTCCAGTAGCGAAGATGATAATCAATGGGCACACCATCATCGCCGAGGATATTGATTTGCTCATAGGCCTCTTTACCACGGAGCAGAATATTTTTAGCTTCAAGCACCTTAGCCAGCCAGTCCGGAGCAATATTTTCGGCCAGATATTCCTGAAGTTCAGGATATTCAAGATACTTTGAGTAGCTATCGATAGGATCAACTGCCGGATAACGCTTGCTATCAGCACGCTGTTGCGAAAGCGCAAAGAAGCAGCGGGCAGCTTTTTTGGTTGATTCAGTTACAGGTTCCTTGAGGTTACCACCGGCCGGGGACACGGTACCGATAAAGGTAATGGAGCCAGTGCTTCCATTATTCAGAAATACGTAACCTGAACGGGCATAAAAGCTGGAAATAATAGCCGGGAGGTCCATCGGGAAGGCATCAGGGCCGGGCAATTCTTCCATGCGGTTTGACATTTCGCGCAAAGCCTGCGCCCAACGAGAAGTAGAGTCGGCCAGCAACAGTACTTTTAAGCCCATTGAGCGGTAATATTCGCCCAGGGTCATGGCAGTATAAACGGAAGCTTCGCGGGCGGCAACCGGCATGTTGGATGTATTGGCAATAATGGTCGTACGTTCCATCAGCTTTCGGCCGGTGCGAGGGTCGTCCAGTTCGGGAAATTCAGTAAAAATTTCAACCACCTCATTGGCACGCTCACCGCAGGCAGCTACAATAATCAGGTCGGCTTCGGCCTGTTTTGACAGTGCATGCTGAAGAACTGTTTTGCCTGAACCAAAGGGGCCGGGCACAAAACCTGTTCCGCCTTCAACGATGGGATTCATGGTATCGATGATACGAACTCCTGTTTCCATCAGCCTGTAAGGCCGTGGTTTATCCGTATAAGCTTTAATGGGAACTTTAACGGGCCATTTCTGCACCATACTCACATTCACCTGGCGGCCATCGGCATCGGCAAGCACAGCAATAGTATCCGATGCTTTATATGATCCGGAAGCATTCACACTTTTAACCGTAAATTTTCCTTCAAACTTAAATGGCACCATAATTTTATGGCCAATCCAGTTTTCTTTTACTTCACCCAGCCAATCGCCGGCTTCAACAACATCGCCAACTTTGGCAAGCGGTGTAAAGTCCCAGCTTTTATCCAGGTCGATGGGTGCTGTATATTCACCACGTTTCAGGAAGGTACCTTCCATTTTGTCGAGGTCGTTCTGCAACCCGTCGAAGTTACGCGAGAGAATACCAGGGCCCAGCGTAACCTCAAGCATATGGCCCATAAATTCAACCGGTTCACCTACTTTAAGGCCGCGTGTGCTTTCAAACACCTGTGTGTAAGCCTTGTTACCAATCACTTTGATAACCTCAGCCATGAGGTTAACACCACTCAGGTTGATAAAACAGATTTCATTCTGAGAAACCGGACCGTCGGCTTCAACGATAACCAGGTTGGCGATAATACCGGCAACTTTTCCGGTGGTCAATTTATTTTTTTCCATCTTTTACTGAAAACTCGTTAGGAAATTCATAGCTGTTGAGCAAATCGCCGAGCAGGCGTTTAAACATTTCTTCGCCGGTGGGTTGATCCAGTTTGAGCCAGCGTTCAATAATGCCCAGTTTGATAAGGTATGCAATCAGTACTTCAACTGAAAAGTAGTTGAAGGTATTCAACTCATCGAGGTAAGTCCACCTGAGTTGGTCTATGGCTTTTTCGCGGGCAAGAATATTTTCGGTATCGGCAATCTGTAATACTTTTTCAATCCAGGGCCATTCAGCAGAAATGCCCAAATCGCGCGCGTTGCTTTTGCGGATGATTTCCGCTACCGGATGAGACCCGATTACCTGATTTTCGTAAGGGATATTGTTTTTGCGTGCAGCAAGAACAAGCAGTACGTTCTTTAGATTTAATTCAAACTCAAACCAATGCCGGATAAACTCAGCTTTTGACTCGAGCATTTCGGCATAGAAAAGTGTTGCGAGTTCGTTTTCGGGACTCAGCTGAGGGTAAAGCCGTGTTTCAGCTCTGAAACTTTCGATAAACCTGAGCATATAGGGCTTCAGATTTAATGGTTCCTTCACTTCTTCTGTCAGGAATGCAGGTGGGTACAAGCCCTGATTTAACAGCTCTGCCTCCTGCTTTTGCAAAAGCGCAAGCAGGTTGAGGTTATCGACAGGCAGCAGGAAGGGTTCAAGCAAAGCGGCGTCATTTTTACTGAGCCCCTGCCGGAGCTGTTCAATAAAATCAGCAACACCTGTTTGCAATTTCCCTTGCTCAATAGTAATATCGGGCAAACCTGCAACGAGGAAATAATAATTTTGTCTTCCCATTATTCGGCCCCGAATATGAGGTTAATGGTACGGGGACGCATAAACGACCTGAAGAAACTCACAAAATCATCATCAGTAAAACTGATAACATAGCTGTGATCTTTAGGCCCGATTTTAAATCCACCTTTAACTTTGTCATCAAAGGTAACTTCAAGACCTGCGCTCATCACCTGCTGAAGGCGGTTGCCAAAATACTGTTCAAGCTGCTTTTCATCTGCAGCCGGCAATACAAGCGAAGCGTCACTGTTAAAATTCTCGATGGCTTTCTGAATAAGACTTCCGATAAATGCTTTATCTCCTGTAATTTCTTTTACCGGAGCATCTACCACTCTGGCTGTAATCAGCGCAGCTATTTGCTGCCTGATAGCGCTGATAGCTTGTTTTGACGACATCCGCACCTCTGACTGGGCATTGCGTTGCATGTCGGCAGCACTGTTTTGAGCCTGTTTGAGCAATTCGTCAGCTTCGCGACGGGCATGGCGCATAATCTCTTCAGCCTGTTTTTGTGCACTCTCAATAATTAAGGCAGCTTCCTGGTTTGCTTTCTCAACTCCTTCGTTGTAAATTTTACGGGTAAGCTCCTGAAGTTTATTTTCCATATTGGAGATTTGTTATCAAAATTTGTGAAGCAAAAATAATAGATATTTTCAATCCTGAAAATATATTTGCTCCGGAACAACAATTAAATTACAAATTGAAATACAGCCATATTACTGATTCACTTTTAATTAAACAATTTTACTCATTGTTAATGAATTAACAAAAAATAACATTTGCTCTTCTGCCTTTTCTATGAAACAAAATACTTACACCTGATAAATTATCACCGAAAATGTTCAAATCATCAGTCAAATCGGGGGTTTCATTCAACAGGCTTCGGCTCTTAAACAAACGTGAATGCCAATTGTTAAGTATCCTTGTAATTTTTGTAATTTTGCAAAGAGGTTCAAAACACGCTGTGAATGGAATCTCACCAGAAAAATAAGACAATTTTATGCGCCGTTCTCTTTATTTATTTTCCCTGATTTTCACCATAGGCTTTTTATCATGCCAGCAGAGTAGCAACATCAATAAAGACATTAAAACAATAACTGTAAGCATATTACCTCAAAAGTTTATTGTAACGCAAATATCAGGTGAACAGGTAAAAATCAATGTATTGGTTCCTGAAGACGCCAACCATGAAACCTATGAGCCAACGGCTGCACAGATGGTTGAAGTTGGAAATTCGCAGGCCTATTTTTCACTGGGGCATCTCGATTTTGAAAACAGCTGGTTGAACAAGCTGCATCAGAGCAATCCTGAAATGAAAATTTTTGACACTTCAACCGGCATTGATTTAATTGCAGCAGAAGAACATGAACACGGCGACCATACGCACCAAAGCGGCATTGACCCCCACATTTGGCTATCGGTATCAGCGGTCAGGATACAGGCCGAAAATATACTGGAAGGGCTAAAGGTAATTGATTCGGTTAACGGCAAATATTATGAGGCCAACTACCAAAAGTTTATGCTTACCCTTGATTCGCTGGATGCTGAAATTCACCGTTTGTTTGAATCTATTCCATCGCGGAGTTTTATGATATATCATCCGTCATTAGGTTATTTTGCCCGCGACTATCAACTGGAGCAAATTGCCATTGAGCAGGAAGGAAAGGATCCCAGCCCTGCCTATATGAAAAACCTGATTGATTTGGCTGAGGCAAAAAATATCAGCACAATTTTTATTTCATCGCAATTCAGCAAACAAAGTGCGTTAACTATTGCAGAACAGATACACGCAAAAGTAGAAGAGTTTAACCCTACAGCGCCTGACTGGATAAATAACATGAAGTCAATAGCAGGGAAACTGGCAGAATCAACGCATGAAACAAAATAAGTTTCTGTATTATGGCTGAGATACTCAATATAAAAAATGCCAGTGCGGGTTATGCCGACGAGTTGATCCTCCGAAACATTAACCTGAGCATTGAAGATTTGGATTATATAGGGGTGATTGGCCCCAATGGTGGCGGTAAAACCACCCTGGTGAAACTTATTCTCGGCCTTATCAAACCCATACAGGGAAGTGTTGAATTTTACAACCAAGACAACGGAAACCTGATTGGTTACCTGCCTCAGGTTAGTCAGATTGACAAAAGATTTCCGATTACGGTGCTTGAAGTGGTACTTTCAGGATTGATGTCAGCAAAAGGGCGGTTTGGCTCGTACACCTACAACGACAAGCTTACAGCATTAGAAACGTTAGATTTGATGGGCATTGTTGACCTGAGGTCGAAAAGCATAGGTGAATTGTCGGGGGGGCAGATGCAGCGGGTATATCTGGGCAGGGCAATTGTAGCCGAGCCCCGCCTCTTGATATTGGACGAACCCAATACCTTTGTTGACAATAAATTTGAGCATGATTTGTATGAATTATTGAATGAGCTTAACCAAAAAATGGCCATACTGATGGTCTCACACGATGTGGGAACCATCACCAGTTATGTAAAAACCATTGCCTGTGTTAACCGCAACCTTCATTATCACCGGTCAAATATCATCACTGAAAGCCAGCTGGCATCCTATAACTGCCCCATACAACTGATTACCCATGGCGAAGTGCCACATACGGTATTGGGCGAACACATTCATACGCATATACATGAATAACAGCATTTTTCATCTGTTCAATTACAGTTTTTTCACCAATTCATTGTTGGCAGCACTGCTGGCAAGTATCAGCTGCGGAATTGCCGGTTCTTATATTGTTGCCAGGCGAATGGTATTTATAAGCGGAGGCATAACCCATGCCTCTTTCGGAGGAATAGGCATTGCCTGGTTTCTGGGGCTCAATCCAGTGCTTGGGGCTGCAGTGTTCAGCGTTTTATCGGCCATTGGCATTGAACTCACAGCCAGCCGGACAAACATCCGCGAAGACTCAGCCATTGGTATCCTTTGGTCGCTGGGCATGGCTGTTGGCATTATTTTTATTTTTATGACACCCGGCTATGCGCCCAATCTTATGTCATATCTGTTTGGCAGTATACTCACGGTAGGCACAACCGATTTATGGTTAATGGCTGCACTGGCTGCTTTTCTGGCTTTATTTTTTACTAAATTCTATCACCTTATTCTTTTTATTGCTTTTGATGAAGAATATGCCCGCTCGCACCGGGCACCGGTTCAACTATTTAAATACCTGCTCATCAGCCTGGTAGCCATTACAATTGTGCTCAATATCAGGATAGCAGGAATTATCCTCGTGATTTCGTTTCTTACCATTCCTCAGTCAACAGCTAATTTATTTACCCACAATTTCAGTAAAATCATTTTTCTTTCCATTCTCATAGGCATACTGGGGTCTGTTTCCGGGTTGCTGGCTTCCTACTATCTGAACATTCCTTCCGGGGCAACCATCATTTTTGCCTTCGTGCTTATATTTGGCCTTTCCAAATTATTTAAGACCCTTACGGTAAAATTGTCGATTAAAAGGCAGGTAAAAAGCTAATGTATAAAGACAGTAAACATGGCCGGCCTAAACATTTGACCGCTTACCGATGAACTTCATCATCCCCGATTGACAGATGAAGAATATTGCGCTTCAAGAAACTTGAACGGTGAAGCAGCTGACCAATACAACTGCGACGATGCCCATTGAAGGCAAAAATAAAAAAGAAGGAAACTACCTGTTGACCAGATATCTTTTATAATCCTTGAGTCTGTAGACTGAGGTTGCAGTATTTTCATATCCGCCACTTTCAGTTTTCCAAAACCTGAAACCAGTGCTAAGACCATTGTGGGCAGCGTGACTGAGGCACTCCTGAAAGTCTCTTCCATAATTCATCAGGCTCCGAATAAAGAAAAAACTGAGGTCATAACCCAAATAAGCCAATTCTGTCTGGCCGGGCTCTGTTTTATAGTTTTCTCTGAAACGCTCAACAAAGCGGCAAACATCAGGTTTGGTGTAATCGACAAACCATGGACTAAACAAGTGCGTATCGAGATTCAGCATATAGGAAACGTCCAAATCCATATTTTCCCACTCAGGCAAACCAAAAACAGTTATATCATACTTTTCCCTGTCGTCGTTCAGGTTTCGCAGCAAAGCAGGCAACAAGGCCTTATCGGCAGTAAGCATAAAAATTACATTTTTACGTCCGGCAACCATGCTTTTCATCAGGCCGGCATCATGCGATTCGCTGTAAATCAAATCCTTTGGATTTACGGCTCCACTACTGTGTTTTCCAATAGCCGTGTGCAATACAGCAGCCATACTCTTGTTTTCTTCACTATTGCGACGCAAAATAATCACATTGGCATCGGCATATTTATCGGCAATATACCTTGCCGTTTCATTGTATTGAGTCCATAAAGATGGCTGAGCTTTAAAAACATAAGGATTGTCTTTCAGGATTTCGCTTCTTTGCGACAGCGGGTTGACAATGGGGATGGAGTGGCTTGCGGCATAATCGGCAGCCATTTCAAAACTTTTCGAGAAAAAAGGGCCAATAATCAAATCCATTGTGCTCAATCCATCGTTTGAAATAATTCTGCGCATTTTAGAAACATGCTCTCCGGCATCAGCATCATACACATACAATTTACAATGCAGACCCGCATTTTTGAGGGAATCAACAGCCAGCATGGCTCCTTCATAAAACTGAATAAAATCAAGCGATTCATAAGCAGAAGGCAACTTCAGTTCAACAGGGTCAACAATAGCGATACTATCTGTTTCTTCAAGCTGGAAAGGAATAAGCAATGCAATACGAAGTTCCTTATCCTGATCGGCTGAAGGACTGCATGGCTGACCTGCGGGTTTAACCTTTGTACTTTCAACAGCCGGTATTTCATTTTGTTGCACCACTTCAGGCTTCGCCTCTTCTACTTGATTTTGCTGAGGAATCTTCACAATATCCCCTTTTCGCAGACTGCCACCCAGCCCCGGATTGGCTTTAAGCAAATCGCTGATGCTTATTTCGTACTTTTTTGAAATACTGTACAATGTCTCTTTACGTTCAACTTTATGCTCTTTATAAGTAGCTTGCGGTTGTTTTTGAGGAATCGGCACAACAGCCTGCGTCTGTTCTTTCTGCAGCGGAACATAAATCAATTGTTCAGCTTTTAATCCGCCGGCCAGTTCAGGATTTAAGCGCTGAAGCTCTTCAACTGTAATGCCGAATGTTCTGGATAAACTGTAAAGGGTTTCATGCGCCAGTACTTTATGCAAAGCATATCCTTCCTTTGCTGATTTTACAGTGATTGAATTATCAGCAAGCGGAGCAATTGTTTCGTTGGCAGAGGCAGCTTTTTCAGGAATTATAACCTGCATACCAATTCGAAGGGTATCAACACCAGGATTGGCAGCCAGCAACTCCTTCACCGGTACTTCATAAATTCTGGAAAGCCCATACCATGTTTCTTTGGGCTCGATGGTATGTAAACGGTTGCCGGCGTGGGTAGCTTTCGGGGCAACAGGTTCAGCAGAATCCAGAGCACTGGTTTCTGCCTTATCCCGGGTTGGCATTCCCGACTTTACCGGAATCTTGATAACCTGATTAGGTTGAAGCCCGTCTTTGATATATGGGTTCAGGCCAACGATTTCAGCATCTGTAACGTTATACACACGTGAAATTTCAGCAAGGGTTTCTCCGTCGCGAACAAAATGGATATAACAGGGCACACCTTTATATGTCTCTATAATATCAGATTTCGTAATTTTTTGAGCCTGCGCAGTGAGCAAAAAAACAAAAAGCAGACAGCCGGTAATCAGTAGGGTTAATCTTTTCACGTCATCGGAATTATATTGAACAAACACTTCAAAACCTGCCTATTCCCATTCGATAGTTGCAGGAGGTTTGGAGCTGATATCGTAAACCACGCGGTTTACTCCTTTTACCCTGTTAATGATATCGTTTGACACACGGGCAAGAAACTCATATGGCAAATGCGACCAATCAGCAGTCATTCCATCAGTAGATCCAACAGCGCGCAAGGCAACAACGTATTCATAAGTACGCTCATCGCCCATGACCCCAACTGATTTTACAGGCAGCAACATCACACCAGCCTGCCAAACATCATGATATAAGCCTGTTGACTTTAATCCATCAATAAAGATAGCATCGGCTTCCTGCAAAATCCTGATTTTTTCGCGTGTAATTTCGCCTAAGATACGAATTCCCAAACCAGGACCCGGGAATGGATGCCTGCTGAGGATATCGGGATCAATATCAAGGCTTTTGCCCACCCTGCGCACTTCGTCTTTAAAAAGGCTCTTGAGAGGTTCAACAATGCTTAGCTTCATATAGTCGGGCAAACCACCCACATTATGATGCGATTTGATAGTAGCAGACGGGCCGCCATTTACAGAAACTGATTCAATCACATCAGGATAGATAGTCCCCTGTGCCAGCCATTTTACATCACTGATTAAGTGAGCTTCGTGGTCAAAAACCTCAATAAAAGTTTTGCCAATGGCTTTACGTTTTTGTTCCGGATCGCTTAAGCCTTCCAGTGCGGCCAAAAAGCTATCGCCGGCATCCACCCCTTTTACGTTGAGGCCCATATGCTTGTACGAATCGAGCACTTTGGCAAACTCATCCTTGCGCAACAGCCCATTGTCAACAAAAATGCAGTGAAGATTTTGGCCTATGGCTTTATGAAGCAGCACAGCGGCCACCGATGAATCCACTCCTCCTGAAAGGCCAAGCACCACTTTATCGTTGCCCAGCTTTTGCCTGAGCTCTGCAATGGTTGATTCAACGAACGAAGCCGGAGTCCAAAGCTGCTGACAGCCACAAATACCGACAACAAAATTCCTGAGCAGAATGGCGCCTTCGGATGAGTGATGAACCTCAGGATGAAACTGAATGCCCCAGGTTTTTTCATTGTCCACCTGAAACCCGGCAATTTCCACATCGGCGGTGCTGGCTATGATTTTAAAATTATCGGGTTTACTCAGAATGGTATCGCCATGCGACATCCACACCTGACTGCCATTACTCATTCCGGCCATCAGCTGATTAGTAATATCAATAAACCCCAGATTGGCCCTGCCATATTCCCTTATTTTTGAAGGCATAACCTCGCCTCCTGAAGTTTGAGCCAGGTATTGCGCACCGTAGCACACGGCCAGTAAGGGAACTTTTCCGCGAATAGCGCTTAAATCAGGATATGGAGCATCCATATCTCTGACCGAAAATGGACTTCCGGAGAGGATAACGCCTTTGATCCACGGTGTAATTTCCGGAATTTTATTGTATGGATATATTTCACAATATACATTTAACTCCCTGACCCTACGGGCGATGAGTTGGGTGTACTGCGACCCGAAATCTAGAATAAGAATGGTTTCCTGCATGGGGCAAAGATAGAAAAAAGCTATTGGATTGCAGATTCAGAATGATAGATTTAAGATTTTAGATTACGGTTGTTTGCCAGATTCAACTCACTAACCCGCAAAAAGCATAGTATTTCTGACATCGTGTAAAATGATTTATGACGGAGCAAAGCGTTTTCGATGGTTTCGAAAATTAAATTTGATTGTCACAAACAACCTTCAGACGAGTATTCAACTTTGCCAATGTTGGCGCTCCCCCTCACAAACATGGGAAAGAGGAGGACCATAAAACATCTTGCTAAACTTCAGTACTGTAAAAAGTATCCCGATTATTCATAATTTCCACATTGACTCGCATAAGTTCTTATTTTTGACATCTGTAATCAATTAAAAAAGAATAACTTTCAGGTCTGGGTTAAAATCTCAAATCACTATCTTTGTTCTTTCATTCTGCATGATTGTCCAAATAAAAAACTAGCTTTGTTTCAAACACACCTGCTCACATTGCTCATCATAAGATTCTTTTTTCTAACAATGAGCACTTAAACCCTCAGCGAAAAAAGAAACACAAACGGCCAGCATCATGAATACTTCAGAAATAAAAAAGGCGAATAACCAATGGCTGACTTCGGACGGTACTCTCGTCAGAAAAGTATGCGGAGGCCGGTGTAACATATTTCTGATATCAAAAGCAGGAGCCCATATACTGGTAGATACGGGCATGGATTTTATGCGACGGAAACTTATCAGAAGGCTTGACGAAATGAAAATTGAGAACCTGCAATATCTTATTCTTACACACACGCATTTTGATCATGCAGCCAATGCCAGTGCGATAAAAGATAAGTTTAACCCCAAAGTTATTGTGCACGATTCAGAGGCCGCTTTTTTGCTATCGGGCGACAGTCCATTGCCTGCAGGCACCAATACTTTTACCCGGCAATTGATAAAAACCTTCAGTAATCCGGTTCGAAAAATGGCCAGATATAAACCCTGCCCCGTTGACATTCATGTTCATGAAGAGGTTGACCTTTCTGTGTGTGGCATTGACGCACGGGTTATTCACACTCCCGGACATTCACCCGGCTCGGTAAGCATATTGATTGACAACGAAATAGCTCTGGTCGGTGACACGCTTATCGGAGTTCTCCCCAACAAATGCTTCCCTCCTTTTGCCGACAATGTTGAGGAACTGATAAAAAGCTGGAGAAAATTAATAAAGTTCAAATGCACCCTGCTCTTACCTTCGCATGGAGCTCCGCGGTCGCTTGTTTTGTTAAAACAGAATCTGATGGCCAGAAGGGCAATGGCCAAAGTTTAACATCTGCACCTGTTTTTACCCTTAAAAATCCAGCAGCACGCTTCCAGGAGTAAATGCGCTTTTGTTTTGGGAAAAACCCTTTATTGATAAGGATTTCTAATCACGTAATTGATTTTTTTTGTGATAAAACAACCCGATAAGATTAAAACATTGCCCAAAATGGGGTCATTCATACACACATCTAAAAATACACAATAGCATCTATATCTCTATATATCAATCACTTGTAAATTTATTGGAACAATGGCTTATATTTTGCCAATCAAGTGTAAAATTTAAACCAATATCACCATGAAAAAACTGATTTTAATCCTTATTGCGCTTCCCTTGCTGTTTACTTCCTGTGAAAACAAAAAACAAACCGCCAAAATAGCTGAATTAGAACAGGATTTAATGAAACAGATGAGTCAGACATCAGCAAAGGATTCATTGATCAACGATTTTTTGGAAACCCTGAACCAGATAGAAAGTAATCTGGCCGAAATCAAAACCAAAGAAAAACTCATCAGCCAGGAAACAGCCTCAGGCACCGAGCTAAACAAACCTGCCCGCGAGCGCATAAACGAAAACATCAAGCTCATCAACGAATTGATGCAAGAAAACAAGCAAAAAATTGCATCTCTCAATTCAAAACTCAAGAGTTCAAAAGCCAAAATTACCGAGCTTGAAACTGAGCTTAAAAACATGATTGAATTAACCAACCAGCAATTGGCCGAACGCGATCAGCAAATTGCAGGACTTAAAGAAGAATTGGCTAACCTCAATTTTTCGGTGGCTATGCTGAATGATACCATTTCGAATATCAGAAACCAGAACAAAACCCTTCAGGGAGTTGTGCTTGATAAAACCAATGAAATAAACACTGCCTACTTTGTAGTTGGCCCTCGCAAAGAGCTGATTGAGAAAAAAATACTGAACAAACAAGGTGGATTTCTTGGATTAGGAAAAACGCAGAAATTATCAGGCGATGTAAATCTTTCTGATTTCACTCAAGTTGACATCCGTCAGTTGAAAAACATTCCTTTGGGAGTTAAAAAAGCCAATCTTATTTCGGTTCATCCTGCAGGTTCATACGAGTTGGTGATGAATAACAAAAAAGTGGAAGAGCTTATCATTAAAGACCCTGCACTTTTCTGGCAGAAATCGCGTATGCTGGTTATCTCCACCGAGATTTAAATCAAAATAAAGAATTCCGGCAGGACAGGAAATAATATAAAGCTCCCTCACGCAACTTGTGCCGGGGAGCTTTTTTTTTGGACTTTCAATGATATTATTCATCCTGATTGAAAGCAAAAACCAACTTAATGGCAGCAAAAGCAGCAGAACGTAAAGCAGAGTCATTTATAATTAAACAAATGCACTTAACTTTGCAGTAGATGAAAAAGCAAGGACAATCAGAGGGGGTTAAAGGGAAAGTATTATCAGGCTTCTTTCTGTTGCTGATTATAGCATTGGGAGCCGTTCTGGCTGTTATACAACTGGCCAGCCAACTAACGCCTCCTGACTCAGGAATATCACAATCGGTCATTAAGCTTACGCTGGTAAGCAATATGCTATCGAAACAAATTGAAGCTGACGGACAGGCGCGGGCGTATATTACTACTGGTGAAAAACGCTATCTATACCGGTATCGCAAGCAATTTGTGGAAATAAAAAAGCTGGCCGACTCTCTTAAATACTCAAGCACATTACAACCCGAGCAATACAAAAGAATGCTGGCTGTTGACAGTTTGCTAAAGCTGAAGAAAACCACCATGGAGAATTTCTTCAGAACGCGCATTGTACCCGACACCATAAGCAGTATAAAACCGGTCATACACAAAAGCCCTTCGGGCATCTCTGATTCAGTCAAAGTAAAACCCACTTCAATTCCTCAGCCGGTTACAACAAAACAAGGGGTAGAAAAAGGGCAAAAAGAGGGCTCAGGCAATATCTTCAAGAAATTATGGAACAATATAACCGGCAAAAAAAGCAAGCAGGATTCCTTACAAAGCCAACCGGTATTAGTCCCTCCCCTGCGCGACACCATTGGTGTATTCACCGCAAAAAATGACACAACACTTGAAATGGTTAAATCGCAGCTTCAACGTATGGGTGCGAAGGAGAGACTTGAAAGGCAGATGAATGTAGAACGTGAACTTCTTTTATTAAAGACCAACCAGGTGATTATGGATGAAATCAGAAAAGTACTGTTTTTGTTCGAAAAAGAAGAAATAAGCCGGGCCATTGAAGGTGCTGAAAACAGTAAAGTTGTACTAAAAAGGCTTTGGTACACTGCCCTGGCACTTACCTCTGCAGGTTTGTTTACGATGCTTGTTTTTGTCATCCTGATATGGAAAGATTTGGCCCGTTCGGCTTTTTACCGGAAACAACTCGAAAAAGCCAGACAACTGGCCGAGCAATTGCTTAAAGTAAAGGAACAGTTCCTGGCCAACATGAGCCATGAAATCAGAACGCCTATCACCTCCATCATCGGATTTACCGAAAGGCTTTCGGTTACCCGTTTGTCAAAAGAGCAAAGCAACTACCTGAATTATATCAACACCTCATCAGAACATTTGCTTGGCCTGGTCGACGATTTGCTGGATTATTCGAGGATAGAAAGCGGCAAATTCAACCTCGAATCTATTCCCTTTGCCCCTGCCGACCTGCTGACTCATGCATTTGAAACCTTGCGTCACAAAGGAGAAACCAAAGGGCTGACCATGATTTTCGAATCAAACATCAACAAATCACTGGTCTTATCAGGAGACCCGTTAAGGCTGAGGCAAATTATTTACAATCTGCTGAACAACAGCCTCAAGTTCACTGAAAAAGGCAGTATCATTTTAAAAGCAACAGCTGAATCCGAAGGCCACAACACAACCAGGCTATCATTCTCAGTAACCGATACAGGAATAGGCATTCCAGCTGAAAAACAGCAAGAGATTTTCGAGGAATTTACACAGGTTGATGCAGGGATAACAAGAAAATACGGAGGCTCTGGATTGGGCCTTGCCATATGCAGGAAGCTCACCGAACTTATGAATGGCAATATTCAGCTGAAAAGCAACACAGGAGAAGGCACTTGCGTAACTGTGGCCATTCCACTGGAAAGATATCAGGGCGAATATATACCCGAACAATACCATCACAAGGTTGCAAAGCCTGAACTTACCGGAGTAAACATCCTGCTGGCAGAAGACGATCCTACTACCCGGATTCTGTTGAATGATTCACTGGTATCGTATGGCGCCTCTGTTGATGTAGCCATTGACGGAGAACAAGCCTGGAAGTATTACCTGGCAAGGAAAGAGGGGTACCAACTGGTGATGACTGACATTCAGATGCCGCAGATAAGCGGCCCTGAACTTGCTTCGCTTATTGACAAACAGGCAAAAGAAACAGGCATTGCAAGGCCGCCTGTAATGGGACTAACAGCACATGCTTTACAGGAAGATCTTCAGTTTTTTAAAGCGAGCGGAATTGATGCCGTACTAATCAAGCCATTCAGGGTTGCGCAGCTTGAGGATATAATTAATCAGCTGATTGAAACAAACTCTATCGTAAAAACGGCACCGATAATGAGTAAAAACGAGCATAAGGACACTCTGAATTATGACACATTCATGCAGTTTGCCGGGAATGACACCCAGGCATTAAACCGCATTCTTCACTCATTGGCAGACAGCCTTCAGCAAACATCGGCTGCCATGCAGGAAGCTTTTGAAAAAGAGCAGATAAACGAACTGGCATTGCTGGCACACCGCATGTTGCCCAATGTGAGAAACCTGGGAGCAATGAAAGAAGTAAGCCTGCTTAAAGAACTTGAATCGCTCAGAACTCAAAGCAATCCCAATATAGAAAACATTGGCACAAAGCTGCATCAACTCAGATTGGGGATGAAAGAAATTGAAACCATACTCAGAGAAAGGACATCAGCTTAAAGCGGGATTCCGTATTGTTTCATTTTATTATATAAAGTTTTGCGATCCACATTCAAAAGCCTGGCAGCTTTTGATTTGTTAAATCTCACCTTTTCGAGTGTAGCCACAATCAATTCTCTTTCGCTCCGCTGCGAAGTATCTTTCAGGCTAAGATCCAAAGCCTGCTCAGGAAGGATTGTTGCATTATCCTCTTCGACGCCAGCTTCATACGTTTGGAATGGCTGGCCTGTTGCTGGTTGAATCTGATTAGCAGCGAGTTCGTCGGGGAGTGTTTCGGCTTCAATTACATTTCCCTTCGACAAGAGCACAGCCCTTTTGATAATATTTCGCAATTCTCTGAAATTTCCCGGCCACGAATAATGCAGAAAAATATGCTCCACTTCGGACGAGAAATCAGCCACTTGTTTATTGAGCTCTTTGTTTGCCTGATTCAGAAAATAACGGGCAAACAGGATGAGGTCTTCCGGTCTGTCGCGCAAGGGAGCCACCTGCACGGCAAATTCATTGATGCGATGGTATAAGTCTTCGCGAAACTCACCTTTTGCAACAGCTTGTTTCAGATCTTCATTGGTAGCTGTAATAATTCTGACATCCACCGGGATTTCAACCGTTGAGCCAATGCGTCTGATTTTGCGTTCCTGAATAGCCCTGAGCAGCTGTACCTGAATTTCATAACTAAGGTTACCAATTTCATCGAGAAAGATGGTACCCCCATTGGCTGCTTCAAACTGGCCCTGTTTATCATTGAAGGCTCCGGTAAATGCACCCTTGAGATGGCCAAAAAATTCGCTGCCGGCCAAATCGCGGGGCAAAGCACCACAATCAATGGCCACAAAAGGTTTATCGTTTCGTGCGCTAAGCTGATGAATTTTGCGGGCTATAAACTCCTTGCCGGTTCCGCTTTCGCCCAGAATCAAAACCGACATACCCGTAGGGGCTACAAGAGCTGCATACTCGGCAATTTTAAGGGCTGCCTGGCTTGTACCTTCTACATAAAGATTGTCATCGGCAGCAGGCTCTTCCTGATTAGCCTCATTACCAGGCGATTTCAGTGCGCGTTTAATGGTTAGCAGAATTTCATCAGGATTTACCGGCTTGGCTACGTAATCAAAAGCGCCTAATTTTATGGCCTGCACAGCTGTTTTGATATCGGCATAACCCGTCATCAATATCACCGGCGTATTTGGTGCTTCACGGTTGGATAAATGAAGCACTTCCAGCCCGTCATGATCAGGTAACCTCAAATCGGTAAGAATGATATCAGGAACAAATGATTTAATTTTCTTAACTGCATCAGAAAATGAAAACGACTGCTCGACATCAAAACCATTCTTACGCAGAAAGGTCTCCAGCATCAGGCAGAAAGTCACATCATCATCAACTATTAATACTTTTCTCATTCTTAACTGAAACTACGGGTTGTATTCAGCAAAGTTAAAAAGTTAAACTGATTTTTAAACTTTTCAGGGCATTTTTGCGCATATACGGCTAACCGGCCAGCAGACAATATTCTATTTCAGATACTTGCCAAGTAAAGAAATAAGCACATCCTGATTTATAGGTTTGGCAATATAATCGTTGCACCCTGCCGTTAAAGCACTCTCTTTGTCACCTTGAAGGGTAAGCGCTGACTGCGCAATTATAGTTAAACCGGGTTTTATCCTTCTGATTTGCCTTGTGGCTTCAAAACCACTGATACCCGGCATTTTCAAATCCATCAGTACAAGTGCTATTGCATCATTCTCACGGCACATTTGTACGGCTTCTGTTCCATCCACAGCATGCAGAATTTGAAATTCAAAGGGGCTAAGCATAGCTTCAAGCAGTCTGAAATTAAAGATTTCATCTTCAGCAATCAGAATGGTCACACCAGACGGAATATTGTTCATGGCTGAATCATTGGTTTCCTCATTATGATAGACCGCATGAGTCGCTGATTTGTAAGGAATGGTAAAATAAAAGACAGTTCCTTTATTGAGCTCACTTTCGAGCCAGATTTTTCCGCCCAGCAGTTCGACATAGGATTTAGAAATTGAAAGACCAAGACCTGTTCCTCCAAAATTACCGGCAAGATTATTGGTGGCTTGCCTGAAACGTTCAAAAACAGCCTCATGCATATCCTCAGGTATGCCAATTCCATTATCCTCAATGGTAAATTTTAAAAAGTCGCCATCCTTCACGTAACCATACTTAATATTTCCCTTATCGGTGAATTTAATTGCGTTGTTAATCAGGTTAGACAATATCTGGGTTAGTTTGGTTTCGTCTGTAATAACAAGAGCATCTGCATCTTTGAGTGCCGTTGAATAAGCCAGTTGAATATTTTTCTCCGAAGCTTTTGCAATGAGCTGATAATAAATAAGATGAAGCATTTCATTCAGGTTCACCACGCTTTCACTCACTTTTTCCTGTCCGGCTTCAAGGGTGGCAATATTCACTATATCTGTAATGATAGACAACAACTGATTGCTACAACTATTGATTACGGCATTGTACTCATGTAAATCGTTTTCATTGATTCCTGGTTGTGTAATCAGGTTTGAAAAACCCACAATTCCGTTCATTGGAGTTCTTATTTCATGAGAAATATTATGCAGGAAAGCTGTTTTAAGACGGTCGCTCTCTTCTGCTTTTTCCTTTGCTTTAAACAATGCATCAATGAGCTCCATTTTTTCGGTTGTGTTGCTCACTACCGAAAGCACTTTTTCATCATTTAACTTAACCATAGTTGCTCCAAAGTACTTCAGGGTATGATTTTCTTCAAGCGTAAATTCATACTTATGAAGCTGGCCGGTTTTTAATACCTGACTGATATTTAACAAAGTAAGAGCAACCACTTCCTGCAAACGGATGTCAGCATGAGGAGCGGAATAAAAGTTCATGGCCTGAGTAAGCGTCTTGTTCTTTTCGTCATCGGAAAACGACTCAAGTAACTCTCCTTTACTATTAAAAATAAAAACCGAATCAGGGAAGGCTTTAATAATACTGTTGGTTTTCTGAAGATTCTCTAAAGCTATTTCTTTGGATTTGACTAATTGAGAGATCATCTGATATTGCTCTGTAATATCATTGGCAACCACAATAACAGCCTCCTGTCCAAAATATTTACCCGGATAAAACCGAACTTCTTTAGGAAATATTTCACCATTGCTTCTTAGTCCCCAAAATTCAAAAACCTGAGATTTACCTTCAAAAGTCCGCATCAGCCTTCCCGGAACATCAACCAAATCGTTTTTTCCGGGCGCTGACAGAAATGCAGGAGTATGTCCGATAAAGCGTTCTTTGGGATACCCGTACATAGCTTCAGCACCTTTGTTCACATCCAGAAAATTTCCCTGGCGGTTCATGATATATACTGCACTTGTAATACTGTTAAATAATCCCCGGTAACTTTCCTCGCTGTTTTGCACGTCTTTTATCACAAGTCTGCGGTGCAATGCGACAGAAGCAATTTTTACGAATGACTCAATGATTTTAACTTTTTCGAGTTGATAGTTGCTTGGAGTAATAATGGTTACATCGCCAAGCAGATAATTACGTCTGGCAAAACCCATTTCATAGATAGTTCCGATATCGAATATTTTTTCGAGGGCATTGCAGGTAAATTTATTTAAGGCTCCTGACAACAACTCAAATAAATCTTTGCGTGTAGTCAGTTTCTGAAGAAGCACTTCCTGCTTTCTTTCCGGAGTGAGTTTAACACTCATTCCAACCGGATGTTGCCCGATTACTTTCAACACTTTATCCAGCATTTTATGAATGCCAAATAAGGATTGTGAAGTCATTACCTGTGTATTTTCATCGAATGAAGTAACGAGAACAATGCAGTTTTGAGCCAACTCGGCAATTTTTAAGCCAATAAAATCATAAATATTCTCGTTGTCGTCCATTTCAAGAAATGCCAGCGAAGCCTGACTCAGAAATTCATCACTTACTTGAGCCTCTTTCAGTTGAGTAATGTCACGACCAAAGACCACCAGTCCTTTTCTTGAATTGTCGTCATTGAACAAAGGCACTTTTATCACATCATACCGGTGGTGATTGCCATGAATATCTGAAACGAGCTCTTCAACTCTTATCTGGCCACCAGTTTTCCAGGCCATTTCGTCGGTTGAAGCACAATCGTTAAAGGCTTGTTTAAAAACACCTGAAGTATGCTGCAAAAGCTCCGAATCGTTTTTCATCCGGTAATCGATGTGCTGAAGATGATATAGTTTCAGGATACTGTCATTGGCCTGAATCCATCTGCCATTGCCATCTTTGAAACAAATCACGTCAGGAGTAGCATTGATTAACGCTTCTAGTTTTTCTTCTGTTTCAATCAGACTTAGGTTTGATTTTCTTCTGGTTTCTTCTACACCTATGGCATTGCTGATGATATTCATCAACGTTTGAAAACTATCTCCTGGAACCATATCACCCTGGTAAAGGGCACACAAGGCACCAACAGCATTCCCATTGGAGAATACTGCCTTTCCGATGTAAGTCTTGAGTCCGTATTGTTTTACATTCGGGTCACTTACAGCATAAATAGTATCAGGTAAATTGCTGATAACCAGCATCTGATCTTTTGCATTTTGAATAACATCATAACAAATATGGCCTTCGGGGCGGTCAACAGGATTATACCCCTCAGGTACAGACCACTGACCTATTGAACTGAGAATATCACCATCAAGACGATTATAAAGAGCACAGGTAGCGCCAAACAATTTTCCAAGCAACTGAGTTAAAAGCGTTATATTTTCCTGATAATCAGCTCCCAGCATTCTGAAAGTTTCATTCAGCATGGCGTAATACTCCTCGACACAACTATCGCGTGAAGCATTTTGTTTACCTTTTTCAACAACCGGAACTTCCTCTGATGAAGATTTATTCAGCTCTGACCACAACTCCCTTACCAGCTCAAACAATTGCTTTTCACCTGAGGACAGATTCGGTCGGTTATAATGAAGAATGGTTTGTTCCACCCTGGCGCGAAGGGAATGATCTGTTAGCATACATTCAGATTTTTAAATCTTAGTTGTTCAATATAAAATATAACAAGCCAATACTTTTATCACTCTACAGCATGCACCATTGTGTACTTAAGCCGTCTTTTTCAACGCGCAGGTTGGCCACTTTCTTAAAAATGGCATGCCAATGATAGATGCATGGAATTTAAGTAAAAACAAAATATTTTCGATGCAACAAGCTTAATTTTACTAACAACTTAATAACATATTTTATTAAAAGACGAAAACAGTTTCAGGAATGCTGCATATACTGGATTTGGCATCTATTTTACTGAATATAATGACATTAAACGTTGAATCAAAGATTGCAACAAAAGCCAAAACAACCTATATGTGTTTGCATACCGTAAAAATGAATTAATTTCGCCGCAGAATATGGACAGCGCAAAGTTTTACGATACGATAATTATTGGAGCAGGACCGTCAGGTTTGTTTGCCGGAGCGATGCTGAATAAAGGTCGATGCCTGATATTAGAAAAAAACCGCCAGCCAGGTCAAAAGCTATTGATTTCGGGGACGGGGCAGTGCAATTTCACCCATGCAGGACCTATTCATCAGTTTCTTGATCACTATGGCGATAATTACCGGTTTTTAAAGCCCTCTTTTTCGGCTTTTAACAATCATGAATTGATTGCATTTTTCGGCAAGCATGGCATCAAAGCAGTTGAAGACAAAAATGGCAAAATATTCCCTTCGAGCCTGAAGGCCGGCGACATTCTTAACACATTGCTGAATATTTGCCATAGAAAAGGGGTCGTGATAGCAACAGCTACCCCGGCGCAAGGAGTTGAAAAAACTGAAAATGCATTTATTGTAAAAACGCAGGATTTCATTTATCAGGCAAAAAACCTGCTCATAACCACAGGAGGGCTCTCCTATCCATCAACAGGTTCAACAGGTGACGGCTACCGTTTTGCAGCCTTACTGGGCCACACGATTATTGAAACCCGTCCGGCTTTGTGTCCGGTTATAATTCACCAGTATTCTTTTGCCGGACTTTCAGGTGTATCAATAGATGCAGCAGAAATAAGCATTTACAGAAACAATCAGAAAATCAAAAGTCATAAGGGAGATATTGGCTTTACGCTGAATGGCCTGACCGGACCGGGAATTCTTGATTTTTCGAGAAATTTTAAAGATGGCGACACATTGAAAATAAACTTATGCGGAATGAATGGCCCTGATTTGGAGCAGTTGTTTAAACAAACGGCTGACTCAGCCGGTAAAACACCGCTACATACCTTTCTGAAAAAAACCGGTATGCCCAGAAGCCTGATGCTGACGATAATTGAGCAGGCAGGTATACATGCTGAAAAGCCGCTGGCAGAGATCTCAAAATCCGACAGAATCCGACTGGTAAAGTTATGCAGTGAATTTCCATGTGTGATTGAAAAAACAGCCGGTTATAAACGAGCGATGGCAACGGCAGGTGGAGTTTCAACTGAAGAAATTTCGCCCAAAACCATGCAATCACGACTTATTCCCCACCTTTACTTTGCAGGCGAAGTACTTGATATTGACGGCGACACGGGAGGCTACAACCTGCAGGCAGCCTTTTCAACCGCATTTCTGGCCGCACAATCTATCAATAAAGCTGAATAAAAAAGGCATTTACCTAATAGATAAATGCCTTTTATTATAGCAACAGCAAAAGCTTACTCAATACCCGCAAAGTGTTTCATAAACTGCACACGTTCGTAAGCAGCGGGGTTTTCGGCTTTTTTAAAGCTCATCTTACCAATAAAATCCTCTGTTTTCTCAAAGCCTTGTTTTTCCATCCAGGTTTTCAATCCATCATTCATTTCATTGATGCGCTCAAATCCGTTTTTATACAAAGTAGAGGCTACCTGAACAGCTTTGGCTCCGGCAAGCAACTGTTTAATTAAACCTTCACTGTTATGCACGCCCGTTGAGGCACACACATCGCAATACAATCTGTCGCTCAGCATAGCCACCCAGCGCAACGAAGTTGAAATTTCGGCTGGTGTACTAAAAACATTGGTCGGAACAACTTTCATTGTATCAATATTGATATCAGGAGAATAAAACCTGTTGAACAGAACGATTCCATTAGCTCCTGCCCACGATAATTTCAAGGCCATTTTGGCAAGTCCGGAGAAATAATAGCTAATTTTTAAAGCCACCGGAATTTTCACCTGCTTTTTCACTTCTTCCAGAATACTGAAATACCTTTTTTCATTCTGCTCAGCTCCCATTGCCGGATCGCTGGGCAAAATAAAGATATTTAATTCCAGCGCATCGGCACCGGCTTCTTCAATTTTGGAAGCAAATGAAACCCATTCATCAGCGGTTACACAATTGATGCTGGCAATAATGGGAATACTAACCTTTTCTTTGGCCTTTCTGATGAGCTGAAGATATTCATCCACCCTGTGGTTGTGACTATAATTGGCTATATAATCCTGTGCTTCAGGGTAATAGTTCGATTCAATATGATTTGAAACTGCGTGAGCGGCTTCATAACGAATCTGCTCTTCAAATAATGACTTAAGCACAACAGCACCGGCTCCACGACGCTCAAATTCAATGATATTGTCAATGGAGCTGGTAAGCCCTGAACTACCAATAATAACAGGACTGCCAAGTGTAAGTCCCATGTATGTTGTCTGAATGTTTGCCATAATCACTGAGGCTTGAATACGGGTTGAATCTGATGAAAATACGAATAAAAATCCGGTTAACAAATTTAAAGATAGATTTTAAAAAACCTAAAAACTATGTTCATTTTATTTTACCAACAGAAAAACCTGATATTTAAACCATTACATATATCTCCCTGTTTTTCGTCCGGCACACAGTGATTTTGAAAAACAGAACCATCTATTGACCCGCCTGAAACGGGCAGTTTATCAACAGGCCATAAACCAAATAAAAAAGCCGTGATGCACAATGGCACCACGGCTAAATCATCTTCAAAAATGAGAAATTATTGCGCAATACTTAATTTACGGAACAACAGGTCGTCGTGAATGGCATCAATAGCATGGTTGAGTTCATTATCAATAGGGCTAATCACTTCAAAATAAGCACTAACATCAAACAGGTTGCGGGCAACCATTCCTTTGAGAATATACCTGATATCATTCCCTGATTTTGCCAGCCCTTCTTCATCAGCAGGCACCTCTTTAGAGGCAGCATAAGCAACAAATTCGTCAAAGAAATCACCTTCAACCTTAAAGTCCTTTACAAAACCGGCGATATCAGGATAAGTTGTTTTCAGTATTTTGCGGTTATTTTCCATGTATGACATGACAAAATCATTAAACAATCCTTTGCGCCATAGATCGGTATAATATTTTGAGTTAAAGGTGGTATCGATGGGAATAAAAACATCAGGCATAATACCGCCACCACCGTAAACCACCCTGTGAGCCGGTGTAAAATACCTGAGCGAATCAGGAAATTTTATGCTGTCAGCCGAAACAAATTCGCCATGTTTAAACCTGCGGGTAAGGTCGGCATAGTAATCTTCAGCTCCTTCTTCGTATGGTTTCTGAATACAACGACCTGACGGGGTATAATACCGGGCAGTTGTAAGACGAACCACTGAACTGTCGGGGAGCTCAAACGGGCGCTGAACCAAGCCCTTACCAAATGACCGGCGCCCAAGCACCAATCCGCGGTCCCAATCCTGCACAGCACCAGCAACAATTTCACTGGCTGAGGCACTTCCTTCGTTCACAATTACGACCAGTTTTCCTTTTTCAAATCCGCCACGCGAAGTTGACTTAAAATCCATTCTGGGGCTTCGCAACCCCTGTGTGTAAACAATGAGTTTGTCGGACGGCAAAAATTCATCGGCCAAATCAATGGCTACATCCAGAAAACCGCCGGAGTTATTGCGCAAATCAAGAATCAGGTTTTTCATTCCCCGGGCTTTTAGCGCTGCTATCGATTCACGCATTTCGCTCATGGAAGTGCGTGCAAAGCGGGTAAGTTTGATATAGCCAATATCTTCAGTGGCCATAAAAGTAGCATCAATACTGTTTAAAGGAATTTTATCCCTTACGATGGTATAATCAATCAGCCCTTTGCGGCCTTTGCGGAAAATTTCAACTTTAACCTTTGTACCTTTGGGGCCGCGCAGGTGTTCCATCACATAACTGTTGGTTATCTTGGGGCCATAGGCCTGCTCACCATCAATGGTAATGATTTTATCACCGGCCATAATCCCCAGCTTTTCAGAGGGGCCTCCCGGAACAGCGGCCACAACCAGTATCGTATCGCTATAAATCTGGAACTGAATGCCTACTCCGTCAAAATTTCCAACAAGCGGCTCATTTGCTTTTTTAACTTCCTCCTTGGAAATATAAACCGAATGGGGATCAAGATCTTTCAACATGGCCACAATAGCCTGCTCGGTTAATTCAGCCTGATTGGTTGAATCAACATAATAATAGTTAATTAACTGAAGCAGAGAGGCAAATTTCTGAACTGTTGAGCGGCTGTCGGCCCTCTGCTGGGCCTGAAGCTGAACAGAACCACCCAAAAGCATCAGACCAATAAGTATGATTGAGCGGAAACAGTGAACGTTTTTATAAGTCATCTTTAGAAAATTGAAAAATTAACCACAGTTTAAATGAATAGCAAAGTTAGCATTTTTATTGCCTGATTAGTGAACAATCGATGTGCGGTTATGGTTTAGTTCTGAATTTATTGCGTTTGAACAAGCCCGTATGAATTGATTTAGCAAGGATATCAGATATTTCTGTCCCTCAACCAGGCTCTGTTAAAGGCATAGCCGGCACATGCTTTTTATGATAATTTAACACCCCGTATTACATGAAAATAACAAAAATCAAATCAGGCCTTTTACTTTCATGGATATTGGCATTTACATTTTATTCGTGCAAACATGAACCGGAATCCTTACCAAATTCTTCAAACAATCAACCGGGCGATTCTTTGCTCACAGAAGTAAGTTGCCATCCGGATACCGTTTATTTCGAGAACGACATTTTGCCCATCCTTCTTTCGGGATGTGCCATGTCGGGATGTCATGACGCAGCAACGGCTCAGGAAGGTGTTCTGCTAACTTCATACAATTCAATTATAACAACAGGTGAAATCAGACCCGGAAATCCCGGAAACAGTAAGTTATACGAGGTGATAACTGACAATGAGCCGGACGACAGAATGCCTCCTGCACCAAATGCTCCCCTTTCAACCGATCAGATTCTTAAAATCCGAAAATGGATTGAACAGGGCGCCCGCAACAACCGATGCGACGCGGCCTGTGACACCAACATTTTTACCTTTTCAGAGGCTATTCAACCTTTAATCAATACGAACTGCAAGGGATGTCATCAGGCAAGTCAAGCCTCCGGCGGCATCAGACTTGACGACTACACCTCCATCCATCAGGCCGCTGCCAACGGCAGTCTTTTAGGAGCAATCAGCCATCAGCAGGGTTATTCGCCAATGCCCAAAGGCGGAAACAAGCTCTCCGATTGCGCCATCACACAAGTAAAAAAATGGATGGAGAATGGAGCCGGGAACGACTAATTTTCGAAAAAATAATAACGTGCTGACAACTAAACTCTTTTTGACAATGGATGGCTAAGCAACACAATAACAAATTGAAACCCGGCTTAAAATACTATCTTTGATATGATAAATCATAAAGATGGGTTAAGCCTGAAATCAGTACTTTATCAGTTGCATGAGAATGAACTCACGGGTATTTGACTGTTAAATCAACTTCCAAACCCATATTCACAAAAGAAACAATCACTCACCCCATCTGTAAGACACCATAATTTCAGCAACATGATCAGAAAAGCCATATTCCTTACAGCAATTATAATGATGGCTATAATTGCACTGCAATGCAAACATGAAACCGATTTTTCAGATTTTCCGGCCAATCCGGAACCTCCCATTCCAACAGCCAGTTGCGACCCTGATACAGCATATTTTGTCAACAGTGTTTTGCCTTTGTTGCAATCATCGTGTGCCAGGTCAGGCTGCCACGACGCCGGTTCGGCCAGTCATGGAGTGATAATGACCGACTATTACCGCATAAAAATAACCGGGGATGTAAAGCCGGGCAATGCTTCGGGCAGCAAGCTTTACAAGGTACTTTCTGCTTCGGGTGAATCAAAAATGCCTCCATCGCCCAACGACGGCTTTACGGCCGAACAAAAAGCACTGATAGCCAAGTGGATAAACCAAGGAGCCAAAAACAACTACTGCACAGAAGCCTGCAATCCGGAACTTTTCACATTTGCTGCTGACATTTTTCCGATTATTGAAACCAATTGCAAAGGCTGTCATAGTGGCTCGCAACCCAATGGAGGAGTGCGGCTCGAAGATTATGCTTCGGTAAAAATATCGGCCACCAACGGAAGCCTTTATGGATCAGTATCTCATGACGCAGGATACTCTCCCATGCCTAAAGATGGCAATAAACTCTCAACATGCAACCTCAGTCAAATTAAAAACTGGATAGACAATGGCGCACCCAACAACTAAACTCAATCAAAAACACTTTATGCAGATTGTTGCCATGTTTTTCGCAGCAACCATGTTAACCTCCTGCTATTATGACAATGAGGAGTATTTATACCCCGAATTGCCCGGAGGTGTGTGCGACACAACCGGCGTAACATACTCACAAACAATTGCTCCGATAATGGCATCCAGCTGCAATAGCTGTCATAGTCAGGCCTCGCCATCGGGCAACGTAATTACAAGCACTTACGACGGATTAAAAGTGGCTGTAAACAGTGGCCAGTTCAGAAAGGCCATCAACCACGAAGCCGGTGCTTCAGCCATGCCACAGGGCGGCAATAAGCTACCAGCCTGTGAGTTACTTAAAATTGACGCATGGATAAATCAGGGAGCTCCACAGAATTAAGCACTTAAAAAACATGAAGATGAAAAAATCTGTACTATACATCAGTCTGCTGTTTTCCCTCTGCATTTTATTATCCACGGGAGCCCGAAGCCAGGATTTAATGGATGTATTCGGGGATGAACCACCAACTACCAATTACACTTATGCCACATTTAAAACAACAAGGGTTGTAAGCGGACATTCGGTTGAAAATCCAGCCAACGGTGTGCTTCTTTTTATGATATCGCACCATTTTGGCAAAGTAAATTCGGGTGCTTATGATTTTTTTGGCCTTGACCAGGCCACCATCAGGCTGGGGCTGGAATATGGAGTAAACGATTTTTTGAGTGTGGGCGTGGGCCGCAGTTCCTATCAAAAAACCTACGATGGCTTTATAAAAGCTAAAGTTTTGCGGCAAAGTAGCGGAGACCGCACCATGCCATTTACCCTTACGCTGTTCTCATCAATGGATCTCTTTTCGCTCAAATGGCAAAATACCGAGCGCAAAAACTACTTTACTTCACGTATGACTTTTGTGCATCAGTTATTGATAGCCAGAAAATTCAACGACCGCATCTCTGTTCAGTTTTCGCCCACCTATATCCACAAAAACATGGTAACCAGTGCAGTTGATGACAATGACACATATGCAGCAGGTATTGGAGGCCGGTTAAAGTTATCGCCGCGCCTCAGCCTCAATGCCGAATATTTTTATGTGATGCCGGGTACTGTTGCCGACAATTTTGAAAATCCCTTATCAATTGGCGTTGACATTGAAACCGGAGGGCATGTATTTCAACTTCATTTCAGCAATGCCCAACCTATGTTTGAAAGAGGTTTTATAACTGAAACAAGGGGAAAATGGACCAATGGTGACATTTATTTTGGATTCAATATCAGCAGGGTGTTCACCCTTAAAAAGCCGGCAGCTTTTCAGGAATAAACACATCCTTCAATTTTATATTTAAAAATCAGGAACAGTTTTTGAGGATAATTGGCAGATACAATTTCAAAGCCAGTATATCATGCAGGAAGAAAAAAGAAGATTGATAACAGCTGCCATTATTTTTGCAGCTGTTGTTGCTGTTTTATGGGCTGTTAAAGCCTTTGAAATGATTTCCGGCATTTCTCTGGCACAATTTGGCATATTACCTTTACAGGCAAAAGGACTTCCGGGAATCCTGTTCGCCCCGTTGCTTCATGCCAATCTGGCGCATCTGACCGCCAATTCAGCACCTCTGTTTTTTCTGGGAGCACTTCTTATATACTATTACCCTAAAAATGCACTGAGTATTTTCTCCTTATCATGGCTGCTCACCGGATTATGGGTATGGTTGTTTGCACGCGGGCAGGCTTATCATATTGGTGCCAGTGGTGTAGTTTATGCACTGGCCGTTTTCCACTTTGCCAGTGGCGTAATCAGGCGCGAGCCCCGGCTTATGGCTTTAAGTATGCTGGTAATTTTTCTCTATGGCAGTATGGTCTGGGGATTCTTCCCTGATTTTTTCCCTAAAGAAAACATTTCATGGGAATCGCACCTGATGGGAGCTCTGGCCGGACTTGTGCTGGCAGTTTATTACCGCGACCAGGGACCACAAGCCAAAGAATACCAATGGGATGATGACGACGAGACAGATCTGCCATATGATGATGAGAAATATATGAACGCGCCCGGCTCTGATAAAAAAACAGTGGCTGACAGCTCTGACTATCACTCAACAACCACCTGAATAATCAGGATTTCCGTTTTCTCCAAAAAGATCTGGCAACAATAACAACCAATACAGTTCCAAGGCTGGCCATAACCAACCAATACAGACAGCTGCCTTCGAATGAAGTCAGCAAATTATTTCCTTCCGAAACCACATCTTCCATCTGTTCATCATCAGGCTGTTCAGTGTTTATTCTTTTAAGAGAATCGGCCATGGTACGGTAAAGCGCCAGGTAAACTTCAGCACTGTCAAACTGTTTTTGAGCCGAATAAGAAATAATTAAATTCCCGTACATCCCTCTTAAATCCTGTTTAAGGCCTATTTCACGGGCAATTTCAACGCCCTTCTTCAAGTACTCAACTGATTGTTCAAAATCGCCGGTTTTTCTGAACAACTCCCCCATTGAGTTAAGCGTAATGGCAGCGCTTCTCTTATCATTTAACTGCTGACTATATTGAAGAGCCTGAAAAAAATAGCTGACGGCCAGTTCTGCATCTCCGGTTTTAGAATACAGCTTACCCAAATTGTCAAGGGTAGTTGCCAGGCCGGCCACATCATCAAGGTCGTCGCGCAATACCAGCGCCTGATTCAGATATTCAATAGCTTTGGCAGTATTTCCGGCGTTTTGATACACTCCTCCAATATTGTTCAGGCAATAAGCCTTGCTGTAGTCATCACCTGTAGCTTCTGCCATTTCCAATACTATATTGAGTTGTTCAAGTGCCTGCTCAAGCCTTTTCATATTGATATACACTGTACCAAGGTTGATACGGGCATCAATCAAACGGGACGTATCCTTGCTTTCTCCTGCAATTTCAATCACTTTCTCAAATGCCTGAATGGCTTTTCTGTTTTCGCCAGTATAGCTGTAGATAGTACCGGTGTTAAGCATGCCGCTTGTAGCTCCGGCAATATCGCCCAGTTTGGTTTTTAAGGCAATTGATTGCTCAAAATAGCGGATGGCCTCGGGATATTCGCCTTTTTCCTGATAGATAACGCCGATATTATTGAGACAGGCAGCTATCCCCTTCTGATCTTTCAGCTTTGTATACAGTGCATACGACGAATCGAACTGCTGCCTTGCCACATCAAGGTTGCCGGTCATAAAATAAATTACGCCAATATAGCGGTGCGCTCTTGCCAGAGATGGTTTATGCTTGGTTTTGCGGGCAAGCTCGAGAGCTTGCGTCGCATAAACAAGCGCCTGAGGAGGATTGGTATTGCGCACTTCTTCGGCTTGCTTCACCAGGGCTTCAACCGATGGTAACACCTGTGCGGGAGCAGGAATAACAGCAACCAGCAGTAACCCAAGTATAAAAACACCTGTAACAGCAGGCAATTTCCGTATCCGGATTCGTAATTGTATCAGCATATATTGACAGGCAGTGTTCATTATTGAGGGTCGGTTGTCAGGTAAGGTCTTAGTTTAAGATATAACTCATCATATATCAGAGCTATGCTCCTGATTTCGTCAGGCGAATGATAGGCTCCATTTTTGATGCGTTTGTCAACAATGGCTTTGGCAATGTAATAATCAATGTAAGGATGTTTCCTCATTTCCTCCAGGGAGGTAGTATTGATATTGATTTTCGTTATCAATGACGCATCTGCAAACACCTGCCTGCGAATTCCTGAAAACCGGGCGCTATCAATGCTGTACACTTCCTGCAGTTGTTCAACATGGGTAAACCCACCCAGTTTGGCTCTGTATTTCATAATGCGCCGGGCTGTTGCAGGCCCAATGCCATAAACTTTTACCAATGCAGCCGAATCGGCAGTGTTAAGTTCAACCTTATTTAACGTGGGATTGTACTTTGAAGGAGTTTCCGACGGGTAGGTTCCTTTTTTTTCGGTTTTAGTTTCAGTTAAGGGCAAAGACTGAGCAGGAATATCTATGTAAGGTTCAAGCAAATCATACACTTCTTCAGTAACGGCATAGAGTTTTTTCAAATCCTCCTTATCGCGGAAACGCCCCCCTTTTTCCCTGAATTTAAGGATGCCGGCAGCCTGTTTTTCAGTAAAACCCAATTTAACCCATCCATCTGAATCAAGGGTATTGGGGTCGAACAAAAAAGGCCTGAAGATAGCACGGGCCACAGATTTATCGGGATTATTATAATCAAAACTACCCTGCTCGCCGGCTGGCTGGCTTTCCTGCAATTTGCGAAACTCAGCAATTTCCTGCTGAAATTCAGAAACATCCGTCAGGCCTGCCGGCGCACGACTGGAATAGATGCGGGGCAATAAAATCAAAAACAGAATAAGCAGCAGAATAAAAAAAATGGCCATACTCTCTGCTTTCCCAAAATTGAAATATTCCTTCAGAAACTTTTTCAAGTCGCATCAGCTTTTGTTGGTCCCGTCATTTTCTGAATAAGAATCAGGCTCAGGTTTAGGCTTGGTAGTCAAAACTTTATAAAAAAACCATCCGGTAAACAGGATAACAATGGTTTCAACCGTTATCATCATTATCAGTGCACTTGCATTCATTTTTCAGTTCTCCTTTCATTACTTCTTTTATTCCATGCTATATAAACCAGTACCGAAATGAGCAGAAAAACAAGCAATAGCAGCAACCTGGCCATATCAACAAACAGAACCTTATTTAAAACTTTACCCGTATAAATCACCTGGCCGGCAGTGACCACTTCGCCTGTATCAACTGCAAGAATGTGTTTACTGGCTTTGTATTGGTATACCTGTGATATAAGTTTCCCCTGATTGTCATAAGCAGAAGTCCTGACATAACTCCGGTTTTTAACCTGATAAACGGAGTCAACCACGCCGGCTGCTTCGGCATAAAAAGCGGGTGCTATCCAATCTTTATTGGGACCGATTCCTTTGTGCTGCAATTGACCAAGAATACTTTCTTTATGCAGTTCCCAGCCTTTTAAACTAATGCGCGACCAATCATCATTCACCGGGCGCAACAGAGCGCCGGTAAAAACGAGAATTAACGCAACAGGTGTAATGTACTTAATCACAAACCGATAAATTACAGGAACCTGAATATCAGCGCCATCGGTAATTTCGCGCCAGCCCTTTTTAAGTCCAAAAACCCACGAAAACAAAATAGACTCAAGCAAGGCAAACACCACCAATGAAACTGTACCGGCCCAGTAATCATATTCATCAAACACTCCGTCGTTGAAGAAGAAAATAGTAGGCAACCCCAGGATGAGCACCACCATGCCAAAAGCCGCAGCCGACTTTTTGCGCGACCACTTAAACTCATCCATCATAAAGCCCATGCCGGGAGTGCCCATGGCCAGCGAGGATGTAATGCCAGCAAAAAACAGGAGTCCGAAGAAAGCTGTACCTGCAACGGCCGAAAGCACAGGCCCCCATTGTTCAAACAGGAAAGGCATAGTACGAAAGCCGAGACCAAGGCCACCAATGCCTGTTAACTCCACCACTTTATCAATTCCAAGATAGCCAATGGCTATTGGAATAATTACAGCACTACCCAAAACTATTTCCACAAACTCATTCATCCAGCCGGCCGACATTGCATTGAGGGCAACGTCGTCTTTCTTTTTCAGATAGGAAGCATAGCATTGAATAGAGCCCATGCCAACCGAAAGTGTAAAGAATATTTGTCCGGCAGCGGCCAGCCAAACTTTAGGGTTTGACAGCGAAGTAAAATCCGGCGTCCACAAAAAATTAAGACCAACAGTTCCGTCGTGCACAGCTCCGTTTTGCCCTGCTTTAAGTGTTATCCCCTTCACAGCCAGGAAAATGCCAAAAACAATAAGCATGGGTACCCCGATTTTAGCCACTTTCTCAATACCAGCGCTTAAACCCTTGCTCAGAATCCAGGTATTAAGAGCAATACAGAACACAAAAAAGACAAGGGCTTCATAGGGAATGCCGGTGGTAGAGGTTGTTACATCCAGATAATTTGTAAAGAAAGCAGCAACTGCATGCTGATCAAGATGATTGAACGTACCGAAAAGGGAATGAAAAATATAAGATATTGTCCAGCTTTCGATGTAGCAATAATAAGCCGCAATAGCAATATTAGAAAAAATACCAAAGACCCCCACATATTTCCAAATCCAACGCTTGTCCATTGACTGCAGGATAAAAGGGGTGGAATGATGCCCGAATTTACCACCGAAACGCCCCGATGACCATTCGATAAAGAGCAAGGGAATGCCCATCACCAGGAAAGAAACCAGATAAGGAATGATAAAGGCACCTCCCCCATTCTGAACAGCCTGTACAGGGAAACGAAGAAAATTTCCAAATCCTACAGCATTTCCGGCCATAGCCAGTACAAGACCCACACGCGAGCCCCATGTTTCAGTATTTGCAGTCATTTAAACAGTATTTGATATTTTGAGTAAAAAACGATTTATTGCAGACCCATTCTCAGCTTACCTCCATCCATTGCCCTTAACCATACATGGCTATATGCAATATTATAAAAAAATTACTAACCGGCATTTGTAAAGTTATCAGGATTTTTCAGCAATATGTTGCCAATCCGGCATTCCAGGCAGCGCTTCTTATCACAATAATCAGTTTTAAGACCAATAAGTGCCTGAGTATTAAAGGCATCCTTTACGTTTAAACCTGCTGCTTGCCAATGCTGTATAATTGTATTTGACTCACCTGAAATATCATGATAAAGACTAAGAGCCCGGTTACACAAATCATCCTGCGCAAGTGATCTTCCATATACAAACATAAAAGGAAGCACCGCATTGATAATGAGCAACATTACTGAATTTTCGCCAAGATGTTTTTTACGTTTTACCGAAGATTTGCCAAAATGATAATGCTGATCCCAAAATACAGAGCCACTGACATCAAACAAAAGTTTTAATTCATCGATTGTCTCACAGGCAAGCACCTGCGACAACAGCGCTGCATTTCCGGCAATGAGGGACGAAAACTGTGCAAGTCTCACGGTCGGAAAATTCACAGGCCGTAGCCGCATAAACCGCCACAGGTGAGCAGCAATGGGCACCAGCTGATATTTTTTTCGCAAAAATGAATATTCGGCAAAGAGCTGCTGCGGCCAGGGTTCGGTATATTCATCGCTAAGCAAGCCAGCCTGACCAAAAATAAGCGCCTCTACCTGCATCGGGTTTTCAGCATGCCTGGCCAGGATGCGAAAGGGCAATGAGCGCGCCATCATTTCAAAAGGCAGCGTATTCAGGTTGAATCCGAAGCTTCGGGCCAGTAAAAAGTAAAAAGCACCTTCCCAATCGTTATCATTCAATGCCAGGAAGCCCTGAATAATATCAGCTTTACGCTCCAGTCTTTCAATCAGCATACGTTCGAGCCACAGGTTAATTTCATGTTCAGGCACCGTATGAATCAGATTGATACAGGGCACCCAACGGCGACTGTTCATAAACGCTTTATAAACTTCATAAATACGTTGATCAAACTTATGCTGAAGTTCAAGAACCGGTATTTTTTCGTCGGCAGGATCCATATCATGATGAAGAACAACATGCAGCACCACATTGTCATAAACCGGGTCGTTGTGGTGGCCATGTTTAAACCAATCGGAGGTATGCACATGTATTTCGACATTGCCAGCCCAGATAGTATCAGCAATGCGCAGACGGGCATCGCCAAAATCGGGCCCGGCATGGTGGTTATGGAAACCGGGATTGAGAATTTCAATGGGGTCGCCACTGATGGTTGACAGGCCTGAACTGAGCAGCCTGTACTTCCAGAGGTAGTGTAAAAAGGCTTCGGTCACAACTGAAAATTTTATTAAAATTATAAAAAATCACCTTTTGCGCCCAATAAATGATTATATTTGAAGAAAAATGGCCGTGTAAAGCCCAACGGGCAGTTTGTATGTAAGAAACTTTAACATATATTTGCTGCTTCTAACTAAGGTTTTCATGAAAAATGCCGAAACACTCGTAGCCGGAATAGCATACAAAGTGCGCAGGCTTATTGAAAAAAACGGAGCACTTCATCGGGAAAACAAGCAATTGGCCGAAGAGGTAGCCGGATTGAAAAACGACATTGAAAAGCTTGAACGGAGAATTTTTGAATTGAATGAAAAACTTACAACGCTTAAACTGGCAAAAACATTAAACAAGGAAGAAAGCCGGACAGAAGTAAAACTAAAAATTAATGAACTTGTGCGGGAAATTGACCATTGCATCGGACTCTTAAATAAATAAAACCTGTTAATTAACAAATGGATGAAATATCGATAACGGTGATGATTGCCGACAGATCTTACAAGCTTACCATTAGCCGGAGCGAAGAAGAAACACTGAGAGCAGCAGCCAAAGCTATCGATGAACAAATAAAAAAGTATGCAAGCTACTTTGAGTATAAAGACAAACAAGACCTTTTGGCCATGGTGGCTTTGCAGTTTTCGACCACTGCCATAGATCTGGAAACCCAGAAAAAGTTTTCTGACTCGGGGTTACTGTCAAAGCTGGAAGAAATTGATGAAATATTAACAGATGTTTAATTGAATACAGAGTTTTGCTAAGTTCTTTGAAAAAAATTTACGATATCCCGCATTGATTCACCAAGTTTGTAAACTCAACATTTTCAACTTTGGGGCAAAGCTCAGTACAGGATTAAGAACAGGCCTTACCCCGGTTTCGGCCGGGTCTCTCTCAGGAGAGCATTGGAAGTTTGATGTCCCTGGCAGCCTCATTTATGTCGTTTTGGGGTTTACCAAAACACTGAATCTTTGCGGGTTTTTTTGTCTCTTTTTTCCTCCATTCATCATATCTCAAACTAATCAAATTACCCAATGGAGACATTACTTATAATCATTGCCGCCATGGTTGGTCTTGTGGTTGGAGGGCTGATAACCAGCACTCTGCTAAGAAAAGCCATCGAAAAAAAGAGTGAACAAATCCTTAAAGACGCCGAAGAAAAAGGCGAAATGATAAAAAAGGATAAAATGCTACAGGCCAAAGAGAAGTTTCTTCAACTGAAGGCCGACTACGAAAACACTTTTCAGGAAAAAAACAAGGAAATTGCAAAAAACGAAAACAGACTCAAACAGAAAGAAGCATCCGTATCTCAAAAATTTGAAGAAATTCAACGCAAACAAAAAGAAGTCAGCGTCGTTAAAGACAACCTAACTGCACAGCTTGAACTCTTAAACAAGAAACAAGCCGAACTTGACAAAGCCATAAAGCAGCAGGTTGAACAACTTGAAACCATCTCGGGCATGTCGGGCAGCGAAGCCAAATCGTTGCTGATTGAAACCCTTAAGGATGAAGCCAAAGCCGAAGCAATGGTTCATATCAAAGACATTGTGGAAGACGCCAAGCTTACAGCCAACAATGAAGCCAAAAAAATTGTAATTGAAACCATTCAGCGAACTGCCGCTGAACATGCGATTGAAAACAGTGTTTCGGTTTTCAACATTGAAAGTGAAGAAATTAAAGGCCGCATTATCGGTCGCGAAGGCCGCAATATACGTACCCTTGAAGCACTCACCGGAGTTGAAATTGTGATTGATGATTCACCAGATGCCATTATCCTTTCGGGATTTGACCCGGTAAGGCGCGAAATCGCCCGCCTGTCTCTGCACAAACTGGTTACCGATGGTCGCATCCACCCTGCCCGTATCGAAGAAGTTGTTGGCAAGGTTAAAAAACAAATTGAACAGGAAATTATTGAAACCGGTAAGCGCACCAGCATCGACCTGGGCATACACGGACTTCATCCTGAGCTTATACGTATGATTGGTAAAATGAAGTACCGCTCATCATACGGTCAGAATCTGTTGCAACACTCGAAAGAAGTAGCCAATCTATGCGCCACCATGGCAGCCGAACTTGGCCTCAGCCCCAAAAAAGCCAAACGTGCCGGATTGCTGCATGACATAGGCAAAGTTCCCGACAATGAACCGGAATTGCCACACGCTATCCTGGGCATGAAACTTGCCGAACGGTATAAAGAGCCTGCAGATATTTGCAATGCCATTGGTGCTCACCATGATGAAATTGAAATGGAAAGCCTGATTGCTCCTATCGTTCAGGTGTGCGATGCCATTTCCGGAGCACGCCCGGGAGCACGCCGCGAAGTAGTTGAAGCTTACATTCAACGCCTTAACCATCTTGAAGAACTCGCCCTCTCCTACCCTGGAGTTGTTAAAACTTATGCCATTCAGGCAGGCCGCGAACTCAGGGTAATGGTTGGTGCCGATAAAGTGTCTGACGAAGAGGCCAACAAAATCTCCTACGATCTTTCCAAAAAGATTCAGGACGAAATGACCTATCCCGGCCAGATTAAAATTACGGTTATCCGCGAAACCAGAGCCATTAGTTTCGCCAAGTAACACAGTGCAATATCCAATAAAAAAGCGCTGCATTTGATGCAGCGCTTTTTTATTGGTCAGGCTACTTGAAATTTTAGAAAATTTACAAGGATATAATCCCTTCAATATCAGAAGCCAACCTATACCTTTCAATCACTTCTTCCGGATTCAGCATCAACTCTTTCACCGTAACTGAAATGTATTTGCCCCCCGATGAATGTCGGGTAAAAACACGCGACTCATCTCCAAAAAGGCTGCGTAACATCGCATAATCGCGGTTATTGTCAGGAATAATAAATTTGAACATATACACCGAAGGCCAGATGCCATGCTTATTTAATTGCTCATGAAGCCTGATAAAAAATTCCTCATTCTGTTGTTTTCCCACCGTCCTGAATTTTATTTGTACACAGATTTTATTTAATTTGCCGCTTTATTCCGTTTGCTCAAAACCAGCCATCCAAAATAACTATAAACATGAAACTGCTGACAGAAACTGTAGATTTTTTAAGAAAAGAAGGAATTGACTCACCGGTAACAGGACTGGTATTGGGCACAGGATTGGGCGATCTGGCCCATCAGATAGTTGCCGATAAAATAATAGACTATAGCGACATTCCTCATTTTCCGGTTTCAACAGTGGAGACTCACAAGGGCAAGCTCATTTACGGACGACTTAATGGCCATCAGGTGCTGGCTATGCAGGGGCGGTTTCATTATTACGAAGGCTACTCAATGCAACAGATTGTGTTCCCCATCCGTGTGATGAAACTACTGGGCGTAAAACAGATTTTGCTCTCCAATGCAGCCGGTGGCATCAATCTTTCATTTAAAAAAGGAAGCCTGATGCTGATTACCGACCATATTAACCTTTTAGGAACTAATCCATTGATTGGTCCTAATGATGAAAGTCTGGGTGTGCGGTTTCCAGATATGAGCAGGGCTTATAATCCCGAAATGTTGCAAAGGATGCTGACATCGGCAAAAGCTGAGCAAATTAACCTGCACCAGGGGGTGTACGCCGCTGTGTCAGGCCCTAACCTTGAAACAGCTGCAGAATATCGCTACCTGAGGACAATAGGCGCCGATTTGGTGGGAATGTCAACCGTGCCCGAAGTCATTGCCTGCAACCATATGCAGCTTCCCTGCGCAGCCGTTAGTGTGATTACCGATGAATGTGATCCTGACAACCTGAAACCGGTTGAGCTCGCAGAGATTATCGCAACAGCAGCTATAGCAGAAAAGTCGCTGACAAGATTGTTTATGAATTTTCTTAAACACATTCCCAAATAGGTCGAGGGCAAAAGTCAGTAGTCAGAAGTCAGAAGTCAAAAATTCGTTCCCGATGGCCTTTCGGCACCGAAATCCAAACCGACCGAAGGGAGCTTGTCTGCTTGTGCATAGCAGCAGGCCCGCCTGACTGTAAGGGCAACCTGGCAAACAGGCTCAGCGAAGCTAAATATGGAACCGAAATCCGGAATTCATCCGGAAGGAGTACTTAATTTATTTATAAGCAAAACGTTACCTCAATTATGACTAAGAAACAATAAACCTGCCATGTTAAATTAATAATATTTTTTGAGATATCAGATTTCAACTAAGTCCTGATAACAAAAAGTCAGTACATTTGCGACTATAATGTACCGTTGCCAGACGGTTGGGGATTACATTCAGACCGGGAATAATTAACAAAGTAGCGCATCTGCTTTGAGATGCGATTTTTTTATAAACTTTAAAAACCCGCATGATGAAGGTCTCGTATTACATGAACAAAAAAACATCAAAAGCGGAATCTGTAAATACTTCAGAAACACTAATTACACTCATTGATGAAGGAGAAACTTCCGATAAAGTTCTAGAAGTAAACCTTGCATCACCCTCAGAAGCGCTGGAGGTTAGAAATTCAATATTAGAGTATTCTCCTTTTGTTTCAGACACAGTGCTTAAATCATCCATTAACCGCGAAGAATTGCTCAACAATGCCATGATCCGAGATATAATGGTGGCCAATCCTCATAGTGCGAAATCGGAAATCATTATGCAGGAATTGGATATGCGCCTTGAGCCTATGCCCGATTACATGAAAGACGAAATCCTTGAAGGGATATTTTTACTATCTGCCAAAGAGTTGATGGAAGCTAAAAGGGACATGGATATGCAGTTTTACAATTATGGTTTCAATCGCTTACTTTCAGTTTCACTTACAGATTCCATACCTGTTCCAACCGATACGCTCATAGCCCTGCTTGCTGCCGATGGCAGCGCGGTTTCACTTATGAAACAGGCCTGGCTGCTTCTTGAAAACGGTGATACCACTTCAGCCTTAAATAAATGGAATACTATTAGCAACGAAATTCTACTTACAGAAGCAGAACTCTCAGAACTCAGCCAGCAACAGGTATTTATGCAATGGCTTATAGAAAACCAACCGATAGACACCCTTGATACGGAGCCATTGAACAACTTTCTTCTGTATAGCAGCCCGGTTGTCTCTGCAGGTGCAAGAGGGATGTTGGTTGCCAACAACCTGCTTGAATACTACGAACCATATCTTGAACCGGATTTAACCAAAAGTGCTGAAGTAATAAACCCACGGGTAAAACCGGTACTTCCTGCGCTAACTTACCTGAAGGTTTACCCCAACCCCGCCAAGGATTTTATCACCATAGAATATAATACTTACAATTATAAAACTCAGGGTGTAATTGAGGTTATAGATGAGTATGGCAGAAAAGTATTTAGTAGAAACCTCAATCGTCAGTTTGACCAGATTATTCTTGATACCAGAGATTTTAAATCAGGTAGTTACATTGTCAGATTAGCATCCGGAGATAAATATTTTGGCAATGCAAATGTCATCATTTCTCGTTAAAATAAACTTTGCAGGGAAACTGGATTTTGTATCCGGATTCCCTGCATAATACCAGATTATTATGAGAAAGATACTCTTGTTACTTCTTTTAATCTACAATCAAATTTGTATTTCGCAGAGTTGGGAACACACATTTGGTATGTCTAATAGAAGAGAAAACTTCCGTAGCCTAATCGAAAGCTATGATGGAGGCAATATTATTCTTGGGTCTTACGATTTTTTTCCCGACACCCGTGGATGGATCATAAAAACAGATATTAATGGTAACGTACTATATGATTTAACCATTGGAATGCCGGGGTCGGGGTTGGGAAATCTCAATTATCCTTCCTTTCTTTCTACAACATCTGACGGTGGCTTTATCATTTGCGGCAGCCATGACCGGTGGACAGTAAATGATATAGGAATTACAAAACACGATGCCTGTGGCGATCTTGAATGGTGTAAAGTATTTCGCACTGATGATAATAGTCCCGACTGGGGAGTTGAAATTCAACAATTGCAGGATGGTGGCTATATAATGCTAACCATGGGATATAGTGCCAACAGCAACAACCCTAGAATACATCTGTTCCGTTTAAACGCTACGGGTGATGTGCTTTGGATTGAGCCTTATGCTCTAACTGCAAACCATCCCTTTATAAGTTATAATGAACCTTATGATTTGGTTGTCACCCCTGACGAAGACTTTTTTATCGGCGGCTTGTGCTATTGGTGCGATGATTCAGTAGCTACGGGCGGGATAAATAACCGATGCAGGTTAAAAGCCATGGCCATCCTTGCCGACAGCAGCCGCCAGGAGGAATGGGTAAGTGTTTACAAAGCAACCGACACTTTAGCCTATTCCATAGCCGGTTGGGCAACCCAGCATGAAAGCGGCAGCTTTTATGTAGGCGCTGTTGATCAGTCCATCTGGCCAAGTTCACTGCCAAGGCTACTTAAGTATGATATAAACGGGAATCTACTGGCAGATTCACTTGTTGATATTCCGTTGATTGATAATAAGTGGGCCGAGGGTTTTATGGTAAATCCATCCTTTACCGAAGATGGAAAATTATTTGCATGTACCCGCTTTGTTGATGAAAACACACCTTATCCCGGTTGGTTTGGCCTGCATGAGCTAGATTCCCTGGGCGGTTGGCACAATTCAATAATACACCGGACTGCACATGCTCCGGTTGGCCTCATGGTTACGTCAGACAACAAACTTTTGGCAGGGGCTGTGGTTGGCAGTGAATTGGATCAGGACATTATCCTGATGAAATTCAACACTAGCCTTGCGTACGACAGCATTTACACCGCCCCACGGGAGTACGATTACCTCTGCCCCGATCCGATTGTTTCAAAAACCATTGATCTGAGCGACTGCGATGTAATTGTAAATGTGGAGGATATTCCTACCCGTAGTGAGTATGAGGCCCGCATCAGCCTGATACCCATAATACCAGCACCCAATCCGGCAAAGGATTACATCCGCTTTTTACTTGAAAATACAGAATACCATAAGAATATACAGGTTGTCTGTTACGATATATTTGGCCGGCAATTGGCTGAAATGCATGTTAACTCAGGCGTAAACGAAACCGGGCTCAGTATAACAGGTTGGCGGCCAGGATTGTATATGGCGGTGGTTTATTCTGGAAACAAACAGATGGGAAAGGCGAAGTTTGTGGTGGAATAGCATATTACTTTAGGGACACGTCATGTCGTGTCCCTATAGTAATATGCTCCGGTACATGCTGGTTAAATCACGTTGCAAAGGCAAATAAGCAAAAAATCCTGTTAATCCTGTTAATCCTGTCTAAAAAATGAAAAAAACAATCATACTAATTTTCTTTATCGCACTGAGCAACATTTCATATGCCCAACAACCCATTGACTCGCTCTACCTCTGGGTGAATTTTCAGGAAGAATCGATCACTATTGATATTCCTGATAGCTACTTTAATCACCGGACTACCATTCCGCGTATGCCAACCTTTGTTGTCCTACGCAAGCTCAATATTATGGTGCCGTCACTACCGGCCAAAGATACCTTGTTGCAAATTTTTGAGAATTACCTTACCAAAAACACAACCAACGCCGATAACGCTCAGCGTCTTGACGGGTTACGAGTAATGGTTTTGTATCTTTACTTCAGTCAGAATGACCTGTCTCAATTACAACCGGAGGTATTGGTTACACTGGGGGACTGGCAGGCGGCGCCGGAAACGCTCCTTATCCGCAAGGAGATCGGGCTGGTGCGAAAGTGGGTGGAAATGGCTAAGTAGTCAGAGGTCAGAGGTCGAAGTAAGAAATTCGTTCCCGATGGCCTTTCGGTACCGAAATCCAAACCGACCGAAGGGAGCTTGTCTGCTTGTGCATAGCAGCAGGCCTGCCTGACTGTAAGGGCAACCTGGCAGACAGGCTCAGCGAAGCTAAATCCAAAATTTATTTCAATGCATCCTTACCCGTTTCAGCAGATATGGCAGCAGCACCTGCCGGTAGCCCTCGTTGATATCTGCTTCTACGAGATCGATATGGTAACCTGCACATTTCACAGCCAGCGCTGATTTAAATGATTGCATCCGCTCCATGTATCCGGCTCTTATTTCATGCGGTTTTACCTTAAGTTCTTCACCCGATTCAAGGTCGACAAAACGGTAGGGCTTATTATCATAAGCAAAATCAATTTCGTGTCGCTTATCAGCCACATGAAAAAGTATCACCTCGTGTTTATTATGCCTCAAGTGCTGTAATGCCGGGAACAGTTCATCCTGTGCCTCACTGTTATCAAGCATATCGCTGAAAATAACTACCAGCGAACGCTTGTGAATGTTATCAGCAATCTGGTGAAGTGCTTTGGCTGCAGAAGTATATTTTCCCTTTATTTCAGCAGCAGGATTCAGCAGTTTCTCCAACTCTGAATAGAGATACTTTTGGTGCGTAGCATTGCTGTGCGCCTGTGTATGCAACCTCACATCTGTATCAAATACACTTATCCCGGCTGCATCGCGCTGTTTGCGAAGCAGGTACATAATAGCAGCAGCAGAATAAACCGAAAAAGTCATTTTATCAGACTGATTATTTTCGTTTTCTTTCCTGCGTGGAAAATACATAGAAGAAGAACCATCAATTACCAGTTGACACCGGAGATTGGTTTCTTCTTCGTAACGTTTAACATACATTCTGTCGGTACGGCCGAAAAGCTTCCAATCGATATGCTTAATAGATTCGCCCTGATTATAGAGCCGGTGTTCGGCAAATTCAACCGAAAAACCATGAAAAGGGCTTTTATGCAGGCCGGTAATAAAACCCTCAACCACCTGACGTGCAAGAAGTTCAAGCGGGCTAAAATCATCAAAACGAGCCTGTTCAATGGTGATTGGCACTGTATTGAATTTTGGCAATGTTAAAAAAAACCGGGATACATGCCCAAGGTCATGCATCCCGGAAAGAATAAAAACAGTGATTAAAGTAATTTTTCAAGCTTGGCCACAAGCACTGATTTGGGAACAGCTCCCACCTGTTTATCGGCAATTTCACCATTTTTAAAAAACAGAATAGTAGGAATATTCCTGATACCATATTTGGCTGTGATTCCAGGATTGCTGTCAACATCAAGCTTACCAATTACTGCACGTCCTTCGTATTCATGACTGATTTCTTCAACCAGTGGGCCAACCATACGACAAGGACCGCACCATTCAGCCCAAAGGTCAACAATTGCAGGTTTATCTGATTTAAGGACAAGTTCCTCAAAGTTAGCATCGGTTAATTCAAGTGCCATAATTTTTATTTTTGGTGGTTTAACATTATCTGCGTGCGCCCAAAGGTAAATGTTTTTTTTCGCTTATCAGCCGGGTTATCCCTATTTTTCATCATGAATTTCGTGCCTGACAATGAATACATTGAAAACATAAACCATTTAAAAGCCACAAAACCATATTACAATCTATATATGAAACTGTTCATCTATAAAAGGGAGAATCCAATTTCAGGGCAGGTTTTCAGCCAATCGGTAAAACGGCGCGGATCAACACGCAAGCGCGAAGGCAGTTCCACCGAAATACGGCCCAGATTATCCATCAAATTAACGGAAAAAGGACAATTTCCCTTGAATTCGTAAACAGCTCCCTGCAACCGGTCAATCATTTCGGTATTCACATCGTAAATACTGATGCTCAACACAATTTTTTTGGTCATTTTTTCCATGGCTTCTGCCAGTAGGCTCATTGAACTTATTTTCAGCTCAATTTGATCAGAGTCGCGAAATCTCTTTTGAACAGTTCCTGTAACGAGCAATGCCAGACCTTCTTCCAGCATATATTTCATTTTCAGATAATCTTCCGAAAAGAGTGTCAACTGAATAGAGTCATCAATATCTTCAATTACAAAGTTGCCAAATGGTTTGTTTTGTTTGGATATACGATGATTAACCGATGAGACAATACCTGCAAAAACAACCTGTTGACCAATGAACTTTTTAATTTCATCCTCCTTGATGTTGGCAATTGTATTTTTGCAGAAAGCGGCCATTTCTTCCTTATAATCGTCGAGCGGATGACCCGACATATAAAAGCCGGTTACTTCCTTTTCGTTACGGAGTTGTTCAAGATTACTCCAGGGTTCACAAACAGGCATTTTAATTTCAGGCATCTCCACATCTGAATCGCCGCCAAACAGGCTGGCCTGAATACCCGAAGCCTGGGCCTGATAATCGGCTGCGTGTTTCAGCACTTTTTCAAGAAAAGAGAGGCCATCACCATTGTCCTTTTGAAAATACTGGGCGCGGTGAGTATTGGAAAAAGTATCGAAAGCTCCGGCCATAGCCAGGGCTTCAAGACTGCGGCGGTTGACCGTACGAAGATTTACACGGCGCGTAAGATCCAGGATATTTTCAAAAGGGCCGTTGTTTTGCCGCTCTTCGATAAGTGCGTTTACAGCATTTTCACCAACTCCTTTAATCGCACCAATTCCGAAACGTATTTCGCCCTTTTTGTTCACCTTAAAATGGTACCCCGATTCATTCACATCAGGACTGAGAACAGGAATTCCCATCCTTTTGGTTTCGTCAATAAAGAAAGTTATTTTCTTGATATCGCTTAAGTTGTGAGTCATCACCGAAGCCATGTATTCGGCCGGGTAATGCGCCTTAAGCCATGCGGTTTGAAACGCTACAAAAGCGTAACAGGTAGAATGCGACTTATTAAAGGCATAAGCAGCAAAGGCCTCCCAGTCGACCCATATTTTCTCACAAACTTTCAGGTCAAGGTTATTGGCCTTGCACCCTTCCATAAACTGATTTTTCTTATTATTAAGGGTAATAATATCCTTTTTACCCATGGCTTTACGCAGGGTATCGGCATCGCCTTTGGTAAAGTTGGCCAGCTTCTGCGAGAGCAACATCACCTGTTCCTGATACACGGTTATACCGTAGGTTTCTTCCAGATATTCCTGCATTTCAGGCACATCATAAGTAACCGGTTCGCGTCCGAACTTTCGGGCGATAAAGTTGGGAATGTACTCCATGGGGCCCGGACGATACAAGGCATTCATGGCTATGAGATCCTCAAACTTATCGGGTTTCAGCTCACGTAAATGTTTTTGCATTCCAGCCGACTCAAACTGGAAAGTGGCATTGGTTTCGCCACGCTGATAGAGTTCAAGTGTTTTTTTATCGTCGAGCGGAATTTCATCAATATCAAATTTCAATCCGTGGTTTTCTTCAATCATCTGCAAGGCATCGCGAATGATTGTAAGGGTTTTTAACCCCAGAAAGTCCATCTTGATAACTCCGGCACTTTCAATCTCTTTCCCTTCAAACTGGGTAATAAGCAATTCAGTTTCTTTGGATGTACTTACCGGAATAATGTCGGTAAGATCGCAGGGTGCAATAATGATGCCCGCTGCATGAATACCGGTACTTCTGACTGAACCTTCCAGAGAGATGGCTTCTTTAAGGACTTCGGCTTGTAAATCATTACCCCTGGCAATTTCGCGCAGTTTTTTTACGTCCTCAAGGTCTTCAGAAGTAAGCTGTTCCTTCTCTTTGAGGCTTTTGGGTCCTTCCATAGGGGCCAGCATCACCCGCCTGAGTTCAATTCCGGGCTTATCGGGCACCAGCTTGGCAAGCATATTTGATTCGTTGAGCGGCAGATCGAGCACACGAGCCACATCTTTAATAGAGCTTTTGGCAGCCATTGTACCAAAAGTAACAATTTGAGCCACCTGATTTCTGCCATATTTTTCAACAACATAATCAATCACCTTCTGACGTCCCTTGTCATCAAAATCAGTATCAATATCGGGCATGCTTTTGCGGTCGGGATTTAAGAACCTTTCAAACAGCAAGCCGTATTTCATGGGGTCAATATTGGTAATGCCTATACAGTATGCTACCACCGAGCCAGCTGCCGAGCCTCTGCCCGGGCCAATAAACACACCAATATCACGTCCGGCTTTGATAAAATCGGAAACAATCAGAAAGTAGCCAGTAAATCCCATCCCGCGAATGGTGCCCAGCTCAAAAGCCAGTCGTTCTTCAATCTGCGGGGTGATATCTCCATATTTACGCCGGGCCCCTTCGTAAGTCATATCTTTCAGATAATCAAACTGATCATGATAACCGGGAGGCAGGGCAAAGTGAGGAAGCATTATCTCCTTATGCAGATTCAGCAAATCAACCTTATCAACTATTTCGTTGGTATTGTCAATGGCTTCAGGCAAATCGGAAAAAAGTTCCGACATTTCTGCCGTAGTTTTAAAATAAAACTGGTCGTTGTAGAAAGCAAACCTTTTGCCTTTGACAGACGTATCATCATCGTTGTAATCCTTCATGGTAGGAGTACTCTGCTTTTCGCCGGTATTGACACAAAGCAGAATATCGTGTGCATTGTAAAAGTCCTGCTCAACGTAGTGTGTATCGTTGGTTGCAATCACTTTTACATTGTACTTTTTGGCAAACCGCAGCAGAACCTCATTTACTGTATTCTGGTCGGGAATATGGTGCCGTTGCAGCTCAACATAGTAATCTTCGCCAAACAAATCGAGCCACCACTTGAATAACTTTTCGGCTTCGTCCTCACTTCCATTCATAATTGCCCTGGGGACTTCGGCAGCCAGACAGCAAGTGGTAGCAATAAGGCCTTCGTGGTATTGCAGCAGCAGTTCCTTGTCGATACGGGGATATTTGCTGTAAAACCCCTCCATATAACCCAGGGAACAAAGCTTTACAATATTGTTGTAACCGGTAGTATTTTTGGCCAGCAATAGCTGATGGAAGCGCTGGTCTTTTAGATCGCGGGTAAATTGTTTGCGGTGACGATCCTGTACCAGGTAAAACTCACAGCCAACAATCGGCTTGATAACAGGAGGTTGCCCCTTTTTGTTGTATTTTCCGGCTTCGGCTACAAATTTAAAAACTCCGAACATATTTCCATGATCGGTAAGGGCGATGCCGGGCATACCATCGTTGACAGCTTTAGAAAACATGTCGCTGATTTCTGCGCCACCATCAAGTATTGAATACTTTGAGTGGACGTGTAAGTGTGTAAATTTGCTCATGCGTAATATTAAACAATGAAACCGGATTCCATAAACCGGTTGGTTACCAACCTATAACTCAGATGTTATCAGTGAATTATATGATTCAGATTTTCACAATCGAGAAATAAATATCAAAAAAAATCTGTGAGGTAAAATTACTCAAAAGCCTGCTGAAAGCCCTGAATGTTGATAAGTTTTAACAAAATTAACTCCTGAAAACTTCTTTTCTGCTCCCATGGAATAGTTTAAAATAGTTTACCGGAGTATAAGCAACAACCTGTGGCATATATAAAATACTGTACTTTTGCAGCGCTTAAAAAGTTGACACTTTTTTACTTTACACAATCCGCAAGTGAACAAAATATGGATTACCCGCAAAACAGCACTGTACACCGGAGCTTTAATAACGGCATTGTTGCTGTTGCTTTTCATGGTAAGAAACCCGTTGCTCAGGTATGCCATTGATAAAAAAACTGAAGGCTTCAGTCTGAAAACAGGTGCAGAAATCAGTTACAAAAAAGCCTATTTCTCGGGATGGAGCACCATCAATATCGATTCGCTAAGTATGATACCCCCGGGTGGTGACACGTTGCTCAGCATTGCACATTTGAACATCACTATCAAACCGCTGGCCCTGCTGGGGCTAAAAATCAGATTTGGCGATGCAGTTATGACCCATCCTTCCATTCAATTAAAAAGGCTTGGCCATCAAAGCAATTACCTGTTTCTGCTCGACCGAAAAACAAGTGACACCACCCAAATAAATACAACAAAAAACAGTGATAAGGATTACGCCGGCAGGGTTTCCAGAATATTTGGCATGCTTTTCAATTTTATTCCTTCATCAATCAAAGTTGAGCAATTTAGCATAAGCGCCGACATTGACCACCACACATTTTCATTCAGTTTTCCCAGGCTCGATATCAACAACAGCCGGTTCAGCACAACAGCAACCATTACCGACGACAGCTTATCGGCACATTGGCTGCTCTCGGGAATTCTGAACACCTCTGAAAAAAGGGTTGCAATGGAGATAAAAAAGCAGGATTCAGGCAGGTTAATGATTCCATACATTCATCAGCGCTGGAATACAGTGGTGGCCTTTGACTCGGCCAGCCTTAACCTGGCATTTACTTTATCTGATTCGGGCACAGCTCATATTTCAGGTAAAACCAATATTTACAATGCACTATTTAACCACCCGAAGATTTCGCCTTCAGATGTAAAGTTTGAAAAAAGCGAAATAGCATACCTGGTAAATTTCGGCAAATCAACCATTGAACTCGACAGTTCGTCCGTTATATCGTTTAATAAAATTGAATTCAATCCGTACATCCGCTACCAAATAATGCCTGAAAAGGCTATCAAAATCAGTGTTCATAAACCCGATTTTGGCGCACAGGACTTTTTCGGGTCGCTGCCGGAAGGTTTGTTCACCAACCTCGAAGGAATCAGGGTAAAAGGAAGGCTTAGTTTTAATCTTGACTTTAACTATACCTTTAACCAACCGGATTCACTCCTGTTTAATGCAGCACTTAAATCAAAGGGATTCAGGGTGGAACAATTTGGAAATACAAATTTCACTTACATTAATTTACCTTTTACTTACACGGCGTTTGAAAAAGGACAGCCGGTCAGAACCTTCGAAGTAGGGCCCGGAAATCCCGATTTCAGAACCATTGAACAGATTCCGGCTTATCTCAAAAACGCCATCATGACATCGGAGGATGGTTCTTTTTATTTCCACCGGGGATTTATACCCGATGCCATCCGTGCCAGTATCATCACCAATATCAAAGAGAAGCGCTTTGCCCGGGGCGGCAGCACAATAAGTATGCAGCTGGTTAAAAATGTATTCCTTAACCGGAACAAAAATATTACCCGAAAGCTGGAAGAGATGCTGATTACCTGGCTGATTGAATCGCAGCAGCTGGTAAATAAAGACAGAATGTTTGAGGTATATTTGAATATTATTGAAACCGGCCCAATGGTTTATGGCGTAAACGAAGCTGCCCGTTTTTACTTTAATAAGGATGTATCAAAGCTAAGTCTGGCAGAGAGTATTTATCTGGCCAGCATCATTCCAAAGCCTAAATGGTTCAGGTATTCATTTAATAAGGATGGAACACTGCGTGAAAACCTGCAATCATATTATAGTTTGGTTTCCGGCAAAATGCTGCGGAAAGAATGGATAACCCAGGATGAATTTGACAAGCTAAAACCTGAAATTGAGTTGAAAGGTCCGGCGCGTGAGCTTGTTTTGCCGGCCGATTCAATACCCGTAGAAGATCTGCCGGATTTTGAAACAGAAAGTTCAGCCCCGCTTAGCTTTATGGGTCTTTAGAATTTATATCTTTATCGTTTCAAAACCTATCATATGTCGCTTCTCCGGGTATTGCTCTGTATAATTTTTCCGCCTTTGGCTGTGGTTGACAAAGGCTGTGGTTCGGTGCTGATTGTATTTTTGCTAACCATTGCCGGATGGATTCCTGGGGTGATAGCGGCATTGATTATTGTAAACAAGCGCTGATTTTATATAAACCCTCAATCTCAAAGTTATATTATACTGACAAGTTCGCCGGAGCTACAATTAATTTTTGTGGTTTGACGATATTCAAGCCTAAACCCGGGAAATAAGTTTGCATTAGCAATATAAACTATTGTATATTTGTAATGCAAACTTAAAGAATTCACAAGATGCTATTAAAAAGGGACATAGAAATGGCCTATCATGAGCAGCATGAACAAGTTGAAACAAAACATGGGTTTATTGAAAGGCAGTTTATGCAAAGGTTCATCCCGGCCGGTAAGCATATTGAGGTAATTTCGGGGATTCGAAGATGTGGTAAAAGCACCCTGATGAAACAACTTATTCAGGCCAGATATCAGAAAACAGCCTATTTCAACTTTGAAGATGCAAGGGTATACGGATTTGAAGTAAGCGATTTTCAAAAGCTTGATGAGGTAATTGGCAAAGACATAGAGGCTTACTTTTTTGATGAAATACAAAATGTAACTGATTGGGAAATCTTCATCAGGCAGTTACATGACCGAAATGAAAAAGTATATCTGACCGGATCTAATGCAACCTTATTGAGTAAGGAACTGGGAACACGACTGACCGGCCGGCATATCCGTCATGAATTGTTTCCCTTTTCGTTCGAAGAGTTTTTAAGCTACAAGGGAATCGAAAACAACCTTGATTCCTTAAACATGTACCTCTTGCAGGGGGGATTTCCGGAATATCTGGAAATACTCAAAAAGGAAGTGCTTCAAAACCTGCTAAAAGACATTGTTTTCCGGGATATCGCGATAAGGTACGCCATCAGAAACACCACAAGCCTGATGGACATAACTCTGTATTTGCTGTCAAATATTGGTAAAGAAATCTCATTCAACAACCTTCGTAAAACCTTTTCGGTGGGTTCAGCCAATACTGTTTCTGATTATCTTTCATGGCTTGCCGATGCCTACCTGCTGTTTTTTCTTCCCCGGTTTAGCTGGTCGGCTAAAAGCATTGCAGCGAATCCACGAAAAGTATATGCCATAGACAATGGTTTAGTGAATGCAAACACCCTTAGTTTTAGCGCTGATCGCGGACGGATGCTTGAAAATGCTGTCTATCAGTATTTACGACGTCAGGGAAGTGATCTTTTCTATTTCCGTGAAGAACGTGAATGTGATTTTATTGTATTCAGGCAGAAAGAGTGCAGGCAGTTGATTCAGGTATGTGAAGTCCTTGACCAAGATACCTTTAAGCGCGAAGTGGAGGGATTGCAGGAAGCTATGAAGTTTTTTAAGATGGCTGAAGGCTATATCCTGACACTAAACCAGAAGGATTCCCTTGAAATCGGGGAATATAAAATATCGGTAATGCCAGTATTTGAATTCTTCACATGAATTAAATTTCAGATAGTCTCTAAGCGTCTGTTCAAAATCAAATTTAAAATAGCATGGCGTTGATTTAGAATCGAATGTGAATATAGTGCCGCTTACCATTGCAGGGTGGATACAAGTCGTGATAGCGACCCTCGTTATTGTAAACAAGAGATAAATTATATTTCCATTCAGCATAATAACCAATGGTAAACCGCCTGAGACGCGAACATCGCGTTTTTTCTATACCGAATTATAAAACTCAGATATCCCGCAACGTTTAATTATCTAATTCTGTAATCCAATATTCTGAAATTCTGAAATCCTGAAATCCTGTAATAGTAAAATCCTGTAATTCTGTAATTCTGAATTTCTGGGACTGATAAAATTCCTCTCCAACCGCTTTTTTATCTCAAAATAAATGCGTTACTTTGCACCCCTGTTTAAAAACATAATTTTAACTACTTAAATTAAAGTTTATGCCAACAAAAATGAGATTACAACGTCATGGTAAAAAGGGCAGGCCTTTCTATCACATTGTAATTGCGGACGGTCGTGCACCCCGGGATGGAAGATTCATCGAAAAGATTGGCACGTATAACCCTGTTGCGAAACCTGCAGAAATCGATCTTGATTTTGCTAAAGCTTACGATTGGTTTGTAAAAGGAGCCGATCCCACGCCAACCGTAAAAGCAATTCTTTCTGAGCAAGGTATCCTGCACTACAATCACCTGATGAAAGGTGTAGCTAAAGGTGCATTTACCAAAGAAGTTGCTGAAGTTCGTTTCAACGAATGGAAAGAAGCCAAACAGGCCAAAATCACCAGCGCCGAGAAAGCTGTTGAACTGAGCGAAAAAGAGGCAATGAAAAAGCGCCTGGCTGACGAAATTAAAGTAAATGAAGCCCGCGCTGCTGAGATTGCTAAAAAACTTCAGAAAGAAGCGGAAGCTGCCAACGAAGCCACAGAAGAACCTGTAGCTGAAACAGACGCCGAAGCCTCAGCCGAAGCCACTGAAGAACCTGCTGCAGAATAATTCTACAGTATTACAGGAAATGATGGAAGGCTATTTTTACCTCGGCAAAATAACCAAATTATTTGCAGCCAAAGGAGCTCTCCAGATATATCTCGATACAGATAATCCTGAAAATTACCTTAAAATGGAATCAGTTTTCGTTCAGATGAACGGCCAGCTGATTCCATTTTTTATTGAATCCATTGACCTGAGGCACAATAACAATGCAGTGGTTACCTTTCTGGATGTGGATGATGTTGCCATGGCCTCCCTTCTGGTAAATTGCGAACTTTATCTGCCCAATTCCATGCTTCCCCCGTTAACCGGCAACCGGTTTTATTATCACGAGGTGAAGGGCTTTACAGTACTCGACAAAAATTTTGGAGAAGCCGGAATAGTGGAAGAGGTATTGGAATACCCCCACCAGGCTGTGCTGAGAAGTATGCTGAAAGGAAAAGAAATTCTGATTCCGATTACAGATGAGATAATTCTGGATGTAGACAGAGAGAAAAAAACAGTCTATACCGACGCACCAGAAGGACTGATAGAGCTCTATCTGGATTAAAAATACGCGACATCCCTCCCCTGCTTTTTATACATTTACCGGATGGCTTTCCGTTTTAAGCAATTTACAATTGACGATTCAGCTTGCCCGATGAAAGTCGGCACAGACTCTGTTTTGCTTGGCTCATGGGCCGACTTTTCGCAAAGTACAGAAATACTGGACATTGGCACAGGCAGCGGTCTGCTGGCGCTAATGGCTGCCCAGCAGAGCCAAAGTAACATTACGGCTATTGAAATAGATGAATCTTCCGTAAAAACAGCTGTTTGCAACTTTCAAACGAGCCCCTGGCCTCATAAGTTCAGCACTTTTCACATTAGCCTTCAGGACTTTTGCCGGCAAGCCATCCCCGGCAGTTTCAACCATATTATTACCAATCCGCCTTATTTCATTAACTCATTAAAGTCGCCGGAACCAACGCGGAGCCATGCCCGCCATAACGACCTGCTTTCCTTTGAAGCCCTTGCTTTTTGTGCTTCACTCCTGCTTGCCAAAGGAGGTTTGCTCAGCATGGTGCTGCCAGTAAAGGAAGCGGCCATTTTCCTTGCTCAGGCAGAAGTCCATCACCTGCATCTGAACAGAAGACTTGATATTATTCCACGCGAAGGGAAACCTGCCAACAGAATTCTTTTTGAATTTGGCAAAAACCAACAACAGCCCTTGCAAGCACAACAATTATCAATCCGCCATCAATCAGGCGAATACACCGATGAATATAAGAGCCTGACTGCTGCTTTTTATCTTCATTTCTGACCAATAACAGGCATTGTTTTTGTTGCGTATATCAAAAACCATAAATCATGAAATCATTCCTCATCATTTTGTATTTCTGCCTGGGACTTTCTGCAAGCCTTTTTGCACAGATTGTATTTTCATGCGAAAACCAATACGATGCCGATTTTAAAGTGTTTATTGTGGAAAACCGGTATGATGCCGATTTGCTGGTTTATAAAACAGACAACAGGTATGATGCCGACAAGGATGGCCGTTGGTTTTTTGCAAAAAACCGGTACGATGCCGACAAAATTATATGGTTTGCAGCCAACAGATACGATGCTGACTTATTGATTTTTTTTGTTGAAAACCGATATGATGCCGGTTGGAAAAACAGGAGTAAAATTCATTTGGTTTATTAAGCAGAAGAACAACCGAAAAAAGCCGGTTAATCGTCCTGTAAAGCCATCAAATTCATAGCAAATTCAAAAAAATCAGAAATTCAGTTGTTCTAATCCCTTGTAAATTCAAATATCATATCCTTATGCTCGGGATATTCGCGGAGAAGCAAATTTCGTTTGGCCATTTCAAAATCGGCAAAATCGAAACCAGGCGCCACAGAACAGCCAACAAGGCAATAAGTATCGGGACTGATTGGTTTGGCAGCAAACCAGCATCCGGCCGGCACTACCACCTGAGGCGAATCGCCTGAATGCAACTCTTCTCCCAGTCGGCGCATCTGTATAAGACCATTCAAATCAATCCAATAAATAACCAGGGAGCTACCGGCATGAAAATTCCATATTTCGTCAGATTTTATGCGATGAAAAGCTGAAAAATCATCACCTTCCAACAAAAAATAAATAGAAGTTGAGAGGTTCCGATCTCCTGAAAAAGAATCATTGATGGCCTGTTTTGCCAGAATAAAGGGAGAACGGTAAACTTCTTTATACCAGCCTCCTTCCGGATGACGCTGAAGGCCAAGATGTTCAACAAAATAGGAAGAAGGTTTCATGATTATCTGATTTGCGGCGTTTGGCTGCGGCTTTCGCGACTCAATCTTTCGTTAAACACATAGTAGAGTCTGAAAGTAAACATTCCGTTGTACTGATCGCGGATATTGGGTTTGCCGGTTTTTGAATCAATGATTTCGCGGGTAGCAATGGGTCTGACAGAATAAGCATACCGTACATTAAACCGTAGCCTGTCAATCAACCTGAATTTAACATCAATAAGCAGATTAAGGTCGCTGCTGCGGTAAATTCCGCTTTCGAGCGTGGTTTCATTCAAATCATATCCATTGCGCTGTTCAGCAATACCCACCAATCGCCCCCATGACATGCCAGCCCCGAAGGTTACAATATCTTTGTCGGTAAACTGCACCAGCACCGGCACATCCAGATAATTCAGCTTTAAGTCATATGAACCATCCAGTGAATCAAGATAAACGCTGCGCTGATGAGCGCCTTTCTGGCTGTATATATTTTCGATACTTACCGACCACTTGTTGTTGAAAGGAATAATTGCTGCAGCGCCGGCATTTAAACCAAACTTATGGTAGCCAAAAACTTCGTCGCCATCAACCTGTGTGGCATTTACACCGGCAATTACAGCCCCCATGATACGCTGGGCATAGGTGTGATGAACAGACAAAACGAAAAATGGAAGGACAAGTAGTATCAGTTTTTTAAACATCAGTAGCAAATCTTGATTGGTCATGTATTCAACAACGGGTTAAAGGCCAAATTAGTATAAAAATTATTGATTGGCGGCCTCTTTGATAGATAATGCAATGCGCTTGCGCTGAACATCAACATCCATCACTTTAACACGCACATGCTGGGTAAGCTTAACCACCTCGTTGGGGTCTTTTACAAACCGGTTGGCCAGCTGGCTCACATGCACCAGTCCGTCCTGATGCACTCCAATGTCGACAAAAGCGCCAAACGCAGTGATATTTGAAACAATGCCGTTGAGCACCATCCCAGGCCTCAGGTCGGCAATGCTGTTGATATTTTTATCAAATTCAAACAAATCGAACTGCTCACGCGGGTCGCGGCCGGGTTTTGACAATTCCTGAAGAATATCGCTGATGGTGGGCAAACCGGCACTATCGGTTATAAACTCCCGCGGATTGATATTTTTGCGCAATTCTTCTTTTTCAATCAAATCCTCTACACTGCAATTCAGTTTTTGAGCCATTCGCTGAACAATTGGATAGCTCTCGGGGTGTACAGCGCTTCTGTCGAGTGGGTTTTTGGCATTCCTAATCCGGAGGAAGCCTGCGGCCTGCTCAAACGCCTTGTCGCCCAAACGTTTTACTTTAAGCAGTTCATTTCTGGTTTTAAATTCCCCGTTTTTATTCCGGTAGTCTACTATATTCTGAGCCAGAACCGGTCCCACACCCGAAACGTAGCTCAACAACTGCTTGCTGGCTGTGTTAAGTTCAACTCCTACCTGGTTCACACAGTTTACCACGGTATCTTCGAGACTGCGCTGCAAGGCAGGTTGACTTACATCGTGCTGATACTGGCCTACACCAATCGATTTGGGATCAATTTTTACGAGTTCGGCCAGTGGATCCATCAGGCGGCGACCAATGGAAACTGCACCTCTGACAGTTACATCGTACTCAGGAAACTCTTCGCGGGCCACCGATGAAGCCGAATAAACCGAAGCTCCGCTTTCGTTAACCATAATGGAGATTAACTCGCGGTCGAAAGGTATTTTGCTGATAAAATAATCAGTTTCGCGGCCGGCGGTTCCATTTCCGATGGCAATGGCTTCAATACCATAGGCTGAAACCAGATTTTTGATTTTAGCGACTGCTTCTTTTACTTCGTTTTGCGGAGGATGCGGATAAATGGTTTCATTGTGCAACAGGCGCCCCTGACGATCGAGGCACACTACCTTGCACCCGGTACGGAAACCGGGATCAATGGCCAAGATGTTTTTTTGTCCCAATGGAGCAGCCAGCAACAGTTGCCTGAGATTTCCGGCAAAAACTTTAATGGCTTCGTCATCGGCTTTTTGTTTGGCCAATTGCCGTATTTCTGTTTCCATTGAGGGTTGCAGCAATCGCTTATAAGCATCTTTTACAGCAGCTTTCACCTGCAAAGCGGCATCATTTTCAGCCTTTACAAATATGCGATCGAGCATTTCCACTGCTTTTTCTTCTTCGGGCTCAACTGACAACCTCAGGAAACCTTCAGCCTCGCCGCGGAACATAGCCAGCACCCTGTGAGAAGGTGCTTTCAGGATATTTTCTCTGGTATCGAAATAATTCTGATACAGCATTCCATCAAGTTCCTTCCCTTTCACAGGCCTGGAAACTATCATTGCCTCTCTGGTAAATAAATTTCTGACCCTCTCGCGCGAAGTTTTGCTTTCATTCACCCACTCCGCAATAATATCACGGGCTCCGGCCAATGCATCCCCGGTAGTAGTCACCGATTTTTCTTCATCAATAAAAGCTTCTGCTTTCAGTTCCGGATCGATGGGTTGCTGAGCCATCAGAATTTGCGCAAGGGGTTCGAGTCCTTTTTCCCTGGCAATGGTAGCCCTGGTTTTACGCTTGGGTTTATATGGAAGGTAAATATCTTCAAGCTCGGTAAGCGTGAGTGCTTCAGAAATCTGGCGTTCCAGTTCAGGCGTCAATTTCTCCTGCTCAATGATAGAACTGAGAATATAGGCGCGACGTTTTTCTGTTTCAACCAACACTTCATGCCGGTCGCGGATTAAGGCCAATTGCACCTCATCCAGGCTTCCGGTCATCTCCTTCCGGTAACGGGCAATAAAGGGAATTGTAGCTCCGCCTTCCATCAGTTTGATGGTATTGAACACCTGCCAGGCTTGCAAATTTAATTCGCGGGCAATTTTCTCTGAAAAAATATTTTCGTTTTCGTTCATGGCCAAATCATTCATCTTTTTCAATCTGCAAATCCGGTAATCATATAGTTGGGACTTTGCTTATTTACCGGAATTTTGAATGTGATACAACGTGCAAATATATTGTTAAAGATTGTTTCAAGCGCTATTCTTTCCCCGCAGGTTTTTTCATCTGACTCCAGTTTATTAAACACAACCTTTCCTCCTGGAAGCAAACAGTTGTGTACTCTTTGCAAAAAACCAGTTGATTCAAAAACCGGAGGAACAAATTCATCTACATAAAGATCGATGACAATCAAAGCAAATTTCTGCTGGCAGGTGTTTATGTAATCATGCGCATCCATCCTGACAATTTCGAGGTTTTTGAGTCTGTCAATATTAAAATGATCATATGCGGCATTTAAAACAGCTTCATCCAGTTCGACACCGGTTACGGGATTGTTAAAGCCCAGCTCTTCGCGAAGAATAACCGCCACACTGCCACCGCCGAATCCCAGTATCAAAATTGGATCCGTTTCAACAAAACGAGGTTTATCCTTTGCAAAATATCGTCTGAAGGCATCGTGCAGAGGGCCATATGAATAATTGACACAACCGGCATTCAGCTGGTATCTGCCATTGATAAGGCTCACTTCAATATCAGGGCCAACAAGGCTTTTATAAACATCAACCCTTTGCTCACCTGCAAAACTTCCGAGATACCGGAGAGGATCGTCAATAAAACTCATCTTTAATGCTTTATGCAAAGATAAAAAAAGCCGGGTGAGCCGGCCTTTAAAATCATAACGTATGCAGCGCTTACCTTAACAAAGTAACAACACCTCTGTATTTAGCTTTGCTCACAGCCATCACATTTTCTTTGGCTTTGAACGACATATCCCATATATAAATACCGGCGGGTTGCATCTGGCCTTTAAAAGTACCGTCCCAGGCATCATCAGCATTCCGGGCTTCCCACATCAGCTGCCCCCAACGATTGTAAATCAAAAAGGTCACATCTTCAATTACATCATCGTTTGCTTCGGTCGGACCCAGCAGCTTAAAGGTTTTATTGTCTTCAACAATACTGCCAACAGGCCTGAATGCATTCGGAAGCCTTATATCCAGTTCAAGCACTTCAATGGCATCTTCGTTTGAGCAACATTTGATGTCGGTGTATTGCACCGTATAATTGCCAGGCTCTGTGGCATTGAATGTTTGATTACTGCTGCCATCGGCAAGCCAGTTATAACTGTACATATTTTCAGGCGCCGACAAAGGAATGGTTGACCCCGGGAAGAGGTAAATTTTTTCAGCTTCGAATGCTTCGGCCGGCAAGGCGTTAATCTGAACAGTAAATGTTCTTTGCAATGCGGGGCCTGATAAATAATACTCAGTCATTGAAACATTAAACACTCCGGTGGTGCTATAAACATGCGACTGCACAACTGTTGGATCTGCTCCTGTAATTATATTGCCATTACTGCCCGGGTCGCCAAAATCCCAATCAATTGATGTAATATTTGAAATATTTAAAAGGTAAAACTCAGTTGCATCTCCCTCGCATTTGGTATCGTAATCAACGGGCGGAATATCAAAATAGCTCTGGTTGAAATTGGTAAGACCAAGTTTGGCAGTAGCAGTACTCATTTCAGGTCCGGCTTCATTGTAATTGCAGTCAGTGCCTGCACGGTTTGGATTTTCAATTACACCCAAAGTCGACTTTTGGTCGTGTGTCACATAAATTTTCCCATCACGTCCCAGTTGCAAAGCCCACACATCCTGATCCATGGTACCCGTATTTAAAACAGTTTCAGTTGCCGAAGAAATATCATACTGATAAAGTTTATTGGTTAAAATGTTCAGATTAGGGACAGTATAATATAATTTAGAGCCATCGGGCGAAAACTCCACATAATACGGGCCCTGGGCTGGGCCGGATTCAGTGGGAGAAACAGAACCTGTGTAGCCCACCTCGCCTGTTTCGTTATTGAATGAAAACAGCTCTACAATACCCTTTCCAAATGAGGCATAGGCAAGTTTATCACCTTTGGGCGAAAATTTGATGGTCCCCAAATACTCACGACCGTTGGGATTACTGTTGAATACAGCACCCACCCTGCTGATTACCGGACTTGGATTCACCCCATTAGAGTCAATTTTATAGGCATAAAACTCATCGGAATCCAATGTATGAGCCAGCACCCAGGTATCCATGCCGTTGGCGCTTTGCACGCCTGAAATCATTTGGGTACACTTAGCCATCAGGTTCACATTCACCTCTGCCACTCCACCTGCATTGTTATTCAGTGCCATATCGATAAGGGTATAGTTCAAACCTTTGGAAGTATTGAAAAAATCAATCAGATCGGTGGTAAAAACATAAAACAGATTGGAAGACCCCGGCCTGGGTACAATAATTGAATTCTGGTTTGAATACAGGTTGCCTGCCAAACCGGTAGCTATTACCTGATGATTGCTGTTCCATACATTTGAGCCGTTGGTATACAAAATCAGATTCCCATCTTCATCAGATATTGAAGCGGTACCGGCACCAATTGGAAGATTTGCAACAACCGGATGATTCACAGCAACCCCCTGATCCGAAAACTTCAAACCGGCATTCTGATAAAACAACCAGTTATCAGCCTGACGAGGCGGAACATAAGAACACCTGTTTGGATTCGCATTATAATCTGCATTTTTAAGGTCCTGTGCATTGGCAATGCCACCTGTTAGTGCCAGTAGCAGAGCCACAGCTGAAAAAATCTTCATCAATTACTGAAATGTTAGTTCGTAATTAAACAATGGCTTTGGTTAAGCCCCTTATTTAATCCTGATTAGTTATTAAGTTTGCTAATTATCATCCGTTTCAGAATCACAGTATTTTCTCCCGAGAGCCTCAGGAAATAAACGCCATTACTCAGATGCCTTAAATCAATTTGGATTTCCCGCTGATGATTTCCCATTGTTTGCATAGTTTGAGAAGCCAGTTTCATTCCTGAAGGAGAATAAATATCCAACTGCAATTCTCCGTCTAAACCTTCAGCCACAACTTTAAAAACGCCATCAGCTGAAGGATTTGGGTATACTTTCAAACGGTTGTCTGATCCGTTTTCTTCAATCCCGTAGCTGCAGTTGGCAAATGTAAAATTAGCCGTGATATCAGCACTGTTGCTGCACTGGGTTTCAGGATTGGTAACCACCACCTGAAACTGCTGTTGGTCAAAACTAACGCCGGAAGTTTCAATATGGATGATTTGAGATTCAGCTCCATTGCTCCATAGATAATCGAAACCCTCATTCCCGGCATTAAGAAATACTGTATCATACACGCAAACACCAATCGTATGCTCGTCAATCAACTGCACCCGCGGATCAACAGGAATAAGATCAATCAGTGGCAAAGGATTTACAGAAACGGTGACTGTACCTTCTTCCGAATTAAATCCATCGTTAACAACCACTTTATATTGTGTTGTTGTTGCCGGGCTAACCATTGGTTCTGGTTGATTTGAAGTAAATCCGGCCGGAATAGAAGTCCATGTATATGAAACATAATTATTTGAGCCTCCGCCCGGAACGGCCCTTAGCGTGGTGCTTTCGTTCAGACAAATCACAGACTGTTCAGCCATTGGATTTACCTGCAGGGGGCCGCCTTCGAGTGTAATGGTAATCTCGTCTGTATCAACACATCCTTTGCTGTCGGTAACCTGAAGGCTGAAGTTTTGAGATTGATACAAATTATTGGTTTGGCCAATAACAGCATGCGGATCAACAAACAAGGCTTCAGGGGTCCAGTGATAGGTTGGATATTCTGATGAACCGCCAGTGACAGTTGCATTGATTGGAGTACTGGTTCCGTGAGGGATACCATAATCGTCGCCCAAATCAACAACCGGTAAATAATTAACAACCACCTGTTTCTGCGCTTCTGTGATGGTAAAACCATCAAAAACTGTTAACTTATAAGTAGTTGTAACCAGGGGACTAACCGTAACATCTTCAAGGTTGGAATTAAAACCGGCGGGTTCAGAAGTCCAGGTAAAAGTATAATCAGAAGATCCTCCTGAAGGCAAAGCATTCAGCTGGGTGCTTGATCCAATACAAATTTGAGCCGGATTAGCTACAATAGTCACAGAAAGGGGACCACCGGTTATGGTTACATTCATCCCGTCACTGGTCTCACAACCATTCTCATTATCGGTAGCCGTTAAAGTAAAATCAGTTGATGATGATAAAATCACAGTAGTAGGATCAACAACGGTCGGATTATCAACCAAATCGGCAGGAGTCCATTGGTAAGTATGATTTCCGCTACCGCCCGATGCACTTCCTTCAAGTTGGATGTATGTTCCGTAAGGGATGGTTTTATCAGGGCCAGCATTCACCACAGGAGTAGGTTTAACAATTACCGGAAGTGTAATTGATTTCGGACATCCGGTATTTGAAACAACCGTTAAACCAACATTAAAAGTACCAGCATTGGTATAAACGTGCGGCGGGTTCTGAAGGTTGGAGGTTCCACCATCGCCAAAGCTCCAGGCCCAGGAGGTTATACTTCCCGAGTTGATAGCCGACATATCGGCAAACTGTGTTTGAAGCCGGGTACAAAGGTTAGCTGCAGAAAAAGCCGCAACAGGCGAAGGCCTCACAGTAACCATGGCACTTCCGCTTGTTTGACCGGAGCAACCCGGATTGCTGATATTGGAAAGAGTATAAGTGGTGGTATTTGTTGGTTTTACCCAAAAGGTATAAGGACTTTGAGGGAAATGAACAACCATTGGAATGCCGGAACCGGCACTTACAGCAGCCTGAAATGGCCCGGGTCCTGTAGCATTGATGGTTATTTGCGCTGAATCACCGGCACAAATTGAAGCGGTTCCTGAGATAGAAGCTGTAGGAGGATCAATTACCGATACCTGAGTAGTTGTTGGAGCACTGGTTTGACCATCTACAGTTATAGTCATGGAATACTCCCCTGAATTACCATATTGTGCATTGGGGATCTGCGGGTTTTGAAGAGTACTTGTAAAACCGGCAGGGCCTGTCCACTGGTATGATGCATTGATAACCGATGCAGCAGTTAACTGAATGGTTCCGTTTACACAAACAGGCGAATTACTTGAAGCTGGCGGCGGCAAAATGGTACAATCCGTAGTTCCAGTACCACCACTTCGTTGAAAAGTAATATTGCAGGGCTGGTTAGAATAGTTAGTAATAACCAGAATATAATACTGACCCGTTTGTCCGCTTGATATCTGTGCAGTTTCAGTCGGATTACCAGAATAACTGCAGGAAACAACTTTGGAGTTTGTGAGGCCTCCATTCGTATTTGACATAGGGCATGGCAGCAACGGATCGGTAAAAGGCCCCCACAGACAATAATCAATATCCACAGACGGGGTACTGAACATGTAAATACTGATAGGCCCGGGATCCAGTATTTTCAGATGATACCATGCAGGATTGGGTTGGGTACTCAGGCAGTTATAAGCAGGCCCTTCCTGCGATGTCGTATTGGTACCCGCCGGAAATGTATAAATCGTATTGGTACAAAAAGGTTGCGATTTATGACAGGAATCATTAGGAGTACTTCTTTGCCCTGACAGAGCATAGGATTCAAGCCAGTTGCCGTTTTCAGCAACCAGATTCTGAATAACCTCCGTCTCCTGTTGCTTATCGTACTTTTGCTCCAGTGCTTCCGCCGAGGCTACAATCAGATTTACCTTTTGTAATAAATTATCGAAGTTAGCCTTGTCTGTATAAAAATAAATGATGCCGGTTTCATCAGACAATGCAACCTTGGTATCGCTTAATTTCTTAAAATCATTTACCATTAACATCCGGCTGAAATAAGAGTGCCCATCTAAATCAAGCCTGATAAACTTTGTTCCGTCATTTTCACTTACAACCTGTTGAGCCTGTAGAGACAATAAATTGCAAAGCATGAAAAAGAGCAGAAAAGCAATTCCAGACCAATGCCTTACATTCACAGTTAAAGAGCGCATTTTTTTCCTTTTTTAACAATCACCCGGAATGATTATTACTGGCACAGGCCTTTGAAAACCGCTTTCTTAAAAAGCAAAAGCATAAACAAAACAAAAGACAATCCCGCAATGGATTCAAACAAACTACAAGAATAGATGTAATTGACATGCTGCCAATTTCCCGTTGGAAGCAATAAAATCCCGGATAATTGAAGATTAAGTTCCCAAAATTAAAAACTAATTGATTAGCCCGACAATAATAATGAAAGATCTTAAAGAATTTTATTAAAATCATGCAACCCAATGCAAACAAATACCATCAAACACCAAAACTGCATTACATGTCAGGGAAACTTTTTACGCCGTTAAAGAAATAAGCTTTTTGCCATAAACACCTGAAATGCAAACAAAAAGCAACATCTGGCGCTTTGCCCTATAAGAAGGCTCAATCAAAAAAAAATGTCCTGGTCAAATTTCAAAGAGGCCAGGACATTTCAAATGAAATATTTTAAACTTCTGACATTAATTTATAGCTTTTGAAACCATCAGCTTAACAACAGATATCTCATCATTGGAAATCAAGCGGAGCAAATACATTCCCTCACTCACATGATGCAGATCAAGCTCAATACCTTCGTCAGACCAAACACCCGAATTTTCCATGACCAATTCTCCCCGTATACCAAACATAGTTAAACGATAAGTTCCGTTCAAGGGATGCACTGGTTTCAAAAGAACTTTATTTCCGGCAGGATTCGGATAGGCAATCACATTATTCAGCAGGTTATTCTCACTGATGCCATAAGAACAGTTGGCAAAATTGAAATAAACGCCCGCTTCAGCTCTCGTCACACATCCGGTTGTATTATCGGCAACTTCAACCCAGATATTCCGCATATCAAAACTAAGCCCGCTGGTCCATATTTCAAATGTCTTACCTGTTGATCCATCTGACCACAGGAAGGTTGAATTTGCATTGTTAAGGATAATTCTAACTGTATCATAAACGCAGGCCAGGATGGTATTGCCGTTATGAGGAACGTTCTCGCCAATTAAGGTGACTACAGGCAAAGGATTTACAGTAACTTTTATTTCCTTATTCACCGTAAAGAACCCGTCGTTCACCTGAAGTTTATAAATGGTGGTTTCTGAAGGCGATACAACAAGTGTAGGCTCATTTGAAATAAAACTACTCCCTTCAATCCATCCGAAAGTATAGCCCGACACCATGCCACCTGAAGGCAATGCACTTAAAGTTGCACTTTCGCCAAAGCAAATTGTATCAGGGGTTGCTACAGGGTTAGCTGTAAGTTCGCCACCTTCAACCAGCACTGTCATATTATCTGATTGACTTACACAACCATTCTGATCGGTAACAGTGAGCATAAACAACGAACTTTCCGTCAGTGGCAGCGTAGTTGGATTCTGTATCAATGGATTTTCAAGAAGTTCATCGGGACTCCAATGATAACTATAAGTCCCTGCGGGAGAAGCATCACCATGCAACAACGCCTGAGAATTGAAACTTACCGAAATATCATCTCCGGCATCTGCGAAAGGCAATGGCCAGACCTCTATCGTAATACTTGAATTGAAGCTGCTGATTCCATCAAAAACCGACAATTGATAAGTTGTGGTTATCTGAGGGTTCACTACCGGATTTTGCTGATTACTGAATACTACCCCGTTCAGCATCCAGGTGTATTGATAATTTCCGGTTAATCCGCCATAAGCCTGGGCATGAAGTTGTGAGGTCTGGCCAGTACAAATAGCCGATGGGGTTGCTGAAATCACAGCAAAAAGAGCAGAGCCCGAAACCTCAACCAGTACCTCATCAGTCGACTGACAACCCGTTGCCACATTGGTTACTGTGAGCACAAAATTGGTTGTATTTTGCAAAGCAACAGTGAGTGGTCTGAGCACATCAGGATTATTAAGCAAAGCAGCAGGTTCCCAATGAAACTGCAAATCCTGTAAACTACCTGAAACACTCCCTTTAAGGGTAATCACAGCCTCTGTTGAAACAACGGTGTCATTACCGGCATTGGGCAATACTGCATTGGAAATCAAAATATTAAGCGGCGGCGAGAAAACGCCCTGTCCGCAATCATTCACTCCGGCCACCTTCAGATGGGCCTCTCCCGTGAAAGCTGCTTGCCAGTTGATATTTACTGAATTAGCACTCACATTAAGGTTTCCTGCATTGGGAGGTGTCAACACCCATTCATAGGAGGTTGCATTGGCTAAAGGTGTGGTAGTATAGGTTCCGGTGCCGCCAGCATTACAGTAAACTTCCTGTCCGGCTGGTTTAGAAGCTGGCACAGGAATAACCAAAACCTGAATTTCAAGCACGGGAGACCAGGCCGAGGCACCACAATCGTTTACACCTCTGACTTTAAGCGTAGCCATTCCTGTAAAAGCAGGACTCCAGGCAATTTGAATATTATTTGCATTTCCGTTTATTGTTCCTGCATTGGCAGGTGTAAGTATCCATTCATAAGTATTGGCATTGGCCAATGGAGGGATATGATAAGAAGTACTACCCCCACCTGAGCAGTAAACAGCAGGTCCCAACGGCATTCCCGGAGGTAATGGAATGGGTAGTATATCAATCTGAAGTGCCGGCGACCAACCAGAAGGGCCACAATCGCTCACAGCCCTGACTTTTAAAGCTGCAGTCCCTGAAAATACAGGACTCCAGGCTATCTGAACCGAGGTGGAGTTTCCTGTAATAATTCCTGCATTGGCAGGTGCGAGATTCCACTCATAAGAAACTGCATTGGCCACAGGGTTTGTGGAATAAGTTACAGCAGCTCCTCCAGAACAACTACTGGAAGGTCCTGAAGGCTGTGTAGCAATCCCCGGCATCGGGACAATCTGAATATTTAAAACCGGAGACCAGGCAGAAGTTCCACAATCATTTACCCCCCGCACTTTAAGCTCGGCCGGCCCTAAATATGTAGCAGACCAATTAATTATAATCCGTTGTCCACTCCCTACAATTGTACCTGAATTTGCAGGTGTAAGAACCCACTCGTAAGAGGTAGCATAGGCAGATCCTGATGTTTCATAATCATTACCTACAGAGCCCTGACAAGCCAGTTCGGCTCCGCCAGGCCGGGATGTTTCTTTGGGCAATGGGTTAATTCTTACAGTGAGCGTTGGAGATACCAATCCATCGCCGCAAGGATTGGTTGCTGAAACCTGAATGCCCGCTTCACCTATATATTGATTGTTCCAGTTAACTGTCGCAGTTAAACCTGTACCTGAAATAACACCTGCGCTGGCAGGCAATAAACTCCACGTATAAGATACTGCATTGGGTTGCGCCGTGGTAGTATATTGTACATCTGATGGATTTTCACACAAATTGGTTTCGCCCTGCGGCACACTGGCTGCAGCAGGAAGAGCAAGCACTTCAACTGTAGCTGTATAGTTTGAACCCGGACAATCAGCCGAAGCTGCTATGGTGTTGGTAACACTATAAACACCCGGCGTTGTTGCCTGAAGATTAATTTCACCGGTAAAAGTGCTGACGAAAACCAAACCGGCAGGTGTTGCTGAAAAAGTACCAGCAGAAGATCCCACAGGAAATACAGGCAAAGGGTTGGATGCTGTAGTACAAAATGAGTTAGCCGGATAACTGAACGAGGCCGATGGCGATAACACTACTGTTAAAGTAATTGATTCAGTATCAGGACAAGGACCATTGGTAAGATGTGTAATGGTATAGGTTCCGGCTACACTGGTGGTCAGATTGATATTGCCATCAGTTGCATTAATATCCAATCCGGCAGGTGTGGCTGTATATGTTCCTCCCGGGAAAGGAGCATTGGGAACTCCTGAAAATCCACTTTGACATAATGTAGACGAACTATAAGAAAATGATGCGTCATCCATAGGGATAACATTCACCGTCACATCATCGGTAAATACCTGCCCGCCACAAAGGTTAACAACGGCTGTATAAACAGTGGTAACAGCAGGGCTAACAACCAGTTCAGGACCATAACCCACAATAGTACCACCCGGATATCCACCTGAATACCATTTGATACCACTGGGCACAAACCGCGTACTTTCGTTACTGACAGTCCATGCGGTTGAGTTACGTCCCGTAGCTGTAAATGCTACAGTTCCATCGTTATTATGAACACCTTGTGTAGCAGTACCCCCACCCCAGTTCGGGCAGTTCGGCTTTTGGGTCAGATGGTTCTCAATAACACTGCTTTGTTCATTCAACACAATTTGAAAAGTACCATAACTACTGGTACAACTGAACATAGGGCATTGGTACCAGTAAACAACCAGCTTTCGGTTAGGCGCAGTACCTGTTGTTTTATAAAAAACGTATGGAGGTCCGTTAGCTGACGTTGACCCGGGGTGCCAATCCTGCCAGGGAGCCATGATGCAGTTTTTAGGTACATTTGATGCTGTGCTTGGAATTGCCTGACTGGTATAGGTTGTCCAGGAAGTGTTTGTCGAAAATCCTACCCAACCATTGCTTCCAATATAAAACTGATCGTAATAGGTATTGAAAAAACAAAACTGAAATCCGATTGAAAAAGGACCGGCAATCTGATCATCCTGATTTCCTGCAAAAGTTACCGGAGTTCCGCCAGTGTAGGACTCGGGCTGATAAGGGTACACTTCAAACGAATAACTGTCTGTACCATAACCACCAGTGGCACTGGCATTTAATGTTGCAGTACTGCTTTGACACATCGTTACATCTTCGCCGGCATATATCTGAGCTTTTAAAGTTGAAGCAAGTGCCACAAGCAAACAAAGTGCCAGCAATTCTCTAAATCTGAAAGTCATAAATATCCTCCCTGGATAAATAAATAATAAGGCCACTGTTACTCAGTGACAAGTTGAATGTTAAACCCTGTTCTTATTCTTAAATAAATTCAGTTCAAGTTAGCAAACAAAAAAGGCAGCAGAGAGAGTAAATGAGTTTTGTACTGAAAAATACTTTTTAAAATTTAAAAATTAGTCAATCTATATTCCGGCTTTCAAATTATACTTATCCCCTATTCAGAAGAAGTCGCCCAACAGGCAAAACCGCTTTGAATTGCGGGATAAAAGAAAAACAAAAAATTAAAGAACCCCGAACCATTGACAGAAAAAAAATGCAACAACTGTATGCTATTACCGTAAAAAACGAAAGTTATACCATACAGCTCAGGTAATCAAAACAAAAAGCAATAATCAGAAAAATAGCTCAGAAATTAAACATACCGGCACTTTTCATAACTATGCAAAATGCCTGCAATAATACACCTTTTTTCGTAAACTGACTTTTTAAAAAAGACGCCGGAAGATAAAATTTATACTGATCTTGCAAACAAGCGGCTACCTGGGCAATTTTGGTGGTCAAATATTCGTTATTTTTGCACAGTACAAACGACAATACAAAATACAACATCTTATATCAGAGACTCAAACATGAGATTTCAACGACAATATCCGGCCATATTCTTCATCATTTTACTACCAGGCATCCTGCTGTTCACCGGTTGTCAAAAAGGAGGCGATAATACTGAAAACCGGCTACCAAAGGCAAAATTTACGGTCACTCCAGTAAGAGTTGAGCCTAACACTACCGTTTATTTTGATGCAGACAGTGTATCTGATTTTGAAGACCCTTACAATCAGCTTGAAGTCAGATGGGATTTTGACAATGATCTGATTTTTGACACTGAGTTCTCCACTACGAAAACAATAACCCACCAATACGCTTCAAAAGGCGTATATTTTCCCAAACTTGAAGTACGCGACACCAAAGGGATGACAGATACTTTGAAAAAGCTGGTTGTAGTTGTTAGTGACACCTTAAATCTGCCTCCTTATAATTTATCGTATCTCACCCCACCTGATTATCAGATTTGGATGGAACCGACCATAATATTTAAATGGACATGTGCGGATCCCGAAGAAGATGCTCTTCACTTTGACATTCTCATTGGCACTGATATTGGTTCAATGCACGTTGTGCGTTCCAACATTACAACCTTTAACCTTTTAGACGGCGAAGTTCAATACGAAACCACACTTACCGATTATTTTGCGCTCAACCGCGACTATTACTGGCAGATAGCTGCCCGCGATGATTCAGGAAATTACGTCCTGGGACATATCAGAAAGTTCACCACACGTCCTGAATAATGCATGCAAGATTCAGCCTGTTGCCATTGCTGTTCCTCATTACGGCCTTGTTAACCGGGCAAGTTAAAGCGCAGCAACTATCTATTGATGGATCGCTTAAAAACTACAGCGACAAGACAGTTTTTCTTCAAGCGTTCATGGGTGCAGATGCAAAAATCTGCGACTCTGCTGTAACAGATGTTCACGGGCATTTCAATATGCTTTCAGCTGGCCCCAAACCTTTTGGTTTGTACAGAATCCTGCTGGAAAACCGACGGTTTCTCGACTTTGTTTATACGGGCGAAGCAATTTCTTTTTCAACTGATATAAATCATCTGCTTGACAGTATGAAGATTTCGCAATCAGGCGAAAACAAGCTTTATTATCAATATTTAAAATACAGAGTCAACAGTCAATATCGCCTGCAGATATTAAGAAGAAAGCTTCCTGAAATACCAGTAAACAACGAGCACAGCAGGGCTTTACGTGATGAAATCCTCTCACTTGAGCAACAGGAACTTGATTTTACTTCGCATTTAATCCAAACCCTTCCCTCCTCCTTAACGGCTAAGCTTATCAGCATCGACCGGACTCCAACACCAGACCCATTATGGGATAACCAGAAAAAAACATCATACTCTTACCTCCATTATCTTGACGAAGGGCCTTTTGACGATACGACACTATTACGAACCAATGCGATTTCTGCCAAAATCATTTCCTATTTGTCACTGGTAATTACCATGAATAAAAATGCTGACAGTCTCTCAGAAAAATTCAGAGATGCTGCATTAAATCTGCTGGCTGCCGCAGAGCCATCCCAACCCATGTATAAATTCATCCGGGAATACCTGTCAGAAGGATTTAAAAAGCTTGGATACAACGAATTAGCCAGGGAAATATCAACCCTGCCCTTACCTTTTGAGTACACCCAACACGAAAGTTTTGTTGGAGAGAAATTCCCTGTGTCAAGGTATAAAATCAACCAGCAGGAAATAAGAATACCCGGCAAAGACAAAAAAACCGCATTGCTGATTTCGTTGCCGGCATGCGAATGGGGCAAAAAAATGGAGTCTGAGTTGGTATTAATGGGCAGTAGTCTTTCTGCAGCTGATTGGCAAATGCTTATCTTAACGGATTCTATCCTGGCCAGTGATTCAATGCCGGCAACAACAACCAGAATAGTACTGACTGAGAAAGAGAAGAAAAAACTTCATAAAATGATTAAAAACGGCGAGGGGCCAATCGTTTTTTTAATTGACAGACAAGGCATTATTCAATCCCAGATCCGTTCATGGATACACATGAAAAAACGAATAGAATTATAATTCGTCCCAGCCGGAAGCAAGTATATCAACGAGGTGAATGGTTTTTAATGGTAAATTCTGCTTTTGAATAATTCCTTCCTGATGCATCAGACAGGAAGCATCAGTTGAAACAATATACTCAGCACCAGTTTTAAGCGCCTGCTGAAGTTTATGATCGCCCATAGCCGTTGAAACAGCCTCATGTTTTACCGAAAAAGTGCCTCCGAAACCACAGCAAACATTCGTCTCCTCCATTTCAATCAATTCGATACCACGCACGTGACTTAACAAAATTCGTGGTTCATCCTTTAGGCCGTATTCGCGCAGTGCAGCGCAACTATCGTGATAAGTAATGCGGTGATTAAAAGTAGCCCCAACATCTCTGACATGCAATACATTGACCAGAAAATCAGATATTTCGAATATATTCTTCCTCAGCAATCTGTATTCATTGTGCAAAGCTGAATTATAAAACATCTCATCGTAGTAATTTCTTACCATGCCCACACAGGAAGCTGAGGGAGCCACCACATACTGACAATCCTTAAAATCATGAATAAACTTTTCGCCCATCGATTTGGCGTGATCCCAAAAACCACTGTTAAAAGCAATCTGCCCGCAACAAGTCTGGTTTTTGTTATACCTAACGCCAACGCCCGCTTTTTCAAGCACTTTTACCATGTTAAAACCGGTTTCAGGGTAAAGCTGATCAATAAAGCAGGGGATAAAAATATCAACAATCATGAATATGCAATTTTAGAACAAACCTACGCTATATTTGCGGAATTATCAACGAAATTGAAAAATTTGAATCCGGCAAAGAATGCATCTGTCTTTCAGGAGTTGAAGCAGTCAATTTCAGAAACAAACAATTAATTCCCGGATTTTTGTGTTAGGGCATAAAAAGATTATAATCTCAAAACCCCGGAAATTGCAGAATCATGAAAAAAGACTCTATCGTAAAATTCGCTGTTTTATTAATGCTCTTATCTGCATTCTCGGGCCTGAAAGCACAATCAACTGCATCAGACACACTTGCATGGGGCATGATTTATAAAGAGTTTGGTGTAAGCGGAACATTTGTGCTTTATAACGTAAAATCTGAGGAATACACAATTTTAAATCAATCCAGAGCCAATGTGCCTTATTTGCCGGCATCTACCTTTAAAATAATGAATGCTTTGATTGGGTTACAAGAAAAAGCAGTAAACGGAAAAGACGAAATTTTCAAATGGGATGGCACAAAGCGCAGTGTTGAAGCCTGGAATCACGATCTTACCTTAGAGGAGGCTTTCCGGGTATCTGCTATATGGGTTTATCAGGAGCTGGCCCGCCGCTCAGGTCGCGAAGCCATAGAAAACTGGCTTACAAAATGCAGATATGGAAACATGAAAACCGGGCCTCAGATAGATAATTTCTGGCTGGAAGGTGATATTGCCATTTCGGCTATGGAACAGTTAGCCTTTGTCAAGTCGCTTTATCTGGAAGAGCTGCCATTTGACAAGTCAGTGCAAAAACAGGTAAAAAACATGATGTTTGTTGACTCAGTTCCAGGGCGCAGTTTGTATGCCAAAACCGGCTGGGCAGCCAGAATTGCCCATCAAATTGGCTGGTACACCGGCTTTGTGAAAGCTGCTGACAACACCTGGATATTTGCCATGAACATTGACATTATCAAAGAGGATGATTCCAGATTCAGAACGCTCATTACCAGACGCATTCTATCGCAGAGCCGAATCTACCCGGAGAAATAAATTTTACTCTCAATTGCATCCACAACCAATTCAATGGATTTAAGCAGTGAGCTTATCCTTCAACAGGAACATGCCGGCTAAAATCGGTATACCTGAAAAGACATTCGCGAACAAGAGCCAGCTCACAATGATGACCTTCAACCGCTTTACCTATATCACGCAGTAAAGTAAGATTCAGACGACCTTTGCGGTTTTTTTTGTCATAATTGGTTATTTCAACCAGCTCATCAATGGCCGTTGTCGGGATTTTATAGTGATTAAAATTCAGCAAAATCTGTTTAACAAGTTCATCGCGCTGTGTATGGTCAAATCCGAGAATCCTGTATGAAATATATGCTTCACATATCATTCCCATAGCCACGGCTTCACCATGAGTTAACGACGATTCGTCATGACGTAATGAATATGTTTCAAAAGCGTGCCCCATTGTATGACCAAAATTAAGCAGCCTGCGCACCCCGGTTTCGTTAGGATCCCGATTCACAATCTTGCTTTTTATCTGAATGGCCTCCAGAATAAATTCCTCCCAATTGCTGATGACAGCCATGGGCAGGCGAGTAAGTCTTTTCCAGAAATTGGCGTCAGCAATAAGCGCATGCTTCATCATTTCGGCATAACCTGAAAGCATCTGCCTGTGAGGCAATGTATTTAAAAAACCGGGCCACACATAAACCCCTGCCGATTTCGAAAACAAGCCTATTTGATTTTTCAATGAATAAAGGTCAACGCCAGTTTTTCCACCGTGAGAAGCATCAATCATGGACATAAGCGTTGTAGGGATGTTGATAAAGGACATACCCCTGTGAAACACAGAAGCAGCAAATCCTCCCATATCAGTAATCACACCTCCACCCAGATTAAAAAGCAACGAATTGCGATTTGCACCAGCTACAGCCATCTGATTCCAGATTTTTTCACAGGTTTGCAAAGTTTTCTGATCCTCACCGGGTGAAATAATAATTTTATAGGCCTTCTCAAGCTGTGGTACCATTTCTACCAGCAGCGGATAACAATCTCTCATTGTATTGTCATCGGCTAAAAGAAAAAAGGTTTCTTTTGACGACAATTCAGAACTGAGGTTGGTCTGTAACTTTTCAAACACCCCCTGACCTACATAAACGGGGCTTCCTGCTATCTCAAGTGTATGCAATTTCTTCGCCATATTGCAAACTTACAAGTTTTTACTATTAAACAGTAAAAAATGTAAAACGTTTATCCATGCCCATAATATTTAATGTGAATTTGTACATTTGGCAAAAAAAAGCAGCCATTTATGGAGCCTCTGATTTCCGGATTCGACAACACTGAGATTGCCTTCAGGCACTATTCCGGGCATGATTTACGCAAAGCCCGTTTGCTCTTTCAAACTTTATCGAAGCCCTGGATTGTTAAAACCGGCAAAGTATTAATGAATTTCGCACTTCAAACCGGCATTCCAGTTGACTGGGCTGTAAAACCAACCATCTACAGTCATTTTGTAGGCGGATTTACCCTAAGCGACTGTGAACCTGTAGTCAATAATTTGGCAAATTACAGGGTACATTCCATTCTCGATTATTCTGTTGAAGGAAAACACGATGAAAAAAGCATGCAGCTTACGCTTGACGAAACATTGCGCTCTATAAAAAATGCCGCCGGAAACCCACACATTCCTTTTGCTGTTTTCAAGCCCACGGCATTTGCTTCTCACAAATTGCTTGACGAAGCCTCTCCTGATAAGCCACTGAACAATATCATGTTGGCCGAGTTTGAAAAATTTAAAAACAGAATAGAAATACTTTGCAGTGCAGCCAGTCAGTCAGGGGTGCCGCTTATGATTGACGCGGAAGACAGCTGGTATCAGCATCTGGTTGATGAAGTTGTTGAAAGCATGATGCAAAAATTCAACAAAGAAAAAGCCATTGTATTTAATACCCTGCAGATGTACAGGCATGACAGGATTGCATTTCTGAAAAAAAGCATCAGCAAGGCAAAAGAAGGGAAATATTTTCTTGGTGTGAAGTTTGTGAGAGGCGCCTACATGGAAAAAGAGCGGTTCAGGGCGGCAGAAATGGGCTATCCGTCTCCAATTCATCCCAACAAAGCTGCCACTGACAAGGCCTTTGATGAAGCATTAAACATTTCAGTGAACAACCTTGATGTTGTTGAAATTTTTTGCGGTTCGCACAATGAAAACAGCAATCAGTTGCTGGCAAACGAAATGGACAGGCTAAACATTCCCCGTGATGACAGGCGCATCTGGTTTGCACAATTATTTGGCATGAGCGACCACATCAGCTTCAATCTGGCAAATGCAGGTTTTAATGTGGCCAAATATGTCCCTTATGGGCCCGTTAAATCAGTGATGCCATACCTTATTCGCCGGGCCGAAGAAAACACCTCCATCGCTGGTCAGACCAGCCGGGAGCTTTTACTTATTCAAACCGAATTAAAGCGAAGAAAACTCGCCTGATTTGCGTTTTTATACACTCTGCGCTGACAATTCATCCGTCAGATTGAGTAATTCATCCTGCCAAAATGCCCTTCTACCGATTCTGATGAGGGGGTATCATTACTGAGATCTATTTTTGCACAAGTAAACTTAATCTCAAAACTGATGATATCCTTAAAAAAACTCAACACCATTGCATCCATTCTGATATTTTTCTTTCTGCTGCTTTACACAGTAATTGCTTTGGGGCAGAATAACCAGGAAACCCAATATCTCCTATCAGGAAAAAACATCAAAATCAGTGGTTTTGGAGGGCCTACCCTAAGTTTTTCGCAAATAACAAACGAGCCGGCTGTTCTTACAGGTGGCGGTGGAGCCGTACTTTTTAATCAAACTTTTTTTGCCGGCATTTTTGGTGAAGGGCTGAGTTCTGATCACAGATTAAAACAGCTTCAGATGGAAAATGATTTTGGCAACATCTCTACATTTTATGATGTAAGAACCGACTTCGGATATGGAGGCTTGTGGCTGGGTTACATTCATCAACCTAAAAATGCGGTTCATTTTGGATTAAGTACAAAAATCGGATGGGGTAGCATAAGCCTGGCTGAAAGAGACTATCATATTGACTGGCATGACAACATTATGAACGATGTTGTGTTTGTTTTTAATCCTCAGGCTGAAATTGAGTTAAATCTTTACCGCTGGTTTAAACTTAATATTGGCGTAGGATACAGGTTTGTCAGCGGCCTGGATAAAACATACGTAAACCAGCTGGGGCAGGAAAAAAAATATTTTCAAAATACCGATTTTTCTCAACCTCATGCAACCATAGGTTTGCTTTTTGGCGGATTTGGAAAATAAACAATAAACCTGGTAAAATTCACGCTTAAATACCACTATTTACAAATGAAACTCAAATACCTGATTATAATATCTCTGCAACTTATTTTGCTTAACACAGCAATGGCTTTTACCTTTCCGGATGAAACAGGGGGCAAACGATTTACCATAAGCGGCAATATAAAAGAAAAACAAACCGGTGAAGAATTGATCGGAGCAACAATTTATATCAAAGAAATCAAAACAGGTACAACATCCAATGTATACGGGTTTTATTCTATTAGTCTGAATCCGGGTCGATATACCATTATTTATTCATTTATTGGATTTTCTCCGATTGAGAAAGCAATTGATTTGCAAGAGAATACAACTATCAATATTGAACTTTCAACAAAAGAACAAAAGTTAAAGGAAGTTATTATAACAGGAGAACGGCCCGATGAAAACATTCGCAAACCGGAAATGAGTGTTGTAAGAATGGATATAAAAACCATCAACCGGATTCCGGCACTGATGGGCGAAGTAGACATTATCAAAGCCATTCAGATGCTTCCAGGAGTGCAGTCAACTGCCGAAGGTTCATCAGGATTCAGTGTGCGAGGCGGAGGCCCTGACCAAAACCTGATATTGCTCGACGAAGCAATTGTTTACAACGCTTCACATCTGCTTGGATTTTTCTCGGTTTTTAATAACGATGCCATAAAAGATGTAACCCTTTACAAAGGCGACATTCCGGCATCAAGCGGTGGTCGCTTATCATCGCTGCTTGATATCCGCATGAAAGATGGAAATCAAAAAACACTCACTGCAACTGGCGGAATTGGCACTATATCGAGCCGGCTAACCGTTGAAGGCCCGCTTGAAAAAGACCAAACCTCATTTTTATTAGCAGGTCGCAGGACTTACGTAGATATTTTCCTCCCCTTCGCCAAAAACAAGGACATCAGGGACAACATATTGTATTTCTATGATTTTAACGCAAAAGTAAATCATAAAATTAACGACCGTAACCGCATCTTTTTATCAGGTTATTTTGGTCGCGACGTATTCAGCAACAATTTTGCACGCATGAGTTTGGGCAACCAAACCGGTACTTTGCGCTGGAACCATCTCTTTTCGCAAAAGCTATTCTCCAATTTTACCTTCATACACAGTATGTATGATTATCAACTGGGTACACCCGACGGAAACGCCAACTCTTTTCTGTGGAAATCAAAAATGCAGAACCAAAGTTTAAAAGCTGATTTCTCATGGTATGCCAGCCCTCGGAATTCCATTCGTTTTGGAGCCTCGGCTATTGTACATACATTTGACCCTGGAAACGCAAAAGGCACAGGAAGTGAGAGTTTGTACACCGAATTTAAACTTGAACGCAACTATGCATTGGAATACGGCCTGTATGCCAGCAATGAACAAAAAATCACTGACAATTTGCTGATCAAATACGGAGTAAGGCTTTCAGCCTTTCAAAATATCGGCCCGGGTACTGTTTACAATTATAACAACTACATCGTTACCGATTCTACTACATATGGTAAAAGAAAAATTTTTAACACTTACGCAGCTCTTGAACCCAGAATTGGCATCAACTACATGCTTTCAAACAAGGCCTCAATAAAGGCAAGTTACTCGCGTACAGTTCAGTACATTCACCTTGCACAAAACTCAACAGCCGGCACCCCGCTTGATTTATGGTTTCCAAGCAGCCCTAATGTAAAACCTCAAAAAGCCAATCAGTTTGCTATCGGATATTTTAGAAATCTGAAAGAGAATACGATTGAAACTTCTGCTGAAATTTATTATAAAACCATGACAGATGTTATTGATTTTAAAGACAATGCAGAACTTTTGCTTAATCCGGAGTTAGAGGGTGAACTTCGAACCGGCACCGGACTGGCCTATGGTCTGGAATTGATGGCAAAAAAGAACAGCGGAAAACTTAACGGATGGGTAAGCTATACATGGTCGGCCACACGCAGGAAAATTGCAGCAATTAACAACGGGAATTCATACAGAGCCCCTTATGAGAAGCCTCACAATATTTCCGTTGTATTGAACTATGAATTTAATGAAAGGGCTGTTTTGTCGGCAAACTGGGTTTATGCAACAGGAGCTCCGGTAACCTTTCCAACCGGCCGGGCTGTCATAGGAAATGTAATTGTGCCGGTTTACAGTGCCCGCAATGCCTATCGCTTGCCTGATTACCATCGCCTTGATCTTTCTTTCACTGTTAAAGGAAAAAATAAAAAGGAACGCAGATGGCAGGGCGAATGGAATTTTTCTGTTTACAATGCCTATGGCCGTAAAAACGCCTGGGCAATAAATTTTGTTCAGGAACAAGGCAATACTGCCGAAACCTATGCTGAAAAAACATACCTGTTCAGCATAATACCTGCTATCACTTACAATTTCAAATTTTAATCTGGCAATAAAATGAAATATCGCAACATAAAATCACGGATCAAAGTGCTGCTGATGATATCCGCCCTATTCTTTATGGCAGCTTCCTGCACTGAGCGTATTGATATAGAGTTGGACGACAGTTATGCCCGTTTGGTAGTTGAAGGAATTATCACAACCGACTCCACTCCTCATTTTATTAAGCTCACCAAAACCAGCAGCTATTATTATTCAGAAAAACCACCGGCAGTTAGTAACGCAGTTGTTACCATTGATGACGGCGAATCAACCATCACATTAAGCGAATCAGAGCCAGGCGTTTATCAAACGCCACTGCATTACAAGGCCATTCCCGGCCGCACCTACAAACTGAACATCAGCCTGGACTCACCTATTAGTGGCCAACAGAACTATTCAGCTCAATCATATTGCTACCCCGGCCTCGTGCTCGATTCTATAAAAGCTGTCTACCGCGACGATATCAGCAGTAAGGGGTATTATGAAATAAAATGTTATGCACAGGATCCTCCTACCAAAGATTTTTACATGTTCCGGATTTACAGGAATGGGGTTTTATTATCTGATTCGCTGAATAAAGTATTGGTAACCGATGACAGATTTTTCAATGGCAATTACACCAACGGTATTGGCGTAGGATTTCTGGATCAATCAAACCCCCTTGAAAAAGTGGAGCCAGGCGATCAAATGAGTGTTGAAAGTTCACGCATTACTGAAGAATATTACACATTTGTTATGCAGCTTCAAATGCAATCAGGATTTCAAACACCACTTTTCAGCGGTCCTCCATCTAATATTTCAGGCAACATCAGCCACGACGCCATCGGTTTTTTTACTACTTACCCGCTCTATAAAAGTCATACCATTGCACAAAGCCGCTAAACTAAAGACCGAGGCTTATGCCATGTGTGACCAATGCTAAAAAAATGTTAAAATCAGGTTTTTAAACAACAAGACAGCAACGATAGCGTTAATATTTCAAACGATTGCACTCAGAAAGTTGTTTCATTTATAAAAACACTAAACGATGTTGGAATACACAAAAACAGTGCTTCAAAAAGTTAGTTTCAATCGCGAACTTTTTAAGAAAGAGTTAATCAAATCATTGCATTGGCTTAAAAAGGAAGAGGTTATTTTGCTTCAGGTATGGTGTGTAATTCTGTACAACGACCGTTATAGCGAAATTATCCGCGATGTTTTCAGTAAAATTTCATAATCTTCAATATTATCTTTTAAAGAGCCGGCATAATAGCCGGCTCTTTTTTATTCTGGCAATTGGGGAGTATATTTGCAAAAAAAACAGCGATGGAGCACTATCATCAATGGCACACAAAAACCATAGGCAAGCGAACAGTTGAAAGCCTGAACCGCAATCAGTTTGATGCAAAATTCTTTGACCATCTGGCTGATGCCACCACACATATCTGCAACCAGATAAAACCCGGAATGAAAATAGCTTTTGGAGGTTCCATGACCATCAGATCAATGGAAATCAGAGAGAAAGCCAGAGCCCTGGGCGCAATACTGATTGATCATGGAAATCCGGAACTTAACGACGAGGAAAAACTGGAAACCATGCGACAGGAACTCACCAGTGATATTTTTATCTGCAGCAGTAATGCTATCACAACAGAAGGAACCCTAATCAATGTTGATGGCTATGGCAACCGGGTGGCCGCTATGATTTTTGGCCCGCGAAAAGTAATTGTGGTAGCAGGCATAAATAAAGTTGTAAAAGACGAAGCCGCCGCTTTTGAAAGAATTGAGCAATTGGCAGCACCCATGAATATGAAACGGCTTGAACGTGAAACGCCCTGCACACATGACGGCATTTGTCATAATTGCCAATCTGCAGCCAGAGGTTGCCGCGCATATACCATCATCCGTAAAAGGCCAGTGCATACACCAACTGAGGTTCTGATTATAGATGAACCTTTGGGAATGTGAGCAAAATGCCTGATACAATGAAAATATACACCCTCAAATAGTCAATTTAAGTAAAATAAAGCGCATGGCTCATCATAGGAGAGCCTCAAAAACAATACATTAACGCAATAAAGAGCTGCTTAAGCTAAAAAAAAACAAAAAAAATTGCATTAGTTAACATTGCTTGCTTACTTTTGACCATTGCTTTAAATAAGAACCCCATGGAATTAACTACATTAAATGCGATATCACCCGTTGATGGTCGTTATAGAAAACAGGTAGAAGGCCTGACCTATTTTTTTTCAGAAGCTGCATTAATCAACTATCGTGTATTTGTTGAGGTTGAATACTTTATTGCACTGTGCAATATTCCTTTGCCTCAGCTTAAAGCTATTACTATTGCTGATTACGATAACCTGAGAGCATTGTGCCGCGATTTCACATTTCAGGATGCTGCTGATGTTAAAGAAATTGAAGCCATCACCAACCATGATGTAAAAGCAGTAGAATACTATTTAAAGAAAAAGTTCGATAAGATAGGACTAGGAAAGTATAAAGAATTCCTCCATTTCGGGTTAACATCGCAAGACATTAACAACACAGCCAGCCCTTATGCGCTCAGGCTTGCACTTGACGATGTAATTCTGCCGGTTCTTGAAGATTTGGTTAAAAAACTGACCATCAAGGCCAAAAGCTGGAAACAGATACCCATGCTGGCTCGCACACACGGTCAGCCGGCCTCTCCTACCACTGTTGGAAAAGAATTTTATGTATTTGCCGAACGACTGAAACAACAAATAAAACAATTAAAAGCGGTTCCTTTTACGGCAAAATTCGGAGGCGCAACCGGCAATATGAATGCACACTATGCTGCATATCCTGAAATTGACTGGTTTGCCTTTGCCGATCATTTCACCCGCAATCATTTAGGCCTTGAAAGACAAAAAGTAACTACCCAGATAGAGCATTATGACAATCAGGCAGCTTTATTTGACGCACTTAAACGCATCAATACTATTTTGATTGATTTAAGCCGTGACATTTGGGCATATGTATCAATGGATTACTTTAAACAAAAAATCAAAGCCGGAGAAGTGGGCTCATCGGCCATGCCTCATAAAGTAAATCCAATTGATTTTGAGAATGCTGAAGGCAATCTGGGTATTGCCAACGCGCTGTTTGAGCATCTTTCAGCTAAATTACCCATTTCACGCCTGCAGCGCGACCTGACAGATTCAACTGTTACCAGAAACATTGGAGTTCCTGTAGCTCATAGCATTATTGCCATTAAATCAATTCTTAAAGGCCTCAGCAAGCTTGTGCTGAATGAAGAGAAATTGTACAGCGATCTTGAAAACAATTGGGCTGTAGTTGCAGAAGCCATTCAAACAATTTTGCGGCGCGAAGGATTCCCCAAACCATATGAAGCACTGAAAGAACTCACCCGTACCAACAGTAAAATTACAGCTGAAACCATCGCTGTTTTTATTGACGGTCTTAATGTGAACGATAAAATCAAAAACGAATTGAGAGCATTAAGCCCTCACAACTATATTGGCCACTTTACAATTTAGCAGCGAAAATTCAAAACAATAAGAAAGGGTGTGTTGAAATAAATTCAACACACCCTTTCTTAATTCTATATTTTACGATGAAGCAATCAAAGTGCACCCAACGCACTTTTCATCAGTGAAAAGCAGCAATAAGCAATTCAATATCCTTGTGTGGCAAATGAAAATATTCGCTGATATAACGATTGGTCGAAATCCCGTTATAAAGGTAAACTCCATGGCGCACCCCGCTGTCAGCCCGTAAAATATTACTGATACCTCCTTCTTCACCAATTTTAAGGATAATGGGAGCAAGCAGGTTGCTGAGCGCGCGCGAGGCAGTGCGGGGCACTTTTGATGCAATATTCGGAACGCAATAATGCGTTACACCATATTTTTCAAAAACGGGTTTTTTATGATCGGTGAGTACTGAAGTTTCAAAACACCCGCCCTGATCAATACTCACATCTATAATTATTGCGCCGGCTCTCATTTGCTGAACCATTCCTTCCGACACACACACAGGAGAAAGACCTGCCTGCGAGCGGATAGCTCCGATGGCTACATCAGCAGTATGCAAGGCATCGCTAAGAGGCTGAGGTTGAATAACACTGGTAAAAATCCGGGTACCAATATTATTTTGCAACCTGCGGAGCCGGTAAACAGAGCTGTCAAAGACCTTAACCATTGCACCCATACCCATAGCTGCACGGGTTGCAAATTCACCAACAGTTCCGGCGCCCAAAATAACCACTTCGGTTGGAGAGATTCCGCTGAGCCCTCCAAACATTAGTCCACGGCCATAGTCAGGGTGGCTCAGGTATTCGGCAGCAATCAGAATAGAAGTATTTCCGGCAATTTCGCTCATGGCTCTGATGACCGGATAATTGCTATCCCTGTCTTTTATATACTCAAAAGCAATTGCAGTAATTCTTTTTGCTGCCAGTTGCCTGAAATATCCATCAGATAAACCTGCCAGATTCAACGACGAAAGTAAAACCTGTTTGCCTTTCATCATCTCTATTTCAGTTAAAGTAGCCGGAGCTACCTTTATTAAAACATCTGACTGAAATACCGTTGAGGAATCGTATGCAATTTCAGCCCCTGCATCGCTGTATTGATTGTTTGAATAATGTGCTGCAGCTCCGGCATCATTTTCAACAATAACCTTATGCCCTTCGTTTACCAATAAGGCAACAGCTTCAGGAACCAAAGAAATGCGATTTTCGAGAAATGCTGTTTCTTTGGGAATACCAATGCTGAGCTTGCAGGCTTTATTCGGAATCTCAAGCCTCTCCTCCTGTGGCATCAATCCGGCTGAGTGCGCCGGAAACATAATAAAATCCCGCTTTTGTTCTTCCATTTTCCCTGATTAATACCTCCTGATACAATGGCTAATTTACAAAAAAAAGAGACAATTGCGCTATTTAATGACAGGAGCATTTACAAGAAACATTCTGGTCTGATCCGATTCGTTTACACGGATGCTGATCTGTACAGCATCTTCAGGAATAAGTTCGGCAGCCATCTCGGGCCACTCTACAAAACAAATATTTCCTGAATAAAAATAGTCCTCATAGCCAATATCCATCAGTTCTTCCTGCTTACGTAAGCGGTACAGGTCAAAATGGAAAACACTTTTTCCCTCTTCAGTAAGATATTCATTTACAATTGAAAAAGTAGGACTGTTTACAATATCTTTAACCTGTAAAACCTTGCATACAGCTTGTATAAAAGTGGTTTTTCCGGCTCCCATTGGCCCTGAAAGAGTAAAAATTCTGCCATTGGGATATTGCCGTATGATGGCGGAGGCTACTTCGTCAAGTTGAAGAAGATCAGTACAGTGAAATTCATGAGTACTCATTGTGTTTTATCGGGGTTTTAAGGTGATAAAAGGCACCATTATTTCTTCCATCGAAATACCTCCATGCTGGAAGGTATTGCGATAATAGTTAACATAATAGTTGTAATTGTTAGGATATGCAAAGAAATCGGAATTCCGGCAAAAAACATAATTTGAGCTCACATTGGTTTTTGGCAGATAAACATCAGCCGGATTCTTCACTTCAAATACTTCCTTACGATTATAGCTTAAACTCCTTCCCGTTTTATAACGCAGGTTTGTGTTTGTGGCTTTATCTCCTATAATTTTAACAGGGGCATCAACTTTTACTGAACCATGATCAGTGGTGATAACTGTCGTAATTTTCCGGTCTGATAAAAATTTGATAATCTCCAGAAGCGGTGAATGCTCAAACCATGAAACGGTAATTGAACGATAAGCGGCTTCATCATCAGCCAATTCACGTATTACTTCCATTTCGGTACGTGCATGAGAAAGCATATCAACAAAATTGTAAACAATAACATTCAGCCTGTTCCCCAGCAGGTTGGGCATTGTTTCAACCAATTTTCGGCCGGCTGCCAGATTAAGAATTTTATGATAAGAATACTTTATGTCACGTCCGTACCTTTTCAATTGCTCGCCTAACAATTCAGATTCAAATTGATTTTTAGTGCCTTCGTCATCCTCATTCACCCAATAGCGCGGATACTTTTTCTCAATCTCGGTTGGCATGAGTCCTGAAAACAAAGCATTACGTGCATATTGCGTGGTAGTAGGCAGAATGCTGAAATAGATATCATCACGTTCAACCCTGAAATATTCTTCAACTATTGGCTGCAAAATCTTCCATTGGTCGTAACGCAGATTATCGATAAGGATAAAAAACAGGCTTTGGTTCTCTTCCACCAAAGGCATCAGTTTTTCCTTCAGTAAGGTATGCGACATAACAGGGTGATCCTGCGTTTTACCCTGTATCCATTCCATATAATTTTGTTCAACATAACGGCTAAAAACCTGACCCGCCTCATCCTTCTGCATTTTTAGCACTTCAATGATGCCGCTGTCTTTTGATTTTTCCAATTCAAGTTCCCAATAAATCAGCTTCCGGTAAACATCCATCCATTCATTAAAATTCAGCCGGTTACTGATTTCCATGCCAATATTTCTGAATTGCTGCTGATAGTTGAATGTAGTTTTCTCACTGATTAACTTTTTGTTATCAAGGTTTTTCTTGAGGCTAAGCAATATCTGATTGGGATTTACCGGTTTAATCAGGTAATCTGAAATTTTCGAACCAATGGCTTCCTCCATAATCGACTCTTCTTCACTTTTTGTAATCATAACAACCGGCAAGTTGGGAAAAGCATTCTTCATTTGAAGAAGAGTTTCAATACCTGACAAGCCGGGCATTTGTTCATCAAGAAAAACAATATCAAAAGGCCGGGATTTGAGGATTTCAATAGCCTCAACACCATTGTTACTTGTATAAACATCATATCCCTTATCTTTAAGAAACATGATATGTGGTTTCAAAAGGTCAATTTCATCATCGGCCCATAATATGGTTATATTCTCCATGTCAAGAATTATAAGTGTAAATTGTTTGAGTTTCGGGCTTGTAAAATCAGTAAATTTGCCCGGTCGTTTTATGATCTCAATTATAATGCCGATAATTGGTTTTTAGTATGTAACCGGCATATAATTTAACATAATTTCGCATCTACAAAGATAAGGCAAATCGTGATCCAGAATTCCCGCAACAAAAGAAAAATAGTCAACGACCCCGTTCACGGGTTTGTCACCATTTCGCCAGAGTTGTTGTTCGATTTAATTGAACACCCATGGTTTCAACGATTACGCCGAATCAGACAACTTGGTATGGCCGGAATCGTATATCCGGGAGCCTTACATACCCGTTTTCATCATGCGCTGGGCGCCATGCATCTTACGCAGGAAGCCATTGACACCCTCAAACTGAAGGGTTTTAAAATTACAGATGAAGAAGCCGAAGCCACGCTCATTGCTATTTTATTGCATGATATTGGACATGGCCCTTACTCACATGCACTGGAACATAGCATTGCGGAAGGAATCAGTCATGAGGAACTTTCGGCACTTATGATTCAAAGCCTTAACCAGCAATTTAGCGGCCGGCTTGAATTGGCTCTGAGCATATTTACCAACAGCTATAAAAAACACTTTTTGCATCAGCTTGTTTCCAGTCAGCTTGACATGGACAGGCTGGATTATCTGAAACGCGACAGTTTTTATACAGGCGTATCAGAAGGCGTGATTAATACCGAACGCATTATTAAAATGCTAACCATACACGATGACGAGCTGATGGTTGAAGACAAGGGTATTTATTCCATTGAGAAATTTATTGTTGCCCGCCGTTTAATGTACTGGCAGGTATATTATCACAAAACAGTTGTTGCGGCAGAAAATGTACTGATCAATCTTTTGAAAAGAGCAAAAAAACTTGTCGAAGCAGGCGTATCTCTATTTGCAACACCTGTGTTTACTGAATTTTTGCAACATCACTACACATACAACGATTTTGCCGGGAATGCGCATTTGCTTGAAAAATTTGCACAGTTAGACGATCATGATGTATTTACAAGCATAAAAGTCTGGATGCATCATCCTGACTTTATCCTGTCATACCTGAGCCAGGCACTGGTTAACCGTCATTTATTTAAAATTGAACTTCGCAACCAGGCGTTTTCAGGCTCAGAAATTCTTTCCATTAACCAGTCAATTGCCCGTGCATTTCCTAAAATCACTCCTGAAGAAACCTCTTACCTTTTTGCAAGCGGAATCATTACCAACAATGCCTATGTTCCTGAACGCGATAAAATAAGCCTGCTTCAACGCGATGGTAAGGTGAGTGATATTGCAGAATCGTCAGACCAATTAAACATTTCATTGCTTACCAGCACCGTAACAAAACACTTTGTGTGTTATCCGAAAACTATAAAGTCTTGAAAAATGTTTTAGTCTGATAGATAAAATACCTAATATCAGGCATTAAACAACAACCGAGCACCATCAACTATCACAAACACCATAACCTTAAAGCCAATTATGAAATTCACCGCCAGCGAAATTGCAGCGCTCATCAACGGAAAAGTTGACGGCAATCCATCAACCGAAGTGTATAAACTTTCAAAAATTGAACAGGGCGAACCTGGCTCCATCTCGTTTTTAGGAAACCCCAAATACACGCACTTCATTTATTCCACTGAAGCTTCAGTCGTTATTGTAAACACTGATTTCATGGCCGAGCGCCCTCTTAACTGCACATTAATCAGGGTTGAAAATGCCTATAATGCATTTGCGCAGATGCTTGAAGCTTACAATCAGATAAGACAAAACAAAACAGGCATCTCAAAACATGCTTACATTGCTGAAAGCGCAAAAGCAGGAGCCAATTGTTACATTGCTGAATTTGTCAGTATCGGAGAAAATGTAGTGATTGGCGACAATGCCAAAATATACCCCAACAGCACAATTGGAGACAATGTGACAATCGGGAAAGACAGCATTATTTATGCAGGAGTAAAGATTTATCATGATTGCCAGATAGGCGCATCATGCACTCTTCATGCCGGAGTGGTGATTGGAGCTGATGGCTTCGGTTTTGCCCCTCAAAGCGACAATCATTACCAAAAAGTAGCCCAAATTGGAAACGTTATCATTGAAGACAACGTTGAAATTGGAGCCAACACCACCATTGACAGGGCAACACTGGGCTCGACCATTATCCGCAAAGGAGCAAAAATTGACAATCTGATTCAGATAGCACACAATGTTGAAATTGGCGAAAACACAGTAATAGCTGCACAATCAGGCGTTGCCGGCTCGGCAAAAGTGGGCAAAAATTGTATGATAGGCGGACAAGTTGGGATAATTGGCCACCTCGAGGTGGGTGATAATGTAAAAATTGCAGCACAATCGGGCATTTCGTCAACAGTTCCGGCTGATTCGATTATGATGGGCAGCCCTGCATTTGACATCTCGGTATATAAAAAATCATATGTCTACTTCAGGAACCTCCCCAAACTTGCCAACAGGGTAAGCGAACTGGAAAAAAAGCTAGGAAAATAGCGGTTTCATTGCCACTATTCTCCCTTATGCGCTGATTTGCAACCAAATAAATAAGAGTTTCTGTATAATAAAATTTTGTAATTTTGCCAGCCGTATGTCAGAAAAACAAAAAACGTTAAAAGAAGCTGCAACCATATCAGGTGCAGGACTTCATACCGGAAAAGATGTTACATTAACATTCAGACCTGCTCCGGAAAATCATGGATTTAAATTTCGCAGAATTGATCTGCCTGGTCAGCCTGTTATTGATGCCGATGCCGACCACGTAGTGGATACATCGCGCGGTACAAGTCTGGAACATAACGGCACTAAAGTAAGTACCATTGAGCATGTATTAGCTGCCCTCACTGGTATGGATTTGGACAATGTGCTGATAGATCTTGATTGTACCGAGACACCAATACTTGACGGCAGTTCGAGATTTTATGTTGAAGCCATTGAAAAAGCAGGTATAGTTGAGCAAAATGCCGAGAGGCAATACTTCAAAATCAAAGAAGTTCTGCGTTACTCCGATCCTGAAAAGAATATCGAATTGCTGATACTGCCGGATGAAACATACAAGGTTTCGGTAATGATTGATTATGACACCAAAGTTTTAGGTACTCAAAATGCCCATTTGAGTCATATCAACGATTTCGCCTCAGAAATAAGCGCCTGCCGCACATTCGTATTTTTACATGAGCTTGAATACCTGATAAAGAACGATCTGATTAAAGGTGGCGATTTAAGCAATGCCATTGTCTTTGTCAACCGGCTAATAGAACAGGATGAGTTAGATCGCTTAGCCAAATTTTTCAACAAACCAAGGGTAGAAGTATTAAAAGAAGGCATACTGAACAACCTCGAGCTGCACTTCTCGAACGAACCAGCCAGACATAAACTGCTGGATGTCATCGGCGATCTTTCGTTAGTCGGAACCCGCATAAAAGGCCATGTAATAGCCAGCAGGCCCGGACATCATGCCAATACCGAGTTTGCCAAATTATTAAAGCATCACATCAAAAGCGAAAATGCGCAGCCCGTTATTCCGGCTTACGATTTGAGGAAAGCTCCCTTATACGACATCAACGACATTAAGAGAATTCTTCCGCACCGACCTCCTTTCTTGTTGGTTGACAAAATCCTCAACATGAGTGATCACGATGTTGTAGGATTAAAAAATGTGACCATGAATGAGGGATTTTTTGTGGGACATTTTCCCGACGAACCTGTAATGCCTGGTGTTTTAATTGTTGAAGCAATGGCACAGACAGGCGGAATTTTTGTATTGAGTTCAGTACCTGATCCTGAAAACTACATTACGTATTTTCTGAAAATAGAAAATGTGCGCTTCAGACAAAAAGTAGTTCCCGGCGACACACTCATTTTCCATCTCGAACTAATTTCTCCATTTCGCAGGGGCATCAGCCATATGCGTGGAACAGCTTATGTAGGCAACAAAATTGTGACTGAAGCTGAACTAATGGCACAAATCACCAAAAAACCCAAATGCTGATATGAATCAACCTTTAGCCTACGTGCATCCACAGGCAATTGTTGCCAAGAATACTGTAATAGAGCCCTTTGTAAATATTGAAAAAAACGTTGAAATTGGTGAAGGCACCTGGATTGGTTCAAATGTAACCATTATGGAAGGAGCCCGCATCGGCAAAAACTGCAAAATATTTCCGGGAGCCGTTATTTCAGCAGTACCGCAGGATTTAAAATTCAACAACGAAGACAGTATTGTCAGAATTGGAGACAACACTGTGATTCGCGAATTTGTGACCATTAACCGCGGAACAAAAGCCAATTATGAAACCGTAGTCGGAAACAATTGTTTGCTTATGGCCTATGTGCATGTTGCACACGACTGTGTGGTTGGAAACAATGTAATTCTGGCCAATGGAGCAACTCTTGCAGGACATATTACAGTTGACGACTGGGCAATTATTGGCGGGTTATCGGCTGTACATCAGTTTGTTAACATTGGGTCGCATGTAATGATATCAGGAGGCTCATTGGTTCGTAAAGATGTACCCCCATTTACCAAAGCTGCGCGGGAACCACTTTCATATGTTGGTATTAATTCCATCGGTTTGCGCCGAAGAGGATTCACACCTGAAAAAATCAGAGAAATCCAGGATATTTACAGGTATATTTACCTGAAAGGAAACAATGTAAGTCAGGCACTTGAGTATATTGAAGCCAATCTTCCGGCAACTTCAGAACGTGATGAAATTATTTCGTTTATCTCTAACTCGAGCAGGGGTATCATGAAAGGATACACCAAACAAATTTAACTGCAACGCACTGCACATACAAACAGCAAAACAAGCCACACACCCAACTCTGTTCTGAACAACTATTTGAAATGGTAACCATCACGCTTGAAAAAGCAGGCAAGAAATATAACAACGATTGGATTTTCTCCGAACTGAACTGCACGCTCTCCGGAGGTGAGTCAGTCGTTATTCTGGGATCAAATGGCTCTGGAAAATCTACACTTCTTCAGGTCATTGCATCTGCCATTATGCCAACCACAGGCAAAGCAACCTATTTATTCAAAGGGGCTGAAATCAAGCCTGAGCAGGCTTTCAGGCTAATGTCAATTGCGGCACCTTACATAGAGCTTATTGAGGAATTCTCGCTGACTGAAATGATTTGCTTTCACCGCAGAATGAAACCACTGGTCCGTAATATGTCGACCCCGGAACTTATCAGAATGTGCCAGCTCGAAAAGAATTCAGACAAACCGTTAAAGTACTTTTCATCAGGCATGAAGCAAAGACTAAAACTGGCCCTGGCTATAATGAGCGACACCCCTGTGCTTTTGCTTGACGAACCTATTACCAATCTTGACCACAACGGAATTGACTGGTATAATGACATGGTTTCCAAAACAATGCGCGATCGTTTAATTGTTGTAAGCTCCAATTCAATTACTGCTGAGCACTCTTTTTGCACATCAAATATAAACATTGAAGATTACAAGAAAGCCAGGCAATTTGAAAATTCGACCATCTTTCAATAAAGCAAACCCGGGCATCATTTTAGCTGACTGCTTTAAAATGAAGCCATAAGGTATTGCGGAATTGGATAAAAAGGCTACCTTTGTACCAAAAATAACAATTACCAGAATTTATGGCAACAACCGCTGATTTTAAAAACGGCATCTGTATTGAATTTAACGGTGAATTATACTCATTGGTAGAATTTCAGCATGTTAAACCAGGCAAAGGCGCTGCATTTGTAAGAACAAAGCTCAGAAATCTTAAAACAGGCAAAGTAATACCCAATACTTTTAGTGCCGGAGTAAAAATTGATATCGCCCGTGTTGAACGCAGGCCATATCAGTATCTCTATAAAGATGATAACGGGTATAATTTTATGCATAGTGAAACCTATGATCAGGTTTCAATTGAAGAAGCTATTATCAATGCCCCGCAATTCCTTAAAGAAGGACAAAGCGTTGAAATTCTGTTTCATGCTGAAACTGAAACTCCCCTGAATTGCGACCTTCCTCCTTTTGTTGAACTTACTGTTACCTATACCGAACCCGGACTTCGTGGCGACACCGCAACCAATACGTTGAAAAAAGCTACAGTAGACACCGGAGCTATTGTTAACGTACCTTTGTTTATCAATGAAGGTGAACGGATTAAAGTGGATACACGCACCAGTGAGTATTCAGAAAGAGTAAAATCCTGATTTAACACACAAACTTTTAACCGGGCCTGCTTTGCAACAGCCCGGTTTTTTTTACCTTAACAATTTATCCAATGAAACTTTCTCCTGCATTTACACTGAGTTCAATTTCACAGTTAATTGACGCCAAATATGCTGGCGACCCTGAATTCATTATTTCAGGCCTGAATGAAATTCACATGGTCGAAGCTGGCGACCTCACCTTTGTTGACCATCCAAAATATTATGATAAAGCCCTGAACTCTAAGGCGACAACTATCATTATCAACAAAGAGGTACCCTGCCCTGCTGGAAAAGCACTCATCTTCCACTCCGACCCTTTTGCAGCATATGTATCGTTAGTTAAACGATTCAGACCTTTTGAACCAGCAACAGCTTCTATCAGCCCTTCAGCAGTAATTGGAGAAGGAACCATCATACAGCCCAATGCGTTTATCGGAAACCATGTAACTATAGGCCGCAATTGCATTATTCATGCTAATGCAAGCATTTATGATCATTGCGTGCTGGGTGACAATGTCATTATCCATTCCAATTCAGTGATTGGAGCCGATGCCTATTATTTTCAACGGAAACCCGAAGGTTACCGTAAGTTTGAATCATGTGGACGTACTGTTATCAGCGATAATGTTGAAGTGGGAGCACTTTGCACTATTGATAAAGGCGTATCCGGAGATACATTCATCGGGAAAGGTACCAAATTTGACAATCATGTGCAGGTTGGACATGACACCTATATCGGCAACAATTGCCTCATTGGATCCCATTGCGCTATTGCAGGCGTAACCCGTATCGAAGACGATGTAATACTGTGGGGCAAGGTTGTTATCAACAAAGACCTGGTTATTGGCAAAGGAGCTATAATACTGGCCACTTCCGGTGTCGGAAAAAGCCTCGAAGGCGGCAAAACATATTTTGGCATTCCGGCTGATGAAGCCAGAAAAAAATGGCGCGAAATCGCTGCTTTAAGACAATTGCCCTCTATTATTGGCTCGCTGAATAGTGTTGAGTAATTCTCGATTTTTTAACACATCGAGGCAATATGCCGGCACCATTCATTTCGGTTTTTTACTTTAAACCTGAATTGACGTCCGTCAATTGTTATGACATCTAAACCACGCGGAATGAACTTAAGGATATTGTAAAACAGAATATCCTTAATTTCTTTTGGCAATAACTCAAAATCGGGCAGCGCCTGTTCGTTTTCCAGCGACTTAAAATATATACGCTGATTGGTAATAATCAGCTTCCCTTTCGTTTCAGAAGAACCGGAGCAGTGAAACGTATCTGTTGCCCTCACAACAACCTCATTTGCCTTTAATTCTATTTTCATAACTCAATGTCTTAGGATAAAATATTTGTTTTCAAATTACGTGCCAACAAATTAAACACCTGTTAATCTGATTATTAGCCAGTTCCTCTCAATTTCATCACGCTTTACTGATGTCCATAATTGTACACAGGTTTGTCCGGAATCAAACGTAAGAGCCACTTGTTGACAACAACTAGACGGGATAATTGCTCAAGAGTTACAATGAAAGAAAAAATAAATAGCCTGTGTGGGAAGGAATAATCATTTTTCTAAATCAGCAGACGGTTCATCGGTAGTAACAACCACGTCGTCAGTCTTGTCTTTGTGATAAAGATCCAAGGCCACCAGCATGGCAAAGAAACCCCAGAATGGAACCGAAGCTTTGTCTGTATCCAGAAAATTATTCAAAAGTCCATGAATAAAATAGGTAACAAGAGAAAGTACGAGTATGATACTGAATAGGCGAATTTCCCTGTTTCGGGCTTTGATATATACCCTGATACCTGTCCAAACTATAACTGCAATCAGGGAAAGAATGCTTAACAAGCCTGGTAAGCCCTGTTCAGAAAGCGGCCCGATATACTCACTATGTGCATTCCCCAAATCGCCTGCATTGGTGCTGATAATGGTACGCTCTTTCGACCGCTGAAACGGAGCATAAATAAACTGGTAGGTACCAGGCCCCCAGCCTAAGACAGGCCGCTCGGCAAACATTCTGAATGCTGACTGCCACCGGTTGATTCGCTCCAGATTTGAAGCATCGGAGGAAATATTATAAATAGACTGCACATGCTCAATAAAATTGGCCGAGGAATCTTGTTTATTTTTTTCCAGAACATATAAGATTTCAGACTTAAACATGAAGAAGCAAGCCACCAGGGCCAACAGTCCTGAAATAATCCATCTGAATTTAATCTTATAAACAATCAGAAACAACACAATAAAAGCTACAGCTAAACTAACCCAGGCCGCCCTGCTATAGGAGAGAAACAAAGCTATAAAAATGATTGCAGAAGCAAGTAAAGCATATAGTCTGTAAGTACGTGAGCGTGCTTTATCCATTGCAAAACCAATCATAACAGGAATAAAGAAAGCCAGAATGCCTCCATAAGCGGTATGATCGTTATAGAAAGGCTTCATTACCCAATGCCCTTGCTTTTCAGCAAAGCCATAAGAAGCGTGTTGAACAGTAGTATAGATGATAACAATAATCAAAGAAGCCACATATAGCCAGTTGAAGCGGGTGATATTTTTGACATCTTTAAACAATACAATGCCCAGAAAATAAAAGGGTACAACAAACCACAAACGGGCTGCCAGGAATTTAAATGAAACAATGGGTATTTGGCTGGTAATACTGGTAATCAGCAACCATATCAGATTAAAGAAAATAGCGATAGTAACCGGATGTTTCAGTATTTTCTTATCATAATGGCCATGAAACATCGTTTTAAGCAGAAATAGTAACAATACGCCTACCATCAGAGGCTCAGAAGGCAGTGATATGCCAATGCCCAGTTCGGAGTCAGCCAGATTAATGGATAACGGAGTAACCAATACGATAAGAAGCAACAGTTTATCGAGCCAAAAAATATAGAGCAAAGCAACAACAATTGCAAGTGGAATGATAATTCCCCAATAGAACTCCTTCATAATCAATAAGGAGTTAAGCAGAACAAATAATCCGCTTAAAATATAAAACCACTTGACTTTAATATTTGCCAACACTTTGAGCTGATTATAATGATAATCAATTAAGCCTTGGTTGAGGCTTTAAATTCTTCGTTGATATGGCGATTCTCAATCACAGAGATAACCACTACTCCGAAGAAGAGAGAGGCAACCACAGAGTACAACATGATTAACCACCTGACCGGATATGTTTTTTTATCGGCGACCACAGGAGGCGTAACAACATTGGTAAAAGTAAATTCTTTTTGAGCATCATAAAATGCCTGATCGTATTTAAGTTCAAATTCGGCATAAATATGCAGAATATCATTTCTGCGTTGTGTAAGAATAGCCATTTCACCGGCCTTTTGCTCAAAATTTGACTTCATACGAAGGACATCCTTCATATTAATGTTGGTAGAATTTGATCCGTCAACAGTTCTAAGATATCCTCTGGTAATTTCCCGCGATTGAGCTTCATAATCAATTAACTCATAATTGACCCTGAGGTCAGCCAGTTGCTTTTCAACACTGTCTAACTCCGCCTTTTTTTCCTGAAGTGTGCGGCCGAGGCTTAACACAACCTCAAAATATTTATCTCTGTGTATCTTTCTGATTTTCTTATTACAAAAATCGATGATTGAAAGAACCATTTCATTCGCAATTACAGGGTCAGTATCTGTTACCTGTATTTCAATAGACTCCCATTGAGTTTTATTAATCTCTACATTCTGCCTGTAAAGGTGATTCATTGTAGAATAGTAGTATTTATAAGAAGAGTCAATCTTATAATGCTTCGACAAATTGAATTTTTTGATTATACTGTCCTTGATATCAGAAGACTGAAGCCATTGCAGCATTTGTTCTGACTCGCTTTCATCAGAATAAGGAGCAATATTGGACGGGTAAACCAAGGCAAAAGATTTATACCTAGGCTTAATAAAAAACGAGCCCGAAAATATCAGAGCAAGCACTGCTGCAAATAAAACGATACTTAGCAGATGCCATTTCCACTTAATGAATATCCTCATCAGGTGGATATTATTGAAATAATTGTCCATAGTTGGCTTGATATTATCCATTATATTGAGCTTTAGGCTGACTTTGCTCCACTCAAGAGTTTTTTTTTAACTGATTTCTGCTTCCCGAACTTATCAATACTAATAATTACCAGTATTGACAACAGAAAAGCAGATATGGTAGAAACCAAAACTATAATCCAGCGAACCGGGTATGATTTCCGTTCAGCTTTGTAGGCTGATTCTACAATAAATTTCTGAGGCAGATTTTCTTCAGCATCAACTTTAGCTTCTTCATAACGTGCTTTCAAATAGCTAAGCTGCTTTTTCTCATGTTCGAGCATATCTCTGAGAGACACATAAGCACCTCCGTATTTGGCCAGCAATGAAAGTTTATCTTCTAATGCATTGATACCACGGGTATTCCCATGTGCTATTTCAATAGCAAGCTGCTGATTGATCATTTCAGACTGCGATTCATAGTCAAAAACACCAATTTCGCGTATTTTGCGCAATGAATCTTCCATGGTATTGATTTCAGTTTGCAGGCGGTTATATTCCTGCTCTACAATTTTGAAGCCTTTCAATGCACGTTCCCGCTGCATATTGTTCTTGGTAGAATCCAGCAGTTCTGAAATAGTGTTGGCAATATCGGCAGCCATCTGAGGATCGCGGTCAAGCACCGTAATCTTTACTGCCATAAATTCAGTACGACGAAAGGTAATATTGTTGTCGTATTGATGATATAGACTGGTATATTTATATTTTGATTTAGCATCAATCTGGTAATGCTCCATCAGGTTAAACTTTTGCACGACTTTATCGCGAATCTGACTGGAACTAAGAATCTGCAGCATTTGTTCGGTCTGCTCATCTTCTCCAAACTCAAGAATATCGGATTTGGCAGCGGGTTGATCAGTCAACAGGGCTTTTGAAACCGAATTGCTAGACACAGGAAACAATACTACGGTTGATTTATACAGCGGCGTAATAAAGATCGGTGACGAAAAAATAAGAGCAAGTAATGCGGCTGCTATACTAACAATGATCAGGTGTTTACGCCAAGAGAATAAAAACATCCCCAGGCTGGAAGAGTCAAAATCCCTGATTTCTGCAAACTTATTCTCCTGCATATTGGAATGTTGGTTTGTTAAAGAGGGCCAAAGGTATGGATTTTTTTTTCATAATTGTTATCCATTTTTCACAATAATACCGCTCATTTCTTATTGTCGGCCACAATTTTTATAAAATTCTTTATATTGAGCAATTGCAGACTGACAGCCAGTAAAAACGATAAACTCAGCATAAGAAAAAATGCATGTACCCAGTTTAAATGAAGCTGAAGTGAGAAAATGTTGATAACGATGACCCCTATCACAAAAAGAACCAGAGAAGTTAAATATCTGAAATTCGGTTTCATTTTAAAGTAAACAACAGCAAGAATAACCTGCAAAACAGCCATCAGGCTTTGAGTAATGAGGCTGGTCCATGCTGAGCCCAGTGCGCCATATCGCGGAATAAGCAAAACATTCAGTACCAGATTTAACAACATTCCACCGCCAGCCAGCAAATTCAACTGCTTGAGATTTCCGTTAGCTGTTAGCAGAGTTCCAAAAACATATGTGGTTGAAATGGCAACAAAACACCCCATTAATACAGCAAAAACGGAAGCCGATTCCATTATCAGATGATCGTACAACAAATCCATAATCTGAAAACTGTAAAAATAGGAAGACACGGCCAGAATTACCGAAACAACAAAAAGCAATGTAAAGGAAAGTTTCACCAAATTATCAACTTTCTCCCTCAACTTTATCTGTCTGGCAAACAAAGGCAGAAGTAAAATGGCAAACAAATAGGCAATATTATTGGAAGCATCGAGCAAACGATATGCATGCGCATATATTCCGGACTGTTCCTTTCCCTGAACACCTCCCAACAAACGTTCAATCATCACAGAATCAATGCGATTGTAAAAAGTCATGAGCAGCACCAATATAGCAAATGGCAGGCTTTGCTTCATAATAAGCATGAAGAAGGGAAAATTCCAGTTTAATCTTCTGAATGAGGCTTTTTTAACAACAATGATCAAAGCCACAAGCGCAGTCAATACATATGCAGAGGTTTGGGCATATACAAACCATTCGATTTTAAAGACGGATCCCGTTGCTCTGCCCCATAACAAGACGCTGCAAATGCCAATCATGATAATCCTGTCGAGCACAGAAATAATGCTATCAGTTTTAAAAAGGAAGAGCGCTGAGATATTAGACCGGAGGTACAACACAAAAGAAATCAAAAATTGATTGAACCCCAGGAAGGCAAGCATGCGCAATTCTGCCCCCCTGTATCCCCATAACAATCCGGCTGCAAAAGTAATGAGAAAATACACCACCGCCAGTAATATCTTCATAATGAGAATACTGGAAAAGTGCTTATTCAGCAACTGACTATTTTGCGCAATATTTCTGTTATTGAAATTGGTAATTCCAAAATCAAGGAGAATATTAAAAAGAAAGGAGAAATTGAAAACGACAAAATAAAACCCAAAATCCTCGGCACCAACCACGTTTTGCACAGTTCTGTCAATGCCAAAAATCCAGAATGGCTTAACCAGCAGATTCAGAAAAAGAAGAAAACCAAGGTTGGTAAAAAACTTACGTTGCATGCCTTTTAATGATGAACTGAATAAGTTCGTGAACTTTACTATACAGGTTTTAATGATTACCCTGCATCTGAATCGTATTAATTATAAATTTGCGCAAAAATATCATTATTATTTTATCATTTCATCTCTTGCAGCAATATTAATGCTGAAAGGATGTAAAACGGAACATTTTGAAAATTGCAGTTAACACGCGTTTGTTATTGAACGGCAGGCTTGAAGGGATAGGATGGTTTACATTTGAGAATCTCAAAAGGATGGTGATTTCTCATCCTGAGCATGAATTCTATTTCATATTTGACCGACCTTTTCATCAGGAGTTTATCTTTGGAAACAATGTTCATCCGGTTGTTACAGGACCTCAGGCTCGTCATCCGTTTTTATATTATATTTGGTTTGAGATTTCAGTAAGATTTGTTTTAAAGCGTATAAAGCCTGATATTTTCCTTTCACCTGACGGATATCTTTCTTTAGGCTCAAAAATACCCTCACTTACTGTTTTTCACGATTTGAATTTTGAACATTATCCTAAAGACGTTCCTTTAGCCGAACGGTTGTATTACCGGCATTTTTTCAGAAAATACGCAAAAAAAGCAAATCGGATTGCAACCGTATCTGAATTCTCAAAAAAAGACATTTCCCAACAATACGGCATTGATGCTGATAAAATTGATGTGGTATACAATGGCGCCAATGAAAGTTACTTACCTGTGAGTGATGAAACCAAACTTCATACACGCGACAAATATACCAACGGGCATCCATATTTCTTTTTCATAGGAGCCTTACACCCTCGCAAAAACCTGATTAATCTTTTCAGGGCATATGATTTGTTCAGAGAGCAGGACAGAAGTCATACAAAGCTTTTGATTGGAGGTGCCCGTAAGTGGTGGACAGGCGAGATTGCTTCCGTTTTTAACCAGATGAAATATAAGAATGACGTTATTTTCGCTGGCAGATTAGAATCAAGCGACATGCGCAATGTGATGGGTTCGGCTACAGCACTCACCTATGTATCTTATTTTGAAGGCTTTGGAATCCCCATCATTGAAGCTTTCCGATGTGCAGTGCCGGTAATTACGTCTAATGTGACCTCCATGCCTGAAATTGCAGGAAATGCAGCCTTGCTGATAGATCCGTTTAACCCTGAAGACATCGCAATGGCGATGGAAAAAATTTCAACAGATGAATCTTTACGCATGAATCTCATTCAGGCTGGTTCGGTCAGAGCTCAAATATTTACCTGGGACAAATCAGCCGAACGACTTTGGGAATCCATCAGGAAAACCATAGCTCATGCATGAGACAGATTTGATTTTTTACCTGTTAATAAACTTACCAGAACCACAGCTGCCAGTGCCAGTATGAAAGATGCAAATCTGACAGAAATTAATTGATCAAGCCAGCTGATTTCCGACCAGACAACAGTTGATACTGAGCCTGTTAGCATTCCGGCCAGCACCCCTTTCCAGGTAATTTTATTCCACCACAACATCAGCAGTATGGGAGGCCCAAAAGAAGCTCCCAGGCCCGACCATGCGTAAGAAACCATTGAAAATATGAGTTTATCTGAAGTAATGGCAATTAAAAAAGCAACAAGCCCTACCGAAAGAGTCACCACTCTGCTAAGTCTGACCATAACTCGTGAAGAAAGATGGAGCCCAAGAATATGATGGCAAAAATCTTCAGAAACAGTTGAAGAGATGACCAGCAATTGACTATCGGCTGTTGACATCATAGCGGCAATAGCTGCTGAAATAAGAATACCGGCAATCCAATGAGGAAGCAGACTGGTTGCCAGATGAGGCATAACTTGCTCAACATCGGTAAAATAACCTTGCCCGTATAAAGCCAAACCAGCAAGGCCAATCACCATGGCTCCCGAAAATGCGGGCACAGCCCAGATAAATGCAATTTTTCTGCTTGTTTTCAGTTTGTCGGGATCTTTGATAGACATAAACTTCGTTAGCAAATGAGGCTGGCCCATATAACCGAAAGCCCAGCTTAGTCCGCCAATTACTACTGCAACCGCTGCCCATCCTGACTTACCGCCTGTAATACTCAGATAATGTCCTCCGAAACCACTTAAAGCCTGGTTCAGCGAATGACCACCTGAATAAACTTCAACCAAACCTGCCACAGGTAGAATTACCAGTGCAACAAACATCAATATACCTTGTGCAAAATCAGTCCACACAACCGCCAGAAAACCGCCCAGCATCGTGTAAAGAATTATCACCGATGCTCCTATTATCATTCCGGTCAGAGGCGGAATTCCAAATGTCACAAACAACACTTTGCCTGCTCCGTTGAATTGAGCAGCAAGATAAAATGTAAAGAAGAAAACAATAATCACCATAGCAACAAAGCGAATGATGAAACCACCTTGTTGAAAATGATTGGCAAAAACATCAGGTAATGTTATGGCATTAAAACTCTCTGAGAGTCTTCGCAACCTGAAGGCTATGGCATACCAGTAAAAGAAAATTCCCAACAAGCATCCAAGAGCCGTCCAAAGTTCAACTATGCCCATAGCGAGCGCAGCACCCGGAAGTCCGAGCAAAAGCCAGGCCGACTCACCCGAAGTGCGCTCTGAAAGCGCCACCACCCAGGGATTCATTTTACGTCCTCCCAAAAAGTAATCGTGGTTAGACTCATTGCTGGCATATGTAATCAATCCGATAGCCAGCATTGCCAGCAAGTAAACAATAAAACCAACCAGAGCAGGATTCATGGCTTAAGTATTTAGTGAGACTTTCGTAAACCGGAATGCTAATATACGGGATAAAAAAAAATCCGGCAATGCCGGACTTCTAATGCTGTATGTGCAAAAAAAAGATCATAATCAAATAATGTTAACTTCGGGTTCGAGTATCACATTAAATTTATGACTTACTGAATCGATAATTTGCCTTGAAAGTTCCAGAATTTCAATGCCACCGGCATTTCCATAATTAACCAGCACCAAAGCCTGATGTGCATGAACACCAGCATCTCCTTTGCGAAACCCCTTCCATCCGCACTTTTCAATGAGCCATCCGGCAGCCAGTTTATAACCTTCAGGGGCCTGATAAGCAGGCATATCAGGAAAAGCAAGTTTTAATTTTTCAAACATAGCCTTATCTACCACCGGATTCTTAAAAAAACTTCCGGCATTGCCAATCTCAAGGGGGTCGGGCAACTTGCTTCTACGAATATTACACACTGCCCTGGCTATTGATTTTACCGACGGGCTCTCGCCCATTTTCTCAAGTTCGGCAGCAATAGCACCATAGGAAACATTCAGCAATGGGTTTTTTCTCAATCGGAAAGTCACTGAAAGTATCAGATATTGCCCTTTGAGCTCATGCTTAAATACACTGCTGCGGTATCCAAAATCACATTCATCAGTATAAAACTCACGAAACTCGCCGGTGCGCAATGACACAGCATCGAGCATATAAAAAGTATCCTTTATTTCGGCACCATAGGCTCCGATGTTCTGAAGCGGGCTACTTCCAACATTACCAGGAATCAGACTCAAATTTTCAAGGCCACCATAATTCATTCTGACACAATACTGGACAAAATCATCCCATACTTCACCTGCCATAGCCCGCACGTAAACAAATTCATCGTCCTGATCCACAATCTCAATTCCTTTGGTTAATATTCTTACCACAAGGCCATTGAAATTCCCTGTAAAAAGCATATTACTGCCTCCTCCCATAAAAAGAACCTTTCCCTGGTATTGATTTATCATACGCAATAGCGCAGGAAGTTGGGTTTCGTCAGTGATTTCGACAAAATCAAGCGCACTCACATTCATGCCGAATGTATTGAAAGACTTCAGATTAACATTATGCTGAAGCGTTAAGGATGGGATTGTGTTCATGACACAAAGGTAAGGATATTGCAATTTGGTTAATACAAGCCTGTTGTTGAAAAATAGCAAGGAAAGCCATTCATTTGAAAGATAAGAATCGGCATCACTGATTTCTCATACTTTATGAGGCTTGTATTAAAAAATCAGATAATTTTGTAAACCATTTTTGATTGTAGATTCCGGCCTTGACTAAAGTTATTGTTTCTGTTACAAATGATTTAAGCACCGATCAACGTGTTGATAAAGTGTGCAATAGCCTTACCAGGATGGGGTTCAAGGTATTGCTGGTTGGGCGTGCCTTACCCGACAGCCTTCCTTTGGAACAGCGACCTTATGCCACACACAGGATGCATCTGGCTTTCAAAAAAGGGCCGCTCTTTTATGCTGAATACAACATCAGGCTGCTCTTCTATTTACTTACTCACCCTTGCAAATTACTGGTAGCAAACGACCTTGACACCTTACTGGCAAATTATACTGCCAGCCTTCTCAAGCGAGTACCCATAGTTTACGATAGCCATGAATATTACACTGAAACTCCTGAGTTGGTTAACAGGCCCCGTGTGCAATGGATATGGCTTAAGATTGAACAATTTATCTTTCCCAGGCTTTACGATATTTTTACAGTAAACACCTCTATTGCAAATCTTTACCAAAATAAATATGGTAAAACACTGCATATAGTCCGCAATATACCAAGAGCTTATAAGGGCAATTCAACTATAACCCGCCAGGAACTGGGGCTGCCTGATGATAAAAAAATTGTACTGATGCAGGGTGCCGGCATCAATATTCAGCGTGGTGCCGAAGAAGCCATAGAAGCAATCAGATATATTGAAAATGCTGTATTGTTGATTATTGGTGGAGGAGATGTTATAGAACAACTCAAACAACAAGCTGCTGCCCCTGAATACAAAGACAGGGTAATGTTTTTGCCTAAAATGCCCTATCAGAAAATGATGCAATACACAAGGCTGGCCGATTTGGGACTAACACTTGATAAAGACACCAATATTAACTACAGGTTTAGCCTGCCTAACAAACTATTTGATTACATTCATGCCGGAATACCAGTATTAGCATCACGATTACCCGAAATCAGCCGGATTATTGAAAGCTACCAGATTGGCATGATAACCGAGAGCCATGAACCAACTGAAATTGCACGAATAATAAATTTGATGCTGAGCGATGAGAAAAGTGTGGCAAATTGGAAGATAAATCTGGCTAAAGCGGCCTCTGAACTAACCTGGGAAAACGAAGAAAAAGTCTTAATGGCTATCTATCAAAAATATGTCTGAACGTCACCTCCATATTGTTTCATTTGATGTCCCCTACCCTCCTAACTATGGCGGGGTCATTGATGTTTTTTATAAGATTCGCGAATTACATCACAAAGGCATTAAACTGCACCTTCATATTATTGAATATCCGGGCCGGAAGAGGGCGCCGGAACTGGAAAGCCTGTGTGAAGAAATATTCTATTACCCGCGTGTTACAGGCCTGATCTCAGCTTTCAGCATCGTTCCTTACATTGTAAAAAGCAGACGTTCGGAGGAAATGATGCATAACCTTTTAAAAGATGATTATCCCATACTCTTTGAAGGACTGCATTCGTGCTATTATATGAATGATCACAGACTGAAAGGCCGGCTACTGGTATACAGAGAGAGCAATATTGAACATCAGTATTATTTTAACCTCTTCAAAGCTGAGCATCGCTTAGGGAAAAAAGCATATTTTCTGATTGAAAGTTTGAAGCTTTTACTTTTCCAGCGTATTCTAAATCATGCCGGAGCTATGTTGGTTGTTTCAAAAGAGGACACGGAATATTTGCAGAAACATTTCCCTGGCAAGTCAGTGCATTTTCTGCCAAGTTTTCATGCCAACAACCAAATTACAATTGCTGAGGGTTCGGGGGACTATGCACTTTACCACGGCAACATTGAAGTACCTGAAAATGAAGCCGCAGCCGCATACCTCATTTCAAAAGTTTTTGCCGGCTCTCCACTCAGATTGATAATTGCCGGCATGAATCCACCTCAACGAATTATTCAAATGGCCGCCAGCCAGCCGAATATAGAGATCATAGCCAACCCTGACGATGAGTCGCTCTTCTCTCTTATCCGGAATGCACATGTGAACATCCTTGTTACTTTTCAAGCTACAGGGCTTAAACTAAAGCTTTTAAATACACTCTACAACGGAAGGCATTGCCTGGTGAATCCACCTATGCTTAACGGAACCGGGTTAGACGAATTGTGCTGTATAGCTTCAGAAGCCCATGGTTTGCGTTCTGCTCTCGAAAAGCTGCAACATCAGCCCTTCAGCCATCAGGATGCCGAAAACAGACTTGAAATTCTTTCTCAAAACTTTTCAAACAGCAGGAATGCCGACAAACTGATCAAAATTATTTTCGGAAGCTGATACCTTTCCCCCTTCACATTTAACCGTGCGCGACGGATATTTTTCCATAAGCGAATAGTTATGTGTAGCCATTAACACTGCCCTGCCGGCTTTGCTAATATCGATAAGCAACTCCATAATACCTTTTGATGTTTCTGGATCAAGATTACCCGTGGGCTCATCGGCCAGAATAAGCTCAGGATCATTTAAAAGCGCGCGGGCAATTGACACCCTTTGCTGTTCCCCTCCTGACAATTGATGAGGCATTTTAAAACCTTTGGTGCCCAATCCAACTTTTTCGAGCACGTCTTTTATCCGTTCCTGCATGGCATTCTTATCGTCCCAGCCAGTAGCTTTAAGCACAAACAACAGATTATCGCTAACACTTCTGTCTGACAGCAATTGAAAATCCTGAAATACAATCCCCAGCTTTCGGCGCAAAAAAGGAACTTCGCGCCTTTTTATGGATAACAGATTATAACCTGCAACTTCGGCTTCACCTTCAGTTACAGGCAAATCAGCATATAATGTTTTAAGCAGGCTGCTTTTACCAGTACCTGTTTTCCCTATCAGGTAAACAAACTCTCCTTTTGAAATGGTCAGATTAACTTCCGACAAAACAAGAATATTTCGCTGATATACATTAAGATTGGCAAGCCTGATGATGGTGTCGAGGGCCATAATAATTTTGATTTGAGTGTGTAAAGATAAGAAGTAAGCAGAAAATGACAGATATTTTTAATGATTGAATGCTGCTGAGCACTATTAACTATTGCCATTTATAAGTACCGGCTATTCAATAATTAAATCGTATCGAGAGAGTAACCCTGCCAAACCTTGCTGAGAAAACTTTGCCTTGCGTAAATTTGTTTGCTCCGGATCAATGATAAAATTTATGGCATATCTCAAATCAGCTTCCTTCAATATAGCCTTTTCAAAAATGGCATCCATTAAATCAACCTGATCAAATTTCGATTTTGAGAGATCACAAAAGCTAAAGTCCACACCTTTTAATGACGAATCAGAAAACACAGTTTTCATCATCTTTTTTCTGGTAAATGATGCATAATCAAGCATACATCCTTTAAATCCAACACTAAAGAGAAAATCAGAACATTCACCAAAATTCACGCCCATTAACTTGCAATCGACAAATGAAACGCCTTTCAGCTGACTGTTGCCCAATCCGGCATTTGAAAAATTACAATGAGTAAATGTACAATCCACGAACTTACAGGAAGCAAAGCCTCCGTCTGAAAAATCGCAATGAATAAAAGTACATTGTTCAAATTCAACATTACGGGTCATTTTATGAACATAATTCAGATTCTCAAAACACCTGGCCAGCTGTACTTTACTCTCCATCGCAAATCATATCGTTTGATTAAACTCATACAACAACAGGCAGGATGCAGACCTGTAATTTTTAAATTCATCACCTGTTTTAGCTGCCCTGTGCAAATGCAAAAGTAAATGATTGCAGCACACATCAGGTACGCCAATCGGATTCAAAAAGAAAATAAAATACAAATCATGCTCGCAGCCAACCATGAATATTTACACATTCCGGCCTGATTTAATTAGTTATCGAATTGAAATGAAGGCAGCTATTACAGCATCAGAAATCAAACTTTAAAGGTTTTATACTATTTTTACCAGAACAATTTAACCAAATGTATCAGACCATCAGAACTTTCATCAGGCCCGAAATTAAAATTGCAGACCTGATATTTGAAAACCCGTATTTGCTCCTTTTGCTGGAGCACTTCAACCTGGATTTGGTAATGCATGATAAAACAGTTTCGCAAATATGCCGTGAGAACGAAATTGACGAAAATACTTTTATATTATTTGCCAATTTATACAACGGCTACAGTGCCACGGGCATCGAAAAAATTGATTATCATCATATCGAAACCATAATTCACTTTTTGAACAATAGCCATCAGTATTTTAAAAACGATAAATACCCTGAAATTCAAGGCTATATAAGCGATTTACTTCAAACAGACGCTTCGGCGGAAATAAAAATGATTGGTTACTTTTTTAATGATTACTTTATGGAAGTAACTGAACATTTAAATTATGAAGAGAAAGTGGCTTTTCCCTATTTTAGAAGTTTGCTGAAGACAAAGATTGCGGAAGATGCCGGAATCGGCCTTAAATTTTCAAGCACGGAATACCTTGAGCATCATACTGATATAGAGTCGAAACTAACAGATTTAAAAAATCTGCTGCTGAAGCATATTTCGCTTAAAAACAGCCCTGAACTCAGGAGAAAGTTAATCTTCAGCCTTATAGAACTGGAATATGTATTAAATATTCATTCTATAATTGAGGAAGAAGTGCTTATCCCCCTGGTAATAAACCGTGAAAAAGAAGTAAAAATTGGTTAAACCTACCATTCATATTGCCATTATTGAACCCTCCTCCATCATTTTTGAGGGACTTGCCTCTATTTTACTCAAATCAGCCTATCATTTTCACATTATACGCGCCGAAAACATTGCTGAATACGAGCAGTCGGGGATAAAACAAAGTATAGACATCGTCTTAATCAATCCCTCTCAAATTCAGCACAACATCAGGAATTTCAAACAAATGAAGAGAGCTGACAGCCGGGTTATTTGGGCAGCACTTGTATATTCATATTATGACAAGGAAGTTATTGAGCTTTTCGACAAAGTGCTGCAAATAAATGATTCGCCTGAAAACATCGTTACTTCTATCTATCACCTGTTTACAAGCAGCAGTGAAATCAAAGACACGCAACATAACGAGCATCTTACTGAAAGAGAGACGGATGTATTGATAAAACTTGTGCATGGCCTTTCAAATAAAGAAATTGCAGACAAACTAAATATCAGTATTCACACAGTGGTTAGTCACCGAAAAAACATCATTCAGAAAACCGGAATCAAGAGTCAGGCAGGATTGGCTATTTACGCCATTTCGCATAAGATAGTAAGTATTGACACATTGCCGCACATAGGAAAATAATCAGGCATCCCCTTTATCGGGGATAAGGCACCTTCACATTCACAAATACACGCGATTGCCACCTTTTTGAGTTAGCAGTTAATTTGCATACGAAAGCAATTAACCAATAACGGCATGAAAATCGCGCAACTATTCCTGTTTTTTATATGCATCAGTTATACATTAACCTGCACTGGCAGCAGCATAATTTCAAATGATTCAACCAGCAGTAATGAGCCTGCAAACTCCATATCAAGGGAAGCTATTCGTCACAAAATCATTACAACGTATGCATCAGTAACAGGAGATGCATGCACCAATCTGGCCGGAGGGCTCAAACAAGGAACCACCTGCCTTTGGATGCTCAACCTGAATGCAAGTCTTGAAACACAACATGCTGGTTTATGGAGAGGAGGTCAATTATTTGTTAATATGGCTGCTATAAATGGCAAATCACCTTCAGAAAACCTCACTGGCGATTTTCAGGTAATTTCCAACATCGATGGCGGCAATCATCTTTTTTTGCAGGAATGCTGGTATAAGCAAACGTTCAGGAAAACTGAGATAACTATCGGACTGCAGGATATGAATATAGAATTTGCAGGAAACAGTACAGGAAGTTTATTCATCAATAGCTCATTTGGGATACCGCCGGTTATATCCAATAACATTCCCGCACCATTATTCCCATTAACAGCACCGGGAATTACCATAAAAACTGCCTTAAACAACAACATCAACCTGCTGGCTGCTGTTTACGATGGCTGCCCGACTGCATTTGAACAAAACACATTCAACCTGCGATGGCATCTTCAACCGGAAGACGGAAAACTGTTTGTTTCAGAATTTCAATTCAGCACCAATTTCAAGAACTTACCGGGAAACATAAAAACCGGATATTATTATCACACCGGATTAACAGAAGCTCAACCAGATTCAGGGATAAATATCAGAAAATCTCATCAGAATTATGGGCTGTACCTAATATCTGACCTAACCATACTGAAAAGTAAAACCAGCCATCGGACCCTGAATTTCTTTTATCAGCTGGCAACAAGCACATCCAGCGTAAATGCTCATAACAGCTACACCGGAGCAGGTTTCACATTTTCCGGTTTTTCAAGGAGAAAACCTGAAGATGCCGTAGGAATTGCCATAGCAAATGCAGGTTTCAGCGCCCATAACAAAAAGAGTGAAACTACGATTGAATCGTTTTACATTAAATACATCACCCCCCGACTATTCATACAGGCTGACCTGCAATACATCATTCATCCTGCCGGGTTTGACACAAACTTACCTAATGCGCTGGCGGGCGTTTTAAGAATAGGACTTAGCCTTGAATAAAATACCGCACACTGTAAATGACCAAAAAAATACACTCACAACAAAAAAAACACCCAATCATGAGCCGGAAATTTCAGAATCCCCCGCGACCTTAAACTCTGACACCATCAACAAAATACATATGCACTGCACCTTTATTTTTGGCCTCAACTTCACCTCTGTGCTTGCAAATAAATTTATCCTTAATCAATTCATAAGTTGATTGTGAAACATTTACTTTTCCAACCTCTCCGCCCGACTCCATGCGGGCTGCCACATTTACTGTATCTCCCCAAATATCATACTGAAACTTCTTGGTCCCAACAATTCCGGCCACAACCGGTCCGGTATTAATTCCTATTCTTAATTCAAAAAACAGTTTATTCTCTTTTTTTCTCTCCGCCCTTAGCTTTTCCATAAACTGCTGAATTTCTATGGCCGCCATCACAACATCATGTGGATTTGTCGTATTGGGAATTGGCAACCCGCCTGCACACATATAGGCATCGCCAATAGTTTTAATCTTTTCGACCTGATATTTAGACATAATCTGATCAAAATACCGAAAACAAAAATCTATTTCATCAACCAGGGCCTGAGGAGACAATTTCTCGGCCATGAATGTAAACCCCTTGAAATCAGTAAACATCACCGTTACCTGTTCAAAATGCCGGGCTGCTGATTTTCCGCTATTCTTTAGTTCTTCAGCGGTTTCAGCAGGCAAAATATTCAGCAATAATTCGTCTGAACGTTCTTTCTCCTTATGGATAATGATATTTTTTTCGGAAAGCTCATTTCTTGTTTTGCGCACATATCTGTACCTGTGCAATAAACCGATAGCAAGCATCAGAATCAAAATTCCAACCGCTGAAATAGAATTTCTTAAAATTTTCTGTCGCCTGATCTTCAGTTTCTGAATCTCCGAATCTTTAGTTAACAATTCTATTTCCTGCTTTGTTTTCTGATTTTCATACTCTTTGATTTTTTGAACAGCCTTATCTTTTTCACTGGTCATAATTGAATCCTTGAGGTCGGTATATTTTTCATTAAAGACAAAGGCTTCCCGATACAATTTTAACTCAGCATAAATAGCGGCGATAGATTCATAAATATTAATCAGATAATATCGTGCGCCAATTTGCTCTGCAATTTTAGCTGATAGCTGATAATACTGCAGGGCTCGTCTCTTTTCCCCCACTTGAGCATTGATGGAAGCCAATCCGTTTAAACTGGTTATTTTCCCCAAATCGTCGTTAATTTCAGAAGCCAGTTCAAAGGAACGTTCTTCATATTTTAAAGCCAGGTCAAATTTCGCCAGTTGCTGATAAGCGAGTGACAGATAATGCAATACAATGGCATAATTATACTTATCACTTACTGTATCCTGAAGAATCATTGATTTTTTGAAAAACTCAAGGGCTTTCTCACTTTGTTTCTTTTCAATCAGCAGCAATCCAATATTGCCATAGTTAAAAGCGAGCTTCTTTTGATCATTTAGTTTTTCGTTAAATAAGGCCGCTTTTTGGTAGTACGAAAGTGCTTCATCCAAATACCCCATTTCGGAATATCTGGAACCAAGGTTATTGTATATTTTAGCCATGCGCGAACTGTCGTTCTCTGCTTCAAATATTGCCATAGCCTTTAACGCATTGGAAACCGACTCTTCCATATTTCCGATCACTGCCTGGGTAATGCTGAAGTTATTATATATATCTCCCTCAAGCTTCTTAAGCTTGTAACTTTTAGCTAAAATCAAAGCTGCATTGTACTGCTTTAATGCCGACTTATAATTCCCTTTTAAATCATAGGCAATGCCTATGTTTAGCATTGTTTTTACCTCAGCATAATTATTTTTCGACCTGCGGGCATAACCAAGCATTTTGCCGGCAAGTTTCATGGCTTTATCAGTATCGTTATGAAATAATCCGGTAATGGCAGCATCCAGTTTATCAAAAACTATAGCATTCCCATTGTTCAGTTCAAACATCCTGAAAAGGCTATCTATATCATTGTTTTGTGCATCAGCACTACTGCAAATCGCAGAATTGAACAGTACTAATACAGAATAAATCAATGTAAGCATTAACCTTCTCATTCCATTTTCGGGTTTGGGCTGAAACACAAATATAAGCTTTATTTATAATCTTTCTAAATAATAAGCTATCTTTGTGAATAAAAGGGCAAAAAAATACTGAATTGAGAGATGGTTACCCTGGAGCAAAAGCCCCAAAAAGGTGCACAGGTAACAAGACAATCAATCAAAGGTTTTACAATCCATTCATTCAAATTACCATGCCTAACCACAAAAAAACTGACCAATGAAAATGAAAACAATCATTCTGACATTGACGGTGGGACTATTTATAAGTAATCACCTTAAAGCTCAAACAGATATGCAAACAATTCAACAACACAGCCAGCAGGTTGAAAATTACAGGGAGATGAGAAACGAACAGTTAATCAATCCGGCAACCACACCCCTGACATCATCGCAAATTGAAAAATATACGGGGCTCAAATACTTTTCGGTTGAATACAAATACCGTATTATTGCGCAGTTTGCGCCTGCTGCGGCCCAAACAAAAGTGAGTATGCGTACCACTGCCGGTGGAAAATATGAATTGGTTAAATATGGGACAGCAACCTTTAATTATGAAGGAAAATCATACGCTCTGGATGTATTTGTAAACAACAACCTCCCTGAATTTCAGAGTGGAAGTCAACAGCTGTTTATCCCAATTACAGATCTTACATCAGGCAAAGAAACATCGGCTACAGGTCGTTATGTTCCGGTTGAAGCAGCAGCAAACGGGAGCATGGTCATTGATTTTAATTTAGCATTTAATCCTTACAATGCTTATAACAGCGCCATTTACAGCATAATACCGCCTGACAGCAATAATATGTCCATGTTGCTTGATTCAGGTGAACGCAAATATGAAGACAGGTAAATTTGGCACCATAATTAAATTGCAGCTGGGTTTCAAGCTCTTCTGCCAGAACCAATAAAAAAATAAGCCTGCCAGAAATTGCCCGGCAGGCTTATTTTACATGAAGCGAAAGATACTTACAAGGTATTATTTCTCCATAATTCCTTTCAGATTGGCCAGTCCTTTTTCCAAATCACCTCCGAGCATCCCTTCCATATCCATAAAAAGCAGCATCATGTTCATCGGATACTTCATTTTACCGTTGAATGCCCACGTAACGCGAGTTGTGCTATCGTTTTCACTTTGCGTGGTCATGTAAGCATAATCGGTGCTCTCAAATGGCTCGATAAACCGGATTACAAAGTCAATGCGCTGACCTTCTGTAATTTTAGTTATTTCCTGCTCTCCTTTGCCTACATCTTTATTCTCACTATCCCATGCAGAAACAAAGCCGACCGTTGCATCAGTGCCACGATAATCCTTCTTCATTTGAGGATCCATTGAAGCCCATACACTGTAGTTGTCCTGATTTTTAAGGTATTTTACATAATTAAAAACATCAGCAGCCGGCTTGTCAATAACTGTCTGACGCTCTACCGCATACTCACTTTTGACAAAAAGTGCCACAATCAACACCAGGGCAATCAGGCTACCCAGCACAAATAAGATTTTCCTGAGAATTTTCATAGGCTTCAAGGATTTAAGTTTACAAAAATGGTGGATAAGTTGCAGAAAAAACCACCAGGTTTTCACTACGGCATTTATAAGGCGATAACAAACCTCACTCAACAAAAAGGGTAGGCAGTAAAAGCAGTATAATATCCCGGAAAGGTTATAACAACAATCTCCTATAAAAGTTTAACAATGAAGCAGTTCCCGTTGCTGAACAAAACAGGTTATGATTCAAGGAAGACCCCCATGAAACAAGGGTGTTTCTGCCCGAAATAAACAATTAAACTCCTTCAGGCAGAAAGCATTTTTAGCATTTTAGTACTTCACAATTCTGGTTTGAGCTGACTCAAATCCTGCCTTAATCTTTACCATATAAATTCCCGGTAAAAAATGCTGAATATTCAATGTTTCGTCAACAAAATCAGCATTTTTGCAATTAAACACCATAAGCTCTCTACCGCTCACATCAAGTATCTCAATGGTAGCCGGGGCAAATTTATCGAGTTTAGCATTCACTCTGAACAGGCCATTTCCAGGATTCGGATACACCTGCAATGAACCTTTCAGCCTGGAGTTTTCCACTGAATTTGGGGTAGCCAGACTAAACCAGTTGATATTAAATTCGCCCGAAACGGTATAAATCCTCAATGTTTGATTTCCCTGAGGCAGGTTCACGTTGACTGAAAGATTTTTCCATACCTGCCATCCGCCAGTCGACGGAAAATAAACAGAGCCATGGTTAACAAATTCACTGCCATCGCCAATCCGCACTTCAATGCGCCCTGTGGTTGATTGTGTTGCATACCGGAAGTCCAGCTTATACTCGCCGGCTTCAGGTACGTAAATTAAGTAATCCAGATAATCTCCGGGATTGGCAAAACCGATATTTTGTCCACCTCCGGTATCAGAACAATTCTCAAGCTGAAACCCATTGTTCACATAAAACTCTTCAGCCTGAATCAAACAGGGAATGGTAAAACGCGGCAACAGATTATTCTTTACATCTTTTTCAGAAAATGGGGTCAGAAAATCGCCATCAGAAACAACAGATGTACCACTGTATGAAAGTTTCACCACTTGTTGAAACCTAACAGGAACATTCAATGCAAGTATTAGCTTTCTGTTATTTTCAGGGTCGATGGTAACAGATGAAACGCCCAGCGAAATGGCATTAGCAGTTACCTGAAAATCGCCAGGCTGTTGATTAAGCTCAGTAACGCCCTTGTTTACAGTTAAATAAATTAAATTCCCATCGGTTGAAGTGCATGCCGATACAAACTCAAAAGGCACAGTATTGACCGAAACAGGGTTTGTAAAGCTAAAAAAGCTCAGATTAGAACCAGCCCTATCAATCACTAACCTGACTTTGTGCGTTCCGGCCGGAAGAATAATGTTATTTTGAGAAGAAGAGCTCCATGTTTGCCAGCCACCGGTATAAGGCAGGGTGTGTAAACTTCCGGCGTCAGTTCCGTCAATTTGCAGATGAACTACAGAGGGAGTGGCGGAAGATGCCGAACGATAAGTTACAGTGTATGCTGCAGTAGTATCAGCCTGGATAGTATATTGCATCCACTCTCCATCAGAGGTGTAGGCAACATTGTAACCGATATTACCGGCATTCACATCGGTACATTTTTCAATATCTACTCCGTCGTTGCGATATTCCCAACCCTGGTTCCAGTTAACGCGATCGCCGCCTGTGCTCAGATAATAGTTAGCTGAATCGGCATCCCAGTATGCGATTGAGCTGCGTCCCATATCATAGTTAACAGCGTGCACCGGTTCACCTGGATGATAAATTTTTACAGGCAGGGTTTCAGTGGTAAAGGGTTGGCGCATCATGGCATCAATCACATCATATTTCACCTTGCAATTTTCAATACGATGGTTGTTTGAAAATTCCATGACAGCAGCAAAAGCCTGTTCAGAATTCATAACCGGACTGCCTGTTTCCCAAAAACTGATAAGATTATCGTAATTACGACCAGCTGTTACTTCCAGCACATTGTTGATACCATCTTTTTTAACCGGCCACCATGACCAGCCAATCTTATTACTCTCGCAAAGTCCGATGGCTTCAGTAAACCAGGTATTTGAATTTTCGCCCGATTCGCCAAGCCAAATAGGCACATTATAAGTATTTCTGATAGTCTTCATCCAGTCAATAGAACCCTGTGTATTGAAGTTCCAGTATTTATGAAAGCTATAAACCATATTATTATCCCAGGGTGGTGTAAGTCCTGTATAATCATTGGCAAACCAGTTACCTTCAATAATAATCATATGATGGGCATCAACAGCTCTAATGGCAGTGGTAATTTGCTGATACAGCTGCCTGAGTAAGGTACCTCCCGGTAAATCCCAGTTAGGTTCATTTATCAGGTCGTAACCACCCATCCAGGGTTTATCAGCATAGCGTTGAGCAAGGCGCGCCCAAAGAGCTACCGTTTTTCTTCTGTTTTCAGCGCTTTCCCAAAGTGAAGGTTTTGAAGGGTCATAGTCAGAAATATTGGCATCATGACCTTGCCCCCCGGGAGCACCGTGCAAATCCAGAATCAAGTACATCTGGTTATCACCACACCAATCGAGCAAGCTATCTATTCTGACAAAACCATCTTCCAGCCAGGTATCCTGCCCAGCAACAGGCTCATCTTCAATGGGCAATGTAAACCATTTATAATGCATAGCAACACGCACACTATTAAAACCCCATCTTTTCATTGAATCAACATCGGTACGTGTAAAATGATTATCGAGCCATGACTGATAAAAAGTATTGGTATTTTCTTCTCCTATGGTTTCAATAAGTTTTTGGCGGTATTCATGCTGAGTACCGGCAAATGATGCAGATTTCATCATGTAACCTTCCTGAAGCATCCAGTTGCCAGTGCCAATTCCACGTAAAATTACCTCATCTCCATTGGCATCAACAATAAACTTCCCATTGGCATGAAGATAGCCTTGTGCGAATGTAGCTGCTGAACTATAAAACAGCAGACAAACTGGTAAAATGATTTTCAGCATTAATGTTTTCATATAAACAAGGTATAAAGAATAAAACAGACCAAAGTTGAGTTTTCCAACAGCTTTGGCCAATCAAAAGTCGCAATACAAACATAGATATAATCATAATTCCAGCCCCGATTTTTATTACATCACAACTACATCACCCTGGTTACATTTTCGCATTACACTCATTACCAAAGCATTGAAGTTAACCTTAGGCATTTATCAAATCCAAAAACTGACTTTCTCAACTAAAAAAAGCCCGGATACAATAAATACCCGGGCTTTTTTAAGACTTTGAAACAGTTAAACCAAACCGGCAAAACCCATAAATGCAAGGGAAAGCAATCCGGCAACAACCAGGGCTATAGGAATACCGCGCATACCTTTAGGCACGCCCATGAGGTCGAGATGTTCGCGGATACCGGCAAAAATAACGAGAGCCAGTGTAAAGCCAATAGAAGTTGCCACGGCAAAAACCACACTTTCCATCAGGTTCAGCTTTTTTTGAATCACAAGAATAGCCACACCTAAAACGGCGCAGTTTGTAGTGATCAATGGCAGAAAAATACCTAAGGCCTGATACATGGCAGGGCTAACTTTTTTAAGAATGATTTCAACCATCTGCACCAGGGCGGCAATCACCAGAATATAACTGATTGTTTGCAAAAAGCCCAATCCAAGAGGTAATAGAATAAACTGATAAACCAGGTAGGTCACTATGGTTGCCAGCGTCATCACAAAAACAACCGCTCCGCCCATTCCCACAGACGTGGACAATTTATTGGAAACGCCCAGAAAAGGACAGATTCCAAGGAACTGAGCAAAAATGATGTTGTTAACAAAAATGGCTGAAATGACAATAATAATATATTCCATAATAGCTTTTCTTTAGATGAATTAGAAAACAGGACTCAGACTTTGCGCAACTTATTGATAAGAGCAATCAGATAACCGAGTGCAATAAAGGCACCTGGAGCTAGAACAAACACCAGAATGGCATCACCTGCAATAAGCTTAAATCCAAATACAGCGCCTGATCCCAGAAGTTCTCTGATACTTCCAAGCATCATCAGAGCGAAGGTAAAGCCAATGCCCATACCTAACCCGTCAATCATTGATGAGAACACCCCGTTTTTTGAGGCAAAAGCTTCTGCACGACCTAACACAATACAGTTGACCACAATTAAAGGAATAAACAATCCTAATTGTGCATGCAGTGCAGGAGCGTAACCAGCCATAATTAGGTCGACAATGGTTACAAAAGAGGCAATGATTACGATAAATGAAGGAATTCTGACTTTATCAGGAATTAAATCTTTAACCAACGAAATGGCTACATTGGATGCAACCAGGACAAAAGTGGTAGCCAGGCCCATACCCATACCGTTGATGGCAGAAGTAGTAACACCCAGCGTAGGGCACATCCCCAGCAATAACACCAGAACAGGATTGCTAACAAGAAGTCCCTTTGTAAAATTTTTCAACTGGCTCATTTGGCACCTCCTTCTTTTTTAACCGCATCCACACCTTTTTGAACTGCATCGCAAAAAGCCCTCGAGCTAATGGTAGCGGCAGTAATTGCATCAACCTGTCCGCCATCTTTTTTTACTTTCAACACGAATTGTTCGGGGTTTTTATTTTTAAACTGCACCGAAAAATCAGACTTAGCAATATCCATCTTATCTCCAAGACCAGGAGTTTCGGTATGCTTTAACACAGCCGTATTGATAATAGTACCGGCCGGATCAAAACCGACCATCAGCATGACGCGTCCACCAAAGCCTTTGTCGGTATATGTTTCAACAGCATATCCAACCAATGAATCGCCTTTGATAGCCTTATTGATGAGAATAGGGTCAGCACCAGGCTCCGGGATAACTGAAACCTGCTCCAATTTATCAAAAGCCGGAACAACCTGCTTGATTGCATTCTCTTTTTTCTGTTGCTGCGCTTTGGCAATAGGTTCTTTAGTAAGATTATACACAGCCCCCAGAGACAGTGATGCTACCAAAGAAATTGCCAGTAGCGTTAGCACCATATTTCTGAATGACGATTCTGTTTTTGCCATTTCAAATTTCTTTATTTCAGTAATAAACCCACGAAATACTTTAAGACCACCTGAATTACAACAGGTTATCCTGATTTAAAAATTTATTTCTTTACCGGAACATTCTCACCAAACCTTGCGGGTTTGAATGCTTTATTAATCAAAGGTGTAAAAGCATTCATAATAAGAATAGCAAAAGATACACCTTCAGGATAAGCACCCCATACCCTTATCATAATCGTTAACAACCCGGCGCCAACCCCAAAAACTATTTGTCCTTTGGGCGACATTGGCGAAGACACCATATCAGTGGCCATATAAAACACGCCCAGGATCATACCGCCAGCCAGCAAATGCATAAGGGGATCAATAAACTGCGTAGGATCCACCAGCCAAAGAATTCCGGAAAAAACAACGGCTGAACCAATATATGCAACCGGAATATGCCAGGTAATGATTTTTCGCAGAAACATATATGCAGCGCCTAATAAAAGAGCAATGGCAGAGATTTCGCCCATTGAACCGGCTTGAGCTCCGATAAAATCATTTAAATAGCCGGGGAAATTGGGCGATAACATTAACTCCTGCACCGTTTTTCCGGCACTGATTCCTTCTTTGAGTATCCCGAGGGTAGTTGGCCCGGTAATGGCATCAGTTACTGCCGAATTAAACAAAGCTTTGGGCAACGGCCACGAAGTCATTTGTACAGGAAAAGATATCAACAAGAAAACACGGCCAACCAGCGCAGGGTTAAAAGGATTTTTGCCCAAGCCGCCAAACGACATTTTAGCAATTCCGATAGAAACCAAAGCTCCCACCACTATCATCCAAACGGGTAAGCTACTGGGCACATTAAAAGCCAAGAGCACACCGGTTACAAGTGCGCTTCCATCATTAATGGTTAGAGGGCCCTTTAACAAATATTTCTGAATAGACCATTCAAAAAACAGGCAGGCTGCGATTGAAACAAAGAAAACCCTGGCAGCATCCAAACCAAAGAAATAAATTGATACAAAGATTGCCGGAAGCATGGCAACCACCACGCCATACATAATTGACTTAACATTCTGATGGCCATGTACATGGGGTGAACCCGAAACAGTTAACATGCTCATATTATTTTCCCCTGGTTCTGATTATAAATCCAACTTTATTTTTGCCAAGCCTCAGATAATCGAGTAATGGTCTTCCTGCCGGACAGGTAAAATGACAGGAGCCACATTCAATACAATCCATAATATGCTCTTTTTCGGCCTGTTCAAACCCTTGATTTTCGGCCAGCTGTGCAAGTAAAACCGGCTCAAGCCCCATTGGACAAACCGAAATACAACGGGCACATCTGATACAATTAGAAACCGGTACCCTTACACTCTCCTGTTCTGACATTATAAGAATGCCGGAAGTTCCTTTTACCACAGGCACCTCAAGCGAAGTCAGGGCTTTTCCCATCATGGGTCCGCCATTAATTACTTTTCCGGTATTTTCCGGCAGGCCACCGGCAAAATCAATTAAACTGCTAATAGGAGTACCAATTCTTACAAGAAGATTGGATGGTTTTTGCAAAGACTTGCCTGTAACAGTTACTATCCTGTCAATCAACGGTTTATTTTTCTGTACTGCCTCATACACCGCTAAAGCAGTACCCACATTGTTCACCACACAGCCAACTTCAATAGGAAGTTTGCCTGAAGGGACTTCACGACCGGTAACAGCTTTGATTAACTGCTTTTCGCCACCCTGCGGGTATTTCACCTTTAATTCAACGACTTCAATTCCTTGAAAATCCTTACAAAGATTTCGCAGATGGTCAATCGCATCGGGTTTATTTCTTTCAATTCCAATATAGGCTTTGGTAACATCCAATCCTTTCATCAGAATTTTGATACCAACCAGCATTTCGTTCCCACGTTCAAGCATGAGCCTGTGATCGGATGTAAGATAGGGCTCACATTCAACTCCATTTATCAGCAAATATTGAGCTTTTTTCCCTTCAGGAACCATCAATTTAATGTGAGAAGGAAAAGTAGCGCCACCCAGCCCTACAATGCCCATCTCATTGATTTTCTTTACAATGTCATCTTTGGTTGCTGTAATTTCTGACACAAGAGCAGGAGTCCGATCGATATTCTCAACCCATTCATCTCCAATTACATCAATAAAAACAGCTTGTCGTCTGTAACCTGAAGCATCAATAACTTCATCAATTTTAACAACTTTACCTGATACGGATGCGTGTACATTTGACGAAATAAAGGACTCGCCTTTAGCAATCAGTTGTCCGGTTTTTACCAGTTCACCCTTTTCAACCACTACTTTTGAGGGTGCGCCAAGGCTTTGTGACACAGGAATACAAACTTTTTCGGGCAAAGGCAATGTTTCAACTACAGCCCCTGCCGAGAGTTTATTTTCTTCAGGATGAACACCGCCAAGTTTAAATGTCTTCAAATTATAAATCCTCCAGAGATTTGGTTTATAAAAATCGTTGGAATGAAAATTTTATTCTTTAGCAGCATCTGAAACAACCTCAGGCTGACCAGGCTTTTCTTTACGAACAGGGAAATTAAGCTCTTGAATGGCTCCTGTTGGGCAAACCGGTTCGCATTTGCGGCAAAGTCTGCATTTTGAATAATCGATGTAGGCAAGATTATTCTTTAATGTGATGGCTTCGTAAGGACATTCTTTCACACACTTGCCACAACCAATGCAGGCTACTGAGCAATTTTTGCGTGCAGGCCCGCCTTTCTCCACATTCACACACGAAACGAAAATACGGCGGTCCTTTTTGCCTTTTAGCCGCAACTCAATAATGTGCCTTGGGCATGCCGAAACACAAGCCCCGCAAGCCACGCACTTTTCATTGCTAACCACTGGCAGGCCTGTTTCCTGATCAATATAAATGGCGTCAAACTTACATGATACCACACAATCGCCAAGACCCAAACAACCGTTGGGGCAACCACTTTCACCGGCCGAAAGCGAGTGAGCAAAAGCACAGGATGCAGCACTGTCGTATTTCACCTTTTGCGGTGCATTTGTGCGACTTCCATTGCATCTAACCACTGCAATCATCGGATCCTTTTCCTCAGCTTCAAGACCTAATGCTGCGGCCACCTGCTTCATGGTGTCACTGCCACCTACAGGGCAGTTAAGGGCTGATAAATCAGCCGTTTTTACTAATTCTTCAGCAAATGCCCGACATCCTGCAAGGCCACATCCTCCGCAGTTGGCACCTGGAAGTAATTCTGCAACAATATCGATGCGAGGATCTTCAATAACTTTAAATTTCTGAGCGACGAAGTAAAGAATAATGGCAGAAATTACGCCTATTGCGCTTAATGAAATTACAGCAAAAACAAGGGTTTCGTTCACGGTTTGTTCCTTTTTTAATGGCGTTTTGTCCGTTTTCTGAAGGCTATTCTTCAGAGCATGACAAATGTAGCAACAATTAAAAAAAACACCCAGAAACAAACATAATTTAGATCATGCCACAATAGCCTGTATATCAACTACATACAATTACAACACAATAACTATCTAAAAAAGAATATTTATTATGCACTGATAATCAAACCACAAGGCTTTTGTTTAGAATTCATATAAATTACACTTCCTGCATTGGCTAAATGAACAAAAACCCCGCTTCAGGAATGTGAAACGGGGTTTTGAATAAATAGAAAAAAAATTATTGAACAATTACCTTTACAACTGTGGCTTCTACACCTGCCGATAACTTAAGCAGATAAATTCCCTTGGCGTAATTTGAAAGATCAAGTTTGGTTTTGAACAAACTGCCATTACTCTGGTGTGCTTGATCAACTATTACTTCACCTCTGGCATCAGTTACAGATATTCTGAATTTGAGCAATTCAGGCATTCCACTAATTTCAACACTAAATAATCCATTGGTGGGATTTGGCAAAATTTTAATTTCAGCTTTACCGATGTTATCAATTCCAAGACATTCAGCAAACTGCAAGTTTTTTTGGGCTGAAGCCTCACCACATCCAAACAAGCTACTGACATTTAAAGACAGGGTAATCCCATTGCCAACAGTATCCTGGGTTCCGGGAAAATAAACTGTATTTAAAGCAGAAGCATCCTGAAAACTGCCATTGCCATTTGACACCCATTGGTAAGAACCGGCATGCTGAGCCACCCCTGTCAATAAGATACTGGCAGTTTTGCAGATGGTTGTGTCATTTCCGGCAGATACCACGGGTAATGGATGAACGAGAAGCAACAACTGATCTTCAACCTGCGGGCATGCACCCAGTCCAGTAATTTTGGCTGAAATCGACGCCTGGCCATTTATCAAATCAGCAGCGCCGGGTTGATAGGTTGTTTCAACAGCTGAAGCATCTGTAAACTGCCCATCGCCTGAAGTTTCCCACGAAAACGAAGAATAATTTACAGCTTCGGCAACCAACTGGATGTTTTCACCTGCGCATATTTCCTGATCTGGTCCGGCTTCAACAACTGCTGCAGGAGAAATAGAAAGTAAAGTTGTATCAGATGCATCGGCACAGGAAACATTACCCGTAACATTAAAAATTAATTCTACCATTCCGGCTTCGAGGTCGGCTATGCCAGGCGCATAAATTGCCTCAGCAGACCCGGGACTGGTAAAAGTACCATCACCCAAAGTGCTCCACATTACAGCGCTGTAGTCAGTTGCAACACCGGCCAACTGAACTGGTTCAGCCCCACAGCTTTCATAAGCAGGGCCTGCTTCAGCAGAAGGAGCTTTATTGACGGTCAGATTAAGAGAGTCGGATGCACTTCCGCAACCAAAACTACTGTTTACATTAATTTTTAGCAAGACACTTCCCGATTCAATATCCTGAACACCCGGAAGATACTCTGGTGAAAGAACGGCAGGATTAGAGAAAGTTCCATCTCCATCGCTTGTCCACAATATTTCTCCCTGGCCTGAAAGCTGAGCAGATAAAGCGACCTGAGCTCCGGCACATACAAACAAGTCATCTGGAACTGAAACTGAAGGAGCTTCGTTAACCACAACTTCAACAGAAGAAGTAGCAGAATTGCCATCAGAGGTAACAGTAACTGAATAAACAGTAGTAACATCAGGTGTCACAACGGGCTCCGGCAAATCGGACGTAAAACTTCCGGGAGAGGAAGTCCATTCGTAAACAACATCACCTGAAGCGCCAGAAACCTGTGCACTAAGAGTGGCAGATTCACCGGCACATATAGTATCAGGTGTTGCAACTGCCACAGCCATCAGAGGAGTTCCAAAAGTAAAAGCACCTATACGGGTTTTCCAACTCTGATTACTTGTAGACTGATAATACTCCTGAGTGTACCAAAACACATCAGGATGAGCAGGATCAACAGACATCATACTGTAATCGCCCCAGCGCTGATATGAGGATGTTTGAGAGCCACCACCTGCAACAATATCCTGTTCAGCTATGGTCATTACACCTAAAGGATCATTGGCATAACGGCCTGTAAAACGAATTGAAGGATAGACGGAAGAACTGGATGCCGAGAATCCTAAGGCAATATCACCGGCTTCATTCATTGCGATAGATCCCATCCAGCGTGAAGTAGCATCAGGAGAATAAGTGCCTTGCTGATAAATGCTCCACCCTGAGCCGGAATTGCGAAGCTCATACCACCTTATTCCGGCATGACCTGAAACATTAACTGTATGGTTTGCAACCATTGCCTGGTATGTACCAAAGTTACGATACTGCAACCTATACATCAACCTGTTACTGATGGTTTGCAATGTAACCGAAGTACCAGGCTGCGGTACAGAGTTAATATTTGAACTGAAGGGCATTGTTGGAAGTGAAATCAGTTCAGTGAAGGTTGAATTTGCCGGAGTTTCCCAATCAACCTGCAGGGCATGCAGCACCAGCATATCAGTTGAACCATCGCGGCCATAGGCAAATATGGCAGGACTTCCTTCCGGAGGAAACGCTCCATCGCAATCGGCAGGTAAAAAGCTGGATGGATTTCCACTGGCTGGTGTAGTAAAGAAAACCATGGAAGCATTGGGGTCACCAACCAGCATTTTATCACGTTCAAGAGCAGCAACTCCGGTTCCATTCCAGTTTAAACTACCAGAAGTAAATGAATTTACCGAAAGATAATAACCATCGCGCCATACACCCAATTTTGGATAATCGGGCATATTGGTAAAAGTAAAAGCATAACGATACCAGGAGCCTGTGGGGTCTCCGGTTTGTGAAACGGCAATTAATTCATAAAACGGACCATTGGGATAATTGGGCAAAGCAAACTGACTGGCAACCCAACGATCGGCCTGCTCATCATAAATAACCACAGGGTCACCGTCATTTGAGCTTGACCAGGGGCCTGGAAAACCATTCCAGAGTGTTCTATTGTCAACAGGGCCATACAGCAGGTTGCCTGATTTATCCCAGATAGCAAAAGCAGCATTCACCATCTGCATATAATGATTCGGTCCTACATCGCCCTGTGTATCAGGAGGAAGATAGCCACTAACATTCCCTACCCCGTTAAAACTTTGCAAAAGAACACCTTCGCGGTTTCCCTTAAAGTTCTGGGCATCTTTAAAATCAGCATCAGTAGCTTCAGGAAGCGGAAGATTACGAAAATCAGGCATATCCACTTTATTCTTAACAATGCCATCCTTCCAGCTAAGATCGCGCTTACTGGCTTCAATTACAGGCATTTCTCGCAAAGGAGGCGAAACATCAAAATAAGTGGCCTTTGATATTTCGGCAGGCCTGAGAACTTCCTGTTGAGCCAGCGTTGTCAAAGACAAGCTTAGCACCAACATAATTGTGGTGTACAAGTGTTTCATAAGAGTTTATTTGTGATGAATTCAGTAATTATTCCAAAGTAAATCTGAACCTTTTCTTTAATTTCTCCCTAAAAAGATAAAGGCCGGTATAATAAGGCAGCAGCACTGCAATTGAGAGCAAACCAGCCCATCCTTCATTCATGAGGTTGACAAAAACAATCAACGAAATGATAAGTAAAAGAAAAGGAAGCAAATAGCCGTAAACAACAGCCAGGTTTCCGTTGGCCACATCCATGTGAACTTTTACGGATGCACCAACTGCGACTTCCGGTGCAGTTCTTTTGTCAATCTCAATAATTTTTTCACTGGCATCAGCACTACCGCAAACACCACCTGCACTGCACGAAGCGCAGGCACTCATGCTCATAATTTTTACATAGATAGAATGCTCATCCATGTGGTCAACTATACCATTTTTGGCAATACAATCAACAGTCCCGGTCATTCAGCATCAATATTTATCAATTAGGGTGTGGACAAAGATACGGGCAAAATCTTTCCGTTGAAAAACTTATGTCCATTCAAGGCAAATTCAGCCACATATTCGCCCATTTGAGTAGCTGAAAGCGGGGCCTTATAATCAGGGAAGGCTTTTGACAGCATTTCAGTTTGAACAGCTCCAAAAGCGAGACAATTTACTGAAATATGTTTTTCGGCCAGTTCCAAAGCCAGGCATTCGGTCAGAACAGAAAGTGCTCCTTTGCTGGCGCTATAAACAGACAAGCCCGGAAATTTAACACTTCCCTGAACGCCTCCCATGCTGCTGATATTCACTACGTGCGCCCCGTCATGAAAATAAGGCAATAAAGCCTGGGTAAGTAAAAAAGGAGCCCGGATATTTACGTTGAAAACGTCATCAAATGATTTATTGGTAATTTGGCCAAAAGGCTCGTTGAGCATGGCACCTGCGTTGTTGATTAAAACGTCAATATGCCCAAGTTGCCTGAAAACCTGGAATGCCAGTTTATTAAAATCACCGGATGCCAAATCAAAAACAACCGGCTGAACAATGGTTTCCTGGCGATGAATATTACATTCGCCGGCAAGTGTTTGAATTTTAATACTATTGCGGGCTATAGCCACCAATTTGTTTCCAGGAGCATCTGCAAGTATTTTAACGGTCTCTCTGCCAATGCCGGAAGAAGCGCCGGTTACAACTATATTCATCTGTAATGTCTTATGTTAAAAAAGTGTGAAAGCTATTTCAGTGTACAGGTTTAAATCAGCTTCAAAGATAATCTGAGGCGCCAGTCTGATCATTTCCAAAAAGAGCCGTAGCTCGTTGGTAAATACCATGCACCCAGGCAATGGCCATTCCGTAATTTGTAACCGGGATACCTGCATCTACTGCTGGTTTCAACCGGTTAATAATCTGTTTTCGGGTAATGACACAACCACCGCATTGGATTACCATGGCATAGTCATGGATATCGCGCGGAAGTTTCGACAAGCCAGCAACCACTTCGTATTCAAGCTTTTTGCCTGTATAATTACCAAGCCACCTGGGTATTTTTGCCCTGCCTATGTCATCGCATGAAACATGATGCGTACACGACTCCAGTATGAGAATACGATCGCCGTCCTTTAGGTGAGCGATGTGTGGCGTTCCCTTCAGATAATTTAAAAAATCGCCCCGTTGTCTGGCCAACAAGATACTGAAACTGGTGAGTGGAATATCTTTAGGCACAGAAGCATCAGCTTTCAAAAACACCTGACTGTCTGTAACTACAAGCGAGGGCTTAGGATTCATGCGGCGGATAAATGCATCAACTTCACGTTCCTTGCAAACAACTGCCACACCATCATGGTCAAGAATGTCACGAATAGCCTGCACCTGAGGCAATATCATACGACCTTCCGGTGCTTCAATATCAATAGGAGTGATTAGCAAAACTACATCGCCATATCGAATCAAATCGCCTAACATGGAAGGTGAACGGTATGCTGATTCCGGAATCAATTTACGCATAGCTTCAATCAGCATCGCATTATCAGGATTGAGTAAAGCGCTAAAATCAATCACCGGAACGCGGTAATTTATCTCTAATTCCTGCTTCAGCCCATTGTCAAGAGGTTGTTTATCACTCTTGTTATGAACTATCAAAAAGGGCACAGACTGTTCGGCAAGATCGTCAATCAGATTTTTTTCGGTTTCGGCAAATCTGTTACCTTCTATCACCAGAATAGCAAGATCAATAATTTTAAGCGTTTCGCGGGTTTTGGCCACACGCTTTTCACCAAGTTCACCTAAATCATCAATTCCGGCAGTATCAATAAGTATTACAGGCCCAATCCCGGGTATCTCCATTGATTTTTTAACCGGATCAGTAGTTGTGCCGGCAATTTCTGAAACAATGGCTAAATCCTGCCCCGAAAGAGCATTTATAAGAGAACTTTTGCCATTATTGCGACGGCCAAATATGCCTATATGTGGTTTAATATCCTTTCCTTTCGACATAGAAAACAACTCTTTAAACTTTTTATTCAAAAATTAGCAAAGTTACAACCCAATAAACCGGCTTATGTTTAGAATAAACAAACCTTTCAAATACCAGGTAACTGATACAAAAGCCAGGCTCTCTAAAACCAGAAGTTTAAAATCATGATGAAGTCAGCATTTGGATTCAGCTACAAATCACTGATTGAATATCCGGCTTTTAACAAATTAGAGGGTTGGAGTAATTCAATAAGTTTTTCTTCAGGCATTAATTTTAATTGCTGGTTCAATTCCAGAATACTTTTTCCTTCTAACTTCATTAGTTTAGCCACTTCAGCAGCCTTGTGATAACCAATTACCGGGCTGATGGCAGTGGTTATGGCTGGGCTGTGCATAAGGCGATGAAGGCTTGCTCCGGTATTCACGGTTAAACCTTTCACCATGTTTTCCAACATTGAACGGCAGGCGGCAATCATTAGTTTGAGGCTACCTATTAAACTATGCCCGATAACAGGCAGATAAGCATTGAGATCCAGACATCCCTGCGCACATAAGCCAGATATTAAATTATCGTTGGCATAAATCTGATGGGCCGAACTTACCACAAATTCAGCAATAACCGGATTCACCTTTCCGGGCATTATTGAACTACCAACCTGCATCTGCGGAAGGACAATATCGCCATTACCAGCTACATCTGAGGCCAGCAAACGCAAATCTGAAGCTATTTTCTCCAGATTAACAGCATGTGCTTTTAAAGTTGCATGCACTTCCACAAAAGCATCGAGATTACTTGTTGTATCGGTCAGGTTTTCACCACGGGTAACCGGCAATTTTGTTAGCTGTTGCAATTGCTGCACAACTTCCATCAGAAAAAAACGGGGGACTGCAACAGATGTTCCGATGGCACTTCCTCCCAGATTGACAATTTTAATACGTTCAAAACATTTTGAAACCCGCCACCAATCGCGCGAAAGCGCATCAATATAATTTGAAAACAGCTTTCCGAATGATGAAGGTACAGCTTCCTGCATCTGTGTATAGGCAACACGTAAATGATGCCGATAGCGGTTTTCCAGCACTTCAAAACCTGCTCTGAGGTCATTTATTGCAACCTCAAGATCATTCAGCAAAATCATGACAGCTACTTTAAGAGCTGTGGGAACAACATCGTTGGTGCTCTGAAAAATATTGGCATCTTCAGTGGGATCAATCAAATGATAATCACCGGGTTTGTGTCCGAGTTTCAGCAAGGCTGAATTGGCTATAATTTCATTTATATTCATATTGATACTCGTTCCGGCACCTCCACTAACAGCGGGAACGATAAAATGCCCGACATATTTCCCTTCAGCAATTTCTGAAGCAACATCTGTCATAACCTTTATAATATCTGCCGGAATTATTTTAACAGGCAGTGGTTGAGCACCAAATTTCAGCTGTAATGCCTTAAAATAAGCCGAAGCAGTAGTATAACAGGCTTGTTTAACCATTCCCATGGCGCGATACCATTCAGGATGAAATGGGGTATGATCAGGAAAATTTTCACTGGCCCTTAACGCGTGAATGCCATACAATGCATCAGCAGGAATATTGCGGGTACCAATAAAGTCGGTTTCGGCTCTTTGTTCCATAGTTTAAAAGTAAGTTCAAAATTAGCAATAAATATCAAACATCGTTGAAATAGAGTCAAGGATACACATCGATAAATTAACTAATTTTGAACCTCAGGATAAATGGTGTCAACTGCCGGATATTTTCCTGTTATCTAGAATCAAACTGACTTTATGAGCGAAAAAGTATTCAGCATTGAATCACATAGTCCACTGGACTTGTTTGGGGCTGGCGACAGCAACCTGAATGTGATTAAAGAACTCATTCCGAAATTAAAAATAATAGCTCGTGGTGAGTTTATTAAAGTAATTGGCGAACCTACTGAAATTGAAACCTTTGAATCATTATTTAACCTGATTATTATTCACTTTGAGCGGTTTGGAAATATTACAGGGAATGACATCAGGCAGCTTGCCGAGCCGGGGAATAGCAATGGAATATTAAAAGACAGCCCGCCTGATGTGCTTGTTCATGGCCGCAACGGAATGGTTATCAAGGCCAGAACTGCCAACCAGATGAAGATTGTGCAAAGTATAGGCCATAACGACATGGTTTTTGCCATTGGACCTGCAGGAACGGGAAAAACCTATACAGCAGTTGCACTTGCTGTTCGAGCTCTTAAAAACAGGGAAGTTAAAAGAATTATTCTTACACGACCCGCTGTAGAAGCCGGCGAAAACCTTGGTTTTCTGCCGGGCGATATGAAAGAGAAGCTTGACCCTTACATGCAACCATTATACGATGCATTGCGCGACATGCTTCCGCCCCAGAAACTGCTGACCTATCTTGAGGACGGAACGATTGAGATTGCACCTTTGGCTTTTATGCGCGGCCGCACTCTTGACAATGTTTTTGCCATTCTAGATGAAGCTCAAAATGCTACCAGTATGCAGTTAAAAATGTTTTTAACCCGCATGGGCCGTTCAGCCAAATTCTTTATTACCGGCGACATTACTCAAATTGACCTGCCTCGCAATCAGCAATCAGGTTTAATTCAGGCTACCAGGATTTTAAAAGACATACCAGGCATCGACATTATCACCCTTGACGAATCAGATGTAATCAGGCATAAACTCGTTTCAAGTATTATCAAGGCATACGGTAAAGAAAACAATCAATAAAAAGAATAAAGGCGAAGCCTGTTGCAGACTTCGCCTTTATTTTGATGTATAAGCAAATACTAACGGTTCACCAGAATTTTGCTGATACCTGAACCTTCAGATGATGAATACTTCAGAAAATACATCCCATTACATAAAGATGAAATATCGATAAATACAACACCTGAGCCCATTACCGACTTAACTTCAGGCGTAATAACCACCCTGCCATCCGTTGACATCAGGTGCATCTCAACCTCAACATTTTTATCGCTTCCAATTTCTACCCTCAGCCAATCTTTGGCCGGATTTGGATAGCACCTCACTTTAAGTTTGCCGTTAACACCCGCTTCAGTTTCACCAATACCGGTAGTTGTGCTGGTATAGGAAATTTCCCATCCTTCGCCCTGCACCTCATCATTGGTATAAAACAACACATAAGCTTTGGCTGAAGGAACCAGAATTTCGTCAGGAATCTGGTTTCCCGAATATGTTCCGATAAGGGTCTGAGATACATAATCAAAAACCCTGATTACGTCATTTTCCGGCTCGGTGTTGAGCGAATTGAATGTTAAAAGAATTGAGCTGGCACCTTCGGGCTGAATTTTAAATTTACAAACACTGTTGTTGTGATAGGGCCTGTCAGAACTTCCATCACTAAATGTTCCTTCAGGCGCTGTAAAGGTAGTAAGGCCCGAACAATAGGAAACAATATCACTTGTATAACGCGCTCTCCAGCCACTTCCGGTATTTCCCGAAGTCAGAAACTCAACATACATTTTATCACCACTGGCAGTAATTGCAGGAGGCAAGGCACTTCCGGTATATGTTCCGAGTAATGGAGAACCTGCATCAGGTCCGTCATACACATTCAAAGCATCGATACCCGAGGTAACATCAAATTTATCAAAAACCAAAGTAAGGTTTTTTACAGAATCATCAGGGGCAATCAGCCAGCCACAATTAAGGCCTGAAGTATAAGGAGCTACCGGTCCGCTTCCATCTTCAATGGTTCCGTTATGTCGGGTAAGCGTTGTAACGCCGGTGCAATAGTACGGATAATTATTACCTGGAGTAAAATTAACAATTGCGTTCTGACTTTCAGAGAAATTATTCCCTCCCGGATTTAGGTTATTCAGATAAAAATAGCCGTTGTAAGAACCACTCCAACCCCAGTTAAAATGAAAATAATCAGTTCCCTGGTAACCATCAAGATTAAAAGCATGCCCCCCGGTACCATGTCCGCTGTAATATAACGGCCAGCCATTGTCAAGATTAGTCATAAGCAAGGCAGCCCATTGAGCATCTGAATAATCGCCCTTTGACTTGATTGAAATTTGTGATGAATAGCCAAAATAATCGCGCATAGCGTCAGGAACATCAGCACTGTAAGCTCCTGAGCCATCGGGAGCATACATCATATCAACCGCTACTCCACAATGATACTGAATTTCAGCCATTTCATAATTTGACTCACCACCAATGTTATTATTCATCTGGTTATAATCATAATTAGATTCACCAAAATTGACCGATAAATATCCATAGTCAGAATAATAACCATGTGAACCTGTGCCCTGCAAAGGATATCGCCAGTAGTTAATCACCTGCGACATAGCTGTTGCAACACAACCTGCATAAACCCGGCCACCCGGCCCGCCTTCTGCCTCAGGACACAATGCATTATATCTGGCCCCCTGATCCCAGGTGCTGTTTAACAATGGCTGAACTTCAGTTGTTCCCCTCATATTTAAAGCAAGCTCAGGATTATATTGCAATAAATCAGCCCATTTCATACTAATATCGGCAGTAGCCTGAATATTTCCGGTGGTTAAGTCTTTTAGCTGAAGTTTATATCCTTCGAGCCATTCGTTTAAATTTACCGGCATGTTTTCGGTTGTAAACGATGATTCAAAAGAATATCCCAAAACAGGAACTGAAGCATCGGTGCCTGCCACAAGCACAAATCCGGCAGGACTCATATTCACTGCATAAATCCGATCCTGTTCTGTTCCCAAAGGAACAATATCCTTAATCTGAATTTCAGAAAAGGCAACTGTTTGAGAAATATTCAGCCTGCTGTGCATAAAAGCTTTTGCTACCGACTCTGCTTCGCGCTGATGTATAGTTCGCCCGGTTACGTTTAGAAATAAACCACAGACAATCAAAAATAAAAGGTATTTTTTGTTCATAAGGCAAGTGTTTATCAGAGATTCAACCTGGTTGACAACCTATTAAAAAAGAGGCTTTCTGTTACGAAAGCCTCTGATAAAAAATTTAAAATTATTTTAGTTAATCACAAGCCTGCGTGAGATGCTACCCTGATCACTATTGATGCGGAGTACATAAACACCTTTGGCGATATTGCCTAACTGCAGGGTTTTATCAACAAATCCGGCCAAAATGCTGGAAGTTTCATTATAAACCTGTTCACCAACAAGATTAAAAATACTGAAATTTACCTGTGATGATTGCTGAAGGTTAAATTTGATCTGAGTGTAGCCCGAAGCCGGGTTGGGATATACTGCAAGGTTTTTTGCAAAATCCTGCTCAGTTGTTCCCACATTTGAGATATAATACTCAGCATCAAATCCCTGAAAGTTATTGAACCCATTGGTTGAGAACATGATCATCATCTGACCGGTAGGAGAAACAATAGGCTCAGGAATTGTATTTCCTGAAAGGTTAGCCAATAATTCATTGGTTGGAATGGCATAAACCCTCAGATTATCTTTATCAGGTTCGAGATCAAAAGAAGTAAAAGCTAAAGTAAGATCCTGAGCACCAACACCCGGCATAATTTTCCACTTACAAACGGTGCTGTTGTTATAATTATGCTCCCCGCTGCCATCTGAGAAAGAGCCAATTGGGTCTGTCAGGTTGGTAATACTACTTGTACAGTATACCGGGTATGAAGAATTAAATTCTGCCTGGAAACCCTGAGCTTCATCAGAACCATCAGTAATAAAACGAACAAACATTTTACTGCCTGTTGAAGTTACCTGAGAGGTTGAGGAACCTTGTCCGTAAGCAGCGAGCATAGGAGCATTTTCATTTTCTCCGTCATAAATTTTGATACTGTCGCCGGTTCCGAGTAACAGTGAATTAAAATTGATAGAAATTGAATTAACTGAATCTGAAGGGTCAATCAACCATGAGCAGGCGCTGTTGGCCAGATAATTGCCCAATGGGCCGCTGCGATCTTCAAAAATACCCAGAGGAGTAGTAATAACATGTGCATCACAATCATAAGGATAATTGGCTGGATTAGGAATAAAATTTCTAACCATTCCCTGCTGACTGCTAAAACCGCCTACATCACTCAATGTAAAGAAACCATTGCCGGAGCCACTCCATCCAAAATTAAAATGGAAAAGATTTCCTGAGGCTGTTTCCTGATAACCATCGCATACAAAAGCATGACCACCATCAGGACTCTGACCGCTGTAATATAAAGGTTTCATCTCATCAATACTGGTTTTGAGCATACCTTCCCAAACGGCAAGTGTATAAGCCATCTTTTGCAGATACTGAGCTGAGGTTGAGTAACCAAAATAATTTTTAATTGCATTGGGTACATCAGCACTATAGGCGCCTGAACCATCAGGAGCATAACCCATTCTTACCGCAACACCGCAGTGATACTGAAGTTCGGCTACTGCGTTCACAGCCTGACCATTGCCAGCATTGATTGAATTAAGCATCGCATCCCAGTTATAATGGGTTTGACCAAAGTTGGCAGTTAAGGTTCCATAAGGAGGACAATTATATGAATAACTTCCTATACCCACTTCCGGATAGCGGTAGTATGTCATAATCATCGACATGGCAGTTGCAACACAACCGGCATACACCCGTCCACCAGGACCGGCTGCATCTTCAGGACAATATGCATTGTAAGGATAATCCTGATTCCATAAGATGGTCAGTAAAGGTTCAACATCACGGTATCCATCCAGACTAACCCTGGCTGAAGAAAGATTGCTGTAGTAATCCCAGGCCTGAACGGTTGAAGCTTCAGCCCGTGCATTATTGCTGCGGCCAAAGTCAATTTGCTCAGCATAACTCATCATGAAACTTCTGAAATTCAGATTCTCATCCATTGATGGAAAGCTGCCTGTTGATGAATATCCGATTACCGGTGTATAAATATCATCTGCTGAAATAACAACATAACCGCCACGGGTTACATTAAAAGCATAGAATACAGGCTGTCCGTTATATTCCTGAACTTTAACAACTTCCAGTTGAATATCATTAAAGTTGAGAGCTTCACCTTTTTGAACCATCTGTTCATAAATAAAACCCTGAGCAACAGTTGCTGCATTGTTTGGGGTTACAATGCCTGCAAAAGCATTGGATGCCAGAACTATAGCAATAGCAAGGCTGAGTAATTTTCCAAGTTTCATACCTGATTTGATTAAATTATTGTTAATGGTGACGCCAAAAATAAAAAAAAATGCCTTAACTTAAACTGTTAAAGCATTTTATTCTCAGCTATTCTGCAATTACTTTATCACAATCCGCTTATTCAGCTGTTCAGATCCGCTATTGACAGACAACAGATAAATGCCTGCAGGTAAACCAGATAAGTCGATACTTTTGAGACCATTACTCCCAATTATTTCCTTACCACTGGCATAAACAACATTTCCCAGCAATGAAACAACCCTTATGGCACTAACCTCTTTCGAAGTATTTAAAGCAATGTTGAACACACCATTTGAAGGATTGGGAAACACACTGATTTCAGGCTTTAATTTAGCCACAACCGGAATTGATGTTGTGTTGGATATACTTACATTGTCAATAAAAACATTATCTCCCTCGCCCTGCAATTGATTTGAAAAACGGTTACATGCCTGCAGAGTGATATCAAAAATGGAACCTGCCCATTGTGAAAGATCAAATGTAATTCTCTGCCAGGGGTCATCTCCTGCTGTTACAGGGTTAAAATCTGAAATTCCATCATCGCTTGCTATCTGTTGGCCATTGACCAGCACTCTGAACCATGAGTAACGGGGGCCAAGGCTGTAAGTTTGCCTGAGATCAAGCTCCAAAGCCAGATTTTGTATGCCGGTTCCATCTACGCCACATATATGAGCTTCGCTATGAAACTGTCGGTTTTCAACCCAAGCCTGTTCAGGCGTTGCTGCGGTTGGACTACCCTTCCATCCAACCGGAACAGGATCGCCGTGGAAATGCAAACCAAATGCACTTTGATTGGCTGCATATTTATCAATAGCCGATTGCGATTTAACCGTATCCCACAGCTCAAAATAACCTGGCATTCCATCCTCATAATCCACTGAATAAAACGGAACAGCTCCTTTAACATGAATAAAATCGGGCAAATTTAAGGTCGACATTCCGTTAGCATTTGAGGCATTCAGGCTCACAGAATACAAACCCGGAACCTTAAAAAGCACTTCAGGGTTCTGCATATTCAGATTGCTTCCGGCGGCCAACTCATACGTGGAGGGCGAAATTGACCATTCCCAGGCATCGGGGTTATATAATGATAAATCATTCAACACCACTGCGCTGCTAATGCATGGCGTGGTATCGCTCACACTGATGTTTACATAAGGTGAAGGCGAATCAGTTACTGTAATATAATCGGGATAGGTAATGGTATGGGTTCCGAAGTCATTGGTAACAGTAAGACTTACATCAAAGGTTCCTGCAACGGGATAAACAATATTTTCAGGATTCTGCTCGGTTGAACCTGCAGGAATGGCACCTTCAAAAGTCCATGACCATGAAGAAGGCACTCCGGTTGATTTATCAGTGAAGCTGATTCCTTCTCCACCTGGAAGTATCGTGGTAACCGGTGTTTCAAAAGCAGCAGTGGGTTCAAATGGAGTGTGAAGCACCGCCTGATAGGCATTAATTCTGCCCGCACCCAACATACCCACATAATCAGGATTTACGCCATATATATCATCAGCAGTTGATTTCAGAATATTTTCAACCTGTGCCGGTGTAAGCAAAGGATTGATGGACAACACCAAACCGGCTAGGCCTGCCGCAACAGGGGTTGACATGGAAGTTCCCTGTGAAAGGTCGTAATTTCCATAATTAGAAGCATTGAATGTTGTGCTCATTAATCCTGCAGGGCCAGGAGAGCTTACTCCGCCCGGAGCACTTACGTCTACTGTAGTGCTGTAGTTTGAAAAATCGCTTTTTGCATCATTCCAATCAGTAGATGCGACTGAAATAACGTTGGCATAGGCCGAAGGATAGTGCGGAGTTGTTACGTTATCGTTTCCGGCAGCTCCTAACAATACAATTCCCATGTTAGAAATAGTATTGATTAAATTTTGATTGGTTTGCGAATATCCGGAGCCTCCCCACGACATACTGATAACATCAGCACCATTGGCTGCAGCCCATTGAATTCCAGTATAACCATAAATACTGTTGGCATTTGTATTGGCAGCTGCTTTAACAGCAATAATACTTACATCAAATCCGACCGAAGCCACCCCTATTTCATTATTACTGCTTGCTGCGGCAAGCCCGGCACAATGCGTTCCATGCGACCATTCAGCAGGATCTCCGGTTGAAGGCGGGTTAGGATTATCCGTATTATAATAGGTATCGCGTTGAGCCACAATTTTGCCGGCCAAATCAGGATGATCCACCCAAACAGCATTATCTACAATGGCTACCTTTATTTCAGGCGAACCTTTGGTAATATCCCAGGCCAAATCAGCCTGGATACGCTCCAGATGCCAATTCCAGTTTTGAGGTCCGTTGTAAAGCGTATATAACGTATCGTTGGGCGAAAAATCTATCCGATCATAAGGAACACGTTCAACATATTCCAGGTCGGGTGAAGACTTCAATTGATTTATGATCTCATCTACTTTCTCAAAATCTTCAAATTCCAGCATCAAGGTGCGACTGAGCTTTTGATCATGATTCAAATCAAACGGCCTGGATAAATCTTTAAGCCTGTAAGAATTTCTCAAAGCCGAAACAGCAGGAACATCCTCTATATCAACCTTATTATCTGACCTGACCGAAAACTGAGGAACAATATTATCCTTGTATTTCAAATAAATCCTTCCATCGTGGTAATCCTGATATACAGTTTGTCCGACCAGGGGATTGATGAAAAATAAGATAGTGCCTGCCAATAGCATTTGCAGGTAAAAAAAGCGCTTAAAGCGAATAAAAAGAGTATCCATAATTCAAAGTTTGTGTCTCTTTTATAACAAAAAAAACAGCTAATTGTCGGAAATAAGGCTAAAAAAACAAGATCATAAGGCGTTTTTCGTCATTGCAAGTCTTTAAAACATTTATTTATGCCATTGTTTTTCAACTCATTATCACAACTTTAACTAATTAATAATGGTCGTTAATTTGCCTCACTTCAGTTATTCAAGCATTCACCAGATGGGTAAACACGAAGGCCTGATATGAAAATTAATCGCCATGATGATTCAGACAGAGTGACAGAAGCAGGCAATTACGCAAGACACCGATACTACACTTTTGAATTTCAGCATCTTAAAAATGACACATTGACTTTATCAGGTGCTCATTCAACCTCATCAGAAAAACAAAAACAGTGAGACAATAATAGCCTGAAAGTATTGCGGCTGAATCTGATTTACTAACTTTGCCACCGACAGAAAATGAACCTCTGGTTATCCGGAAGAATTAAAACCTTTGTACAAAATGGCGGGAAAAATACTGATTACCAATATCAAAAAACTTGCAGGCATTGAAAAAGAAGGAGTTTTGCTTAAAGCTGGCAAAGCGATGTCAGAACTGGAAAGTATTGACAATGCCTTTTTGCTGATTGAAGATGGAAAAATAAGCGCTTTTGGGGATGCCGCAAAGGCTGACCAATATGTAATTGACCCTGACGACTGCAAAATAATCAACGCACGCGGAGGTATGGTTTTTCCATCATTCTGTGACTCACACACTCACCTGGTATATGCCGGAAGTCGCGAAATTGAATATGTTGACAAGATCAAAGGCTTGTCATATGAAGAAATTGCAAAACGTGGCGGAGGGATTCTCAACTCAGCCAAACGCCTTCACGAAGCTACTGAAGAAGAACTGACCGAAGATGCCATGTTGCGATTGAATGAAATGATGGCCCTGGGAACGGGTGCGGTTGAAATAAAAAGTGGATATGGACTAAATACTGAGGATGAGTTAAAAATGTTGCGCGTCATCAGGAAACTTCAGGCCCTGAGTCCGCTCACCATCCGTGCCACATTTTTGGGTGCACATGCGGTTCCTGAAGAATACCGTGGCCGCCAAGGAGAATATGTTGATTTGATTATCAATGAAATGATTCCGGTTGTTGCTTCAGGTCATATGGCCGACTTTATTGATGTTTTTTGCGATAAAGGATTTTTTACTCCTGAAGAAACAGAAAGCATCCTCATGGCAGGCATCAAGCATGGTCTGAAACCTAAAATCCATGCCAATGAGCTTGATTATTCGGGAGGCATTCAGGTAGGTGTAAAATATGATGCCCTTTCGGTTGACCATCTTGAATTTACCGGCGATGAAGAAATAGAAGCATTACTTAACTCTGAAACTATGCCTACCCTCTTGCCTGGCGCCGCATTTTTTCTGAATATGCAACATGCTCCGGTTCGCAAAATGATTGATGCAGGCCTTCCGGTCGCTTTAGCAAGTGACTTTAACCCGGGCTCCTCCCCTTCTGGAAACATGCAGCTTATCCTGTCAATGGGAAGCATCATGTTCAGGATGACTCCAGAAGAAGCCATCAATGCATGTACATTAAACGGAGCCTATGCCATGGGTGTCAGTGATGAACTGGGAAGCATTACTGTTGGCAAAACAGCCAATATTTTTATTACCAAACCTATCCCTTCTGTTGAATTTATGCCCTATGCTTTCGGAAGCAATAAAGTTGAAACAGTGATTCTGAATGGAAAAATCATTGAATGATGATAAAACCTGTTCATCTGCAACAACTGCCAGGAAATCAAAACAAACATCAACCTGATAAAAACACGACTTGGGAAAATCATTTCTGAGAATTAAGCCGGAAAAAAATCAAACATGAACATTTCCATTCACATTTCCGGCATCAGTCAATGAATCCAAAAATCAAGATCACAGGAAACTCAAAAATAACTCACCAGATATGAAACAAATCATCGAATGTGTTCCTAATTTCAGCGAAGGTCGCGACCTGACAATAATTAAACAGATTACGGATCAGATGCAAACAGTTGAAGGCGTTCAGCTGCTGGATGTTGATCCGGGCGCAGCTACCAACCGCACGGTAGTAACCATAGCCGGAGAGCCAGAGCAGGTTATTGAAGCAGCATTTAAAGCTGTAAAAAAAGCCATGGAATTGATTGACATGAGCAAACACACCGGCGCGCACCCCCGTTTTGGCGCAACAGATGTATGTCCGCTTGTTCCCATTGCCAATATTAGCATGGAAGAAACGGTTCAATATGCACACCGGCTTGCTGAGAGAATAGGCACAGAACTGGGCATTCCGGTTTATTGCTATGAAGATGCAGCCCTGACAACCGTTCGCAAAAATCTGGCCAACTGCCGTTCAGGCGAATACGAAGGATTGCCGCAAAAGCTCAGCAACGCTGAATGGAAACCTGATTTCGGGCCTGCAACATTTCTGCCTAAAACCGGTGCAATTGCTGTAGGAGCCCGCGATTTTCTGGTGGCTTACAATGTAAACCTCAACACAACCTCAACACGAAGAGCCAATGCCGTTGCCTTCGACATCAGGGAGAAAGGCCGCCCCATGCGCGAAGGAAACACCGTAAACGGCAAGATTATGAAAGATGAGCATGGCAATCAAATCAACATACCCGGTACACTCAAAGCCTGTAAAGCAATTGGCTGGTTTATTGAAGAATATGGCATTGCCCAGGTTTCAATAAACCTGACTAACATCAGCATTACCCCGGTGCATGTTGCTTTTGAAGAAGCATGTAAAAAAGCGCAGGACCGGGGTATGAGGGTAACCGGCTCTGAACTGGTAGGATTAGCTCCGTTAAAAGTATTTACTGATGCCGGTAAGTATTTCCTGCGTAAGCAAAATCGTTCAGTTGGTGTTTCAGAAGCCGAACTGATAAAAATAGCCGTAAAATCACTTGGGCTCGACGACCTCAAACCGTTTAACCCGGAAGAAAAAATCATTGAATACGTACTGCGCGACAAATCGCAGAAAAAACTGATTGATTTAAGCTGTGCCGGCTTTGCCGATGAAACCGCATCAGAATCACCAGCTCCGGGCGGAGGTTCAATTTCAGCCTATATGGGTGCACTGGGCATTTCATTGGGCACTATGGTAGCCAATCTTTCTTCACACAAACCAGGCTGGGACGACCGCTGGGAAGAATTCTCTATCTGGGCAGAAAAAGGCCAGTTGCTGAAAGACGAGCTTCTGCATCTGGTTGATGAAGACACCAATGCTTTTAATAAAATTATGGATGCCTTCGGACTCCCCAAAAGCAACGATGCCGAGAAAGCTGCCAGAACTGCTGCCATCCAGGATGCAACAAGGTATGCCATTGAAATTCCGTTTCGTGTTATGAAAAAATCTTTTGAAACACTGGAAATTATTAAAGCAATGGCTGAAACAGGAAACCCAAACTCTGTTACCGATGCAGGTGTGGGCGCCCTTGCCGTTCGCTCGGCTGTGATAGGGGCATTCCTCAATGTAAAAATCAATGCAGCCGGTTTGTCTGACAAAGAATTTGTAAAATCTGTAATTGCTGAAGGCGCTGAAATTGAACTCAAAGCACGCCAGATGGAAGAAGAAATCCTTGCTATTGTAAACAGTAAAATCAATAGTTAGAAGGTAATTTTATTTTCTGAGCTGAAGCAAACTCCCTGTCATCGGGGATTTTGCTTCAGTTAATGATAAAATTCTCCTACAATTAAATTATCATCCAACTCAATTTAAAGGAATGACCCACGAGCTTTTCACAACTGCTGTCTTATTTTTTACCTCATTTTTTGCCATCATCAACCCGCTGGGTGTAATGCCGGTTTTTATGACCATGACATCAGACCTAACTGAGCAGCAGCGACGAAAAACAGCCGTTAAAGCAGTGATTACAGCCTTTATCATTCTATTGGTTTTTGCCATTGGCGGGCAGTTGCTGTTCAAGTTTTTCGGCATTTCAGTCAATGGGTTCAGAATTGTTGGCGGAATTATATTCTTTATCATGGGCTACGATATGTTACAGGCCCGCATCAGCAAAATCAAAATGGACGATGATATGGTAAAGAAATATGTTGATGACATTTCTGTTACACCGCTGGCAATACCCATAATTGCAGGCCCGGGAGCCATTACCAACTCCATCGTGCTGATGGAAGACAGCCAGTCGTTTCAGCTTAAAATTATTCTTATTTTATCGATTGTACTAACCCTGGCCTTAACGCTGGTAATGTTGTTGGGCGCCGGAAAAATTATCAGAATATTAGGTGATACCGGCAATAAAATCATGATAAAGCTAATGGGACTCATTATGATGGTCATTGCTGTTGAATTCTTTTTTGCCGGTTTAAAACCCATTCTTCAATCAATTTTCAATATCAGTCCAACCTGAACCGGCTGATGGCCCGGCAGTACTCTGCTAATGAGGCGATGCTCAATAATAGAACGGACTTCGGGAAACAGCCTGCATGCGTAAAATGTCCTAACAAATCTTTTTCAAAATTTTAACATAATGATTATCAGGTCAGTAAAAAATAAGTTGAATACATTAACCATTGAAATCAGAAAAATCATCATTACTTTTGAAGAAAAAAAAGCCTCTCTTTTAACCCATCAGACATTTAAAATCAACAATTTTGACATCCTTTTACGACAATTACAAGATTCATTTCGAAGAATTTAATCTGCACGAAAATCAGTTTGACAATCCGAGCAGACTTCATGGCGTAATGCATTCATACAGGGTGATGATTCATACGCTGTACCTGGGATTCATTACAGGAAGAGAAAAAGAAGCGCGGAATGCATTTTTTGCCGCTTATATTCATGATATGGCCAGAAAACATGATGGCTACTGTACAAAACACGGAGCAGATGCCGCTCAGCACAAACTGCCGGAATACGCAGAAAAATTCATTAAAAATGGTGCAACTCAAAAGGATTTAGTTGTGATTGGCAAAGCTGTTACCTTACACTCAACCGGACTTGAATTACCTAAAGAAGACACTGACTGGCATACAGTTGCCATTCTAAAGGATGCTGATGCCTTAGACAGAATCAGACTGGGTCAGCACGATTTGAATCCATCGTTTCTCAGATATAAAGAAACACACAACTGCATTAGTTTTGGAGTAAAATTATACAACGCTACACAAACAAAAAAGATACATTCATTGAATGAGCTCATGATAGTAGCGCTGGATGCATCCATAGAAACCGGGCTCAATGCATAGAAAAAAGCAGGCAAATCAGTAAAAATCAAAAAAATAAATACTGTTTATTATTTTCTTAACTTTGTATCCTGAACCTGATGGTTTTTCGAAAGAGGAATCTTATTTCAGGTGATAACGATTTATCCACTTCTGCTCAATTGGATAAATCATTTTTTTTGTCACTAACAATATGAAATAATGCCCAAGCAGATATACTCCGTAATTACCGGATCAGGTAGCTACATCCCAACCCAAATAATACCCAATTCGGATTTTTTAAGCCGTGATTTTTATGAATCAACAGGGGAATTAATGAACCGGCCTAATGCCGAAATTATTTCAAAATTTCAAAAGATTACCGGCATTGATGAACGCAGGTATGTTGAAGACGAATTTGTATGCTCAGATATTGCATTCTTTGCTGCAGAAAAAGCCATAGCCGATGCAAATATTGACAAGGAGGAACTTGATTTTATTATTGTTGCTCACAATTTCGGCGATGTAAAACATGGAGGGACTAAGGTTGACACCGTACCCGGACTGGCTTCAAGGGTAAAATACAAATTAGGTATAGCCAACCCTTTTACAGTGGCTTACGATCTTCCTTTTGGATGTCCGGGATGGCTTCAGGCCGTTATTCAGGCCAATTATTATATCAAGGCGGGAGATGCCAAACACATTCTGGTTATTGGTTCTGAAACGCTTTCGCGCATCAGCGATCCGCATGACCGCGACAGCATGATTTACTCCGATGGCGCCGGTGCGGTGATTCTTTCTGCCATGGAAAGTGAAAAACCTGTTGGAATCTTATCGCATGTAACCCGCACTGACACTCTGGAACAGGCCTACCTTCTTCGAATGGACAAATCATTTAATCCTGCCGATAAAGACAACCTCTATCTTAAAATGAATGGCCGCAAATTATATGAATATGCTTTAAAAGTTGTTCCTCTGTCAATTAAAGCAGCCATTGAAAAAAGCGGATTACCCATCACTGACATTGAGCGCATTCTTATTCATCAGGCCAACGAAAAAATGGACGATGCGATTGTGAACCGCTTGTATGAATTATATGGAATTAAAACCCGTCCTGAATTTTCAATGCCCATGACTATCTCCTGGCTTGGCAATAATTCAGTTGCTACATTGCCTATCCTTTATAGTCTTATCATGAACGACAAAGTTGACAACCATCAGCTAAAACCCGGCGACCATTTTGTTTTTGCTTCGGTTGGAGCCGGAATGCATGTAAATGCAATGGTATATAGGATACCCGAATAAGATGCCGCATTTTACGGCACAACTGCCGCATCATAAAAAAGAGAAGGAGGACTTTGTATCCTCCTTCTCTTTTTTTCTTTAACGGGCAATATCAATCTTTACTGTTTTTTTCTTTATTTGTTCCCGGGTTATCCGCAACAAAACATGTTTGACAAATTTTCGTTTTACCGCGGCAAAAGAGGCATAATCCAGCACTTCAATCTTACCAACATCATCTTTATCTAGCTTCCCCTTCTGAAGCAAAAATCCGGCAATATCTCCTTTACTTATTTTATCCTTTTTACCGGCACCAATATATAATGTTTCCCAAACCGGCAGGTCAGGAATTTCATTTTCGTGAAGAACATCCACAAACTGAATTTGCTCAGAAATAAAATCAGGCACATAATCGTCAGCAGCCATAACGAGCCAGGCTGTGCCGTGTGCATGCATACGGGCGGTGCGTCCATTCCGGTGCAACCATGCCGTATGTGTAGTTGGAAGTTGATAATGGATAACATTTTTAATTTCCGGAATATCAAGTCCGCGAGAAGCCAAATCAGAGGTTAGCAACAGATGATGAGTTCCGTTTCTGAACTTAATAAGCGCCATTTCTCTGTCTTCCTGTTCCATTCCGCCATGATATTTCCCATGAACTATGCCCTGCCCTGAAAGTAAATCGCTGATACGTTCCACTGTTTCGCGGTGATTGCAAAAAATAAGACTGGCTTCGTTACCTAAATGACAAATCAAATTAAATAAAATGGCCAGTTTATCAGTTCCTTCGGCTCTTACACCACAAAGATTCAACCTCTGCAATGGCTCATCAGATGTAAAATTGATAAAAACGGGTTCAGTCACTCCGGTAAAGGCCGGAATTTCATCGATGGCTGTCGCCGAGGTGAGTACCCTTGTTTTAAGTCCAAAAAGCTCTCTGACAATAAATTCCATCTCATTTTTAAACCCCAGCTCTAATGATTTATCAAACTCATCCAGCACCAGGTAGTGAATACGGGAAGGGTCAAAACTGCCCCGGCGCAAATGGTCGGCAATACGGCCGGGAGTGCCAACAAGCAATGCCGGAGGCTCTTTCAGATTATTTCGTTCAGTACGCATGGGATGCCCCCCGTAACACGCATTCACTTTAAATCCGGTTTGCATTTTCCTGAATACCTGTTCAATCTGCAAAGCCAGTTCACGCGATGGGGCAAGAACCAATGCCTGCACACCTGCCACATTGGAATCTAGCATCCTTAGCAATGGGAGCAAAAAAGCCAGTGTTTTGCCCGAACCTGTCGGGGAAAGCAAAACTATATTTTTACCGGGCTGTATAGCCTTAAGCGCATCCTCCTGCATGGGTTTCAACGAAGAAATACCCATTCGTTCAATAGTAGTTTGTATCATAGCTGTTCAATAACCCTGCAAAGGTAGAAAGATAAACAGGGGCAGGACAAACCCGATGCAAATAAACTGGAATGCAGCATCAGTTACATAAATGTACTGAGGAGAAAATAAATTCCTGCAGACACGACCATTGACACAGGAATGGTTAAAATCCAGGCCCATAAAAGGTTGATGGTTATACCCCAGCGAACCGCTGAAACCCGTTTGGCAACTCCAACGCCCATAATAGCTCCTGTAATGGTGTGTGTTGTACTGACGGGAATGCCAAAAGCTTCTGTACCAAAGAGCAATAATGCGCCAGCTCCTTCGGCAGCAACGCCTTCAAAAGGGGTAATTTTTGTTATTTTACCACCCATAGTTTTTACGATACGCCATCCACCCATGAGAGTTCCCATACTAATGGCTGTATAACAACCCAGTATAATCCAGTGCGGAATGTCATGTATTTTCCCATTCACCAGTTCCACCTGAGCCCAATCAGGAATCAGGGATGGATCAACACCATTAAAATAAACCATGAGTGCTGCGGCTATAATTCCCATAACTTTCTGAGCGTCATTACCTCCATGCCCTAAACTGAACAAAGCTGAAGAAAGAAGCTGAAGACTCTTGAACCATTTATTAAGCCTCCCCGGATTTCCCCATCGGGTAATATGTAAAAGAATCACCGACAGAAAATAGGACATAACCATCCCCAAAAAAGGAGCCAGAAAAATGAAAGATACAATCTTGAGCACTTTCCCTGTGTGAACAACATCAAACCCACCGGCATGCGCAATAGCGGCACCGGCAAAACCACCCACAAGGGTATGTGAAGAACTTGAAGGAATCCCAAGATACCATGTAAGTAAATTCCAGAGTATAGCAGCTATCAATCCCGATAAAATCACCGTGAGCGTTATTGCGCTGGTATCCACTGTTTTTGCTATTGTGTCGGCAACATTCAGATCAAAGATCAGATAAGCCACAAAATTAAAAAATGCAGCCCACAATACAGCCTGAAAGGGTGTTAAAACTTTGGTAGAAACTACCGTTGCTATTGAATTGGCTGCATCGTGAAAACCATTGATCAGGTCAAAACCGAAAGCCAGAACAACAATTACTACAAGAATAATGAAATTAAAGTCCATACCGGTAGTAATTAGGCATATTTGACCATAATGGTGTTCAGAATGTCTGCTACATCCTCACAGCGATCCATCGCTTTTTCAAGCGAATTTAACACATCGCGTTTCTTTATCAGATTAATCGCATTGGTTTCATTGTCGAATATTTCAGATAAAAACGAATAGTTAAGTTCATCTGATTCATTTTCAAGTTCGCCAATTCTGATACAGCTTTCTTTAAATCCGTTGGCCTGATGAATTTTGTTTAATCCACCAACCACATGGTCAATTTCACCGGAGGCATCAACCAACAAGCCAGCCATCTGATGAAACACAGGAGGTATTTCGGTAAGCTTGTAAAGCTGAATTCTTTTGGCTGAAGTATTCACCAAATCAACCACATTGTCGATACGGTTAGCTAACTTTTGAATATCTTCACGATCAAAAGGCGTAATGAAGGTAGTATTCAGTTCGTCAAAAATTGAAACAGTGATTTTATCCCCTACTTTTTCAAACTTCTTAATATTTTTAACCAGCACGGCTTTTTCTTCCTCATCATCACAATTCAGCAGTTTTTGAAACTCAAGAGTACAGCTAACCAGATTGGCCGAAGCTGAAGAAAAAAGAGGAAAAAACTTTTTGTCTTTGGGGACCAAAAATTGAAACAATTTATCAAGTTTCATAAACAATTAATTTTAAACATGTTAATACCTTTTTATTTACAATTGAAAACTTTTTGACCCATGAAAAAATTGCTGCAAAAGTAGGCGTTAAATGAGGGTATTTCAGGGGGCAATATTAAGTTATTGTTAATTTTTTAACAGGCCGGGATTGCCACACATTTTCATTTGATTCTTAACAAAATTTAATCCGCCGGAAAGTTAAATCCATGTCTTAAAAATTCACAGAAAATTGGAATACAACGACAGAATACCTATTTTTGTGCAGCCTTCTTGCATAATAACCATCCACATTTCAGCAACTTAACATGGCAATTCTCAATAACGGATTATCGATTCTTACGATTCTTGGAGCACTGGCTTTATTCCTGTTTGGTATGAAGCTGATGAGTGAAGCCCTTCAGCGATTCGGAGGTAACCGGGTACGAAAGTTATTTTCCAGTATTGCTTCAAACAAATACAAAGCAATCTTTGCCGGGTTTCTGGTAACCGGACTCATTCAGTCATCTTCTGCGGTAACAGTTATGCTGGTTAGCTTTATCAATGCAGGCTTCTTTTCTTTAATTCAGGGATTAGGCATTATGATGGGTGCCAATATTGGCACTACTGTTACAGCATGGCTTGTAACTTACTTCGGATTTCATTTTGATTTCAATATTGTTCTTCTTCCCATCATGGGATTGGCGTTGCCATTTCTTTTTATGCCAACGGCCAGTAAACGCGCCATTGGTGAATTTCTGCTGGGATTTGCCTTGTTGTTTCTGGGCCTTCAGTTTATGAAGAACGCATTTCCGGACATGACCAGCGACTCAGGGCTAACAACGCTGATTTCTGGAATTTCAGGAGACAGCCCGTATTCTCTTCTTTTATTTGCCGGCATCGGTCTGGTTATCACGTTTGTTATTCAGTCGTCAAGTGCTACCATTGCCCTTACAATGGTATTAAGCCACAATGGCTGGATTGGATATGAGGCCGCAGCGGCTATGGTTATCGGCGAAAACATTGGAACAACTATCACAGCCAATATTGCGGCAATCATGGCCAACCGCTCAGCCAAAAGACTGGCTCTCGGGCACACATTATTTAATGTTTTCGGCGCATTATGGATGTTGATCTTTTTTTCATTTTTCATCAAAATATCTGCTCAGGCAACTGCATTTATTACAGGCCAGTCACCTCTGCAAAATCCAGATGCAGTACCGGTCGGTTTATCTATCATTCATTCGGGTTTTAACATTATAAATACTGTAATTTTAGCAGGGCTTATTCCTTACTTTAAACAACTCCTTGAATGGATTATTCCGCTCAGAAATAATGAAAAGAAGAATTTCAGACTGAAATATTTCAGGTCAGGATTTATGACCATCAACGAAATTTCCCTGCTGCAAGCCCGTGAAGAAATCCTTATCTTTGGTAAGCACATCTCGTTTATGTTCAATCTTATACCAGAATACCTGATTGAAAAACGCGAACGCAAATACGAAAAACTTCAAAAAAGAATTCAAAAAAGTGAAGAACAGGCTGATGAAATGGAGCTTGAAATCAGATATTACCTTACACGTACAGCTGAACAGGATTTAACAGAAGCCGCATCACGCAAAGTCAGCTCCATGCTGAAAATTATTGACGACATTGAAAGCATTGCCGACCAATGCGTTCAAATGGAAAAAACCATCAACCGGAAAAACCAGGAGAAAGCCTGGTTTACCCAGGAAATGCGTGATGATTTAGCTTCCCTGTTTTCGTTGGTAAATGAGGCAATTGATAACATGAATTTCAATCTTTCTCAGGAATATCGCCCCGGTATACTGGCCAAATCTGCTGAACTGGAACTTAAAATCAACGCACTTCGCGACAAACTACTGAATGACAACCGAATAAGAGTCGACAAAGGCGAATATACCTATCAGAATGCAGCCTTTTTCAATGAATTGGTAAGTCAATGTGAAAAACTGGCTGACCATGTAATCAATGTAAACCAGGCGATTGCCAGTAATGCAAGATAGAGTCGATTTAACATTAACTTAACATTGCTTTTAGCCTGTTTCATTGCGTATTGATAACTTTGCAATGTCTAATTTAGCCTTCAAATAATGGATAGTATCTACATTATTTTCATCGTTGTCCTTTTCATACTTGCCATCTCGGATCTGATTGTAGGGGTTTCCAATGATGCAGTTAATTTTCTCAACTCCGCAGTAGGCGCCCGGGCCACTTCCTTCAAAACCGTAATGATTGTCGCCAGCGTCGGCGTATTGGTAGGTGCAACTTTTTCAAGTGGTCTGATGGAAATAGCCAGAAAAGGCCTTTTCTACCCGGGAGAATTCAGCTTTAGCGAAGTTATTATTGTCTTCCTGGCTGTAATGATCACAGACATTATACTTCTCGATATCTTCAACACGTTCGGATTACCCACTTCAACCACAGTTTCTATCGTATTTGAACTTCTGGGAGCTTCGGTTGCTGTAGCAATCATTAAGATTTCAGCTTCAGAGCAAACACTTCAGGATATCGGACAATATATAAATGCAGCCAAAGCCTTGGCCATTATCACAGGTATACTTGTCTCTGTTGCCCTGGCCTTTAGTGTGGGGGCTCTCATCCAATATATCTCCAGAATCCTGTTTACGTTTAACCTCCGGCACAATATCAAATATTTTGCAGCTGTATGGGGTGGTTTCTCCATAACAGGCATTCTCTATTTTATGGTGATAAAAGGAGCTAAAGGTGCTTCGTTCATTACAGAAGGAACACTGGCCTTTATCAACGCTCATACAGCCTCAATACTCATTATCAGCTTCATAGGCCTTACATTGCTATTTCAGCTTTTGCTGATGGCGTTCAGATTCAATATTCTGAAACTCATCATTCTTACCGGAACTTTTGCCCTGGCGATGGCTTTTGCAGGCAACGACATGGTAAATTTTATAGGCGTACCGCTCGCAGGATTAAAAGCATTCCAGATTTTCAGCGCCACTCCGGGAGCCGATCCCGACACATTTATGATGATTGGCCTGGCCAATGATGTAAAAACTGAAACATGGATGCTGCTGATAGCCGGACTTGTGATGTCAATCACACTCTGGACTTCCAAAAAAGCGCGAAGCGTCATTGAAACATCGGTAGATCTCAGCAGACAAAATGAAGGGGCTGAAAGATTTAACTCTTCTGTCCTTTCAAGAAATATGGTGAGAGGTGCCCGCAATTTAGCATCTACCATCAGCGGTGTTGTGCCTGTTAGCATAAGCAATTGGATTGAAAGCCGTTTTGAAGCCCCTGATGAAGAAACAATAAAGCAGATGCCTGAAGGCGCAGCCTTTGACATGCTCAGGGCTAGTGTAAATCTGGTAGTTGCCAGTATCTTAATTGCCATTGGCACTTCGCTCAAATTGCCCCTGTCAACCACTTATGTTACTTTCATGGTTGCCATGGGTTCATCACTCAGCGACCGGGCTTGGGGCCGCGAAAGTGCTGTTTACAGAATTACCGGCGTTCTTTCTGTTATTGGTGGTTGGTTTTTTACTGCACTTGCCGCCTTTACTGTTTCGCTTATCGCGGCAGTTATTCTTTATTACGGAGGAATGGTTGCCACTTTTATTCTCCTGAGCGTTGTTGGGTTCCTTATTTACCGCACCCATCGCATTCACCTGCGTCGCGCCGATGAACGTAAAGCCGACGAGGCTCTTGATATTCTGCCTGAAGAGATGAATACAGAAACCATCATTTCAAGATGTTCGGTTTCAATTCAGTTTGTACTGAAACAGAGCCTTGATATTTTCAACGAAACCATTATGGGACTGGTGGATGAAGACAGAAAATTACTGCGTAATGCAAAAAACAATGCTGAAAGCCTGAATGTCATGACCAAAAGGCTTAAAAACCACATCAACTCAACGCTTGCTAATCTTCAGGAAGATTCTATCGATACTGGCCATTTTTATGTTCAGGCCATTGACTATCTGCGTGAAATTAACCACTGCATCTCATACATCAATAATCCTTGCTTCGAGCATGTTGAAAATAATCATAAGCCTTTGATTCCGGTGCAGGTTGAAGAAGTTTCAAGATTAAATGGCGAAATATCTATTCTTTTCGGCAAAGCCCTCGACATTCTAAAAAACAAACAATATCAGAATATTGAGGAGATAAAAATTAAGCAACAAACCATTTTGCGCATTATTGAAGAAACACGCAAAAAACAGGTGAAACGTATCAAAAACAGCGAAACCGGAACCCGCAACAGTATTTTATATCTGAACATTCTGGCCGAGACTAAAAATCTTACGCTTTACATTGATAATATCCTGAGATCAAGCCGTGATTTTGAAAAAGCTGGAAAAATGCAGGAAGAGTAATATTTTTTAAATAAGCTTACTCTTCCTTATATATCAACTGGCGTATTCAGCACAATCCATACATTGCTTATTCATCTTCTTTTCTGATGTTTTTCAGCAGTCTTCCATACGACCTTGTGCCAATGTAAAACTGGGCATAAGTATTGAAGTCAATGCCCTGAAAGCTGTGACTTAGCATTTTAAATCCAACTGAAAATAATCTGTTAACCAGGCGATTTCCCTTTTGATAAAAGGAATTCTGATGGGTAGAAATGTAATTTCATCTGAAACAGGAACACCTCACAACCCATCAGAAGCTTTAAAATTTCTCTCTATTGACATGCTGATTAATTCACAACCAGCACCTTTGCCGATGCATTGCCAGCTGCAGATTTCAGCGAAATATAATAATAACCTGATTTAACAGCCATTCCGCTTTCATCCTTACCATCCCATAACAATTGATTCAGGCCCTGACGAAGAGAAGTGGCAGAAAAAGTCTTTATTGTTCTGCCTGTATTGTCGTAAATAACCATATGAGCATTTGTAAAAGCTGAACTTTCAACCTTTAAAGTAACAAACTGATTTAAAGCTGTCCGGAAAGGATTAGGAAAAACTCCTGAAACAGAAAGCTTTGACCTCAGCTGATGTATATCTCCGACACCCACACTGAGCTGCGACAAATCGAGTTTGTAGGCCGACAACCCGTATGTTCCTATGACCAGAAAATTAAGCTCAGGATGAATTTTCATTGAAATTACAGGTACATTTCCAAGTCCCTGATTCAAACTCAGCCATTCCTCACCTCCATTATTGGTCACAAATACACCGGCATCAGTCCCAACAAACAAACGCCCCTGACGATTAGGATCGGCCAAAATAACATTTACCGGCAGCTCAGGAAGGTTTCCTCCAATAGATTGCCATGTCTGGCCAAGATCGTCCGACATATAAACATGTGAAACAGGCTCATCCCATCTGAATCCTGAAAGTGTAACATAAATTTTGTTCTCATCAAAAGGGTCGGTGGCTACGCGGGTTATCCATCTGAGCGGTAATCCCTGACTTATATCAGTCCATTGCGCACCGGCATCAGTTGAAATATGTACCCTTCCATCGTCAGTTCCTGCCAGAACAATGGAAGGCTGAAGAGGAGACACAGCCAGCGTGCTGATGGTATGAAAAGAGCTTCCATCATCGCCATTGGTCAAATCGCCACTGACAGCAGTCCATGAATTTCCACCATTATTTGACTTCCAAACCCTGTAAGTACCAAAATATAGTGTTTCGGGATTTTGCGGATGCATTACGACAGGAGCTGACCAGTTTACCCTGTCGGAAGACCAATATCCATTAATGGCATTCATCCAGCTTCCTCCATTGGTTGACTTATGTAAAGCTCCCCATTGGTATTCAGCATAGATGATGTTTGAATTGGTATAGTCAACCAGGCTATAAAAACCGTCACCACCCAAAATGGCATCCCAATCGTTGGTCTGACCAGTAGTTGTCCGTACGGTATTGTTATCCTGTGTCCCGCCATAGAGGCGATCAGGATTCAGATAATCGATTTCAATATCGTAAAACTGAGTAAGCGGCAAATTATTGATTTTACTCCAATTAAACCCTAAATCGTCGCTTACATAAAGGCCTCCGTCATTTCCTTCGTAAATACGGCCTGTTTCAGGATGAATATACATGGCATGATGATCCACATGAATGACATCAGAATTAAAATAACCGGCAAGCTGTGTCCAGGAATTGCCACCATTAGCGGTATAAAACATATCAACGCCCATAACATACACTATATCAGGAATATTCGGATCAACCCTAATCTGGCCAAAATACCAGCCAAAAGTGCTGTTCATCCCTTGCAGGGCACCGTCATTGGTGCGCGACCAGCTTTGCCCGCCATTTATTGTTTTATATACTGCCACTTCCGATTGATTATCATAAAAGGCATAAAGGATAGATGGGTTTGAAGGAGAAACAGCCAACCCGATACGCCCCTTCTCATTGCCTGACGGTAAGCCAACCGATAATTCTGACCAGTTGTCGCCTCCGTCAGTTGTCATCCAAATACCTGAACTGGCACCATATGACCGGCGGTAGTTCAAACCACGTACACGCTCCCACATGGCAGCATAAAGTATATCCGGATTTGTTGGATGTTGAACAATATCAATGGCTGCAGTGGAATCAGTCAGAAATAGAACTTTTTGCCATGAATTCCCTCCATCGGTTGTACGATAAACACCCCTGTGCTCGTCTGGCGAAAATAAATTACCGCAGGCCGCTGCAAAAACCCTGTCGGAATTTGAATAATCTATAACTATTCGCCCGATATAAGCAGATTGTTCAAGTCCTGAAAAAGTCCAGGTTGTTCCTCCGTCAGTTGATTTATAAATACCATCGCCCCTGACACTCTGGCTCGAAGCATTGGCCTCACCAGTACCAGCGTATAAAAGATTATGGTTGCTTTTATCAATAGCAATGTCACCAATTGTTAAGGAGGCTGCATTCATAAAAATATTCGTCCAGTTAAAACCACTATTGGTCGATTTAAAAATACCCCCGGATGCAGCACCAATGTAAATAGTTGAATTTGAACCTTCAGGCATTTCAATATCAGTAATCCGCCCGCCAATATTAACAGGGCCTGCCAATTCCCAGTTTAGTGACGTTCTGGAAGCATTCGTATGAAAAGCCTGTGCCTGCCTGATGGCTTCAAGATAAACATCAGTCTTTATCGAACCATAAGGGAAAGTACGTTGCCTGTCCATCCAATCATTGGGATATAATCCCGGCTCTTTTTCAAGACCAAATCTTTCCTGCATTGAGGTATGGTTATGCCCGGGATTATTTTGGTTTTTATGATTGGTTTTAAATACACCTGCAATGAACACCATCATGGCAAAACAGGTAAATAATAATAATTGTCGGCTGATTTTCATATGAATTGAAGTTGAAGGTCAGGAATAATCAAATGATTCCGGACAAAGATAGAAAATTGATTAACTTTGGATAATAAAAGTTAAAATACCCCAAAGATGTCACGTTCCGCCATTATCACCATTATTGCAGCTATCCTGCTTGTCATTTTTTCCATTCAGAACTCCGCATCGGCTGAATTAAAACTCTTCTTCTGGAGTTTTAACATGTCGCTGGCACTTATGCTGCTATTTATTTTCCTCATCGGAGCCGGATTTGGTTATTTCTTTCATTTGTGGATGGTTTCGCGAAAGCAAAAATCTGAAAATACAGATAAGGAATAAGCCGGTAGTAAGGGAATTAACCTTAATTAAATGCTGTTCGGGAAAGCCGCTTATCAGGTTATAGAGTTGATAAAAGCATTGACCCGGAATGATTGCTTACCCGATAATACATAAGAATTTCTGACGGGAAAGTTCAGATGATCCCACGATTCAGGTTCATTAAAATATCTATAGCTCAACAGGTTAGCTGACCATTCAGTCCAGCATGACATATGCCTGTATGCGTAATGACGATGCGCTTTTATAGCACTCAATAAACTGGCAGGCGCAATATAACACCAATAAAAGCAAGCTCCTTGTTGTCTGAATTGTAAAATATGGCCAAACTCATGCCGGAGCAAATTGATGTCGCAAGCGCCTGATTTTCCGGTAATTATTCCAACCCCGGGAATAGTAACAGCTGCACCTCTGCGAAACAAAAATGCATTGATGCAGACAATTCTTATGCCTTCAAATTGCAGAAACATCTACGGGAAATATAAAAAAGCAATCAACTAACGTTTTGAAGTTGCCGTATCCGAAACCACAAGGGTATCATAAATTGGCTGATAGGCAGCAGAATAAGCAATAAAGAGGTAGATGCCGGCTGTATCAGTTTTAAAATGAAAAGTAGAGTCTTTTGTAACCAACACTTCGGCACACAAATTATTGGTTGATTCAAACAAGCCAGTGGCTGTAAACCCAAAAACAGAATCGTAAATAGTAGATCTGCCAATATGAACTTCAAGCCCCGACCAACAGCCATTGGGGGCACCGGCCTGTACCACAATAGGAATATCGTCTCCTATAAATGCACTGTCAGGCATATTCACGTCCATAATGTTAACATAATCAGAATATTTGCGATAACTTTCGCCATCAAGTTTAACGCAGGAAGTAGCAAGTAATGTCGCGAGTAAAAGCAGAAATGTGTGTTTCATTATCGGGTCAGGGATTAAACTTCAAACAATGATGGTCATTTTACCAATCAAAGTATCAGGGGTAAATAAATCAGAACAAATAGTCGACTACCGAAAATTTGGGGCATTTATCCTTATTCCACATCAAGAATGCCTGATGTGCAGGATGTGACTGATACGACTGAAGATCCCCGGCACTTTCAAACTCGCTCACAAGCACCAAATCAGCAGCTTTGATATCATCCACCATGTTAATACCCACTTCAAACCGGCTGATTTCAGGAATCAAACCAGGAAGTTCGTTCAGTCGTTGACTAACTGTATTAAGCAACGAGGCTTTATCAGCAGCTGACATAGGAGCTGCCACCTTAAAAAAAACAATATGTTTTATCATCATCAGGTTCTTTACTGCAAAAGTAACAAATGATTCCAATGCAAATCAAATAAAAGGCAAGACGTTTTGCCCTGTCAAAATACCTGCAATAACTTTGAATCTGTCTTGGTTTCACCATCATAAGTTGTACTTTTGCAATTCATACGCCTCAACAGAAAATAACGGATAAGTGATGAATAGCCTTATGAAACTGAACAACATAAGGTTTAGAAGTGCAGAATAAGATTGATATTTAAATACCTGAAAATATAAAAATAATGACACCGGTAATAACGCTAACAACTGATTGGGGACCTCGCGACCATTATGCCGGAGCCGTCAAGGGGGCGATTATCAGCCGTTTGCCTGATGCCAGGATTATTGACATCAGCCATCGCATCAAACCGTTCAACATCAAACAGGCCTCCTTTATTCTGCGTAATGCTTTTCCCTTGTTTCCTGAAGGAACCATTCATATTATTGGCATCAACACCGAAGAATCAGAAAACACCCCGCACGTTGCTGTTCAATTTCGCAACCATTATTTTATCGGAGCTGACAATGGTGTTTTCACCCTTATGTTTGATGAAAGCCCTGCAAAAATTGTTGAACTGGACATCAATCAGGATACGGGATATTTCACATTTTCAACGCGCGACCGGTTTGTGAAAGCAGCAGTGCATCTGGCACAAGGTAAAGCTATTGAAGAACTTGGCCATGTGAGGTCCGACCTCAATGCACTCATCAGCATGCGGCCGCACATCAGTGGCGACACCATCAGCAGCAGGGTCGTATATATTGATAATTATGAGAATGCCTTTCTCAATATTACATCCAAAGAATTTGCAGAAGTTGGGAAAAATCGCAGATTCTCCCTTTCAATCAAAGGCAAGTCTCACCAAATCAACACTATACGCGAAGCATACAGTGCTGTTCCTGAGGGTGAAATTGCTATATTGTATAGTACAACAGGCCTCATCGAGATTTCAATCAACAAAGGCAATGCCGCAAGTCTGCTCGGGTTAAAAACCGATGACATTGTGCTTATAACTTTCACAAATTAAATATAGCTGACAGGGCAAACCGTACAGTTTACAAACCCAAATAGCTTAAAAAATAAAAGTCTGATACGCTCAAACCCTATTTTTAAGTAATTTAGCGGCCCCAAAGCAGCATACAAGTTATTACCATCACTATGTTCACACTCTTTCGCAAAGAAATTTTCAGTTTTTTGAATTCGCTGATAGGCTATCTGGCCATTATAGTTTTCCTGATTATCAACGGGCTATTTTTGTGGGTCTTCCCCCTCGGATTCAACATTATTGACTATGGTTATGCAAGCCTCGACAACCTGTTTACGCTTTCGCCATTTGTCTTCCTTTTTTTGATACCGGCCATTACGATGCGTTCATTTGCTGACGAAAAGCGCAGCGGAACCATTGAAATGTTGCTTACCAAACCGCTTACAGATTTTCAGATTATTATGGCCAAATATCTGGCAGGTGTTACATTAGTATTATTTTCACTTTTACCAACGCTGATTTATGCCATATCTGTCTACCTGCTCGGACTTCCCAAAGGCAACATGGATATGGGCGGGCTTTGGGGCAGCTACATCGGATTGCTATTTTTAGCTTCAGCATTTGTAGCCATCGGCCTCTTTGTTTCATCCATTACTGATAATCAGATTATCGCCTTTATTCTGGCTTTGGTGCTCAGTGGATTTGCATATACCGGGTTTGAATTTATTGCACAACTTTCACTTTTCGGCAAGGCCGACCTGTTTATCATGTCGCTGGGCATTCAGGCGCATTATGCTTCAATGAGCCGGGGTGTGATTGACACACGTGATGTGCTTTATTTTGTGAGTCTGATAGCCATTTTTATTCTGCTCACCAAAATTGCGCTGGAGAGCCGTAAATGGGAACAAACACTTAGCAAAAACAAATCCGGTAAATAGTTTTGATCAAAGGGCTTCTGAAAAGCATGGAAACAAGTAAACGAAATAACGCTGACATACGTCGAAACAATATCATTCAGCTTGCACTGGGTTTAATCATCATCATACTGCTGAACGTAATTGGTTCATATTTATTTACCAGATTTGACCTCACTACTGAAAAGAGGTATTCATTATCGCCGTCCACCAAAAAGCTTTTACGCGAAACAGACGATATCATTTATTTCAGGGTTTACCTTGAGGGGGATTTCCCGGCAGGATTCAAATTACTCAGCAAATCAACCCGCGAAATGCTGGATGAATTCAGGGCTTACAGTGACAACATCCAGTACGAATTTATCAACCCTTCGGCAGAAGAATCGGCCAAAGCCAGAGGAGAAGTGTATAACAGACTGATTGAACAGGGGCTTCAGCCAACCGACATCAATGTGAAAATGAAGGAAGGGCAGCAACAGCAACGAATATTTCCGGGAGCCCTGGTTTCCTATAAAGGCCGTGAAATCCCCTTAAGCCTGCTCGCCGACCAATTGGGCGCACCACCTGATGCTATCATCAACAACTCCATACAGGCACTTGAGTATAATATTTCAAATGCCATCAGAAAGCTTAGCAACACCAGCAAACCCAAAATCGCATTTTCATATGGCCATGGCGAATTACCTCTTATCGAAACAGCTGACGCACGCCACGCCTTATCTGATTATTACCAGGTTGAAAGCGTTAAAATTGCCGGCAATATTAACGCTTTGACCAACAGAAAAGAAAATGAAGATGGAACATACAGCGTGGTAAATAAATACAAAGCACTGGTGATTGCCAAACCTGACTCGGTTTTTACTGAAAAGGACAAATTTATCATTGACCAGTTTGTAATGAACGGAGGCAAAATATTATGGCTGGTTGACCCTGTTTTTGCCACAATGGACAGCCTGCAAAAATCAGATCGCACTATGGGCGTAACACAGGACATAAACCTAAACGATATGCTCTACACCTATGGTGTGCGCCTTAACAGCAACCTGCTGATGGACATCAATGCATTGCCTATTCCTATGGTTACTGGACAAATAGGCAACCAACCCCAGTTCAGCTTTTTCCCCTGGTATTTCTTTCCTGTAATTACCTCTACTTCACAGCACCCGGTAGTAAACAATCTGAATGCTATCCGCACCGAATTTATCAGCAGTCTTGATACTGTCGGAAATCCGGCCATTAAGAAGACTATTTTGCTGAAAACTTCGCAGTACACCCGCATTGCGCTTACTCCTGTAATGATTTCACTCGATATCCTGAGCAAAGAAGCAGATCCCAAAGATTACAATCAGCAACCTCAGGCAGTTGCAGTTTTGCTCGAAGGAGAGTTTCAATCACTTTACAACAACAGAATCACATCAGAAATATCCCAGGCCCCCGAAATCGGATTTACGGCCAAAAGCCCCAAAAACAGAATGATTGTAATGGCTGATGGAGACATTATCCGTAATCAGGTACAATTCAACAACGGCTCTTTTATGCCGCTTCCCTTAGGTTATGACCGTCACACCGGACAAACATTTGGCAATAAAGATTTGATCTTGAATGCTGTAAACTACCTTTGCGATGACGAAGGTTTGATGTCGGTTAGAGCAAGAGAACTTAAGCTCAGGGCTCTTGATGTAAACAGAGCACGCAAGCAACTGCTAATGTGGCAATTAATCAATACAGCCGCCCCTGTTTTACTGGTGATAATGTTTGGTTTGATACAGTTTGCCCTCAGAAAACGCAAATACGCCAGATAATTTTCAAGTCAAAATTCAAATTAATTCGATAAAATGCGCAAAAACAGAATCATAATACTTGTTACACTTTTGCTTGCTGTAGTGGCTGGATTGCTAATGCTAAACAAATCAAAGTCAACGCTTGACAGAAAGATCAGCGACTTTGCCGTGAGTGATACAGCCTCAGTTACACGCATCTTTATGTCAGACAAGGCCGATAATAAAGTATTGCTTGCCCGAAAACCAGATGGAACCTGGTCGTTAAATGACAAATATGATGCTCATGTTGAAAATGTAAATACTTTTCTCACCACCATCAGCAATCTGGAAGTCAGAGAACCTGTCGCAAAAGCAGCACACAACAATATTATCACGCTACTTGCTTCAAGGTCAGTAAAGGTTGAAATTTATCAGCAATCCTACAGAATTAACCTGGGCAGCTATCATTTTTTTCCCTACGAAAAGCTGGCAAAAACCTACTATATTGGTGATGCAACCATGGATAATGCAGGCACATATGCATTACTGGAAGGTGCTGACACACCTGTTATTCTTTATATGCCCGGACTTAGAGGATTTGTTGCCACCAGGTTTTCAACAGCTGAAACCGACTGGAGAGTACACACCGTTTTTAATAAAAAACTACCTGACATCAAAGAAATTAAGGTGGAATTTACCCAAAAACCAGAAGAATCCTTCAAAGTCATCAACAACAATAACGAAAGTTTAAGTTTGTACAAACTGACTGACAACCAGTTGATCAGCAGATACGACACCCTTCAGCTCATGGCTTTTGTGAATGCTTTCAGAAATATAAGATATGAAACATTGCTCAACGATATGGAGCCTCACAAAATGGACTCAATAGTAAATTCAACCCCTTTGCACCGGATTACTCTTGAGCTTAAAGACGGAACAAAACAAACTGCAACTACTTTTGGAAGAATGCTTCCTGTGCCGGAAATAGACGTTTTTGACGGTTCAACAGTTACTTATGACCGTGACAGGATGTATGCCCTTGTAAATAATGACAAAGACTTTGTTATGGTCCAATTTTTTGTCTTTGACAAAATACTCATGCCTCTTTCACTTTTTGCCAAGAATGGGCAATAATCAATCTGACAAACAAGTTTCATGAAAAAACTTATTTCATCAAACGTACTGGTAACCGGAGGTGCAGGCTTTATCGGCTCAAACCTGATTGAAGCATTATTAAAACAAGACAATCAGGTTGTATGTCTCGACAACTTTGCAACAGGTAAACGAGAGAACATTGCACCATTTCTCGATCATCCTAAATTTACCCTGATAGAGGGTGATATCAGAAATCTTGAAGATTGCCATACGGCTGTTAAAGGAATGGAATTTGTTTTACATCAGGCAGCTCTTGGGTCTGTTCCACGTTCAATTAACGATCCTATTACAACCAACGATGTCAATGTGGGCGGATTTGTCAATATGCTGGTTGCTGCAAGGGATGCCGGCATCAAACGGTTTGTATATGCGGCCAGTTCCTCTACTTATGGCGATCATCCGGCACTGCCCAAAAAGGAAGACATCATCGGAAGACCGCTTTCGCCCTATGCCATCACCAAATATGTGAATGAACTATATGCCAGGGTTTTTGCCGACCTTTACGGAATGGAAACCATTGGCCTGCGCTATTTTAATGTCTTTGGCAAACGCCAGGACCCCGACGGTGCTTACGCTGCAGTAATCCCTAAATTTATCAAATCACTCATTAACGGTGATGCTCCTGTAATTAATGGAGATGGGAGCCAGTCGCGCGATTTTACTTATGTTGAAAATGTGGTGCAAATAAACCAGTTGGCATTGCTGGCACAAAACCCCGAAGCCATCAATACTGTTTACAATGTAGCTTTTGGCGAAAATACCAGTCTGAATGAGCTCTACAATCAACTCACCGGGTTCCTGTCGGCTTTCAAACCTTCCATAGCCCAAATAAAACCCTCTTATGGCCCTCCGCGCAAAGGCGATGTGCAACACTCCCTGGCGTCTATCGAAAAAGCCACAACCCTTTTGGGATATCAACCGGCGTTCAGCCTTCATCAAGGACTTGAACAAGCCATTCAGTGGTATTTTGATTATCTGAACAAATAGTTTTTAATTCACGAAATGATGGTTGCTACCAGCTTTCGGTTGCCTCCCTTATTTCTGAATTCGCACAAATATATGCCCTGCCATGTTCCGGTGTTTAACCGGCCCCCGGTTATGGGGATTGAAATTTCGGTACCACACAAGACCGATTTAATATGTGCAGGCATATCATCACTCCCTTCAAGGGTGTGTTTGTAATAGGTTTCATTTTCGGGCACAAGTTTATCAAATACTGTTTCAAAATCGGATAGTACTGTCGGATCTGCATTTTCATTTATACAGATACCTGCAGAAGTATGTTTGATAAACAGATGCAACAAACCCGACTGAGGCAACTCAGGCAAATGACTTTCAACAATACCTGTAATCAGATGAAATCCCCGGCTAAAGGCAGGAAGGACAATCTCTATTTGTTTTATCATAACAGAAGCATAAAAAAAAGGCATCGCTGCCTTTTTCTGAGTGATTGGATAATGTTTAATCTTCAATATTCACACTCTTACCGGCAGCAATATCTTCCAGGATAGCGGTAGTAAGAGATTTGGGCCTTTCAAGTGGATAGCCCAGTGCACGATCCCAAATAATATTTGCAGCTATACCGATAGAACGACCAATACCAAAAAGAACAGTATAAAAATCATATTCCTTTACGCCATAGTGCCACTGAATAACACCTGACTGTGCATCAACATTGGGCCATGGATTCTTAGCCTTTCCCTGTTCAAGAAGAATGGGCGGAACTACCTTAAAAAGCATATCAACCACCTTAAACAAAGGATCTTCAGAAAGATTGCGAAGGCTAAACTCGCGTTGCAGCATGTAACGGGGATCGGTTTTGCGAAGAACTGCATGTCCGAAACCAGGAATAACCTGGCCGGATTCAAGAGTATTCCATACAAACTGTTTTAAGTCAGCTTCAGAGGGCACTTCACCGTTCATTTTATCCATCAAATCATGCAGCCAACGCAGCACTTCCTGATTGGCAAGCCCATGCAAAGGACCTGCAAGCCCATTAATCATAGCCGAAATTGACAAATAAACATCGGATAACGAACTGGCCACCAAATGGCCTGTATGAGCACTTACATTACCCGCTTCGTGATCAGCATGAACAATAAAGTGCATACGCGTTACATCATCATAAGGCTTGGGAATACCCATCATATGTGCAAAATTACCACCCATATCCAAATTGGGGTTCGACTGGATGCGTTTACCATCGCGGTATAGTTTTGCATAAATATAAGTCGCAATCTCAGGAAGCTTGGCCAGCATATTCAGCGTATCCTCATAAGTAGGATCCCAGTAATCCAGCTTATTGATGCCTGCATGATATTTTTTAGTAAAGAATGACTCACGGTGCATGGTAAGAATGGCTGTCGAGAAAATTGTCATCGGATGACTACAGCAAGGCATACCATCAATTACTTCATACACATAACGAGGTAAAATTCTTCGTTGGCTAAACTCATCGGCTACACTGTATGCCTGCTCTTCCGTTGGCATATCGCCCGTTAACAGCAAATAGAACAGTCCTTCAACCAATGGCATATCAGAATTCTTGGCTTTGGGTAACTTTTCAAAGACCTCGGGCAAAGTATAACCCCGATAACGGATACCTTCTTCAGGATCAAGGTAAGAGATATCAGACACTAGGGATTTAATCCCACGCATACCGCCAATAATCTGGCCTATGGTTATTTTATCCACAACCACATCACCGTATTCTTTCAGAAGCCTTTCTGTTCTGGGCCTCCAATCCATAATTTTTTCGTACAGGGTATCTTTAAGTCCTTTTGCCATTGTAATAGATGTGTAGGTTCAACAATATTTTAATGATCACGACTGTGAAATAGCCCGAACCAGTTCGGTTCCGAACTCAGATGTTTTCAATTTGGTAGCATTTTCCATTTGCCGGTGAAAGTCATAAGTAACTTTCTTCGCCTGAATGGTTTGCTCTATTCCTTTATAGATAAGTGCTGAGGCTTCATTCCAGCCCATGTATTCAAGCATCATGGCCCCTGACAGAATAACAGAACCCGGATTCACCATGTCGAGACCTGCATACTTAGGAGCTGTACCGTGGGTAGCCTCAAAAATAGCATGACCGCTTACATAATTGATATTTGCCCCGGGGGCTATACCAATACCTCCTACGATAGCAGCAAGCGCATCTGAAATATAATCACCATTCAGATTCAGGGTTGCAATAACTGAATATTCTGAAGGCCTGAGCAAAATCTGCTGCAAGAAAGCATCGGCAATCACATCCTTAACCAGGATTTTACCTGAATCAAGGGCTTTTTGCTGAGCCAGATCAGCGGCTTCCTTCCCGTTTTCAGCAGCTATTTCATCGTATTCAGCCCAGGTAAAAGTTTTGTCGGCAAACTCAGTGCGCGCCAGTTCATATCCCCAGGTTTTAAAAGCACCTTCCGTAAACTTCATGATATTCCCTTTATGAACCAGTGTTAACGAAGGTAATCCTTTGCTGATGGTATAATTTAATGCAGCTCTTACAAGTCTTTCAGTTCCTTCCTTTGAAACCGGCTTAATGCCAATAGAACTCGACTCAGGAAATCTTATCTTGGTTACACCCATCTCTTCCATCAGGAATTTCTTCACCTTATCAGCTTCTGGCGTACCATTCATGTATTCGATACCTGCATATATATCCTCTGTATTTTCGCGGAAAATATGCATATCAACCTTTCCCGGCTCTTTTACAGGACTCGGAACCCCGCTAAACCATCGAACCGGCCTCAAACACACGTATAAATCAAGCTGCTGGCGTAAAGCTACATTCAACGACCTGATGCCTCCGCCTACAGGTGTGGTTAAAGGCCCTTTAATTCCAACCTTGTATTTTTTAAAGGCTTCAAGGGTTTCTTCAGGAAGCCAGTTGCCTGTCAGGTTAAAAGCCTTTTCGCCAGCCAATACTTCTTTCCAAATAAGTTTACGCTTGCCATTATATGCCTTGGCCACAGCAGCATCCAGCACGCGCTGCGATGCAGCCCAAATGTCAGGACCTGTCCCATCGCCTTCAATAAATGGTACAACCGGTTCGTCTGGGACGATTAATTTTCCTTCAGAAATTGAAATCACTTGTTCGCTCATTATACGTATTTATGTTTTTAGTTATGTAATTTTGTACATATTGGCCGAAGAACAAATATATAAAAGAATCCGAACATTCAAACCAATGGCTTACTAACAATCGGCTTTAAAATTTGTTTGTATTTACAGTACTTTCAGAATAAAAATGAAAGCGTTGCGAACACAAGTTCAAATCTAATAAAAATATGCAGTCCGAAACCCATTCTGAACCTATATTCCTGAAAAAAATACCTATAAACTGCGGACTGGTAATTTTTGATGGCCATTGTATTTTTTGCAACCGCATTGTTCAGTTATTAATCCGGGTTGACAAACGCAAAAGGCTATATTTCGGCACGTTAGCATCCTTAGAGCCCTATTTGGTTTCAAATTCATTAAACGGTAAAAAACCGAACCTCAACAGTGTTTACTTTATCAGGAATCAACAATCATACATGGAGTCTGAAGCCATATTGGAAATAGCCCTGGCACTGGGCGGATTCTGGAAACTGTTTTGGGTGGGATATCTCATCCCGGGAGCAATCAGAAACTTCATATACAGAACAATAGCCCGCAACAGATATCTTATATCTGGTCAACAAAAGCACTGCATGATTCCTGACAAATCAGACAGCCCAAGGTTTTTGCCATGATTCTCAAATCAAAGAAAAAGAAGATTCTTACTGTGGTCGGGAAAAATAATTAAATTTGCCATTCAAAATTAGTTTTGTTTCAGGAATAAAATTCAGATTTATGCTGAAACACGCCTAAAGACAGTTGACCATCTCAATCAAACTCTTAGTTGCTGATATGAACAGAATAATCAAACCGGCTTTTGCCGCACTTTCATTGCTGATTGCTTTTTCGTTGAACATTTCAGCGCAAAACGGCACAATCCGTGGATTTGTTTACGAAAAAGAAACAGGTGAACCGATTATTTTCACCAATGTTTACCTTTATAGAACTTCTTATGGAGCGGCAACAGATGTAAATGGTTATTTTGCCATTTCAAGGATACCTGATGGCAAGTACACTTTAATGGTTACCTACCTGGGCTATGATACGCTTCGTGAGCAGGTGACCATACAAGGCAACACGGTACTGACTAAAAAACTTTTTATCAACAAAGGCGCCTACAATCTTGATGCAGTGCAAATTACAGCTGAGCGTGAAGAAGCCAGAAGCGACACCAGAACATCAGTTGTAAAATTAACACCCAAGCAAATCAGCAGGATACCCACCATTGGCGGACAACCTGATTTGGCTCAGTACCTTCAGGTTCTGCCGGGAGTTATTTTTACCGGCGACCAGGGCGGACAACTCTACATCAGAGGTGGTTCTCCTATTCAGAATAAAGTGGTACTGGATGGTATGATTGTTTATAACCCTTTCCATTCCATCGGACTCTTCTCCGTTTTTGACACTGACATTCTTAGAAATGCCGATATCTATACCGGAGGTTTTAATGCACAGCATGGCGGAAGAATTTCATCAGTAATGGATTTGACTACGCGCGATGGCAACAAAAAAAGGATGGCAGGTAAAGTCGGAGCAAGTACTTTCGGTGCCAAGCTGATGATTGAAGGCCCAATAAAAAAACAATCAGAATCAGGAGGAGGCAGCTCGTCATTTATCATTTCTGCCAAAAACTCATACCTCAAAGAGAGTTCAAAATTCCTGTATGATTATATTGACACCGCCGGACTTCCGTTTAATTACACTGATGTTTATGGCAAGGTTTCAATCAATGGAGCCAATGGTTCAAAAGTGAATCTTTACGGGTTTAATTTCAACGACAAAGTTGACTATACCAATCTGGCAAGTTACAAATGGAAATCGTCAGGTGCCGGTGCTAACTTCCTGGTTATTCCGGGCAACAATCCTGTACTGATGGAAGGTAATTTTGCTTATTCATCCTATGATATTTCAATGGAAGAAGGCGCACTGCCTTCACGGTCAAGCACAATCAATGGCTTTAACCTCGGCCTCGGATTTACTTATTTCCTCGGAAAAGATGAAATAAAATACGGCGTTGAAATGCAGGGATTTAAAACTGTTTTTGATTTTTACAACTCTGTTGGCCGGGCTATCAATCAAACGGAAAACACCACTGAGCTTGCCGGTTTTGTAAAATATAAAATGACCAGAGGTAAACTGCTTTTTGAGCCTGGGTTCCGTCTTCAGTATTATGCATCACTGTCAAACCTTTCGGCTGAGCCCCGACTGGCAATGAAATATAATCTGACTGACCATATCAGGTTAAAAATGGCTGGCGGTTTTTACTCACAAAACCTGATTAGCGCCAACTCTGACCGCGATGTGGTTAACCTTTTTTATGGTTTTCTGTCAGGCCCCGACAACCTGCAGGAAGAATTTGACGGCAAATCTGTCACTCATAAACTTCAAAAAGCCCAACATATTATTGCCGGTATTGAGCTCGACCCATTACCAGGTGTAACAGCAAACATTGAAGTTTACTATAAAAACTTCTCACAGCTGACCAATATCAACCGCAATAAAATATTCGAAGACAACGGTGATTATTTCGAAGTTCCTGATTATCTGAAAAAAGACTTTATTATTGAAAACGGCAACGCCAATGGCTTTGATGTTTCCATTAAGTACGACAAGCGGAAAATCTATTTCTGGGCTGTATACTCGCTCGCATATGTCAACCGCTACGACGGACAAATTGATTACGTTCCTCACTATGACCGCAGGCACAATGTGAACCTGGTAAGTTCCTACAGGTTTGGTGAAGAGTTGATGTGGGAGTTTAATGCCCGCTGGAACCTTGGTTCAGGATTCCCGTTCACTCAATCACAGGGTTTTTATGAAAAACTAACATTCCCCAATGGTGCTGCCAACGACTATATCGTGGCAAATGGAGAGCTGGGAGTGCTTTATGGCGAATACAACTCGGCCCGCCTCCCCTTCTACCACAGGCTTGACCTTAGCCTGATGAGGCGTTTCAAAATTGGTGATAACGGTATGCTCGAACTCAACCTGAGTGTAACCAACATTTACGATAGAGACAACATTTTTTATGTAAACAGGATTACCGGAGAGAAAGTATATCAATTGCCTGTTATGCCCAGCTTTGGGATGAGTTTATCTTTCTAGCCTGAACAGGATAATTAAAAAAAGCCCCGGTATCCCGGGGCTTTTTTTATGTAAAGAAAATAATAACAAATCAGTAAAATTACTCTCTGTTGCGCGAATCTATAATGATTGTTACCGGGCCATCGTTTATCAGCTCAACTTCCATATGAGCGCCAAACCACCCTGTTTCAACTTGTAATCCGGTTTCATCTTTAAGCCGTTTCACAAAAGCTTCATAAAGTGGAATGGCTTTATCCGGAGTAGCCGCTTTGATATATGATGGACGATTCCCCTTTTTTGTGCTAGCATGCAAAGTAAACTGACTGATAACCATCAGCTGACCGGTTGTTTCCATTACAGACAAATTCATCACACCGTCGGCGTCGTCAAAAACCCTTAATCGGGCAACTTTTCCACAAAGCCATTCAAGATCTCCGGTTTCGTCGGCATCTTCAATACCAATAAAAATCAACAAGCCTCCACCAATGGAAGCCGAGCCATAATCAGCACTGCGAACACTGGCCGTTTTAACTCTCTGAATCAGCAAGCGCATGGTTTTTTCTTTATCAAATGATCAATCCCACTCTGTTTCATCAAAATATTCATCATTTAAAATACTCAGGTAATTGGCGTATCTCGATTGGCTGATTAAACCATTGGTCAGTGCTTTTTTAACGGCACAGCCAGGTTCATGCACATGGGTACAATTATTAAACTGGCACTGGTGCATGAGATTGCGCATTTCAGGAAAGCGCTCAGGCACCTCCTGTTTTTCGAAATTAACCAAACCAAACTCTTTAATACCCGGCGTATCAATCACAAATCCTCCAAAAGACAGGGGTATCATTTCGGCAAAAGTGGTGGTATGTTTTCCCTTGTGGTGGTAGTCAGATATTTCGCCAACCTTTCTGATAACTCCGGGTTCAACTGCATTAATCAGGGCTGTTTTTCCAACACCCGAATGCCCGCTAAGCAAATTAACCTTATCAATAAATAGCTTTTTAACATCTTCAACACCCTGACCGGTTATAGCCGATGTAACCAGGCAGGGATAACCCAGCCCTTCATAAAGCTGAATCATTTGATTCATAGCCGCAGCTTCGACCGTGGTGTACTGATCGCACTTGTTAAAAACAATAAACGCCGGAATATGATATGCTTCGGCTGTAACCAGAAACCTGTCAATAAAGCCGGTGGAAGTCCGCGGCTTTACCAATGTTACCATAATGACTGCCTGATCGATATTTGTAGCAATAATGTGCGACATAGCCGAAAGACGGGTTGCCTTACGGATGATGTAATTCTGTCTTTCCTCAATTTTATGAATCAAACCTGTTTCCTGTTCAGGCAAAAAACTAAAACCAACCCTGTCGCCAACTGCTACCGGATTGGTTGACCGGATTCCCCTGATTCGGAAATTTCCCTTTAATTTGCATTCAATAGTTTTTCCATTGTCGGCCAGCACCGTGCAAAAACTTCCCGTTGAGCGGATTACAACGCCCATCAACTCATTGGCAGTACTCATTTGAAAAGATAATGTTTTCTGACGGCCTGCCTGATATCCCAAACGCAATTTAACCCATTGTGAAAAATAACAAAATCGCCGGGCTTAATCGGATAATTACCTGCATCTGTTTCTATGATGACCTCTCCTTCAAGAAAATAACACCATTCTTCTTCATCGTAAGTATGTGCAAATCGGGACTCCTCTTTCTCCCAAATGGCCCAGTTCCTGATGCCCATTTCACGGATTTCAGCTTCATTCAGCCTTTTTACTTCAACCATTTCATTTTTTTTGATTCATTGTTTTGGAAAGCGTAAAATTACAAAATATCACTATATTTGATTAGCACATTTATCTGCGCAGAATCAATCGCTTTAAAAAGGATATGGCTGCATTAATTTTCGGACAAAGAGAAATTCACTTCAACCGCTTTATTCAATTCATTGAACTCATACATCCATGATGGAACAGCTACCCGGTTACCTCATTTCACCTGCAATTTTCATGGCAATATACCTGTTCCATAAATACAGGCATCCGAAATCGAACCACATGTTGCTGGTACAAGCCTTTTTCTGGGGTGTGTGGATGATAATTCCAGTTATACTGATAGATCAGGCGGCACACTACCTGATGATTGACGGCGCCCGGAGTATCCGCCGCATGATAGCCTATTCATTTGTGTTTGTTGCTTTTGTTTATCAAATATCCGTTTTTTTGCCTTTGCGTTTTTCGGTTCTGAGAAAAATGCGCCATAAAACGCCATCAACAGGAATATTATATGCCGTCGTTATCACGCTCGGGTTAACCAGTATTTATGCCATATACTACTCACTCCTGGGCAATAAGAGCGGTTTATCAGAGCATTTCTTCTGGAGCATGGGCCCTGTAAGCATGGCCATAGCCGTTATCACAGGCTTTTTTACCGGACTTGGCGACATCAGAAAAAATCAGTTTATCGATTCCATGACTGGCTTGGGAGCTGCAACCGTTTTTTTGGGCATTTACCGGTTTTCATTGCTGAGCAGCGACGTGCTCTTGTTCTGGATGTTTGTAACTGTAACCGTTTTCATTTCTTTCATACTATTCAGAAAAAGCCTGCAAAAAACTGCAGAACAGCACTAGATCAGACGGTAAATCTTACCCGGCAAACTTTTTACAATACCTTCAAATTCAAGTGAAAGCAAAGCTGCAGCTACTTTACTTGTTTGCACGCCACTGCAGTTGCAAATTTTATCAAGGCTGCAATCACCATTTTCTGTAAGAATTCTAACAACATTTTCCTGATCGGCATCAAGTTGCACAAACAAGCGGGTTTGGGCAGGTATTGCTTTGGCATTCAATTTATCCCAGCCCATAATATACCTGATATCATTGGCCGACTGAACAAGCGCAGCCCTGTTGGTTTTAATCAGGTTATTGCAACCTTCAGATGCAGGGTCACCTATGCGGCCCGGAACGGCAAACACATCACGATTGTATGAGTTGGCAATATCAGCAGTGATAAGAGCACCTCCTTTAGCACCTGCTTCAATCACAATTGTTGCATCTGCGAGGCCGGCAATAATGCGGTTGCGTTTGGGGAAGTTTTCCCTGTCAGGATTGGTTTGGCTAGGAAATTCTGTAACCAAACCGCCCTGATTTACCATACGCTCAGCCAGCCCTTTATTTAAGGGAGGATAAATTCTGTCGAGCCCGTGAGCCAGCACCCCAACTGTTGACAGTCCTTCGTCAAGTGCTGATTTATGCGCACAGGTATCAATTCCGTAAGCAAGTCCGCTAATCACCAGCACATCCATCTCTACCAATCCGCTTACCAGCTTCCGGCAGATTTCTTTGCCATATTCCGTTGCCCTGCGGGTTCCTACTATGCTTACAATACGCGGGGAGTTTAAATCTGCATTGCCTGATTTATATATCAATACCGGGCTGTCAGCACAGTGCTTTAGCCTTTCGGGATAACCATCAGAAGTATAAAATACCGGTTCAATTTTAAACTTGTCAACAAATTCCACTTCTTCCGCAGCGCGCTTTAAGACATCACGGTTTTGAATAATCAAATCGGCAGTAAAAGAGCCCATACCCGGAATTCTGAGCAAATTGGCTTTCTTTTCTGTAAAAACTGCTTCAGGGCTACCGGTATAGGAAACCAGCTTCCGTGCATTCACATCTCCAACGCCGGGCAGCAGCGTCAAAGCTATCTGATAGAGTAAAGTTTGTTGATCAATAGCCATATTGCGAATTTATGAACTTTTCGTTAATTCTCTATGAAGTCAGTCTTTATGAATTTTCAGTTTCTATATTTGCAGAAAAAAAAGCATGAAATCCGATAAAGTCCGTGTATTGATTTGTCCGCTTGACTGGGGTCTTGGGCATGCCACCCGATGCATTCCCCTTATCAGAGAACTTATTGAAAACGGGGCTGAAGTGATTGTTGGATCGGACGGATTGCAGCTCACTTTACTGCAAACTGAATTCCCCGGAATTGAATTTGTCCGCTTGCCCGGGTACAATGTGAGTTATGGTAAACGATTGCCGGTTGCAATAAAAGTACTCACTGATGCTCCGCGTCTTTTAAGGATGATTGCAAAAGAGCATAAAGAGATGAATAAAATCATCCGCGAGCTGCAACCTGATATGGTTATATCTGACAATCGTTATGGATTGTGGAACAAAAACGTTTATTCTGTTTTTATCACGCATCAGGTAAACATTATAGCGCCTGCCGCCTTGATGTTGTATGCGCCTGTTCTCAGGCTGGCTACCCGTTACCATATGAAGCATTATGATGAATCCTGGATTCCTGACTTCGCTGGCAAGCTCAACCTGTCAGGAAAACTATCACATGGCAGAAACTTACCTCAAAATACAAGTTACATCGGTTTACTCAGTCGTTTTGACCAACTTAAAGCAACTAAAAGAAGTCAGCGCAGATATGATGTCGTAGCCATTGTATCTGGCCCTGAGCCTCAACGCACTATTTTCGAAAACAAGCTCCTGGCCCGGTTGCCATTGCCTGACAAACATTGCCTGTTGTTAAGGGGAATCCCCGGAGATACGCAAATAAAACCGCTCAGAAAAGGGCTCGATATAGCCGACCACCTCGAAACCGAAGAACTGGGCTCAATTCTCCATCAAAAACCAGTTGTCATATGCCGTGCAGGTTATTCAACACTCATGGATATTGCTTACACAGGAAACAAGGCCGTACTGATTCCTACTCCGGGCCAGACCGAACAGGAATTTCTGGCTAAAAACCTTCACAAAGCGGGAATTTACGCCGCCCGCAAACAAAAAGATTTTGATTTATCAGAAGCTTACAATCAAGCCATTGCATGCTCAGGATTTAATCTCCCCCAAAATCACACCTACTACCAGGGCGTTATATACAAGCTGATGCAGAAATTAAAAAGCGAAAAATCAATTCATCCAAAAAAAGGCTGATGGCTGTTAATTGTTTACTTTTGCGGTTTAATATAAAAACATATGCTACTCAATCAGATAAACTGGGATATTAGCCCATTGATTTTCCACATCGGAGGACTTCAAATCAGATGGTATGGATTATTTTTTGCCCTTTCTTTTTATCTCGGATATTTAATACTTGAAAAACAGGTTTTTAAGAGAGAGAACATCTCCGTAAATGTACTTGACAGACTGGCCACCTATGTGGTGATAGGCACGGTTGTGGGTGCCCGTCTGGGACATGTTTTCTTTTATCAGCCGGCTGAATACCTGGCCGATCCAATCAGCATTCTTAAAATATGGGAAGGCGGACTCGCCAGCCACGGAGCTGCCGTTGGTATTCTGCTCGCCCTGATTCTGTTTGTAAGAAAAACCGGAAAAACTTATCTGTGGACACTCGACCGCGTTGTTATTGTGGTTGCACTTGGCGGCTTTTTTATCAGAATGGGAAACCTCATGAACAGTGAGATTTACGGACATTTCACCTCCCTTCCCTGGGGTTTCGTCTTTTTGCGCGACGGCGAAACTATTCCACGCCACCCTACTCAGATTTATGAAGCACTCTCATACCTTGCCTTGTTCTTTGCCCTTCTCCATTACTATCGCAAAAACTATAAGACCATGAAAGAAGGCACAATTTTCGGCGTATTTCTGATTGTCCTCTTTGGCGTCAGGTTCCTGATTGAATTTCTGAAAGAAAATCAGGTTAAGTTTGAAGAAGGCATGTCGCTAAACATGGGACAATGGCTGAGTATTCCGTTTATTCTTGCCGGAGTAGCTTTAATCTGGTATGTCAGAAATAAACCTGATGCTGTTGCCAAAAAATAGCTGATTTATCACCTATCATATATAAAAGCCTTTCAGATGTTTATCATCCGGAAGGCTTTTGGTTTTTAGTCTTTGCTCCTGTTTTTGGCCCTGTAATCACTTCATTCGTAACAGTAGTTTCCCTTTATGTGTGATGACCACTGCCCTGTGTTTATCAATCCACAGTTACCAAGTATTTGACACCGTTATTTGCGCCACAATTACACCTGATCTAAAATTTCCCTGGCAGATATGACAAATAGCTCACTCCTAAAATCAAAAGCCGCCGGCTGAAATATCAACCGGCGGCTTCAAGTTATAAATCATCGATTATTTAAAGACATCTTTCAAATCCTCAGGAATAATCATTTTTGATTTCAGTTCATCAAGCAATGCTTTCTGTCCGTATTTTTCGGCATATTGCCATATACGCGACATTACAGCGTATGCCTGCATCTGGTCATCCTGATAATAATTGCTGAATTCGGGACTAACAGCACTATAATAGCTAAGGTCAGCCAGATAAATATCAGCAATAGTCTTCACAAAATCATTTCCCTTTTTCATAGCACCAGCTTCGTAATAAATCTCAGCCATTGGCAGCATATAATAATCAAAGGTAATTTTGTTGTTGGGAAATTCATGCAAACAGTGATCTGCAACTGCAATTGCTTCGGTTTTTTTGCCTTTATTAAGCAAAGCCTGAGCCAAACGCATATAACTTTGCTTAGGCATCATTGAGTTGCGCAAACTTTCCGGGTCAACATAAACGCCGGGTTGATTCAGATTACCCCATTTGCATTTATTCATCAGAATATCGTAGGAAGCTTCGGTGTCTACTCCTCCCAAACCAGGCATATAATCCTGAGCAGGCACTGGAATAAACTTGTAAATAATTCCGGTTTGATGACAATACCTGTCGATACCAAGCACCTTACTCACACTTGAAGGACTGGCAAAATAAAGAGGACGCTCCCAGTTATTGCTGGCCAGGAAATCAAGTAACATCAAATCATTTTTAATTAAATAATTTGACTTAATTTCCCATTCCACAGCGGGAACAATACTATCGGCCATATAGGCAGGAACGATTCCATTAGCCACTGCTTTTGCAGAATCAACCGTTAGCCTTACCCTGCGGGCAGGGAAATAATTGATTTTGTCTCCATTCTGTAAAGGAACTTTGCTTCTATCAGTTTCATCTGCAATAAAATTGATAATTTCCTTCAATTCATATTGCTGTCCGCCACCCCTGTCAACAAAAGGAATATATTCATTTACGCCCTTGTTATACTGCGCAGGTGTAAGCGTGAATTTTAAAGGTTCCGAGTCATAAATTTTACGTGACAACTGGTGAACATACCAATCGCCCGATGCCAGCATATAATTAACAACCCGAACATCAGTGCGCAAACCTTCAACCTCCTGTGCATACCAGAGCGGGAAAGTATCATTATCGCCATTGGTAATCAACACCGCATTTTTATCGCAGGAGTTAAGGTAATTGGCAGCAAAATCGCGGGCTGCATATTTGTTGGATCTGTTGTGATCGTCCCAGTTTTCGGAAGCCATAATGGAAGGGACCAAAGCCAGACAAGCTACGGTCACAATACCAGCAGCAACAGGCTGGTTAAGTTTGGTTTTCCGTGTCATGAAATCATAAATGGCAAGCACACCCAGTCCAATCCATATGGCAAATGCGTAGAATGAACCCGCATAGGCATAGTCTCGCTCACGAGGCTGAAATGGAGTCTGATTCAGATACAGTACAATGGCAATACCTGTCATAAAAAAGAGCAATGCCACCACAACTCCATCCTTATAGTTACGGTTAAAATGGAAAAACAATCCGATAACACCCAAAATCAAAGGTAAAAGATAATAGGTATTGCGCGCCGGGCTTTGCATGCTTTCGGGCAAATCGGTTTGTTTGCCAAGACGCATCTCATCCAGAAAACCAATCCCGCTCAGCCAGTTGCCATTGTTGATACCGCCATGACCCTGAATATCATTCTGGCGACCGGCAAAATTCCACATAAAGTAGCGGAAATACATATGACCCAACTGATAACGGAACAGGAAGCGGAGGTTTTCACCGAATGTTGGTTTTACCAGCGTTTCTGACTGGCCTTCGTTATTGACAGCCTGTACCGGAATTCCCTGAATTTTAGCCCAGCTTTTGTAGGCTTTGATATGGTTTTCCTGTGAGCTGTACATACGCGGCATCAGAGTACAAAACGCGGGATCATAGTTTGGAATGGATCGTTCACGTGAGTCAGTAACCACATATTTACCGCTGGCAGCGTCCCTGATATAAATAGGAGAAGCATCTGCGTAAGGATCCTTAGGATTTAATGGTGCATTATAATACTGCCCGTAAAAGATAGGCCATGAACCATACTGTTCACGATTCAGGTAGGAGAGCAAACTGATGGCATCATCCGGATTATTCTCATTAATAGGTGTATTGGCATTGGCCCTGATTACCAGCATCAGAAATGACGAATAGCCTATCAGAATAAAGGTAAAAGCAAGAATAGCCGTATTTGCAATAAGCTTGCCTTTCTTTTGGGTATAAATAATACCAAACACCAGCGCAACAGTAATAAAGAGGAAATAAAAAATAGTTCCTGAATTGAAAGGTAATCCGAAACTGTTCACAAAAACCAGCTCAAATTTTGCAGCCAAATCAACAATCCATGGAATGATAACATACATAATAAATGCCAGCAAAAAGACCGATGCAACAGCTGTTATAATCACCCCTTTGGTAGATGGTTTATACCTTTTATAGTAATATACAAAAGCAATAGCAGGAATTGCCAGCAGATTAAGCAGGTGAACCCCTATTGACAAGCCTACCAGATATGCAATAAACACAATCCAGCGGATGGAATGCTTTTGGTCTGATTGTTCTTCCCATTTAAGAATGGCCCAAAAAACCACGGCAGTAAAAAAAGATGACATGGCATACACCTCGCCTTCAACAGCCGAAAACCAGAATGAATCACTGAAAGTGTAAGCCAGCGCACCTACCAGTCCACTGCCCAGCACTGCAATCGTTTGCCCGAGTGAAAATTCAGAATCGCTTACAATCAGTTTTCTGGCCATATGGGTGATGGTCCAGAAAAGGAACAAAATGGTAAAGGCACTGACCAGCCCTGACATAAAATTGATCATCCAGGCTACATTCTGGGTGTTACCAAAAGCGAACAGCGAAAAGAAGCGGCCCGCCATTTGAAACAAAGGAGCTCCTGGCGGATGCCCTACCTGTAATTTAAACGCAGTAGAAATGTACTCTCCACAATCCCACCAGCTGGCAGTAGGTTCCAGTGTCAGCGTGTAAACAACAAGAGCCACCAGGAAACTAAACCATCCGACAATGTTGTTAAGTTGTTTGAATTTTTTCATTTTGTAATGATCTGATTGATTTCAGGTAAGAAAATACACATAAACCACTGCTCCACTTCCTTTGCAAAAATCTGAAATTGAGATAAAAGCAAAAGATTCAGCCAGTGACATTCCTGTTTAAAAGTTGTGGCGAAGGTAATGAATTTGCGTAATATGATGAAAGACCTTAAATCGTTAATAATTCTAAAATATAAGGCAGGGCACAAAGAAATTAAAGAAATGCAAAGATTTTATGGGGAAAAATTTCGCAATTCAAAAAAAATAGCTATTTTTGCACACCTTTTTTAAGGTAGTCTGTCCGATAGTGTAATGGTAACACGTCTGATTTTGGTTCAGAAGACTCTAGGTTCGAGCCCTAGTCGGACAACTGATAAGGTCTGATCACCCGCCGGTACTGATGCGGCACTTACAAAGGGTTGAAACGATGTAGAGGGGACTGGTTTGTCCCCTCTTTTATTACATTTAACCACATTTATGATAAACGCAGACGAAATCCGTAAAACTGTTGAACAGAAGCTGGAAGGCACTGACAAATTTATTGTGGAGATCAAAGTGAAAGCGGGAAACAATATTACCATTCTGCTTGACAGCGATACCAACCTCAGCATTGATGATTGTATCGCCATTAACCGCCACTTTGAATCGGTTTACGATCGCGAAACAGAAGATTACAGCCTCACTGTTTCTTCATCAGGTATAGATCAGCCTTACAAACTATTGCGGCAATACATCAAAAATATTGGCCGCGAAGTTGAAGTTACACTGGAAGATAAAACCACATTTACCGGTAAACTCATGGCTGCTGATGCTGAAAAAATTACAGTGTACCGGAAAACGAAAATAAAAAAGGTTGAAACCGAAGAAACAAAAGAAATTCCCTTCAACCTGATTAAACAAACCAAAGAGATTATCTCTTTCAAGTAAAAACAAATCATTATCCATTCTAAAGAACAGCTTAAGAAAATGGAACATATCAATTTAGTCGAAACTTTCTCCGAATTCAAAGAGTTCAAAAACATCGACCGCGAAACCATGATGCGCATCATTGAAGATGTGTTCAGGCACATGCTGATAAAAAAGCACGGCTCTGATGAGAACTACAATGTCATTGTCAATATTGACAAAGGAGACCTCGAAATATGGAGGAATCGCGAAATTGTTGAAGACGGAGCTGTTGAAGACGATAACAGACAAATTGCTTACTCCGACGCCATCAAAATCGAACCTGACTTTGAAGTTGGAGAAGAAGTGTCTGAAGAAATCAGAATGAAGGATTTTGGCCGTCGTGAAATTCTCACCATCAGGCAAAACCTGATGTCAAAAATCCAGGAATACGAAAAAGACAATATTTTCAAAAAATACAAAGAAAAAATCGGTGAAATCATCTCCGGGGAAGTTTATCAGGTATGGAAAAAAGAAATTCTTGTACTTGATGACGAATACATTGAACTAACGCTGCCCCGTTCAGAACAAATCCCTTCCGATTTTTACAGAAAAGGCGACACCATCCGTGCCGTTGTTTCTAAAGTGGATATGCGAAACAATACACCCATCATTGTCCTTTCACGCACCTCCCCTGCTTTTCTCGAACGCTTGTTCGAATCAGAAGTGCCTGAAGTTTATGATGGACTTATCACCATTAAAAACATTGTTAGGGTTCCGGGCGAACGCGCCAAAATAGCTGTTGAAAGCTACGACGACCGTATTGACCCTGTGGGAGCCTGTGTGGGAATGAAAGGATCGCGTATTCATGGAATTGTGCGTGAACTCAGAAATGAGAATATTGACGTTATCAATTTCACATCCAATCCAACACTTTATATTACCCGTGCGCTGAGCCCGGCAAAAATTTCGTCCATCACCATCAACGAAGCAAACAAAAGGGCCGATGTATTTATGAAACCCGACCAGGTTTCGCTGGCCATCGGTAAAGGTGGATATAACATCAAACTGGCCAGTAAACTTACCGGCTATGAAATTGATGTTTACCGTGATACAGATTCAGACAACGAAGACGTGGATCTTCAGGAATTTTCCGATGAAATCGATCAGTGGATCATCGATGAGCTGAAAGCCATTGGTTGCGACACCGCCCGTAGCGTCATCGACCTCAGTATTGATGAACTCGTGAACCGCACTGACCTGGAAGAAGAAACCATTAAAGAGGTTATCAGAATCCTCAGGGCCGAATTTGAATAGCATTAGAAGGGTAATTTTCATTGTTGAACAGGATTTTTCCGGAACACGCAGGGTTTGAATAACATAATTAGCGTATTTTTACAGAAAATCCGTGGTAATAAGCGGGTTAAAACAACCGAATATAATAACAATATGTCAGAAGAAGTAAGCAAAAGCACAAGACTGGGGAAAGCGGCGCAGGAATTTAACGTCGGGGTACCTACTATTGTCGAATTCCTGCACAAAAAAGGAATTAAAATCGACAATAACCCCAACACAAAACTCCCTTCCGAAGTTTACGCTTTGCTGGTAAAAGAGTATCAGTCGGAGAAGAATGTGAAAGATCTCTCCAAAAAGATTGAACTGGAATATACCCAACACAAAACCATTTCAATCGCTGACAAAAGACCTTCCAATGAAGAAGAGTTTGAGCCTGAACTTACCCGCGACGACTTGTTTATCCGCAATATGCCGCCTGAGCCTGAAAAAGTCAGCAAATCAAAACCTGTTGAAGAGGTTAAACCTGCGGCTCCGGTAACAGAACCTGTGGCTGAGCCCAAAGCTGAGCCTGTGGCCATCCCTGATGAACCAGCGGTTGCTGAGCCGGTTAAGCCTGAACAACAAAAGCCTGAGCCAACACCAGCTCCAGCTCCTGAGCCTGAGCCAATCCCCGTTCCAGAACCAGAACCTGCACCTGCAGCTCCGGTTGCCGAAACACCGGTTGCCGATATTAAACCGGAAGTGGTTGAACCAAAATCAGAAGTAACAGCTGAACCGGTAAAAGCAGAAACACCTGTTCAGCCTGAACCAACAGAAATTGTTGCAGCCAGCACTCCTGCCGATGATAAAATCACCCCTGCTGAAGAAGAAAAAACAACAGAACCGGAAGAAGAAGTTACCCAGATTGGTCAGTTAAAAGTACTGGGCAAAATGGATTTGGACTCGTTGAAAAGACCTTCACGCAAAGACAAAAAGAAAAAGGGTAAAACTGAAGAACCCGCAGCAGAGCCTGTTGCTACCACACCGGCAGAACCCGAAGCAGTTGTTGAAGAAGTAAAAGAAACAAAAACAGAGATTAAAACACCTCAGGCTGAAACACCTGCAACTCCGGTTGCAGAAACTCCGGCCGAGCCTGAAAAACCCAAAGAAACACCTGCAGAACCTGTAGTTGAAAGGGAATCAAATTTCCTGAAAACCGAAGTCAGAAAACTTGAAGGTGTGACGATTCTGGGAACCATGAAACTACCGGAGGTACGTAAACCGGAACCCAAAAAACCTGTTGCTTCTTCTTCCGACGATTCAATGAAATCGAAGAAGAAAAAACGCAAACGTATTAAAAAACCAGGAGAAGAAACTACACCTCAGGCTGGACAAACACCACGCCAGGGCGGACAACCGGGACAACCCCAGGGCAATGCTGGTCAGCCGAAAGGCAAACCGGGCATGCGCGATAAAAAAGGAAGTCCCCGTCGCGAGGCACCTAAAGTTGAGCTTTCTCCGGAAGATATCCAGAAGCAGATCAAAGAAACGCTCCAACGCCTGAGTGGAACCGGAAAATCAAAAGCGTCGAAACACCGCCGCGAAAAACGGTCGATGGCCAGCCAGCAAATGGCTGAAGAAGCTCAGAAGAGAGTTGAAGAGCAGAAAACCATTATGGTTGCTGAATTTGTGACTGCCAACGAACTGGCTAACCTGATGAATGTTCAGGTAAATCAGATTATATCAACCTGCCTTTCACTCGGCCTCTTCGTTTCCATTAACCAACGCCTCGATGCTGAAACCATTGTGGTTGTTGCCGATGAATTTGGCTTCACAGTTAAATTTGTGGGAGTTGAGGCTACCGAAGGCTATGAAGATAATGAAGAAGTTGATGCACCTGAAGATTTGGCACCCAGAGCCCCGATTGTTACGGTTATGGGACATGTTGACCATGGAAAAACATCGCTGCTCGACCATATCAGACATACAAATGTAATTGCAGGTGAAGCAGGAGGTATTACCCAGCATATTGGTGCCTATGAAGTAAAACTTGAAAATGGTAAAAAAATAACCTTCCTCGATACTCCCGGTCACGAAGCATTTACGGCTATGCGTGCCCGAGGTGCGAAAATAACGGATATTGTTATCATTGTGATTGCGGCCGACGACACCGTCATGCCTCAAACGGTTGAAGCCATCAATCACGCCCAGGCTGCAGGTGTGCCCATTGTTTTTGCCATCAATAAAATTGATAAACCCAATGCCAATCCAGATAAAATCAGGGAAGAGCTTTCAAAACGCAATATTCTGGTTGAAGACTGGGGCGGAAAATATCAGAGTCAGGAAATTTCAGCCAAAAAGGGTGTAAACCTTGACCTGCTCCTTGAGAAAGTGCTGTTAGAAGCCGAAATGCTTGAACTGAAAGCCAATCCAAATAAATTGGCCAGCGGTACAATCCTTGAATCATCCCTTGACAAAGGCAGAGGTTATGTTGCCAAAATTCTGGTGCAAACCGGTACCTTAAAACAAGGCGATATGGTGCTCGCAGGTACTACTATTGGTAAGGTGAAAGCGATGTACAACGAGCGCAACCAGCCCATTAAAGAGGCTGGCCCAAGTACACCACTCCTGCTGCTGGGACTGAATGCAGCACCTCAGGCTGGCGACACCTTTAAAGTTATGCACGATGAACGTGAAGCCAAGAGTATTGTGGCCAAACGTCAGCAACTGCAACGCGAACAGGGTATTCGTACTCAAAAACATATTACCCTCGATGAAATCGGCCGCCGTATTGCCATTGGCGACTTTAAAGAACTCAATATTATTGTAAAAGGTGATGTTGACGGTTCTGTTGAGGCCCTCTCCGATTCATTACTCAAACTCTCAACACAGGAAGTACAGGTTAACATTATTCATAAATCTGTAGGAGCCGTTACCGAAAGCGATGTATTGCTTGCTTCTGCATCCAATGCCATCATCATCGGATTCCAGGTTCGTCCTTCACAGGGCGCCCGCAAACTGGCTGAACAGGAACAGATTGATATCCGTACTTACTCTATTATCTACACGGCCATTAACGAAATAAAAGCTGCTATCGAAGGTATGCTTTCACCGGATATTGAAGAGAAAATTGTCTGCAATATTGAAGTACGTGAAGTATTCAAAATTACCAAGATTGGTACAGTGGCCGGTTGTATGGTACTTGACGGTAAAATCCACCGCAATACCAAAATCAGAATTATCCGCGATGGTATTGTTGTTTATACCGGACATCTGGGCTCTCTCAAACGCTTTAAAGACGATGTGAAGGAAGTTTCTGCAGGCTATGAATGCGGATTGAACATCGACAACTTCAATGATATTAAAGAAAAAGATATTATTGAAGGATACGAAGAAGTTGAAATTAAACGCAAGCTGTAATTATCAGCCATTTGATGATAAAGAAAAAGACTACCTGTCAGGTAGTCTTTTTCTTTTTATTGATTGTTAGGTTTATTTCTTCATTGCTTTTGAAGCAACCTCACAGGCAGTATATCTGTTTTCAACCTCTTTCCAGTTGACCAGTTTCCAGAAAGCAGATATATAATCTGCCCTTTTGTTCTGATAGTTCAGGTAATAGGCATGTTCCCAAACATCAAGTGCAAGAATAGGCGTACCCTGCCGTTCAACCGTGTTCATTAACGGATTATCCTGATTGGGGGTAGAGCTGATAAAAAGCTCACCATTTGACGGGTCAACAGAAAGCCAGGCCCAACCCGAGCCAAAGCGGGTTTTACCAGCATCTTCAAACTGCTTAACAAATCCGGCAAAACTTCCAAAGGTTTTGCTAATGGCTGAAGCCAATGCTCCTGAAGGCTCTCCTCCTCCATCAGGAGAGAGATTTTCCCAATACAGCACATGATTAAAATAACCACCACCATTATTTCTGATGGCCTCGGAAAATGAAGAAATATTCGCAAAAATGGCCGAAACAGGCATATTCGCTGCCTTCGTTTCTTTAATGGCCTTCATGAAATTGTTGTAATATGCCCGATGATGCCTGTCATAATGAATCTCGACCGTTAGCTGATCAATGACCGGTTCCAGGGCATTAAATGCATATGGCAGGGCGTCAAAAGTCAGCTCACTGGCTGGTGCTACCCACTTTTTTGACAAGACTTCGGGTTTCGATACTATGGTCTTCACCGGAATGGGCATTTTTTTGGCAGGCTCCGATTCGGTTACGTTCGATTGCTTGGAAGCATCTGCCTTCTTCTTCACAGGTTTTAAAGTTGGTTGAACCTGTGCAAAGGTAATGGTTGAAGCCATGAACAAGCCAGACATCAACAACATAAGTTTTGATTTCATTTGATTTTTGATTTTCGTTTTAAAATAAATAAGCCGACCTGTATTAAACAAGCCGGCCGAAAAAAGGTTTGTATGAGCAACACTCCAACAAGGATTAGCGCATTGCTTTTTCGTAATTTTCGCTGACTTTTTCCCAGTTTACCAGATTCCAGAATGCCTGGATGTAGTCAGGACGCCTGTTCTGATACTTCAGATAATAGGCATGCTCCCACACATCAAGTCCTAGAATCGGTTTTCCCTGACAATCATGCACATCCATAAGAGGATTATCCTGATTGGGAGAAGAACATACACACAGGCTCTTATCAGGTTTAACACTCAGCCAGGCCCATCCACTGCCAAAACGGTTGGCTGCGGCATCGTTAAACTTAGCTTTAAACTCTTCAAACGAACCAAATTTCTGTTGAATAGCCTCGGCCAGTTTGCCTGTGGGCACACCTCCTCCTTTAGGAGAAAGAATTTCCCAGAAAAGCTGGTGATTGTAATATCCGCCACCGTTATTGCGCACAGCAGCAGGAGCCTGGCTTATTTTACTAAATATTTCTTCTATGGTTTGTGATTCAAGATCGGTACCCTGAATTGCTGCAACAAATTTATCAAAGTATGCTCTGTGATGTTTGGTGTAATGGATTTCCATCGTCATTCTGTCAATATGTGGTTCCAATGCATCGTAAGCATAAGGTAATGAAGGGAATTCGAAATTCATGCTATATCCTCCGGTTTTAAAAGTGTTTGTTATTTAGATTTGATATAAATAACACGCAACAACCGGATTTGTTTATCCTGCTGATAAAAACTGCAGTTGGAATGTTAAAATAAAACCGGAACACTGAACGGCTATCACCAAGACATTAAAACAGCCGGAGTTCAAAAAAAATCAGCGCACAAAAACCCACTGCAACAATTAAAACTCGATGGAAACCCTCAGATTTAACTGCCTTGGCGTAAGATAGTTAGGTACGCCATATTGCCGGTTATTCACATCTTTAACCCATGTGTAGGAAATGGTATTGTTCACCTGCAGCAAATTCAGCACTTCGAGGCTTATCCAGATATTGTCAATATGGCGGAGCAGACCATTTCTCTCACCGGTTCCATATCTGTCACCCATAATTTGTTTTGAGAAACCTATATCCACCCGCCTGAACGATGGCATTCGGTTTGCATTACGCGATCGGACAGCACCTGGCGGACTATATGGTAAACCAGTGCCAAACAGCAGGTTCAGATGCATTTTATAGGTGGGGTTTTTAGGCAGATAATCCTGGAAAAAGAGTCCGAATGTAAGCCGTTGGTCAGTAGGCCGGGCCATAAAGCCAGGCTCAGAAACGATTGAATCAACCACCACATTATTGGTAGTATAACCCGGAATAATCCGTTCACCTTCGTCGTTATAATAATCGGTGTAAGTATCTCCGTCAATATCTTCGCGTGTACGCATAAAGGAGAGGCTGGCCCAGGATTCAACACCTTTTACAAACTCACCGTTAACTTTCATGTCAACACCGGTTGCATAGCCTTTGGCATTGTTGGTGGCATAATACCTGATGCGCACATTATCCACATCATAAGGCACCAGATGGTCGAGGAATTTGTAATATGCTTCAGCCACAAATTTAAAAGGACGTCCCCATGCTTTAAAATTCAAATCAGAACCTGCCACAAAATGAACAGACGATTGCGCTTTCAGGTCACGGTTAATTTCACCCTTTTTATTTCGCAACTCCCGGTAAAATGGCGGCTGGTAATACAATCCGGCCGAAAAACGAAATAGAATATCGGTTTCCCACACAGGTTTATAGGAAAGGCTTCCCCGCGGGCTGAAAAGAAACTCATGATTCAAGTCCCAGTAATTCCAGCGGGCACCCAGTGTAAATCCCCATTTGCCGGCATCACTTTCAGGATCCCATGATTGCTGCAGAAACCCGGAGAACCTGTTTGAGTTCAACTCAATGTTCGTTTTAACAAAGTCCTGCAACGTAAGATTATTCTGATTACCAGCCATCCCCAGCGCATCTGGTTTTCTGGGCAGGGTAAAACCAGCCGAATCATTTAAACTCCACTCATTCAAATGATCATTTATCAGCTCATGCTGAAACTTAATGCCCCATAGAGTGGTAGCATTATCGCCTGTTCGGGTACCTCTGTGTTCGAAACTGCTAACCGTTGCATCCAGGTAATTACGGGCATGATTCAGATAAGAACCAACACCTTTGGTCTCCAAAGCCTCACCAAAAGCATCGCTTCCCTGGTCTGTTTCAAGCTGTCCAATCCAGTACTGCCCCAAAATATCATAGGTTTCGCTCTCCACCGACTGAAAAGAAGAGACAATAAGTTTCAGCGAAAGGTTTTGCGTTGGTTTAAAATTGGTTGTAAACGCGCCCATATAATTAATAAACCTGTCCTCTTCATTCCCGTCAAAGTAAACCTTCAGCTGTAGTGCTTCATTAACGGTACCAAAGCTTGTTTCCCGGGTTGAAGGGACGATACGGTATAGGTTTCTGGCATAATTTCCCAGAAAACTGAACTCCAGCTTCGGATTGGCTTCAAACAGCACCATTGCCTGCAAATCAGTAAACGAAGGTTTATAATCACCTTTGGTCTCCAGACTTTTAAGTACGTATTGATTGGATTTTTGCCTGAAACCAAAAAGATACATAAATCGCTGATCTTTGGAAGCCCCTTCGAGGTGCATACTGGCCCCCAGCAGGCTGGCACTAACCGAGCCGGCTGATTTTGTGGGCCTTTTATACCTGATATCCAGCACCGATGACAGTTTATCGCCATATCTGGCTTCAAAGCCCCCGGCAGAAAAGAGAATAGATGCCACCAGGTCAGAATTTAAGAAACTCAGGCCTTCCTGCTGTCCCGATCTTACCAGAAAAGGCTTATAAATTTCAACATCATTGACATAAACCAAATTCTCATCATAATTACCTCCTCTGACCGAATACTGTGAACTCAGCTCATTGTTGGAGGCCACGCCCGGCAAAGTCTTGAGCAAAGCTTCAATTCCTCCTGAGGTGCTGGGAATCATCGTTGCCAAACGAGGATCAATTTTATTGAGGTTACTTGAACGAATTTGGCGGTCTTCCACAACAAAACCAGGCAACATGGTAGTAGACTCGGCAAGTTTACGGTTGATTTCTCTTTTTTCGCCTGTTGCTATTTTAATTTTTATGTTCTCGGTTACAAAGCCCACAAAAGAGATAACCAGGTTAAGATCGCGGCCTGCCGGCACTTTTAAATGATAGGTTCCGTCAGGCTTGGTAGTGGTGCCCCCCGGCAATCCTGAAACAGCAATATTTACAAGCCCAAGTGGTTGATTTTTAATGTCTGTCACTTTCCCAAACACCTCACCAAACTCCTGCGCCCCGGCAAACGACACATTGAACACAGCAAACAGAAATACAATCAGGTAGCGATGAATAGTAGTATTGTTCTTATACATAAAAGCTGTTGACTTTGTCAGTTTTTCTTTTTGAAATCGCCTCTTTTCCAGGCTTTAATAAATTCGGCCCAAGCAAATGGATTGAAGATGTTCATAGGCTGAATCTGGCCTTTGTAATAGAGTTTACCCACCTCCTGCTGCATATAATTGCGGTAATTCATGCTGCCATCCATAGGCATCGCTCTGGCTCTTTCGCGCATCTCCAGTTTATCCAGGTTTTTTTGAGCAATGGTCAGGTCGTCATCCGGAATTTCATTCCATACAAAAGCATGTTTAAACTGCTCTTTGGTCGGCCATGGGTAAATAACGGTTTCTTTCAGTAATATTGTATCGTTGGTAAGCATTTGTATCAAAGAATACCTGTTTGCGCGCAGTGTATCAGGAATTTTGAACTGGCCCTGCTTAAAACCTATAGCCGAAAACTGAATAACATCGCCTTTGCGGGCTACGAGCGAAAAAAAACCATAATAATCGCTGGTTGTGCCTCTGTTCAGGTTTTTAATTCTGATGTTTACATAAGGAACCGGATAAAGGCTGTCTCCGGTGACAACCATCCCCGAAAACTGCACCAGATCCAAATCAGCCTCCTGTGCAGGCAATGTGGCTGCAAACATCAGAATGGCATATATGAGAAGGCTGATTTTTTTCATGCTGATGTGCAAATATACGGGTAAATAGCATGCAATTTTAAAGGAAGCCCAACTGAACCGGCAAATACGAAAAAAGCTGTTGCGCAAGCGCAACAGCTTTGACTCTTTAAAGCCCAACTTAAAAGAAACGACGTTTGAAGACTATATAAAGCCTTTTGCCTGAGCGTCCTTCAGAGCTGCTGTAATCCCTTTTTTGCTGATATGGCGAAGTCCGTCGCAGGAAACTTTCAATGTAATCCAACGATCTTCTTCAGGGATGTAAAATCTTTTCACCTGCAGATTAGGATAAAACCTGCGTTTGGTTTTTATGTTTGAGTGGGAAACTTTATTTCCTACTATCATTCCTTTTCCTGTGATTTGGCAAATTCTTGACATGACTATACGCTTATAGTAAGTTTTATTTTTCGGTCTGCAAAGGACGTAATTTTTTTTGAATTAACAAACAGTTTTCAAAAAATATTTAAACTGCAATTGGTCAAACAATCAAACAGCTTTCATTCATTACTTTACAGTCTTGCAGAGCAACCACTTCCGGGCTTAAACAACCCTTGACAGCACTTCTCCACACTTCACCGCATTTTTGTGCTTCTCTCACTTTGCGTTCACCATAAAATCAGACGTCCATATCCCAGGTAATGGCTGCAATTCGCTTTTTACCATCCATTTTAATATTTAAGGGCTTTTTGAACCTCACATGCCTGAAATGCGTGGTTCGCTGTATAAGTTCCTGTCGGTCAAGCACCTCCCATCTGATAAATGAGCCTGACATTTCCTGCTGCACAGAAAAATAGCCCACATTCATCGAAGTTACATTGTGAAAAAAGTGCGACCCTGATGAAGCGTCAAGCGGATAACCTTCCAGACTGGTTTCCACAATTACCTTTGCCGAAGATATCTGCGGCCAGTTTACCGGTACACCAATCCATCTGTCGCGTGTGCCCCAGCGGCCCGGACCAATGAGCACATACTTCCGGTCATGTTTTCGCATATCATTGTTCAGCCCTTCAATTTCAGCCACCATTTCCATGGTTTTTGACTTATCAAAAACAGCAGTATCAATGTAAATTACGTCAGTTACATCATCAATAAGGCCATTTCCCATTCCTTTTTCCGATAATAAAAGAATACGTTCCGGTTCAATTTTCCCTATATCGAAACTATAATCCTGCATACTTCCTATCAGAGGTTTGATTTGAAGCAGGTAAAAAGAGGCCCTGAACTGATCGTCGCGGTTCAAATCGACGGCAAATTCGATTTCAACCGGAGCGCCCATTGCTTCCTTTACCACATCAAGCACCACCTCAATGGTTTGTGCCAATGGAATATAGTTATATTTCAGAATATTTGAAAAGTTCACAATACGGGGACCGGCATGCGTGATTCCGGGCACAATCCGGCTGTTTTCCATATCAAATACCGATGCAAGATGGCGCAGATTTCCATGGCGCTCCGCATCATCCAAATCAAGTTTAATAAGGCCGGCTGTTTCGCCTTCAAGCAAATTGACATCTTTTTTATTGAGATCAACAGCATAAAAATCAACCTGCGAATTTTTCAGCTGATCTTTGGGTGAGTTAATTTCGGTGGTGGGATATTTGGGTGAAAACCGGTAGGCTTTTTCGCCTTCCACCACTTGTTTTCCCAACCCAAGGGCAGCCACAGCAAATCCTTCTTCGGGTTTCATGTGAGCGAAAGGATAATAATTGTATGATTGTGCCACCCCGCTGATGTGCGGATAAAAGCTATCTTCAAACTGATTGCCAACCACTTCCTGAATAATAACTGCCATCTTTTCTTCCTCAATTTTGTAATGTATGGCTTCGATATAGCCACGGGCCACCTTCGAATAAACTGAGGCATAAACAAGTTTGATGGCATTCATGGCCTGTTGCAGCCGGGTATTGAAATCAGGGTGATTGTTGGGCAAAAGGTAGGTTTCAAAAATTCCGGCAAAAGGCTGCATCAGTGAATCTTCGAACAAACCCGACGATCTTACGGCAATTGGTTTGGTAATGTGCCTGAGCAGGATTCGCAGCCGCTTCATCAGAGTTTCGGTAAGTGATGCCTCCAGAAATAACTTTTGAATTTCTTCATATTCCAGCCCGTTCACCACCCGGTCGTGCAGCTTGTTTCGTTCAATAAAATACTCAAATTCATCGGTACCAATGATAGAGGTTTTGGGTGTGCGGATGCGGATATTGGGAAGCAACTGATCGAAATCGTGGTTATTGATTAAGGTATTGATAAATGCCAGTCCGCGTCCCTTGCCTCCCAGCGACCCGGAGCTGAGGCTTACCACATTGCTTTCGTCGAGCAAGGCCGATTCTTCAAAAGGAATAACCTTGCCCTTGTTTTGCTCATTCCTGAATTGCTGAATCACTTCTATCAGGTATTTTCTGAGCTTTGACGGACTTTCAAAATCGGTAACCTTGGCCGGGTTAATAATTTTAGCCACCTGAATTTCGCCCCGTGCCATCAGCCACAACGAAAAATGATCTTTGCGGGCATGATAAATCAACGATTCGTCAGGAATGGTTTTCAACAGCGACTCAAACTCTTTAAGCGAACGGGCCACAGCTATTTGTCGCCCTTCATTGTCGCGGTATATAAAATTGCCAAATCCCAGATAATGGGTAATAAAACTCTTAAAGTCCTGCACCAGGGTTTCTGAGTTTTTATCAATAAAAGTCGTCTTCAACTGGTAAGCCATGCGTGCATTCTCATGCTCCTGCGACTGGATGATAGTTGGAAGTTCCTTGATTAATTGCCTGGCATAACGCACCAAATCGAAGCCAGCCTGATTATCGAGCTTTCCGTTGCGGGCAAATTTAACATCTGAAATCAGGCAAAGCATATAATCCTTAAACTTGTCGAGAATGGCCTGCGCTTCTTCAAAGTCAGAAGCCAGTAATATTTTGGGTCGCGCTCTCATCCGCAGCACCTTATACAGTTCGTCGGTACTCACATCTTCAATTATGCGGCGGGTTTGTTCCAATACTATACTGTAAAGCAAAGGCAGGTAACGTGAATAATACTGAGGCGAGTCTTCAACCAGCAATATCACCCTTACCAGCCCGACTTTGGTATCATTTTCAACATTGATTTTATCCTCAATCAACTTTATCATGGCAAAAAACACCTTCGATTCACCATTCCAGACAAATATCCGGTCGATAAAACGCATAAGTGGCTGCTCATTAAAAAAATTGATATCGCGGTTGTTGTTCAGCAGCAAAAAAATGGGGATATACGGAAATTCAGCCTTTATTTTGCTTCCAAGCTGAAGCGATAATGTTTTTTCGACCCCAATCATAAAAATAATCAAATCGAAATGCTTGGATTCGAGCTGCTCAAAAGCTTCTTCTTCAGACGAAACCCCGGTGATGCGGGGCATGGAAGTTAAATTAAGCTGATGATATTCGCCCAGTACATGTTCCGAAAAGCGCCCTTCCTTTTCAATACTATAAGCATCGTAAAGATTGGCTACGAGCAAAATTTCCTTTACTTTGAAAGGCATCAAATCATGATAGATGTCGCGATCATAATTATTTTTGTTCAGGAATTTCTGAAGCAACTGCCTGCTTGAGGCCGGTGATGTTTCCTTTTCAGCCGGCTCAGAAAAATGGCCCGGCCGGGTTTTACGCAGGAGCAATCTGGCTTCCTGACTATTCAGAAAGCCTGTTATCATATTGGCCAGATTGCTGATCAAATGCCGCTCCTCAATCAAAAAAGGGCCTTCATCAGCGGTCATAAAATCCTTGGTATAATAGATCTCAATGGCGCCTTTCTTTTCATTGATGGTATCAAAGTGCTGACGCTGCAACCATTTGGTTTCCTGAAACCCTGCCGATTTGTATTCCTTTCCATCAAATTTAATTCGGGCCACCGTAAAAGCCGGATATTGCCAGGCATCCGGAAAAATCATAGCCAGTTGCTGCAGGGTTTCATCCACAGGCTTGCCCTCGCGAAGAATTTGCGTAGTCTGATTGATGGCTGCAAGTTCTTTTAAACGCTCACCGCGCTCATGCATCAGTTTTCTGATATCGGGGGTATTTTCAGGAATTTCGGCCATAAAATAAAAATTATAAGCCACTAAATTAAACAATAGATTCCTCACGTGGAAGAAGAATCTTTCCTAAGTTAAAATCAACTGCCTTTTGATTTTATTCCGAATTATTCTACTTTCGTAAGCGAAAATTTAAACAAAGTGAGCAAGATTGAAGTCATACTGGTTGACGACCACCATATTGTGTGTGAAGGAATCAGGTCACTGCTGGCCGATTCTACAAGCATTACGGTTATGGGTTGTGTAAGAAACTTATCAGAATTGCTCATCAAACTTCGCATTCTGCCCATACATGTTATATTGCTGAATACCTACGAGCCCGGCGACCACGACATTGACATGATACGGATCATTCAACGCGAACATCCGCAAATAAAAATCCTTATTATGGCCATGACCATTCAGGAAAGTTTTATTTTGCGCACCTTAAAAGCCGGAGCCAAAGGGTTTCTCAGCAAAGATGCCGACCGCAACGAGCTGGTTGAAGCCATCATGACTGTGCGCAATGGCTATGATTATTACAGCAAATCCATCTCCAACATTATCTTAAAGCGTTACCTCGATCAGCCCGGCTCTTCATCAGCAATCAGAAACCATCCTACCAGCTGCCTGAGCGATCGCGAACTGGAAGTGCTGAAACTTTTTGCAGAAAGCTACACCAATCAGGAAATTGCAGATAAGCTATTTGTGAGCATCCGCACAGTTGAGTCGCATAAAAACAACATCATGCGAAAAATCAACCTGAAGACCACCGTTGATATGGTTAAGTTTGCCATCCGCAACAATCTGATTGAAGTCTGAGCTCCTCCACAACTGTTATCATCCCCATCTTATTGAATGGCATTGCGCTTTCAGGCAAAAAAAGCAGCCCTTTGTAGTTGACGAAGGGTTGGAGTGTTTGCGAAAATCACACACCATCTTTGCGTAATTTACTGAAATTAACCTTTATGTGGCAGAAAAACGGTCAAATGCTTGCCTTGTATCGGATTAGATTTTCTAATATTGACACATCATTAAACCAAAAACCAATCTCAAAACAAAAATTCTTATGGCAAACGTATTTGATCAGAAGGTAAATGATTTTATGGCAAAAATCATTGCCAAGAACCCAAGCGAGGTTGAATTTCACCAGGCTGTACATGAAGTTGCCGAGTCGCTCATTCCATATATCGAAGAGCACCCCAAGTACAAAGAGGCTAAAATCCTTGAACGCCTTGCCGAACCCGAAAGAGTTATCATGTTTCGTGTTCCATGGCTCGACGACAAAGGTGAAGTTCAGGTAAACCGTGGTTTCCGTATCGAAATGAACAGCGCCATCGGACCATATAAAGGAGGTTTGCGCTTCCATCCAACTGTTAACCTTGGCATTTTAAAATTCCTTGCTTTTGAGCAGGTTTTGAAAAACAGCCTTACCACCCTGCCTATGGGCGGAGGTAAAGGTGGAAGTGACTTCGACCCCAAAGGAAAATCGGACAACGAAGTGATGAAATTTACCCAAAGCTTTATGTCGGAATTATTCCGTCATATTGGCCCCGACACCGATGTACCGGCTGGCGATATTGGCGTTGGCGGACGTGAAATAGGATTCCTTTTCGGACAATACAAACGCCTGCGCAACGAATTTACCGGCGTATTAACCGGTAAAGGACGCGAATGGGGCGGTAGTTTAATCAGGCCTGAAGCCACTGGCTATGGTTGTACCTATTTTGCTGAAGAAATGCTCAAAACCCGCAACGAAAGCCTGAAAGGTAAGATTGTTACCGTATCAGGCTCGGGAAATGTAGCACAATATGCCGTTGAAAAAGTTACACAGCTGGGCGGTAAAGTCGTTACCTTATCCGATTCATCAGGTTTCATTCACGACCCCAAAGGCATCGACAGTGAAAAACTGGCTTACCTGATGAACCTGAAAAACGTAAAACGTGGAAGAATTAAAGAATACGCCGATAAATATGGTTGCGAGTTTCATGAAGGCAAACGCCCCTGGATGATAAAATGCGATGTTGCCCTGCCTTGCGCCACCCAAAATGAGGTAAATGAGGACGACGCAAAAATGCTGATCGCCAATGGCTGCTTTGTGGTTTCAGAAGGGGCAAACATGCCTTCGACACCCGAAGCTGTTGAGGTTTACCTGAAAGCCAAAATACTTTATGGCCCTGGTAAAGCCGCCAATGCCGGTGGTGTGGCTGTTTCAGGTCTCGAAATGACCCAGAATTCCATGCGTCTGTCATGGACCCGCGAAGAAGTGGATGCTAAACTGCACCAGATTATGCGCGATATTCATGAAACCTGTGTTAAATACGGTAAAGATGCTGACGGATTTATTAATTATGTTTCCGGAGCCAACATTGGTGGCTTCGTTAAAGTAGCAGATGCCATGCTTGCACAAGGCCTCGTATAATACCGTTTCAGTTTTTTTGTAACAGTAGAAAAGTCCCGTTGATGTGTGCGGGACTTTTTCTTTTTTGCCAATTTACGGTCACATTTAAACCAATTAGCCGGCAAATGCCAATCAGTTTCGCAGAAATTGAATCAGTCAGATTTTATTCTGAATTAACACCGTATTAAGTCCGTATTAAGTCCGTATTAAGTCCGTATTGAGTCTGCATCGGAGACAGCAAAAAAATACAGGGTCTGACCCGCCATTCAAATCATAAAAAGAGCAATACCGTACTTTATATTTACACAACTCTATAAAGAGGATAATCATGAAATATTCAAATAGCGCAAGAAGGATTTAAGAGCGATAAGCAAATAATCAATTTGAAATATGCACGGGAACAATTAATTCATTACGGTATTGGGTTGCAAAAGCAATTAATTCAGGGAAAAACCGCTCAAAACTATTGGCAAAAAAGTCATACTCCCCTTTGAGTTTGCGGGTTGCAGTTTCCATATTTGAGCTGAAAGGAGTCCGCCGGGCCATCCCGCTCAGCGCCTGATGCAGCCCTTCAAAGTTACCGTAATTATATAACCAGTCGTGTTCCATCATATGAGGCAGCATGCGGCGGGTACGTTCAGGCAATACCGAAAAAGAGTACATCAATACATCATACATACGCGAAGTAAAAATTTTCAATGGCTCATCCGACCATCTGCTCCAGCCCGATGCAAGAAAGTGGTCAAAATACATGTCAACAATTACGCCGGCATATTTTCGATAGTCAGGACGCAAATGCTCCACAGCGCTGCGCACCACCTGATGCTGATCGGTAAACTGATCAATGGCCCGGTGAAGGGTTATGCCGGCTCTTACACCCTCGCTAAAAAGCGCAACACTGTTTCCCTTCACATGGTCGGCAATAAAATTGCCAATGATGAGCTCGTGGTTTTCACCTGAAAGAAAAAGATGGGCAAGAAAATTCATATCAGCAAAAAAACATTACAAACAGTAAATCACGGAAGTATTCTATACCAAACAGATCAGTTGCCTGAAAGTTCAGCACACACAAAGTTAACAGATTTGAACTAACTTACCCATGGTATGCAGCAGGCTTGCCTCCATAAACAGATGCTAAAATTCATAAAATAAAACCAGGCACGTAATCTCAACTGATTGGCTAAAAAGGGAAATCAGCGGCTATCATTATTTATTTAAAACAAATATAGATAAGCATTCATTCGGTGCATGTTGTTAAATTTTTATAGTTTTGCCCGGCAGAGCACACCAGACTCTGCCAATCTATATTGTTCATTTTAAAAACCTTATATAAGTGATGCAGAAGTTATTATTATTAGGCGACGAAGCCATTGCACAGGGAGCAATCGATGCCGGAATGTCAGGTATTTATGCCTATCCCGGTACGCCTTCAACAGAGATTACAGAATACGTAATGCACTCAAAAGAAGCCCGTTCGAAAAACATCGTAGCCAGTTGGGGCGCCAATGAAAAAACAGCGATGGAAACTGCATTGGGAATGTCCTATGCAGGCAAAAGGGCCATGGTGTGCATGAAACATGTTGGCATGAATGTAGCAGCTGATGCCTTTGTAAATTCAGCCATAACAGGTGCTAATGGAGGACTCATTGTAGTAGCAGCCGACGATCCATCCATGCACTCTTCGCAAAACGAGCAGGATTCGCGCTTTTATGGCAAATTTGCCATGATGCCGATTCTGGAACCCGGCAATCAACAGGAAGCATACGACATGGTTCATTATGGTTTTGAGCTTAGCGAAAAATTCAAAATTCCTGTGTTGATGCGCATTACAACCCGTCTGGCACATTCGCGCTCAGGCGTTTCGCGCCGCGAGATGAGGGAACAAAATGAACTGAAACTGCCCGAAAACCTCAAACAGTTTATCCTGCTGCCGGCCAATGCACGCCGCCAGTACAAACAGTTACTCAAAACCCAGGAAGCCTTTGTTCAATCTTCAGAACAATCCCCCTTCAATACTCTTACTGACCATCCTGACAAAAAAATGGGCATTATCGCCTGCGGTTTGGCATACAACTACCTGATTGAGAACTTTGAGAATCACCAGGTGCCTCATCCTGTGCTGCGCATTGGCCAATATCCGCTTCCCGAAAAGATGATCAGCGATTTATACAACTCCTGCGACAGCATTCTGGTACTTGAAGACGGCGCCCCTTTGGTTGAAGAACTTTTAAGAGGCTATATGAACAACGGCAAAGTTATCAAAGGCAGACTCGACGGCTCCATTCCGCGCGACGGAGAGCTGAATCCAAACATTCTGGCTGTTGCTCTCGGCTTAACCGACACCCGGGGCCGCGATATTCCTGAGCTGGTTGCCAGCCGTCCGCCATCACTCTGCAAAGGCTGCCCGCATATTTACAGCTACAATGCACTGAATGAAGCTATTGCCCATCTTTATAAAGGCCGTGTATTTGCCGATATAGGTTGCTATACACTGGGAGCCATGGAACCATTCAATGCCATTAACAGTTGCGTGGATATGGGTGCTTCCATTACCATGGCCAAAGGCGCTGCCGATGCCGGCCTCTTACCTGCAGTAGCTGTTATCGGTGACTCCACCTTTACCCATTCAGGCATGACCGGACTGCTGGATGCTGTTAACGACAACTCATCCATCACCGTGATGATTCTTGACAATGCCACCACAGGCATGACCGGCGGACAGGACTCTGCCGCTTTCGGGAAAATAGAAGAGATTTGCCTCGCACTTGGCGTAAAAAAAGAACATATCAGAGTTATCAATCCGCTGCAGAAACACCACGAAGAAAATCTGGCCATTCTTAAAGAAGAAATTGCCTACGAAGGTGTTTCAGTAATTATCCCAAGGCGCGAGTGCATTCAAACACTCACCCGCCGCATGAGAGAAGAAAAGAAAAAGCAGCAAACCGAAAAAGCAGAAGCATAAAATGAAAAAAGACATTATACTCGCCGGTGTTGGCGGACAGGGAATTTTATCAATTGCTGCCACCATAGGAACAGCAGCCTTAAGTAACGGATTATTTCTGAAACAAGCCGAAGTACATGGCATGAGTCAGCGTGGGGGCGATGTGCAATCTAACCTGCGCATTTCAGACCGGGAAATTGCTTCAGATCTTATTCCTTTCGGGAAAGCCGACATGATTATCTCTGTTGAGCCAATGGAATCGCTCAGGTATCTGCCTATGCTTTCGCCTGATGGCTGGCTGGTAACCAATACCAAGCCTTACATCAACATCACCAACTATCCTGAAATGGATAAACTTATGGCTGAAATAGCCTCACAGCCCAAGCATATTGCACTTGACGCTGACGAAATCGCCAGAGACCTTGGTTCACCCAAATCAGCCAATATGGTGATTCTGGGCGCGGCCTCACCATTTCTCGACATTGAATACAAGCACCTGCAGGATGCCATCCGCAATATCTTCCGCAAAAAAGGAGATGAAATCATCCAGGTAAATCTCAACGCATTACAGGCCGGCCGCGATGCGGCACTGGCACAAATGAACTGAAATTGCCCTTCCGGGAAATAATTCAATCTCCCTGAAGATGCCAGATGGCTTATAACGCTGATTAATTGTTGCAATAAGAGCGGACAATATCCGCTCTTATTGCAATATACAGGTATCAAGTAACGTTAAAAAACTTATTTATCACTACAATCCTGTCCGAATGAAGCTATTTACAAGACGAAGAATTATTGAAGCTGCTGTTATTGTCGTTGTTGCAACCCTTCTTGTTTTCACGGTTGATTATTACATGTCAGCCATACGCACTACTCCTGAATCCGAAAACTATTATCTTCCTGAGCCCCGTATTGAATATGGCATTGTGGTTGACTCCTTTTATGTTGTCAAGGATGTGGTGAAAGCCAACGAAAACCTGTCCTCTATCCTGAGCACCTACCACACACCCATGGGCACCATTGAACAACTGGTTACCAAAGCTGTGGGCGTATTTGATGTTCGGAAAATAAGGGTGGGCAACAAATACACCGTGCTCTGCAACAATGACAGTCTGAAAAAAGCCGCATACTTTATTTACGAAAGCAGCCCTACACAATATATTGTATTTGAAATGGGAGATTCGCTGCATGTGCATGCCGGTGAAAAAGACATAGAAGTTAAAATTAAAGCGGTCAGCGGCACCATTACTTCATCCTTGTGGAATGCCATGACAGAATCAGGCTCAGACCCCAATCTGGCCATCGCTTTATCGGAAATTTACGCATGGACTGTTGATTTCTATGCCATTCAGAAAGGCGATAATTTCAGTGCCTTGTATGAGGAACTGTTTGTAGGCGATGAATCTATCGGAATGGGAAACATTATCACTGCCAGATTTGGACAGGGAGGGAAAGACCTTTATGCCTACCGGTTTATACAGGATGATGCAGCAGATTATTTTGATGAGAAAGGCATGAGCTTAAGAAGAGCTTTCTTAAAAGCGCCCCTTAAATTTTCCCGCATCAGTTCGCGTTTTTCCAATAGCAGGCTTCACCCTGTACTTCGTATCCGCCGTCCGCATCATGGGGTTGATTATGCTGCACCCAAAGGCACTCCGGTGCATACCATCGGCAGTGGAGTGGTAACTGATGTAAAATATGCCGGTGGTGCAGGCCGCATGGTTAAAATAAGGCATAACAGCACATATTCAACCGCTTATCTCCACCTGAGCGGATATGGCCCGGGAATTAAATCAGGCGCCCGCGTTACTCAGGGGCAGATTATCGGGTATGTGGGTAGTTCAGGTCTTTCAACCGGGCCCCATCTCGATTTCAGGTTCTACAAAAACGGAGCACCGGTCGACCCATTGAAAGTTGAATCACCTCCTGCCCTCCCAATTAAAAAGGAGCTGATGGACAGTTTCCAAATGGTTAGAACGCAACTTGCCCGGCAGCTCGATTCACTCAACATGCCAGCCAAACGAACATTAAAACCACTTTAAAGATTTAGGATCAACACATAAAACTGCAGGCGAATGACTATTCTCATTCCCTTTTCACCTCACTCCTTTATGTAGTCAACAGCCGAGACCAGTATCCGGAAACCCTTTAAATAAACCGGCTATTATGGGTTAAATTTCATTCAGTGCATTGTACGTGTGCAGCTCCTGGTGCCTGCAAGCTACCTGACTCTGTAAGGCTTTAAACGGTTAATTCCTGATAAAGGCAGAGAATTCTCCTTACAGATTTATTTCATGTAGCGCTTAACCGGCAATAAACCCAAACGGATAAAATAAGCTTCAGTAAAAAGCCACCACACACAATCAGGCTAACATATCAATCATCACTATATCTATAAATACCAAAGGCTGCCCGGGAGGACAGCCTTTGGTAAAGAAATAAAGGTTAAACTCTATTCAACCATCATTTTGCGGGTAATACGCTCACCGTTTACAATAACGGAATAGGTATATATACCTGACTTCAGATTATTAGCATTGATAGTCAACACATTAGCACCAGCATTCAGGCTTGAAGCCGGCAGTTGGTAAACAATGCGACCCAGTAAATCGCATACTTCGAGGCTAACTGTTGAGGTTTTGCTCAGGTTGAGATTAACCTGTGAAACTCCGGTAAAAGGGTTAGGATAGTTTTGTGAAAGTTCAAAAGAAGAAACGGGTTTTGAATCTGCACTTACGATGTCACTTTTGCTAACAGATAACTGATAGTAGATATTTTCGCTTGGTGCATCTTCATCACCTCTGATAGCAAGTCCTGGCTCATTATCGGCCTGATAAATCAGATAAACCTGATCATCAGTACGGTTGGCTATAGTTGGGAATACACATTCGTCAAGAATATGGATAATATCGCCGGTCAGATCTTTAAATTCGCCCCAGGTAGTTCCACCATCAGGAGAAGTTGTTGACCAGATATGCCTGTACTGCTGACTTCCATTGTCAAAACCTTCTGTAATACCCGAATACACAACAAATATCTGGTTATTTTCATCCACTGTAATCTGTGGCATACTCGAAGGGCCAACGTAGTATTTACCAATATTATCGATTAATGTACCAACAAGATCAATCTGACCGTTTTCATTGATGTCCTGCATCCAGCCAATCAGATTTCCGCTTTCAAACAAGGCATCAGGATCAAGTGCATCCACATCGCCACCTGTCCATGCAGGCATATCTTCATTCCAGTATCCAACACCGTCGACAAACGGGAACCAGCTTGGAGCTGTAGCACCTGCTTCCATCATGGCTCTGTTTACACCAAATGCCAGGTGCAATTTACCTGACTTGTCAAAAGCGATATGGGCAGCGCCATCAGGGCAGTAAAAAGTATCGGTTGGTTCAACACCATCCCACATAGGGTAAGGGTGTTCCCAAACCGTAATTTTCTCCCAGGTATCACCATTGTCAGGTGATTTCATGATAAACATATCGGTCCAGTTATCGCAAACTACAAAAGCAATGGTATCGCCTTTTGATTCAGCCCACGAATAAGTATCACCACTAAAGCCGGTGTAATCAGCTGAGCTCATGCCTGGCAGAATCTGATGCTGTTTGTCCCAGGTCTGACCACCATCAGTTGATCTGTAATACAATATGGCCAAATCAAGTCCTTCATAGGCAACATAAGTTGCCGCCAACAGGTTAATGGTCATATGGTCATCACCACTGCTCACCATGCGCGGCCATGAGATATCAACTGCACCAGCAGGGCCAGCCAGAATAGCTTCTGACCAGGGGCCACTGCCACGGGTATCGCGGCGGCTAACAACCAGCCCGGCAGTATTGTGATGGGCTGCCACCAATTCGCCTGTACCCTGTGGGGCATAAGTTGGCCAGCCTGTGCGTTGTGTTTCAATACGGGCAGTAGGAGCAGGCCCCCAATCGGCACCATTAAAATAGTTGTAGCCGGTACCGCGATCGGCATAACCTGCAGTGTTCATTCCTCTGGTCCATACAGCAGCCATGGTTCCATCTTCATAACGATAAAAACGGTTGGCAGGAGCCGAAGTGTTTGACTGAAGATCATAGTAGGTTGTACCCAATTCAAATTCGTCGATCACTCTGCCACTTCTTACATAGGCATTGGCTGGCAAAATAAGCGGGTTTACTGCTTCTCGCACCGATTTCATATCAGGCGCTGAAATATCTTTCAATTGCTTGGGCATCTTTACATATTTCTGACAGTCAACGACCAACCAAGCATAAAAATGCAGGATAAGAGTAACTGTCTTTTCATTGTCTTTTGTTTAGTGATACATTAATAATTGATGATTTACAAAAATACTAAAGTAATGATTATAATTCAAGACATTATCTATTAATATAAAAAAAAGGCAGCCGCAATATTACGGCTGCCATTTTTTTTTAAGCTGCTAATGACTACAGAACAGTCATTTTTCCAGTAAATGAATTTTCACCGGCTCTAACAGTATAAAAATAAATACCAGCTTTAAGATCAGAGCTGATATCAATTCTATGAGTTCCTTCTGAATATGTTCCATAAGAAGTTGACATCACTTTCTGACCTGTAATGGTAGAAACTTCAACACTTACGTTTGAGTTGCCAGCAAGACTAACATCGATGGATGTTGTTTTATTGAATGGATTCGGATAGTTCTGTGAAACTTTTAATTCTTTCACCTTAACGCCACCATTGTGAACACCAATCACCTCACTTTTAGCAATCTGCATGTAGTACATGATATTTTCACCCGGAGCATCTTCGTCACCACGAACTGCAAGACCTGGTTCTGAATCAGCCTGATATAAAACATGAATAAACTCATCACTTGCACTAGCTGCTGATGGGAAAACACACTCATCGAGAATATGGATAATATCTTCTGACAAATGATAAAATTCTCCCCAGGTTGTACCACCATCAGGTGATGTACGAGCCCACAGATGTCTGTATTGCTGTGAACCATTGTCAAAACCTTCAGTAACAGAAGTAAATACAACAAATACCTGATTCAGATCATCAATTACAATCTGTGGCATACTCGTTGGCGAGAGCTCATAATTTCCAATACATTCGTTTTGAAAACAAACAAAATCCAAATCTCCGTTATTATTTAAATCAAGCATATAACCGATCAGATTTCCCATTTCGAAAACATTATCTGGATTTAGTATATTAACCTGATCTCCACCTGTAAAAGTTTCCATATCCTCATTCCAATATGCAAGTCCATCTACAAATGGGAACCAGCTACCGTCTGTATCATAGTAAGACCTATTTATCCCAAAAACAACATGTAACTTACCTGTATTATCAAAAGTTGCATGACCAGCTCCATCAGGGCAATAAATACTATCAATGGATGGGGTATTGTTCCACATTGGAATCGGGTGCTCCCAAAGAATTGTTTTCTCCCAATTTTCACCATTATCTGAAGATTTCAAGAAAAACATATCAGTCCAGTTGTCGGTCATAAGGAAAGCCACATTATCACCTTTAGCACTAAGTGAATATGAATCGCCGCCAAACTTAACATAATAATCAGCGCCCATACCATCAAGAACCACAGGGGTTGACCAGGTGGCTCCGGCATCGGTTGAACGAGAATAAACTACAGCACCATCCTGTCCTTCAAAAACAGTTCCACCATTACCGGTTGGAGCTGTTAATGCAAAAACATGTAAATACATATTGTCAGGTCCGCTGGCAACCATACGAGGCCACAATAATCCGGAAGCTCCTGAAGGAGGTGCAATTACACTTTCAGTCCATGCACCGGTTCCTTTGGTTTCTCTTTTAACAAAAGTAAGGCCAGCTGTTCCTGAAACGTGTGAAACAAAGGCTTCACCGTTAGGGCCACATGCTGTATATGCAGGCCAGCCAGAACGGGCAACTTCAATACGATTAGTTGGTGCAGGGCCCCAATCAGCTCCATTGAAGTAATTGTAACCAGTACCCCTGTCAGTGTATTCTGTAGGCCCTGTGCCGCGTGTCCATGTTGCGCCAATAGTTCCGTCATCAAATAATTGAATCCTGTTTGAAGGACTTGATGCATTTGACTGCAGATCATAAACAGTTCCACCAATTTCAGCTTCTGATGGAACTATCCTTGAAGATACATAAGGATTAACGGTAGTTTGTAAATTTGTAGTTTCATCAATTGCAGCCGTTTTTTTAATAGCAATGTTTTGCATGGCTCTGGTTGCTTTGATGCGGGCTTGCTGTGCCATAACTCCAGCACTAATAGCCAATGACAAAGTAATGAGTACTAATTTTTTCATGAGTATTGGGTTTAAGTGAAACATAAAATTCTCTCTCTACAAAGCTAAAAAAAATTCTAACAAATAACACACTCGATTTCAACTTCAAATAAAAATCAGGATGATTAAAGTACAACAGATTTAAAACAGTTGATTATAACCATAAAAAAAAGGCCTGACATCAAGACATCAGGCCTATTAGATAATACAAATAATATTTACAAAACAATCATTTTTCTGGTTTGTCTCTCGCCACCGGCAATAACCGAATAAGTATACACACCAGGTATCAGATTCCGGGAGTCAACAGCAAGCTTATGCATTCCGGCAGATGCACGGACAGCAGGAATTTCAAAAACTTTTTGCCCAACCAGGTTATACACTTCAAGGCTGAGCAGGGTCGATACCGACAATTTCACTTTTACCTCAGTAATTCCATTAAAAGGATTTGGAAAATTTTGAGACACTGTAGAGATAACACTTGATAATTCGCGATTTTGGGTATTAACATTTACAAAATCGCCTTCTGAAAAGCCCACTCCACTGAAATATTGATGTGTTACAGGATCATTTTCAGTTGTCCCATTTATTGATGTTGACATTGGAATATAATAATCACTACCCTCGGTAACCACCTGATCGGAAACATGCAACCAGAAATTATCGCCCCAGTAGTCAGTAAAAGCAGTTACGTTTACAGGCGTAGTATAGTGATTGGTTTCAATATCATACCCCCAAATAAAAACATCGGGTTGAATATTGGTAGTTACACCTGCCCCCCATAGGGTGGGATCAGTATCGGCCCATGTTACAAATACTTTTGAGCCATCAGCACTGCGGCTCATGCTAACGCGCTGGTCAAGCGAAACTGTAAGATAATCTTCAAGGCCTTCAGAACGGATAGAATCAACAAATTGTGCATTCCAGGTCCCATCACCATTCATAAATACATCAAAAATCAATAAAGGCTCTGCAGAATAAAAGTAATTCAGAGAATCAGGATGCAATGAATTGGTGCTTCTGATTAATCCGGCAATATGCAGATTTCCGTTTTTATCAACAGTTGCACCATTATTAGACTGATTTTCAGGTGCAGCCCATTTATTATACCACCGAGGGACTATCACATTTTCGTCTGCCCGGGTTGGCCACAAATTCTCTTTAAATGTATTGATTTCAGAAAAATCAAATGCTTCAATTTTTTCCCAGGTCTGCCCATTGTCCAATGTTTTGAAAACAACAGGCCATTCAACTCCATAAGGATTATAAGCATTATCAGCATCCACTGCAGTACAAAGCAGGTAGCCTATCGAGCCATCTACTGAGTAAACCATCCTTGGGGCATCAATACGTCCATCGTCCAGAAGTTCAGGCTGAACTTTAACCCGCGGTAATTCCCAATCAACCTGATTGGTGCTGCTGTTGAACACACCATTTAAAACTTCAAAGCCTTCGCTGGTATAGGCGGCAGAGGTCCCGTTCAGGCGCGAAGAGGCAACATGAATATTACCTGCAGCAGTGGCTGTCAACCCCACATTCAGGTGGTTGAGGTATACAGTAGGTTCGTTGTCTTCAAAAGTTGTGTTTACATCGGCACCACCAATACGGGCACTGCCGAAATATTGTCCTTTCCAGCCAGCAGCGTCGGTATAGGGGCCGCTGTAAATAGCAAACATATTTGCCGGATCAGTGTTCCCTGAAGGGTTGTACACGATGGTGCTCGGGTACCTGAAATTAAGGCCGGTTTGCGGATTGATTACGAAATTAGTAAATTCAGCCCCCATATCAACCGAATAAGCAATTCTGAGGTCATTTCCGGTGGCACCAAAGGATCCGCCGGCCCTGTTGCCAAAAATCACCATATTGGCTTCAGGAAGAGCTGAAACAACACGCTGATCAGTGGTGAAAATACCAAAAAGGTTGGCAGAAGAAGAAACGTTGATTTTTAGCAAATCACCACTCTTATTGAACAGAATCTGGTAATCTGCATTTTGCGGCAAACCTTGCTGATTCACACTGCTTTCCAGGTCAGAAGTAAAAGAACGTGGATAAACCTTTTCAATTGCAGTCATATTGCGCTGCTGGGCAATAACACTATAACAAATCAGCAAGCCAAAAAGAATAAGTACAATTTTTTTCATTTGATGATTTTTTAGGTTAATGAATATTTTAGGAGTACTTAAAATTAATAAAAAAAAAGGATTTAATGCAAATTATAATTTCATTATTTCTAACATTTAACAATGCATTGATATAATTCCCATCATCACCCCACATTTTATACTATCAAATCTGTTTGTCTTTATCAATCTAACACATAAAAAAAAGCTGTTCCTATGAGGAACAGCTTTTACATACGATTTCAGAAAAATTACTTAACAATCATTTTTCTGGTTTGACGCTCACCACCTGCAATAACCGAATAGGTATAAACACCTGACTTCAGATTCTTAGCATCAATAGTGAGTACATGTGTACCTGCTGCAGCTTTGGTTGCAGGGACTTCAAAAACTTTCTGACCTACAAGGTTATATACCTCAAGGCTGAGAGAAGCAGCTACTGATAAATTTACCTGAACTTCAGAAATACCTGAAAACGGATTCGGGAAGTTTTGAGCTACAGACGAAATAGCTGCAGGAGTTGCAATATGATGATTGTTCACGTTAGTAAAATCAGCCTCGGTAAAACCAACACCGCTGAAATACTGATGTGTTACAGGATCATCTTCGGTAGTTCCGTTGATAGAAGTTGTTAATGGAATATGGAAATTATTTCCTTCTGTAACAATCCTGTCAGAAACATGCAACCAGAAATTATCGCCCCAGTAGTCAGAGAAAGCAGTTACATTAACAGGAGTCGTAAAATGGCTGGTTTCAACATCATAACCCCAGGTAAAAAGGTCAGGCTGCATATTGGTTGTAACACCAGCACCCCAAAGGGTAGGATCAGTATCGGCCCAGGTAACAAAAACTTTAGAGCCATCTTCGGTACGGCTCATATTGATACGCTGATCAAGTGAAACTGACAGGTAATCTTCCAGACCAGCTGAACGGATTGAATCCACAAACTGTGCATTCCAGGTACCATCGCCATTCATAAAAACATCGAAAATCAACAGCGGCTCTTCAGAATAAAAGTAGCTGAGTGAATCAGGGTGAATTGAATTTGTACTTCTTACCAAGCCAGCAATGTGAAGATTTCCGTTTTTATCAACTGTAACACCATTGTTTGACTGATTTTCGGGAGCAGCCCATTTGTTATACCAACGTGGAACTACAACATCAAAGTCAGCTCTGGTTGGCCACAAATATTCTTTAAATGCATTGATTTCAGAAAAGTCGAAAGCATCAATTTTATCCCAGTTCTGACCATTGTCAGTTGTTTTGTAAACAACAGGCCATTCAACTCCGTAAGGATTGTAAGCATTGTCAGCATCAACAGCGGTACAAACAATATAACCGATTGTTCCATCAGGTGAAAAAACCATTCTGGGGGCATCAATACGGCCATCTTCCAGTAGCTCTGGCTGAACTTTTACTCGTGGGAGTTCCCAGTCAACCTGATTAGTGCTGCTGTTGAAAACACCGTTTAACACCTCAAAACCTTCATTTGTGTAAGCAGTAGAAGTACCATTGAGGCGTGAAGAAGCAACATGAATATTACCTGAAGCAGTAGCCGTCATCCCAATATTCAGGTGATTGAGATAAACACTTGCTTCATTGTTTTCGAAAGTTGTATTGACATCGGCACCACCAACACGGGCGCTTCCAAAAAACTGACCTTTCCAGCCTGCAGCATCCGTATATGGTCCGCTGTAAATTGCAAACATATTATTCGGATCAGTATTTCCGGCAGGGTTATAAATTACAGTGCTGGGATATCTGAAATTAAGTCCTGCTTGAGGATTGATAACAAAATTGGTAAATGTAGCGCCTAAATCGGTTGAATAAGCAACACGAAGGTCGTTACCTGTAGCACCGAAAGATCCGCCGGCGCGGTTACCAAAAACTACCATGTTCGCTTCAGGAATAGCAGAAACAACACGCTGATCAGTGTTAAAAATACCAAAGAGATTGGCAGAAGAAGATGCATTGGTTTTGAGCAGTTCACCGCTCCTGTTGTAAATTTCAACTGCGGTACCACCATCCTGTTGTGCTGAAGAAGGATCTGTGTAATTTAAACCGCTGTCAACCGGACGTACGTTCACTTTGTGAACTTTTGACAGGTTACGCTCCTGAGCACCGGCATACATACCAATACTCAGCGCGAGGCCAAGTAGTAATGAATTTTTCATTAGAGATTAGAGATTTGGTTATTGATTAATAAATATTGGGTTATTAAGTTTTGTTAGAGTTTCTCGTTGGAGCAAATTTAATACTTTTCATTACGCTGTAAGTTTTTTATCCAACTTTTAACAATAATTTACGCATTTAAAAAGCATCCTGCAATTCTTCCTGCTTCAATGAATGGTTTCAAATTCACAATAAATGCGATTAGGAAACAACCAAAAGAATATTCCGGCATGTTTAATTATTGTTTTAGAGTCAGTTACAAAACAAAGCAAAGGTTAATACAAATTTTAAAGCATTAATTTCCGGTGTTTATCCATTAAAGTTAAACTGGCTGCCAGAACACAAAATTAAAAAGTCGGACAGTTGCTAGGATTTAATTGCTTTCTCTTTTGTATCAAGGGGAATGGATGTAGCCCTGTGAAACTCACCATTATGGCTAAATAAATAGCGATAGGTGATATGCTTTTTAGCGAAATGGCCGCCTACTGATTCGTGTAACTGCCTCATTTTAGGATTAAAATCGCCCACCCACGACAGTTCAATTTCCTTATAGTTGGGCATTTTTTTCATTACCTTATCCATATGCCAGAAAATGGCGGCTTCAATACCCGACTTCTGATACTTTGGCCTGATGCCCATTACAGTAATGCGTGTACGTGTAAAAATATTCTTCTTTTTCAGATACAGGAACTTAAGTTTATCCAACAGCCCCAATTTGCCATTAAAATGCCTGAATAGCTCATTGGCATCAGGAATCATTACTAAAAAGGCGATGGGTTCATCATCATGATAGGCAAACCAGATAAACTCATTCACCATAATTGGCTTTAGCTCACTCAGAGATTTAAGCAGGTCTTCTTTTACAATAGGTGTAAAATTTTCGTGAAACTGCCAGGCATCATCATATATGGTTTTAAAATCCTGGATCAGTTGTGTACTTTTCTTCCAGTCGAAATGCCTGAAGCTATACCCAGGGCGTTGCCTAACCCAGTCAGCAATTTTCCAGAAGCGTTCAGGAAAGGGTTTGGTAAGATCCAAATGATTGGTAACCTGTTCGAAATAGGGTTTAAAGCCGTAAGATTCAAAAAAATTGCGGTAATAAGGGTGATGGTAATTCATGCCAAAGCTTTGCGGCATATAGCCTTCCACCAGCAGCCCCCAAAAGTTATCATTTTCGCCAAAGTTAATCGGGCCATCCATGGCCTGCATCCCCTTGTCGGAAAGCCATTTTTTGCAGGCATCAAACATAAAGTAAGCCGCTTTCTGATCATCAATACACTCAAAAAAGCCCATTCCGCCTGTTGGTTGCTCAAAGTTGAAGGCTTTTTTGCGGTTGATAAATGCAGCTACCCGCCCAATGGCATTGCCTTTTTCATCAAAAAGAATCCACCGGATAGCTTCACCATGTGTAAAGAATACATTTACAGCCGGATTAAAAACGGCTTCAACCATCGAATCGAGCGGGCAAATCCAGTTTTGATCATTTTTGTAGATGCTGCGGGCAACATCGAGAAACTGGCCGGCCTGTTTTTTATCTTTAACTTCAACAAGATGCATAAACTTTGTTCTGTTTTAATTCCAAGCAAATGTATAGAGTTTTATGAGATTAGCACGAAACATTGCCCGTTTTTTAAATGGCACGATTGCTATTGAGCAGCCATGTATATCTTGAAAACACTGATGTTCAGCCCAATGTAATATTCATATTCAAGCGATGCTGTTTTGCTTCTCAATGGCGTTTACTTCTTTTGTTATCGAATATTTTCAAAAAAGGATTATCTGCCTGAACAGGGAAATTCTCTGAGCTTCAGCCTCACAAAATTGCCCAGAAACAGCAACAGCAACCTGAACTTTAAAGACCTACATAAACATATGAACCCAAAGAACAAAGGCAGACAACAGGTTTACAGCGACTTAGTATTTAACAATTCAGATTGTCCGGATAATCATGTAAATAATAACCGCTTCTCAAAAGGCAAATCAAAACCGGCACTCGACAACAAACAATCTTAACAGGTTGATAGGAACTTTGGCACATACCAGGTTTATTCAAATAAACAAATGTTTACTTTTGCAATCAATAAGCACCAATTGTGAAACGACTCTACCTGCTCATATTAAGGTCATATCTTGGCCCGCTGATACTCACATTCTTCATTGCCTTGTTTATTCTGGTGATGCAGTTTTTGTGGAAGTACATTGACGATTTGGTTGGCAAAGGCCTGCCGTGGTATGTAGTTGGTCAGTTGCTTTTTTATGCCTCCACCACATTTGTTCCGCTTGCATTACCACTGGCCATATTATTATCGTCGTTAATGACCTTTGGCAATCTGGGAGAAAGGTATGAGCTGGTAGCTGTAAAATCGGCAGGGATTTCGCTCAGCACTTTTATGCGGCCACTGGTGGTGTTATCAATTTTGATAAGCGTATTTGCCTTTTTCTTCTCAAACAATGTTTTACCGGTAACCAACCTTAAATTCAAGTCAATACTGTATGATGTGCGGCAACAAAAGCTTGCACTGAATATAAGGGAAGGCATATTTTACAATGGCATAGATGGGTATGTGATGCGCATCAACAAAAAAGAGGAAGATGGCATTACCATCAGGGATGTAATGATTTACGATCATTCATCACGGATGGGCAATACAACGGTAACCAAAGCTGAATCGGGCACAATGATACAGAGTCCTGATGGTAATTTCCTGGAGCTTACCCTGTATAATGGATATAACTACGACGAAAAAACCGACCGCAGAAATGACCTTAAACGACCATTTCAGCGCACCTGGTTTGCCGAACAGTACCGGAAATTTGACTTGTCGCAGTTCAAAATGATGCGCACCAATGAAGAGTTGTTTCGCAATCACTACCAGATGCTCAACCTCAGGCAGCTTACAAAATCGGAAGATTCGCTCAAGAATGAAATCAATAGCCGGCGCGATGGCCTGCTTCGCTCAACAGAGTTAAGTTATTATTTCAACACACAGATAGATTCAGGTCGCATTCAGATTCCCGAAAAGGAAACGAAGGTAAACAATCGTATACCGGCCATGCAGGGCATGAATAAAGAAGAGTTGCTGCAGGCACATGAATCGGCACTGAATGCCGCCAAAAACGCAAGAAACAATATAGAATTCAGTAAAAACGACCTGAAAGAACGAACAGTACTGGTTCATAAGCATGAAGTAGAATGGCACCGTAAATTCACCCTTTCCATTGCCTGCCTGGTATTGTTTTTCATCGGCGCACCTTTGGGAGCGATTATTCGTAAGGGAGGGCTGGGGCTTCCGCTGGTGATATCTATTGTGTTTTTTGTCATTTACCACGTTATATCAATGACGGGCGAAAAATCGGTAAAGGCCGGACAAATGGATCCGGTAATTGGCATGTGGCTCTCATCTGCCGTACTCTTGCCATTAGGGGTTATTCTCACCCTGAAAGCAACCACCGACTCTCCCCTGTTTGATCCTGATATCTGGAAAAGATTTTTTACCGGAAAATGGCTTCAAAAGAAACCTGAGTAAACTGTAACGCGAAAAACCGGAAATGAATATTTTACTGCTGTGTAATAAATCGCCCTGGCCTCCCCATGAAGGAGGTCCGATTGCGATGAATGCCATGGCCGAAGGGCTTATCAATGCAGGTCATACAGTTAAAATCCTGGCCATTAACAGCAACAAATACAGCATTGCACTTTCGTCTATCCCTGAAAATTACCGGGCTAAAACCCGCATCGAGTATGTGTATATCGATCTTTCGGTCAGGCCATGGCCTGCCTTTCTGAATTTATTCAGCGGAAAATCATACCATGTAGAGCGCTTTATTTCAGAAGATTTCAGGCAGGCATTGATGGCCATTCTGAGAAATGAAAAATTTAACATCATCCAGTTTGAAACACTGTTTACCACCCCTTATCTGGATGAAATTAAAATGTTTTCAGATGCAAAACTCATATTACGGGCACATAATATTGAGCACCTGATATGGGAAAGAATGGCCAAAGGGACTTTCAATCCGTTTAAGAAGTATTATCTGACCCATCTGGCATCCACACTTAAAAAATACGAGCTGAATACCATCAGAAAAGTGGATGGCATTGTAGCCATAACGGCCAAAGATGCTGCATTTTTCAGGCAGCATGCCGGTGAAATTAAAGTAACGGATATCCCGTTTGGCATCAATAACATCAATGAAGCAAACCCCGGAAAAAAAAGCGGTTATCCAACCCGTCGGACAGGTATTTTCCATTTGGGGTCAATGAACTGGCTGCCTAATCAGGAAGGTATCAAATGGTTTATAAACAAAGTCTGGCCACTGATTCACAAACAGTTTCCTGATTTAGAGTTTCACCTTGCAGGTCGTGAAATGCCTGACTGGCTGAGAAAATGCACAACACCGGGCATTGTAATTGACGGCGAAGTACCTGACGCCAAAGCATATATGGAATCATTTTCAGTAATGGTGGTTCCGCTGTTTTCGGGGAGTGGTATCCGCATAAAAATAATAGAAGGCATGCTTGCCGGCTGCGCCATCGTAACCACCCGGGTTGGAGCCGAGGGGATAGATTATACGGATGGAAAAAACCTGATGATTGCAGAAAATGCCACAACCTTTGCCGAAAAAATCAGCGAACTCATCCTTCAACCATCCCTTGCCTTGCAAACCGGGAGTAACGGCCGGCAACTGGTTATGAAATCGCACAACAATGCGGTGTTGATGCAAAAATTAACTGATTTTTACAGAGCGATCCAGCATTAAGCTAATTTATTAACTTTGTCGCTTAAAGCCCGGAGCCGTTGTCAGGGTTTGTACAACGGACCAAAAATCCGGCCTGGTTCTGCCATATGAAGCTATTGGTTATTCTTCCCCGGTTTCCTTACCCCATTGAAAAGGGCGATAAACTGCGGGCTTATCATCAGTTACGCATTCTTTCGCGCAGTTTTGACATTATACTGGTTGCCATCAGCCACGAAAGAGTTCCGGCGGCAAGTATTGAAAAAATCAAGCCCTTCTGCAGCAAAATAGTTATAGTGCGCCCTTTGCTTACAGATATTTTTATCAACCTGATAAGAGCCTTCCTGAACAAATGGCCTTTGCAGGCAGGTTATTACTACAGCCGGAAAGCACAACGCAAAATCAACCGGATACTTGCCGAAGACAAACCCGACCATATTTATTGCCAATTACTGAGAACTGCTGCCTATGCGCTCGACAGCAATCTTCCGAAAACACTCGACTATCAGGATGTATTTTCGAAAGGCATTGAAAGAAGAATTCCAACAGCAGGTTTTTTCATGAAACCTGTACTGAAATTTGAATATAAAAAGCTGCTGCAGTACGAGGAGAAACTGTTTGACCTGTTCAATAACAAAACCATTATCTCCATTCCCGACAGAAACTGCATTCCGCATAACGGACGCGAACAGATTGTAATAGTACCCAATGGGGTAGATCAGGGTTTTTTCAGACCAGGCAAGAGTAAAATAACCCATGATTTGATTTTTACAGGAAATATGGGCTATCCGCCCAATATTGACTGCGCCGAGTATCTGGTTAAAAAAGTACTCCCGGTTATACACCGCACCCATCCCCATGTAAAACTGATGCTGGCAGGAGCCTCGCCCCACGCCAGGGTTAAAGCGCTTGCTTCGGAACATGTAACTGTTACCGGATGGGTAGACGATATCAGAACCTGCTACGAAAGTGCCCGTATCTTTCTGGCCCCCATGCAAATAGGTACTGGACTGCAAAACAAACTACTTGAGGCAATGTCGATGCGGTTGCCCAGTATCACCTCCACCCTGTGCAACCTGGCTCTTGGTGCAAAGGAAAACAGTGAAATATTGATTGGCGACACTCCTGAAGCAGTAGCTAAACATGCGGTTTTACTGCTCGAAGACACTACTGTCAGAACCAGCCTGGCCGACAGTGGTTTTTATTTTGTCAACAGAAACTACAGCTGGGAAGGCGCCACTGAAAAATTATCAGCCCTTTTTCTGAACAACAGCAAAAACTAACCGAAGCTGGCTACCCCCCTTTAATTCATCAATGAATGACTGCTTAAAATAGCAGTTTATCACCCCTGTTGCAGGCAACATATCCCTTCTGTAAAAATCCGGACAACCCAGGCATAAACCTGTGCTGAATAATTTGCGGCCGGCTGTACCTTGCTCCTACCGTAAGCTGCAATTGAGCACTTATCCCGTCAAAATTATCAGGTTAATGAAATGAACCAACAATGAACAGGAATTCGTAGCGTTAAAAAGAAACCCAAACTTGCCAACCACAATCACATCAACTTAAAAACAAGCTATCGCTTGTGCCTGACCTGACAAAAGGAACCAAAATTTACAATCAACTGATTCCATGCATCATAAGGAATGAATATGTGAAACCATATGGAAAAGGTTGAGGCCTGAAGGAAGAAAAAGGGCAAACAAAAATGCGGTTAAAGCTGATTAAAAAAGCTTAACTTTAAAAAGAATGCTAAAAAGTGTAAATTTTTTTTCCATTTTAGGATTACAAATGGGAGAAATCCTGATAAACAAACAGTGAAATTATAAAATGACAAAGAACATATATGCCAGCACGGCCGTGCTTATCCTGCTGCTGGTATCCTTTAGTTTTAAACTTGCCTTAGGGATTGGTAGTGCATCAGACGAGAAGCAGCTTACAGAACTGAATAAAAAAGCTGTTGAAATTGCCACTGAATCGCCTCAGAAAGCCATATCTATGGCCAATCAGGCCTTAAAGCTGGCTGCTGAACTTCAGAATAAAAAAGAAACAGGTACAGCCCTCAAAACACTTGGTATCGCCCATTACCAGCTAACCAACTACAGGCAGGCACTTGAATATTATGAGCAATCCCTTGCCATATTCAAACAAATAAATGATTACGAAGGCATTGCCAGTAATCAAAATAACATTGCACTGATTCTGGAGAGACAGGGAGATTATTCGGGAGCCCTGAAAAGGTATCTTGAGTCAGCTTCCATATTTTCAAAAAACAACAATGAGAAAAAGCTCTCGACTATTCTGGGAAATATAGGAGAATTTTTCAACACATTGGGTCGCTATGATAAAGCGCTGGACTACATGCGGCAATCCCTTGAGATAGATGAAAAGAACAAGGACAGCCTGAAAATGGCCCGTTCCTATAACACCATTGGCAACATCTATCTGAGCATGAAAGATTTTATGACAGCCATCACTTATTACCGGAAGGCAGAAAAAATCAATAAATCTTTCAATAGCCAGGAAAATCTATCCACCAACTACAATAACCTGGGGGCAGCCTTTCAGGGGCTGGGCAAGAATAATGAAGCGCTGGATTATTACAGAATAAGCATCGAATTGAGCAGACAATTTAACGATCAGCAGGGCATAATCATTTGTTTGCTTAACATCGGTGATATCAATATGGCCGAAGGCAATTTGCCGCAGGCTATGATAAACCTCAAAGAAGCTCAACGACTTTCAAACAGCGTCAATGATAAAAGTCTGAACGTATCAGTACTCACAAGTCTGGCAAATCTCAGAATCAAACTTAACGATCCTGATGAAGCCATCACATTATTGAATGAAGCACTGCCATTTGCTGAAAAAACCGGTTCAAACATTCTGCTGATGGATGTTTACGAAAAACTGTCAACAGCCTGGAAACAGAAAGGGGATTATAAAAGATCGCTCGATTTTCTTACAAAATACCGGACCTTTTCCGACAGTATTTACAATACAGAAAACAGCGAAAAGCTGAACCGCCTGAGGGTAACTTTTGAGTCAGAGCAAACCGAGCGCGACAATCAGTTTTTGCGACAACAGAATATATTTAGCCAGCTTGCGCTAAAAAGGCAGCAAACTATCCGAAACCTGCTGATAATCATTTCTATCATCGTGATTGTATTTGCCTCATTTGTTTTCTCTTTGTATCAGGGCAAAAAGCGTAAAAATGAGCTGCTTGCAGAACGCAACGAACAAATATCGAAGCAAAAAGAAGAGCTCAATCAACTGTATAAGGAACAGTTCAAACTGAATGAGACCAAAAACAAATTCTTCAGCATTATAGCGCACGACCTCAAATCGCCATTCCAGTCAATTCTTGGGTTCTCAGAGTTGCTCAGTTCAGAATACGAGTATTTATCTGAAACACAACGCCGCGAAGCAGCCACAAATATCCTGAGTGTTTCCAATGACACCTATCGTTTGATAGAAAATCTATTAGAGTGGGGTCGTACACAAACAGGTTCAGCCAGGGCCGTATTCAGAGCATTTAACATCAGTGAAATGGTTTATGAAACCATTCCCATATTCCAGTCACAGTTACGCAAGAAAAACATAGCAATTACATACGACTTGCCACCATTGCTGCAGGCATGGGCCGACATAGACATGACAATGGCCGTATTGCGCAATCTGATTTCCAATGCCATTAAATTTACCCCTTCAGGTGGCAAAATACACGTGCAGGCGCTTCAGAGCGACGGGATGGTAAAAATTTCGGTAAAAGACACCGGAAATGGAATTCCTCCTGAAATACTTGAGAACCTGTTTACTTTTGATCCTAAAGTACAACGTACAGGCACAATGGGCGAGCGGGGCACCGGGCTTGGACTGGCATTGTGCCTCGAATTTATGGAGCTCAACCATGGCATCATCAAGGTTGAAAGTGAAATTGACAAGGGAAGCACTTTTACTATGTTGCTTCAGCCGCTTAGAAAAGTGCCGCTCAATTAGCCTTGTTTAATCGCCCCCAATCAGGTATCTCACATAGCTTCAGTTTACAATTTGCTAAAAATGCTTAAGTTTGCGCAAAACAAATAAGCATTATGTCAGACGACAAAAAAATCATTTTTTCAATGGTTGGTGTTGGCAAAGTTGTGCCAGTTAACCGACAAATACTCAAGGATATATACCTGTCATTTTATTATGGAGCCAAAATCGGCATCATAGGTTTAAACGGTTCAGGGAAATCAACATTATTAAAAATTATTGCAGGGGTTGAGAAATCCTACACGGGTGAGGTTGTTTTTTCGCCGGGTTACTCTGTTGGGTTGCTTGAGCAGGAGCCACAGCTTGATGAAACCAAAACAGTCAGGGAAGTTGTTGAAGAAGGGGTAGCAGAAGTAGTAAAACTGTTGAAAGATTATGAAACGGTAAACAACCGGTTTTCAGAGCCCCTGACCGATGATGAAATGAACGACCTGATTGAAGAACAGGGACGTATTACAGAACTGCTCGATCATCACAATGCCTGGGAACTTGACACCCGTTTAGAAAGGGCCATGGATGCCCTGCGTTGTCCCGAGCCTGAGCAATCTGTTAAAAACCTTTCAGGAGGTGAACGCCGCCGGGTGGCCCTGTGCCGACTCTTGCTGCAAGAACCTGACATTCTGTTGCTTGACGAGCCCACCAACCACCTCGATGCTGAAAGCATTGAATGGCTGGAACAACACCTCAGACAATATAAAGGAACAGTCATCGCTGTTACCCACGACCGATATTTTCTCGACAATGCAGCCGGCTGGATTCTTGAACTTGATCGCGGAGAAGGCATACCCTGGAAAGGCAATTATTCATCATGGCTTGAGCAAAAATCAAACCGCCTGGCACAGGAAGAAAAAACCGAAAGTAAACGCCGCAAAACCCTTGAACGCGAACTTGAATGGGTGCGCATGGCCCCCAAAGCACGTCACGCCAAATCAAAAGCACGTCTTGCCGCTTACGAACGCATGATGAGTGAAGATACAAGGCAAAAAGAAGAAAAACTGGAAATTTTCATCCCCAATGGCCCGCGCCTTGGAAATAAAGTGATTGAAGCCCAAGGGATTTCAAAAGCATATGGCGACAAACTCCTGTTCGAAAACCTGAGCTTTAGTTTACCGCCTGCCGGTATTGTGGGTATTATCGGCCCCAACGGAGCCGGAAAAACCACCCTTTTCAGGATGATCATGGGACTTGAAAAAACCGATGCCGGTGACTTTGCAGTGGGCGAAACTGTTAAACTTGGTTATGTCGATCAGGCTCATACCGATATCGACCCCGAAAAATCTGTATGGGAAGTCATCTCCGAAGGCAATGAAAACCTGCAACTGGGTGGCAAACTTTTCAACTCGCGCGCTTACGTTGCCCGTTTTAATTTTAGCGGTGCCGATCAGGGCAAAAAAGCCGGAGTGCTTTCAGGCGGCGAAAGAAACCGTATGCATCTGGCTCTCACCCTGCGTTCTGAAGCCAATGTGCTATTGCTCGACGAACCTACCAATGATATTGATGTGAATACCTTGAGAGCGCTGGAAGAAGGCCTCGAAAATTTTGCCGGATGTGCAGTGGTTATTTCGCATGATCGCTGGTTCCTCGACCGCGTTGCTACGCATATTCTGGCCTTTGAAGGCGACTCACAGGTTGTATTCTTTGAAGGAGGCTATACAGAGTACGAAGAAAACCGTAAGAAACGAACCGGAGATACCGAACCCCATCGTATCAGATATAAAAAATTAAAGGAATGATGAACCCTCACCTCTATGCTGTTATAACCGGAGATATCAGAAAATCTACCCAACTTCAACCCACCGACCTGGCCAGGCTGCCGGCGGTGCTGAAAAAGATTTTCGGAGATTATAACCTGGTATTGAATAAAAATGACCAGCATCTAAGATACAGCATTTTCAGAGGTGACAGTTTTCAATTGCTTCTGGATCCTTATTATGCGCTCGAAGCTTCACTTTTTATCAGAGCCGGCCTTCGCATTGCCTACCCTGCCACCGTGGCACGGGCAGTCGATTGCCGGCTCGCCATCGCTATTGACACCATTGAAAACCTGAGCGAAAACATCACTGAAAGTTCGGGCGAAGCTTTTACCCGCTCAGGACGGCTGCTGGAAACCATGAAGAAATCGGTCATGATGGCCATTGAAACCCCCAGCCCCGCAATGACAGGCGAATTGAATACCGAGCTTGCCCTTTGTGATGAAATTGTAAAAAACTGGACTTCAGCGCAGGCGAGTATAATTCCCGGCCTGCTTAACAACCGGCTTCAGGTCTCTTTAGCCATGGAAAAAGGCATTTCGCAAGCAGCCATCGCAAAAAAAACACAAAAAGCCGGCTGGCCTGCCATTGAATTACTCCTGATACGGTATCGCTTTCTTTGTGAATCCACTTGAATACCTATACACTGACCTTCAGTAGTTATATTACTTACTTATAACCCCATGTGGTTATATTTATAATTTATAACCTCTAATGGTTATATTAATTTAACTATAAAAACAAAATCCGATGCAGGCAGAAACATGCATAAGTGTGACGGCCATTTCCTTATTTATCAGGCTTTTCATTGCCCATATGGCTGGTGATTTTATTCTGCAGCAAAAGAGTTGGGTTAAACAAAGGGCCACATATAAATGGAAGTCGGGATTGCTTTACGCCAATGCCGCAATAATTGCTGTTCTTTCATGGATATTATCAGGATATCCTCACACCTGGCTAATTCCGATACTGATATTTGCAGTTCATGCCGGAATTGATATCATTAAATCATATGCCCCTGACAAACCTGTAATTTTTGCAGCAGACCAATTATTGCATTTGGCAGCTACAGCGGGTGCAACCTGGCTATACCTTACCCGTGAAGGATTGCCGGCCGGGCCTGAATGGCTTTTCGGAAATCTGGAGCTATGGATTTATATAGCCGCTTATACAATGGTTACATGGCCAATGGGAATCATCATCGGTATGCTTACCCGAAAATGGTCGTATGAAAACGAAACCTCAGATGGATTGAAAGATGCTGGACGCTATATAGGCATACTCGAGCGACTGCTTATCCTCACATTTGTATTGATAAACCAGTTCCCGGCTGTCGGGTTTCTGGTAGCAGCCAAATCGGTAATGCGCTTTGGCGATATCCGCGACAGCAACAACCGCAAAGGTGCAGAATACATCCTGATTGGCACCATGATTAGTTTTGCAGTGGCAATTTTTACCGGATTACTGGCTCAATGGCTGATAAAAATATATGCAGTATGAAACAAATCAACCAGGATTTGCTTGCTCAACTCACCAGCAAGGCCAAGGCATCGCCAAGGCTGCGGATGAATCACAACTTTCACTACGATGCTGAAGACACCCTGCAACGCATGCTGAATGCCATGGAACCCGGCACTTATGTAAGACCTCATAAACATGAAAATCCTGACAAAAGAGAAGTTTTCATGGCGCTTCGGGGCAGACTTTGCATCATAGAATTCAATGAAACCGGAGAAGTTTTACAGCACACCATCCTGGATGCCACTGAAGGAAACTATGGAGTTGAAATAGCAGAACGCACATTCCACAGCATCATTTCACTGCAGGAAGGCTCTGTGGCCTATGAAGTTAAAGACGGCCCATACCATCCCATTGATGATAAAAACTTTGCAGCTTGGGCTCCTGCTGAAGGTGAACCGCAAGCCAAAGCGTATCTCGAACAGCTGATAAAAAAACTGAATCTCAGGGTTGGCTGAAAATGTTTAATTTTGCGCTGCTCTTCCGGCTACGGCATTCAACAGCCGCAGTTTGTTAACCAAAGAGCTGTTTACAATGGCCAGTCAAAAACCATCCATCCCCAAAGGAACACGCGACTTCTCCCCTGTGGAGATGAACCGCCGCAACTATATATTCAAAACAATTCGCCAGATATTTGAACGTTTTGGCTATCAACCTATTGAAACGCCTGCAATGGAAAATCTCAGCACATTGCTCGGAAAATATGGTGAAGAAGGAGACAAACTTTTATTCAGAATTCTCAACTCAGGAGATTATCTGTCGGGCATACCTGCTTCAGAAATTACACCTGAAAACAGTGGAAAACTGGCAGGCAAAATCACTGAAAAAGGACTTCGCTACGATCTCACCGTGCCTTTTGCCAGGTATGTTGTACAGCACCGGAACGAAATCAGCTTTCCGTTTAAGCGCTACCAGCTTCAGCCGGTTTGGCGTGCCGACCGGCCACAAAAAGGCCGGTACCGTGAATTTTATCAATGCGATGCCGATGTTGTAGGCTCCGACGCTCTCATCAATGAAGCAGAACTGCTTCTGATGGCCGACCAGATTTTTGAAAGCCTGGGCATTCATATTGTAATCAAACTCAACAACCGTAAAATACTGTCGGGTATTGCTGAAGTTATTGGTCATGCCGATAAAATCACCGACATTACTGTGGCCATTGACAAACTCGACAAAATCGGCCCTGAAAAAGTAAATGAAGAACTGGCCGAACGCGGACTTGACCAGCAAGCCATATCCATGCTTCAACCCATTATAAACCTTGAAGGAAATAATGCCCAAAAGCTGGAACAAATAAGTAAAGTACTGGCTAATTCTGCTGAAGGAACAAAGGGAATTGCAGAAACAACAGAAATTCTGAACATGGTTAAAACCATGAAAATTAACAGTCCTGTTGAGCTTGACCTGACCCTGGCCCGCGGGCTCAATTATTATACAGGTGCCATCATTGAAGTTAAAGCTGCCGATGTGGCTATGGGCAGCATCAGCGGCGGTGGTAGATACGATAACCTTACAGGAATTTTCGGACTTCCCGGAATAAGCGGAGTTGGTATTTCATTCGGTGCCGATCGTATATATGATGTTATGAATGAACTGAATCTTTTCCCACAGGAAACAGCCTCATCCACCCGGGTACTTTTTGTAAATTTTGGCGGAGCCGAAGAATCTCTCTGCCTTCAGCTTGCTTCTGAGCTCAGAAGAAATGGCATTAATACTGAACTTTACCCCGAAAACGCAAAAATAAAAAAGCAGTTCTCCTATGCCGATAGTAAGCAAATTCCATTTGTAGTCATTATTGGCGAAAGTGAAAGATTAAAAGGCGAATATCAGCTGAAAAACATGAAAACCGGTGAACAAATCATGGTTACACCGGAACAAATCATCCAACATATACAGGCATAATGGGAACCGACTGGAAACTGAGATTTAAAATTAAAATCAACCGGGCGGGACTTACGTGGTAAGAAAAATAAAGCCGGAGCACCAGCTCCATTTCTACAATTGCTTATTTTTTTAACTCACGTAACCCATTTATCATGAATACTTTTGCTATCAGCTCAGCTCCTCTGAGCTTCGAAACTATTGAACAAATTCTTGTCAGCAACACAAAACTAAGCCTTTCAGAAGAGTCAAAGGCAAAAATCGCCCATTGCCGCGAATACCTTGACAATAAAGTAAAGAACCACAGCGATCCTATTTACGGTATTACCACCGGCTTTGGTTCCCTGTGCAATATTCAGATATCCAACAAAGATTTAAGTACTCTTCAGGAAAATCTTGTCATGTCGCACGCTTGCGGAACAGGGCCTGAAATCCATCAGGAAATCGTAAAACTGATGCTGCTGCTGAAAATACACGCCCTTTCATCTGGCAACTCAGGCGTACAGGTAAAAACTGTTGAACGGTTGATTGACTTATTCAACAACAATGCTTTACCTGTCGTTTACGAGCAAGGATCACTGGGAGCCTCAGGCGACCTTGCCCCTCTTGCCCACCTGAGCCTCCCGCTTATCGGCAAAGGTGAAATTCATTATGAAGGCAAAGTGTATCCGGCAAAAAAAATCATGAAACAATTTGGCTGGGACCCTATTGAACTGCAATCAAAAGAAGGCCTGGCACTGCTTAACGGCACGCAGTTTATGAGTGCGCATGGTGTTTATATCCTGCTGCGCGCCGGAAAACTGGCAAAACTTGCCGACATCACCGGGGCCATTTCGCTTGAAGCCTACAACGGACGCATCGATCCGTTTATGGAACAACTGCATACCATCAGGCCACATGCCGGACAAATTGAAACCGCCCGCAACATGCGCCACCTTTTGAAAGGAAGCAAGCTCATTGAAAGCGAAGGCAAAAAGGTACAGGACCCTTACTCATTCAGATGCATTCCGCAGGTTCATGGTGCTGTTAAAGACACGATAAGGTATGCCGCATCAGTTATTCTGACCGAAATAAACGCTGTAACCGATAATCCAACCATTTTCCCGGATGAAGATCTGGTTCTTTCGGGTGGAAATTTCCATGGCGAACCTCTGGCTTTTGCTCTCGATTTCCTGGCTATCGCCCTTGCTGAATTAGGCAACATATCGGAAAGACGCGTTTACAGGCTAATTTCAGGCCAACGCGGACTACCAGAATTTCTGGTTGCCAAACCCGGTCTAAATTCAGGGTTTATGATTCCCCAATACACTGCAGCCAGTATTGTGAGTCAAAACAAACAACTGGCAACACCCTGTTCTATCGACTCAATCACTTCATCAAATGAGCAGGAAGACCATGTGAGTATGGGAGCTAATGCAGCAACCAAAACCGTAAGAGTACTCGACAATCTGGAGAAACTGCTGGCAATTGAGCTTTTTGCCGGCGCCCAGGCTCTTGACTTCAGAGAAATTGCACAAACTTCACCATTTCTCAATGCATTTATTTCAGAATACCGCGGCGCAGTGTCCTTTGTCAATGACGATAAGGTCATTTATACCGAAATCAATAAAACCATCGAATTTATCCGGCAAATAAAATTTGATTTCCCGGAATAGTCCGTTGATTGCATAGAGGTATCTGAGAATGAGCCTCTATGCAATTCTCAAATTAATTTTTGCCGATTATAAAAAAATATTCTGGTTTTCTTTGCAGATTCCTTTCTTTTCCATTTCTTTGATTATCACTTCATACAACCCTAACACCAGGAGGTAATATGACACTCATTATCAAAGGCAGTGGATTAAGCATTCAGCATGTAGTTGATGTAGCCCGTTTCGGAAAAAAGATTGACATTCATCCTGAAGCTATGCAAAGGATGCAGGCCTGCCGGGCAATGCTTGAAAAGAAAATCAGTGCCGGCGAAATTATGTATGGTGTTAATACCGGAATAGGTGAATTCTCTGAAGTGGTACTCAATGATGATCAGGTCAAAGACTTTCAGAAATACCTGATTTATAACCACGCCGCTGGCATTGGCGACCCCATGCCTGTTGAGCATGTAAGAGGAGCCATGCTTGGACGTATAAATGTACATGCACACGGCAATTCAGGCGTACGGCCCGAAATAACAATGACACTTGTTGACATGCTGAACAAAGGGGTTACACCTTATGTTTGCCAGAAAGGATCGGTAGGCGCCAGTGGCGATCTGGCACCCATGTCACAGATAGCACTCCTGTTGATGGGTGAAGGCAAGGCCTATTATAAAGGCCGGCTTCTTGAAGGCAAAGAGGCCATGCAAAAAGCCGGAATACCAATACCCGGACTTCAGGCTCGTGACGGATTAGCCACCATTAACGGGTCAAATGTACTCACAGCCATGAGTGCCATCTTTCTCTACGATGCCAACAACTGGCTGAAACAGGCCGAAATTGCGGCAGCCATGTCGCTTGAAGCATTGAAAGCCAATATGAAGCCATATAACACTTTGCTGCATGAAGTTCGCGGATTTAAGGGTGCGGTGCGCAGTGCCAATGCCATCAGGCGGTTGGTTGAAGGTGGCGATTTGGCCGAAAACAGAATTAAATGCAAAGTTCAGGACGCCTATTCCATGCGCTCAACACCACAGGTAATAGGCGCGGCACACGATGCATTGGCCTGGGCCAAATCACAGGTGGAAATCGAATTGAACGGCGTAGGCGATAATCCAATCTTTTTCCCCGAGCTTGACATCCAGCTTTCAGGCGCAAACTTTCAGGGTACACCGGTTGCGGTTCCTATGGATATGGCAGGCTATGTAATTACGATGGTTAGTGTAATGTCAGAACGAAGAATGAACCGGCTCAATAATCCTGCGCTGAGTGTCGGACTGCCCGCCTTTCTCACCAAAGGAGCCGGAATGTTTTCAGGCCTTATGCTGAGTCAGTATACCGCCGATATGCAGATTGTTGAACAGCGTATACTCAGCGCACCGGCCTGTATTCAGTCAATTCCGGCAGCTGCCGATCAGGAGGACTTCGTATCAATGGGAATGAATACAGCTCTTAAAAACAACCAGATACTCGACAATGCTTATGGAATTCTCGGAATAGAATTTATGGCAGCTGCACAGGCACTGGATTTCAGAGAATACAAATTTGGACATGGTGTTACCAAAGCCAAAGAGGTCATCAGAAAACACATTGAGTTTCTCGAAACAGACAGGCCTCTATATGCCGACCACAATAAGATGAAGGAATTGGTTAAATCATGTGAGATTTTAAACGAAGTTGAAGCAATAACAGGAAAACTTGATTAAAAAAGATTGTTCGTATTTTTTTTCTTTGAATAATAATTGTTAATTTTACAGCTAAATCAATCAATCTGGCTATAGCTGATTCAAATATGGAAGAATTTACAACAGACAAATCACCTACTTCCACCAAACATTATGCAGGAAAAAGACCTCCGGGTTTAACATTTCTCTGCATTCTTACCTTTGCCGGAAGTGGCTTGTCTGCCTTCTCTTCCTTCTTTGTTTCAGCAGCCTATGATATCATTCCAAGTGTTGTTCATGACTCTGCCTTTGCTGAAGCATCAGCCATTGCAGAAATGATTAAAGCTGCAGGTCCTGTTTTTTTCTTGTTCATGGGATTACTTTATGCAGCCTCTCTTACCGGTGCAATCTTGATGTTTAAACTTAAAAAAACAGGATTTCATTTCTACACCCTTGCGCAGCTACTCATGCTCCTCTTGCCCTCCCTGATGATTGACGGCTACATTGCCCCGATTTCCAACCTGTTACTAACAGGTTCGTTTATTCTGGCCTACGCTGTTAACTTAAAATTTATGCAATAAGCAGCTTCAGGTTCATTTTTTTTGATTAAAATGCCGCATTTTTTATAGATATATTCATATATCTATAAGAACAAACGTAGATAATGCAAAATTTATTAATTTTGCTTGACTTGCTGCAAAAATTTATTATAAATTGCGGCAATTTTCTACAAACACTAACCCACTACTTAATCAATTAACAAAGGAGGCCACACACATCAATTATCATTAAATCAACCAACAGGATTAAGATTGATTACAAAAGAAACATCAACATTTTGTTAAACATTTTACTCATCAAAAACACACATTATGAGAAAATTTGCATTAATGCTTGCACTTTTGGTATTTGCCGGAGTGCAGGTAGTACTGGCGCAAACGACCATCACAGGTACGGTTACCAGTTCTGAGGACGGCCAGGGCATTCCCGGAGCTACCGTGCTCGTAAAAGGAACCACTGTTGGTTTAACTACCGACATGAGTGGGAAATATTCAATTAAAGTCCCTGCCCAGGGAAAAATTCTTCAGTTTTCATTTGTGGGAATGAAAACAACCGATGTTACTATCGGAAACCAAACCGTAATTAATGTAGTGCTTGACCCCGATGTCATGAACATTGAGGGAGTTGTTGTAACAGCCCTGGGTATCAGCAAAGAAAGAAAAGCACTTGGATATTCTGCACAAGAAGTGAAAAGTGATGACCTTTCCAGGTCTGGTTCTTCCAATTTATCAACCGCATTACAAGGAAAAGTTTCAGGAATTGAGATTAAACCCTCAAGTGGTATGCCTGGAGCATCTTCACAGATTGTAATTCGTGGTGCCCGTTCCTTCTCAGGAAACAATACACCATTATATGTGATTGACGGATTACCCATTTCTTCTACAGCTGACTTTTCAACAATGAACAGTGTAACCGGAGCTGATATTGCTAACCGTGCTGTTGACATTGATCCAAACGATATAGAAAGCATCAACATTCTGAAAGGACAGGCAGCAGCTGCTTTGTACGGAATCAGAGCGTCGAATGGTGTAATCATTATTACGACCAAAAGTGGCAAGGGAAATAAAACCGGTAAACCGATGATATCTTTTTCAAATTTCACAAGCTTTGAGAAAGTTTCAAGGAAACCAGAATATCAAACAACTTACGCACAGGGAAGTTATGGTTCTTTTTTCCCAAATACTTCTTTTTCATGGGGACCAAAAATCTCTGATTTGCCAGATGATGCAACCTACGGAGGAAATTCACAGGGACATCCTGGGATGTACAACGTACCTCAGTTAGAAAGAGCAGGACTTGACCCTTGGGTCACTCCAGCCATATATGACAACTACAGTGATTATTTTAACACTGGAACAACAACTACTACATCGCTTAACATCAGCCAGGCAACAGAAAAAGGCAATATTGCATTTGGCCTTGGAAACACAACCCAGGATGGTATTGTACCTTCTACTGGCATGGACAGATGGAATGCAAAAGCTGCAGGACAAACTCAGTTAAATAAAAACTGGACATTAGGATTTTCATCAAATTTCGTCAGAACTTCTATTGATAAACTCCCTGCAGCAAACGATGCTTCACTCGCCGGAGTTTATGCAGCACCTGCAACTTATAATCTTAAAGAGATTCCTTATAACCTTCCATCAGACCCTTACGCTCAGATATACTATCGTTCACTTACATTTGACAACCCATACTGGGCTGCAAAGAACAATAAGTTTACAGAGTCAACAGATCGCTTCTTCGGAAATGGGTTTGTTGAATATGCACCAAAAATTTCTGACAATATGTCCTTAAAAACCAGGTATCAGCTTGGTATGGATTCTTATACATCACATTATCAGGATATATTTGAATACGGACACAGAGGGGGCACAGGTGAAATAACCAACTATGGGGTTACATCACGCACTGCGAACTCATTGTTAACAATGGTTTATACTTGGAAAATTAACCAGGATTTGAATTTCACGGCCTTAATTGGTAATGAGTTTAATGAAAGAAACCGTAAAATCTACAATGAATATGGTTCAACATTCAATTTTGGAGGATGGGCTCATATCCAGAATGCTAAAATAGTACAGGCTAATGAAGAGCAATACAAAGATCGCACAGTCGGATTCTTTGGCAACTTATCTCTTGACTACAAAGGCATGTTATATTTTAACGCAACTGGCCGTCAAGACTATGTATCAACTATGCCGAGAGACAACAATGCATTCTTTTATCCTTCAGCATCTTTAGGTTTTGTTCTTACAGAGCTTGAAAGCCTGAATGATTTACCGGTATTATCATTTGCAAAAGTTCGTGCTTCTTATGCTGAAGTAGGACAAGCCGGAGAATATCTTGTAAATTTCTACACAACTCCTGATTATAGCGGTGGTTTCTGGGGAGGCTCTCCTATTCAGTACCCGGTTGCCGGAATAAGCGCTTATCTGTCCAACAATATTCAATATGACCCCAATCTGAAACCTCAGAACACTAAATCATATGAACTTGGAACCGAGTTAAAATTCTTCAATAACCGCATTGGAATTGACTATGCATATTCATATCAGAAAGTAACTGACCAAATTTTCCAAGTTCCTTTAGCTGCCTCTACCGGAGCTAGCTCGCTTGTTATGAACGGTGGTGAGCTTCATACCAATGCTCATGAAATCATGCTTTATGCATCTCCTTTTAGTGGCAAGAAATTCTCATGGGATATTAATGTGAACTTCTCAAAAATCAACAATTTCGTTGATGCACTTGCACCAGGCGTTGAGAGTATTTTCCTTGGCGGTTTTGTTACACCTCAGGTTAGAGCAGGTATTGGAAGCACTTATCCTGTTATCTACGGATCGTCATTCCTTAGAGATGACAATGGAAACATCATTGTTTATGATGAACCAGGAGAATGGTATAATGGATTCCCTCAGCAAGGAGAGCCCAAAGTTATTGGAGAAGCCTCTCCTGATTTCATCTTAGGTTTCTCTAATAAACTAACCTATGATAATTTTACATTAACAGCTACTGTTGATTGGAAAAATGGCGGCCAGATGTACGCTGGTACCAATGGCCTGCTTGATTTATATGGCGTTTCTAAAAACGTTGAAGATCGTGAAAGTACTTTTATCTATCCTGGTGTTAAACCTGATGGAACCCCTAATGATATCGTTCGTGGTGGTGCTGATGACCCTGATGCATACCAAGATCTTATTACTGGCGTTCTCACCGGAATTGACGAATACTATATTCAAAACAACTCCTTTGTTAAACTCAGAGAATTAACACTAAACTACAGGTTGCCAAAACAGGTAATTAAAAATGTTGATTTGGAATTATCGGTTTATGCCCGTAATATTCTAATCTGGACAGAATTACCAAACTTCGATCCTGAATCAAGTCAGGGTAACAACAATATGGGAGGTTCTTTCGAACGCTTCTCTATGCCACAAACATCAAGTTTTGGATTTGGCGTAAACCTGAATTTCTAACCTTAAAACAGAAACAAAATGAACAAAATACTAAAAATGTTAGCCATCCCAACTTTCATGCTAGCCATGGTGGGATGCTCGCAGGATACTTTGGAGGACATCAACAAAAACGAGAATAATCCTCTCGATGTTCCAACCAAGTTAGCAATTACTGACGTAATGACTAGATCTGCATTTACAGTTACTGGTAGCGATTTTGCTTTCTATGCTTCTGTTTATGTTGAACATAACGTTGGAATCTATAATCAGATGTATAATGCTGAAGTAAGATCAGGAGAACCTATTTCATCAACAACCTATAATAATATATGGGGTGCTTGTTATGAAAACCTCTATAATCTAAAGCTTATAATCAACAAGTGCTCTGAAGGTGGAGCTGAAGCAAACAACTTCCGTACTTTGGGTATTGCTCAAATCCTTACAGCATACAACCTTGCCATGCTTACTGACCTGATGGGAGATGTTCCATATAGCGAAGCACTGCAACCTGGTGTAATTTTCCAACCAAAGCTTGACAAACAGGAAGATTTGTATAATACAATCTTTACACTCCTTGATGATGCAATCGCGAATCTTGGTAAAGAAACCACCTATGCTTCTTTAGGCACTCAGGACTTTCTTTTTGGCGGTAATGCAGCTAAATGGACAAAATTTGCAAACGGCCTGAAAGCTCGTTATACCACAAGGTTATCCCTGAAAAATGGCGGAAAATGGGACGATGTTATTAACTTCGCAAATAATTCATTCGCCGATGCAAGTGAAGAATGTAAATTCACCTACAATGGATCTTCAACCAATAGTCCTTTTTATACTTTTTTCACAGACAGAGATTATTTTGGTGCTAGTCAGAGCCTTCATAACAAACTTGTAGAACGCAATGACCCCAGAGATGCTGTGTACTTCATGGCTTACCCAGGGACTGAAACTCTCACTTTTGCTCCTAACGGCGGACCCGACCAGAGACAAGGATTCTATGGAATTTCAGCCCTTAGCTCCCCAACAGCTCCAACTTTCCTCATGAGTTATCATGAAGTTGAATTTTTAAAAGCAGAAGCATATGCCCGTATGGGAGGTCATGCAACTGAAGCTGCTGAAGCGCTTAAGAATGGTATAGTTGCAGCATTCATTAAAGTTGGCTTAACTGAAGCGGATGCCACTACTTATTTTGAAAATGAAGTTACTCCACGTTTCAACAGTAATCCGATTCAGGAAGTGATGGTTCAGAAATACCTGGCATTCTTTGAAGAAGAATCAATTGAAGCCTATAATGATGTTCGCAGACTTAAAGCCCTTGGCGAAAACTTTATCACACTTGAAAATCCGTTAAACAATAATCAGTTCCCATTGCGTTACACTTATGGCGCAGATGACGTAACCACCAATCCTAATATTGCAAGTGCATATGGAAACGGTAGTTATGTTTATACTGACAATGTATGGTGGGCAGGTGGCTCAAAATAAACCATTTGATTTTAAAAATGAGGCTATTTCATTAAATGAGATAGCCTCATTTTTTTATTCATATTTTTTCTATTTTTGTACTTCTAATATATACGATATGAAACTCACCTGTAAAAAATCTTTATTGATTTTAACCATTTGTCTGGTTAAAATTGATCTTAACCGGGTGAGATATATTCTATTTATCTGACTTTTGCCTCCAAAATTATAGCAAACCCGGTCTCTCATCAGCCCGGGTTTTTGTTTTTTTACTAAATAGAATCAAATGAGCTTATCAGAAAAATATAAAATATTGTATTCCAGACTCAAAGAATATTACAGCCTTCTTCGGCTTGCTGTTACCGGCAGCGAGCAGGATTATACCAGCCTGCGACTTGGCAAGGCCATTTTTTTGCTCGCCATTCCCATGATTCTTGAAATGGTTATGGAATCTGTTTTTGCCATTGCAGACATATTCTTTGTGTCAAAATTGGGGAATGACGCCATAGCCACTGTAGGCTTAACCGAATCGATGATGACACTGGTGTATGCACTGGCAGTCGGATTCAGTGCCGGAACCACAGCTCTTGTATCGCGCCGAATTGGTGAGAAACACCCCGGAGCTGCAGCAAAAGCTACAGGGCAATCAATCATTGCCGGCTTGCTTGTTTCATTTATCATAGCTGTCCCCGGGGTTCTCTTTTCTGGCGAATTGCTGCGCTTAATGGGTGCCAGTGAACAACTGGCTCAAATGAACCATGGATACACCCGCATCATGTTTGCAGGAAATGCCGTCATTATGATGTTGTTTATTATCAATGCAGCTTTCAGAAGTGCAGGGGATGCTGCCTTAAGCATGCGCGTACTTTTTATTGCAAATGCAATCAATATTGTGCTCGATCCAATATTGATATTTGGATTGGGCCCGATACCTGCCATGGGAATCGAAGGCGCTGCTTTGGCCACCAACATCGGACGTGGACTGGCTGTACTTTTTCAATTTTACATACTCTTTAAAGGTCACAAAAGAATTCATATTGAATTTAAACACCTCATCCCCGACTTTCGGATAATGGCATCCTTCATCAGGCTTTCAACTGGTGGCATTCTTCAGAATCTTATTGCAACAGCCAGTTGGATTGTGATGGTAAGAATCATTTCTGTATTTGGAAGTGCTGCAGTTGCAGGATACACAATTGGTATCAGAATAGTCATATTTTCATTATTACCATCCTGGGGATTAAGCAATGCTGCTGCCACTTTGGTCGGGCAGAATCTGGGAGCCGGACAGCCACTCAGAGCCCAACGGGCAGCCTGGATTACCGGCTTCTCAAACATGTTTTTGCTCGGATTGATTTCAGTCATTTTTGTAGTTTTCCCCGGATACTTTGTAGGTATGTTTATTGGCGATCCGGAAGTGCTGCAAGCTGGAATCAGTTGTTTGAGAATCGTAAGTTCAGGCTTTCTCTTTTATGCCATGGGGATGGTAATGACACAATCACTCAATGGCGCAGGCGACACATACACTCCTACGCTGCTGAACTTTATCTGTTTCTGGCTCATAGAAATTCCACTCGCTTACCTAATGGCAATCCATTTTAGTTTTGGCACCAACGGCGTATATTATGCCATAGTGCTGGCCGAAAGCACATTAACCCTGCTAGGCATTCTGATTTTCAGCCGTGGAAAATGGAAGTTAAAACAGGTTTAAAATAAAAAAAAGCCGTAGTTTAACTGACTACGGCTTTTGCAGAAATATACAGAGATGCTATTCGAATGACAAAATAGACTCAATAATCCTTTTAATAGCATCACGAAGCTGCTCTTCCGAGATAACAAGAGGAGGTGCAAAGCGAATGATATCGCCGTGTGTAGGCTTTGCCAATACACCATTTTCCTTCATCTTCATACAAACGTCCCAGGCTTCTTTACCATTTTTAGGACGGATAATAACAGCATTCAATAAACCTTTTCCACGCACCAGTGCAATCATATCTGATTTAACGGCACGCATCTCATCGCGAAATATTTTACCAAGATATTCAGCACGTTCAGCCAGGTTCTCATCTTTAATAACCTGCAAAGCTTCCATGGCAACACGCGCAGCAACAGGATTTCCACCAAAGGTAGAACCATGTTCACCCGGTTTGATACAAAGCATGATATCGTCGTCGGCCAAAACTGCAGATACAGGATAAACGCCGCCAGAAATGGCTTTACCAAGAATCAATACGTCGGGGCGAACATTTTCGTGATCGCAGGCAAGTAATTTACCTGTACGTGCAATACCTGTTTGTACTTCATCAGCAATAAAGAGTACATTTTTCTCTTTACACATGGCAGCAGCTTTTGACAGATAACCTTCATCCGGTACAAAAACGCCAGCTTCACCCTGAATAGGCTCTACAAGAAAACCAGCTACATTCGGGTCTTTAAGTGCTTCGGCAAGCGCATCAATATCGTTATAAGGAATCTTGATAAATCCGGGAGTAAACGGACCAAAGCCACCAAAGGAATCAGGATCGGTCGACATGGAAACGATGGTGATGGTTCTTCCGTGGAAATTACCATCACAAACAATAATCTTAGCCTGATCTTCAGCAATACCTTTGCGGGTATATGCCCATTTGCGGCACAGTTTAAGCGCTGTTTCATCGGCTTCAGCACCGGAGTTCATCGGCAGCACCTTGTCGTAACCAAAGTATTCAGTTACAAACTTTTCATAAACGCCTAAAGAATCATTGTAAAAAGCTCTGGAAGTAAGCGTCATTTTTGACGCCTGATCAACCAAAGCCTTAATGATTCTCGGATGGCAATGACCCTGATTTACAGCAGAATATGCTGACAGAAAATCATAATACTGTTTACCTTCAACATCCCATACCAGAGGGCCTTCTCCTTTAGCTAAAACAACTGGCAGTGGATGATAATTGTGCGCTCCGTACTTTTCTTCCAGATGCATCAACTTTTCCGATGTCATCAATTCATTCATGAGTTAAATTTATTTAGTGTTAATATATTGGTCATAGATTTTCGCAACAAAGATATAACTTTAAGATTGCCTCTATCCAAAGGCATTGAAATTTTGTTTTTTAGCTATTTTTTTTCAGTGTCATATTTACAGCACCCATTATTTTTTAAACCAGAAAGTGTAATTTTCATCACTCCGGTCCTCTAATCACCTGATGCCGAAGATAAAATAATAGCATACTTATTTTTATTTAGACTTGTTATTGATTATATTTGATTTATCAAAACTCAAAACCATGGAAAAGAAAAAAGTACGAATATTATCCATTGATGGCGGTGGAATCAGAGGCATTTTGCCGGGTGTTATTTTATCATACATAGAGGAGCAATTAATAGCCAGAGAAGGGAAAGAAGCCAGATTGTGCGACTACTTCGATCTGTTGGCTGGTACAAGTACCGGAGGCATTCTGGTTTGCACTTTTCTCATTCCCGCGCTGGATAGCAAGGGTCAACCAACCAATCGGCCAAAATACACGACAAAACAAGCTGTAGATATATATCTTGATCGCGGCGATGAAATCTTCGACATCACGATATGGCAGAAAATAAAAAGCAAAGGTGGTTTGCTTGATGAAAAATACAATGCCCAGGAGCTTGAGGAAGCTTTAAAAGATTATATGGGTGATACGATGCTGAGTGATTTGCTGAAGCCCTGCCTGATTTCATCATATGACATCAGAAACAGGCGGGCTCATTTTTTTAGTCAGGTAGATGCCAAAGCAAGTATAACCCATAACTTTAAGGTGAAAGAGGTTGCAAGGGCCACTTCGACAGCGCCTACCTATTTTGAAGTAGCTCGCATCAAATCAGCATACGGAACACCCTATCCACTGATTGACGGTGGTGTTTTTGCCAATAATCCGGCCATGTGTGCATATGCCGAAGCCCGAAGCATTCCATTCTCAAAAATATTAAACAACCCTGATAAAGCTGACATGCCTTATGCCAAAGACATGATAATAGTTTCAATTGGAACAGGCTCGACCAGCAAGCCATACCAATATAACGATGCAAAAGATTGGGGAATGATAGAATGGATTCAGCCTATTATAGACATTATGATGTCGGGAAATTCGGAAACAGTGAACTACCAGCTCAGAAAAATCTGGGAAACAACCGGTACACCTGAAAACTACATCAGGCTGGAACCTTCACTTTATGAAGCCAACAATGAAATGGACGATGCTTCAGTCAAGAATCTGAATGCTCTGCATGAAGCCGGTCTTAAATACGTGGAAGAAAACATTGCTCTGCTAAATTCAGTTGTTGACAAACTTATCGCCAACAAATAACTAATTTAACAGTCAGTTTTCTGATTTTCTGTGTTTTAATTTTATTCCACTTGCCATTCAATGATGATCTTCATAATAAAAAACAGAGGCAAAGAAAGTTTGGTTTGGAATAGCAGAATTGTAGTAAATTTGCACGTTTTTAAAAAGAAAAATAACACAATTCTAACCAGAAAATGAAAAACCTATTCATTATCACAATTCTTGCTGTAATGGCAACAGCTTGTGGGTCAGGAACTCAGGAAAAAAGTGAAGCAAGCTCAAGCAATGAGATTACTTTTTCTACAGATCTTGAAAACATTGATTCGCTGCTTAACGAAATTCCTGCATCCTGGAAAAACGAGAAGACCATTGCTGAGGGCATGGCGCATTCTGGAAAATTTGCTTCAAAAATTGACTCAACAAACGAGTTCAGTTTTGTTTTTGAGCAAAAACTGAGTTACATCGATGCCCGTGTACCTAAAAAAGTACATTATACAGCATGGATTTATTCGGATATGGCCAATACTCCAGGCTCAATAGTCGTTTCAGTAAACAACAACGCTTATTACAAAGGGTTTAAAATTGCTGATTTCTTCCCGGCAGGCAAGGAATGGAAACAAGTTTCAGCTACATTTGAGCTTCCTGAAACCCTTACCGGTGAAAATATCATTAAAGGCTATGTTTGGAATCAAAACAAGAATCCTTTGATCATTGATGATATCTCACTAAAATTCGAATACTGATTAATTTGAAGATCCTGTAAAGTCTTTTTCTTTAAAGCCTTCAGGAACTTCGTCATTGTTATATTTTGACGGACATTTCAGGTTCATTTTATGGGCTTCGAATTGTCCGTCTTTCATTTTCCCAATCACAACCAATTGATCCAATTTCTCAAAATCCTGTGGCTTGCTATCGGTATATTTCACCTTCATTTCCTTGCCATTGTTATCAAGCATATAAAAGGTAAAGCTATTGGCATCTTTCATGGCGTCAAACTCAATAGGTTTGCCAGGGCTAAGTTTACCAATAACATGAAATTCACGCCCAGGGCGCTCTATCGCTTCAGCAAAGCCCGCATAGGTTGATGAATTCATTGAAAGGCTCATTACTACACCTATTGCAGCAATTACAACTATAAGAATAAGGATATGGACCCGTTTCATCGCTTTGAGATTTTGTGGTTATATTATGCAAATGTATCCATTAATCTACAAAGGTAGATAATTAACTTAAAGAAAAGCAAATCAGGACTTACTGTTTTCTTTAAAGAAATCAGCCTGTTTTTTTTCCATCTTGCTGAGTTTTTTATCGAGCAGCAGCAAATACACACCAAGTCCGGCAAAAATGATAGCCATAACAATGGCCACTACCATATATTTATCTTCTCCAATCATTGTTTTGTCATCAAAAGGGTTAAACATTATTCATCAGCATGCGTTTTCGCAATCTGAGTTGAGTAAGCCAAAATGCTACAATAATCCAACCGGCAACTGCAGGGTAAAAAACCATGCGCATTTTCATATCCAGGCCTTCCATGGTTGAGGAATTGCCCCCTTTGCCGGGATGCAGTGAGCTATCGGCAAGCCGCGGCAACACACCAAGGAAAATGACCAACAGCATAAACGCAAAAATATTATACACGGCAGAAATACGAGCCCGCTTTGATTGTTCGTCAATTGAACTGCGCAGGACCACATAAGCCATATAAGCCATCATACTCACGGCAGCACCATTGAGCTGAGGATCGTTTGTCCAGAAATCGCCCCAGGTAAACTTTGCCCAAATCATTCCGGTAACTAATCCAAGGATGCCAAAAAATATACCGGTATAAACGGTTTCTGAGGCCTTTAAATCATCTTTAAGTTGAAAGCCGGAAAGATATTTAATACTATAAACCAATGAAGTGCCGAACATGGTAAACATAGCAAACCACATACACACATGGTAAAACAGGTTTCTGATAGTTTCGCGTATTACAGGTAAATCAGGCACATCAATCAGCAACCCGGCAATAATCGAATACAGGATTAAAACGATTCCTGTTATTTTCCACCACATTCCTTTTATCATATTTTTATCGTATTAACTTAGATTAGTCTTTCCAAAGATAAGGAAAGAGAATAACCGCAAGCACCACCACAACAAGATCAATCATCAGGATTGAAGTCAGGATTTTTGCAATTTCGGTCAAATACAAACCCGGTTTAAGCGCAGCTTTAGAAGCATTAACCAGCAGCAGCAATAAGGGAACCACTACCGGGAAGCCCAGAATAGCCATAAGGGCAGCATTATTTCCACTCCGGGAAGCAATTGCTGAAACCATTGTTAGTGCAGAAGCCAGCCCAATACATCCAAGTGCAAATGCAGGTAAAAATAAGGCCAGATTAAAGGGAGGCATTCCCATAAAAACTGAATAAACACCCAAACTAAGTGCACCCAGAAAAAGCATTAACAAGGTATTGTATATCATTTTTGACAGGACAACCGAAACCGGTGCAGCCAGCACGTAATAATACAAACGCCGGGCAGCACTCTCCTGAACAAAGCTTTTAGAAACGGCATTAAACGCCGCGAAAAGGAGAATTATCCAGAACAGGGCAATCCAGGTTGTTTCATCAATAACCCTTCCAATGCATAGCTGAACCACAAAAATTGTAGAGACCACATACAGCAGAATCCCATTTAAGGCATATCTCTGTCTGAGTTCCAGTAAAAAATCTTTTCGAACCAGCTCTCTAATTTCTTTCAAAAATTGCGATATAAAAGGGTGATTACATCATTTAAACTGTTCTGACAATTGTTTGATCCCGGTTTGGTCCGACTGAAATTACCGCAATTGGCAGATGAAGTGTATTTTCAATAAATTTCACGTAACTACGGAAATTCTCAGGTAGTTTATTCCATTCCGTAAAACCCGAAAGGTTGGTATTCCATCCTTCAAGGTTTTCAATAACCGGCTCAATATTCTGGTTAAGCGTTTCATAACCAGGAAAATCAAACAAGTCATTATCAACTTTGTATTGGTTGCAAACACCAATTTCCTTAAAATCGTCAAGCACATCAGCTTTCATCATCACAAGGTCTGTCACTCCATTAAGCATAACTGCATAGCGGAGCGCAGGCAGGTCAATCCAGCCGCATCTGCGGGGGCGTCCTGTTGTGGAACCAAATTCGTTGCCGTTGGTTCGCATTTTTTCTCCTGTATTATCATTCAGTTCGGTTGGGAAAGGGCCACTACCAACTCTGGTACAATATGCTTTAAACACTCCATAGACCTTACCTACACTTTGTGGCGAGATGCCAAGACCGGAGCAAACGCCGGCACTGATCGTATTGGAAGAAGTGACGAAAGGATAGGTTCCGAAGTCAATATCCAGCATGGCTCCCTGAGCACCTTCTGCCAGAATCCTTTTGCCTTCCTTCAAGCTTTGATTTATATACAACTCACTGTCAATCTGCTTGATATCTGCTATATAATTCAATCCATCGAACCAGTTTTTCTCATACTCTTCAAATGAGAGGTTTTCAATTTTAAGTAATTCAGGGTCGGGATTATAGGAGCGAATAATTCTAAAATGTTCAGATTTAAGAGCTTCGTACCGGCTGCGAAAATCAGGCAGAACAGTATCTCCTACCCTTAAACCATTGCGGGCAACTTTATCAGTATAAGCAGGGCCAATGCCTTTGAGGGTTGAACCAATTTTAGATTTACCTTTTGCAGCTTCATAAACGCTGTCGATTAATCTGTGTGAAGGTAAAATAAGATGTGCTCTTTTTGATATCAACAGATTTTTCTCAGGAGTGGCACCTCTTTCGCGAAGTTTGAGAATTTCACGGGCAAAAATGCAGGGGTCAACAATCACCCCATTGCCAATCACGTTCATCTTATCGGCATGAAAGATACCTGAAGGGATGGTATGAAGTACATGTTTCATTCCGTTAAATTCCAGCGTATGACCTGCATTGGGCCCTCCCTGAAAACGGGCAATAATATCATACTCCGGTGTCAGAACATCCGTAATTTTACCTTTTCCTTCGTCGCCCCATTGCAGGCCAAGTAGTACGTCAACTTTCATTATAAATTAGGTTACATCTTAACACACTAAAAGTGAAGCCTTTGCTACAAGGTTTCACCTTTTTTCCGATTTATTCCATTGGTTTTCAATGGTTGTGCAATGATAGTAAAAATCGGGCAAATCAGGAATTAATCTTTCCGAAATCTCATCTTACATCAGAAAACTTAAACTGTTTCTGTTTCTATTTTAGCAGCATCCGTCTCTTTATTACCAGATTTAGACTGACTATTCAGATAACCGTAGAATGTAAGAGAATGATTGGTGATAGTAACACCCAGCATCTTTTCAATAGAAGCCTGAATTTCCTGAAGCCGCGGATCGCAAAATTCCAGGACAGTACCATCTTCAATATTGATAAAATGGTCGTGTTGTTTAAATTTGAATGATCGCTCGAATTGCGAGCAATTGTTACCAAACTGATGCTTTGTAACCAGATTGCAGTTCTGCAACAGGTCAATTGTATTATACAGCGTGGCACGACTAACCCTGTATTTGTTGTTTTTCATCTGAATATACAAGGTTTCAATGTCGAAATGCCCGTCGGTAGCATAAATCTCCCTCAGAATAGTGTATCGTTCGGGCGTTTTACGGTGTCCGTGACTTTCAAGGTAGTCAGTAAAAATACCTTTTACCGTGTCAAAATTCAGTCTGTCATTATCTCTCATGTCGATTGGATATTTTAACGGCCTAATAATTCATATCAAGCAAAATACAAAAATTCAGGCAGCAACAGGCTTACTTCTGAATCGGGTATAAAAGTAATAAAAATCCTTATTAATATTTGGAATAAATAAAAATAATATATTCAACTGCTTATCAACGACTTACATGCATTTTTAGTGATTAATAAAAATTTATCGGGCTACATCAGAAATTCTGCTGATACGAAATACACTACTTATTCCCTGCAATTTTTTCATTTCGTTCATTAAACGATTCAAATCATCCGTATCATGCACCATTAAAAGTATAGTAGCTTCATAAACTTCTCCGGTTGAATCTATATGAAACGACCTTATATTCAGGCTCATTTGTTCAGAAATGAGTTTAACCATCTCATTAATCAGCCCCAGCCTGTCAAATCCTTCAACCCTGATGCCACTTAAAAATGTGGCAGCCTCACGGTTTGACCAGTTGGTTTTAACGATTCGGTTACCATATTTGGACATTAGCTGAATGGCTTCGGGACAATTTGTGCGATGTATCCAAATGCTTTCATCCTGGGCCACAAAGCCAAGCACATCATCTCCCGGAATTGGGTTGCAACATTCAGAAATACGATATTCAACTTCATTTTCTGATACGATGCCTTTTTTCTCGGGAATTTTATTCCGCACCTGTTCAGAGATTCGCTGCGGGATATTGGGTTTAGATCTGACAAATGGCCGGGTAATGATATTAAACCATCCGCTTTTATCGTGCTGTTGCATACAATCCTTCAGCTCTTTCAGTCCCAATTCTCCGAGCGCTACTTTATAATAAAGGTCAATGGTTGAATTGATGCGATTGCATTCCTGCAAGAGCAATAAATTGTTACGGGTCATTTCCACTTTCAGCTCTTTGAAATAACCCTCCAGCATTGCACGGCCATCATCGGCATATTTTTTTCGCTGTTCTTTGAGTGCATCTTTCAAAAAAGATTTAGCTCGGGCGGTAACAACATAATTGATCCACTCATCACGTGGATTCTGTTTCCGCGAAGTTATTATCTCAATCTGATCGCCACTTTTAAGCTGATAATTAAGAGGCACCAACCGATGGTTAACCTTGGCTCCGATACAATGATTGCCTATTTCGGAATGAATATTATAAGCAAAATCGAGCGCGGTGGAATTGGATGGAAGTGTTTTCACATCCCCTTTAGGGGTAAACACCATTATTTCATCAGCAAACAGATTGAGTTTAAACTCGTCGAGAAAGGTAAGCGCATTGGAATCGGGCGAAGCCAGTAACTCTTTAATCTTATTCAGCCAACGATCCAGTCCGCTTTCAACACTTGATTTTTCCTTATATTTCCAATGAGCAGCATAGCCTTTTTCGGCAATTTCATTCATTCGCTTGGTCCTGATTTGCACTTCGACCCACTGGCCGGTTTGACTCATCACAGTTGTATGCAATGATTCGTATCCATTGGCTTTAGGAGTAGAAATCCAATCGCGCAAACGGTTCTGTTTAGGATTATAATAATCGGTTACGATGGAATAAGCCTGCCAGCATTGGTATTTTTCATTTTCAAAACTTGTATCAATAATAATTCTGATAGCAAACAGGTCAAACACTTCCTCGAAAGGCACCTGTTTAGATTTCATTTTATTCCAAATAGAATAGATTGATTTCTCGCGTGCCAGAATTTCAAATTCCATTCCGTTTTCAAGAAGTGCTTTGCGGATAGGATAAATAAACTTATTGATAAACTTCGTTCGTGACACTTCGGTTTCAGCAAGTTTTCTGGAGATAGTGGCATAAACTTCCGGATCGGTATATTTAAGTGCCAGGTCTTCAAGTTCACTTTTTATGGCATACAGGCCGAGTCGGTGTGCGAGAGGAGCAAAAAGGTAAATGGTTTCAGAAGCGATTTTCAGTTGTTTCTCTGGCGGCATGGCATCGAGGGTGCGCATATTATGCAGCCTGTCGGCCAGTTTGATCAAGATTACCCGAACATCATCAGAAAGGGTAAGGAGCATCTTGCGAAAGTTTTCTGCTTGCGCCGAGGCTGTGGTATGGTCAAAAAGTTCTTTAATTTTGGTCAGGCCATCAATAATGCGGGCTACTTTATCGCCAAACATCCGCCTGATATCATCGTTGGTATAATTGGAATCTTCAACCACATCGTGCAGTAAGGCACATACAATGGAAGTTTCGCCCAGTCCTATTTCGCCGGCAACAATGCGAGCCACCTCAATTGGATGATAAATATAGGGCTCCCCGCTTTTACGGCGCATATCTTTGTGTGCGGTTGCTGCAAGGTTAAAAGCCTTACGAACCATACGTTGATTTCTCTCTCCCGCACCAGTATTCCAGGCATTTAAAAGCTCACGATATCGTTTAAGAATTTCCTTACGTTCCTGTTCAGGATTGATTGTATACATGCGGTAAAAACTGGTTTAATGGAGTAATAAGCAAAACAAAGTTAATCATTAAAAGAACACTGCAAACTGGCATAATTCAGCGAAAATAACAAATTTGCAAAGCAAATATTTCGTGTTTGATCAAATAACCTGAATACCTGCTGCAATTCTTGAGCATAAGACAAAGATTCGGTATTGTTTTTGTGCAAAATGGAAGGATTTACTGAATTTTGACTACTTTTGAACATATTAAATTGTGCGGCTGTTCTGCACCAAACCAACCCAATGAACTCAGGCATGTATAAACTCAGGCTTTTTCGCGTTTTATTCCCTGCTATATCAGTCCTGATATTTAGTTTTTCAGCAATGGCAACCCATCAGCGGGCCGGGGAAATCACCTACCGGCAGATTTCCGGCCTGACATATGAGGTTACCATCACAACATATACTTTTGCGCCCAGTGCTGCTGACAGATGCGAACTCACCATTAACTGGGGAGATGGACAGAGCAGTGTGCTTCCCCGATCCAACGGGCCATCAGGACAAACACCTGCTGGTATATTTTGCGAACATACCGGTGAAAACATCTCTGTTGAAATCAGGTTAAACATTTATAAAGGCATTCACACTTATGCTGCGGCGAGTACCTATCGTATCTGGCTTGAAGATCCTAACCGAAACCTGGGCATTCAGAACATTCCAAACTCAGTTGATGTACCGCTTTACATTGAAACACTGCTGGTTATTAATCCTTTTCTGGGCAGCAATAGTTCGCCCGTTTTACTGCTCCCTCCTATCGACAATGGATGTGTTGGATTGCCATACCTGCATAACGCCGGAGCTTATGACCCGAATGGCGACAGCTTATCATACAGGCTCGTGAATTGTAAAGGAGCTGGCGGATTAGACATTCCGGGATATGAACTTCCAAGTGAAGTTGACACTGAAAATCCGGGCACTTTTACCATAAATCCTGTAAGTGGAGACATTTACTGGGATAAACCTACGCGGCAAGGCGAATACAATTTTGCCTTTATTATTGAAGAATGGCGAAATGGCATCAGGGTTGGATATGTTACAAGAGATATGCAGGTGAACATCAGTGCCTGTGACAACAACCCGCCTGTGCTCGAAGTAATTTCAGACACCTGTGTAATTGCCGGTGACACGCTGAGGCTTTTTGTAAAAGCTACTGATGCCGACAATAATAATATCAGACTTACGGCCAGCGGAGGCCCGCTTATCCTTCCTGTCAGCCCTGCTACTTTTGAACAGCCCGGCGATTCTGCCGGACAGGTTAGTCAGACATTAATCTGGCCTACAGTTTGCCAGCATATAAGAAAATCGCCTTATCAGATTTATTTTAAGGCCATTGACAATGGCAGCCCCGTGAATCTGTTCGACCTCAAAACAACCAACATTTCCGTAATAGCACCTCCCGTTTTAAATCCAAGCGCTGTTCCTTTGGGCAACAGCCTTATATTGAACTGGGATCAGCACATTTGTGCTGAAGCACAAGGCTATAGAATTTATCGCAGAGCAGGCTCTACGGGCTATTTACCGGGAAATTGTGAAACAGGAGTTCCTCCTGAAACTGGCTACAGCCTTATTGCTCAAACCTCGGGGGCAAATCTCACTACCTATACTGATAACAATAACGGAGCAGGCCTTGTACGTGGAATCCGTTACTGTTATATCGTTACTTCATGGTTTGAAGACGGGGCAGAAAGCATTGCATCGGAAGAGTTTTGTGCCAGTCTGAAAAAAGATCTCCCTGTCATTACCAATGTAAGCGTTAACAATACTTCAACAAACGATGGTAACATCTATATAGCATGGTCGAAACCAACTGAACTTGATTTAATTCAAACACCCGGCCCTTTTATATACCGGCTTTACAGATCTCAGGGTTTTAACAGTGCAAACAGTCAGCTGGTAGCCGAATTTTTTGATTTGAACGACACAACTTTTACAGATACCGGATTGAATACACGGGATACTGCCTGGACCTATTCGATAGAATTTATCAACAACACCCCGGGAAACACTTTCTCTATCGGGTTTGCAGTGCCTGCATCATCCGTTTATATAAAAACGGCCCCATCCGACAAAGAAATAAAAGTAACTATCCAATATAATGTACCCTGGGTTAATCAGGAATTCACCATTTTCAGAAAAAACGACATTACTCAACTATTTGACTCCATTGCAACCAGCAATTTACCAGTTTTCACTGACAAAGAATTGATAAACGACCAGGAATACTGCTACAAGGTCAGAACATCGGGTACTTATGGCACTCCGGGTTATATCGACCCGATTATAAATTTTTCGCAGGAGACCTGTGAAAAGCCCAAAGACAATGTTGCACCATGCCCCCCTGTGCTTGAAGTGGAAGTCAACTGTGACAATCAATCCCTTGCTTTCAGCTGGAATGATTTATCAACAAGCTGCGCACCCGACATAGAAAGATATTATCTGTACAGAAAAGGTTCACCACATATACTTATAGGCACTTTTGATGCTTTAACAACAAGTTTCGTGTACAACAACCTGCAGACTATTGCCGGATGCTTTTTCCTGGTGGGTGAAGATTTGAACGGCAATGCAGATACAACAAACTATACTGAAGTTTGTGTTAGCATTGATAATTGCCCCAGGTACCGGTTACCGAATGTTTTTACGCCAAACAGTGATAGTTTCAACGACTTTTTTGTTCCTTTTCCGGGTTATACATCAGTTGAGAAAGTTGATATGAAAATATTTAACCGATGGGGAGTCGTGGTATTTGAAACCAATGATCCTGAGATAAAGTGGGATGGTCGTGACAAGAGCTCAAACAAAGAGTGTGCTGATGGCGTTTATTTTTACGTTTGTGATGTATATGAAGTAGTAGGCTCACCTGAAACGCCTGACGACAAGCGGATACAAAAACGAACGCTCACAGACAGCATACATCTGTTAAGGTGATGATATCCTGATACTACACAAAAAAGGGCTGCCATAAAAGGCAGCCCTTTTTGAAAAATAAAGCTTTATTCCTTAGAAGAGTCTTTCAGCGAGGTCAACAACGCGGGCTGAATATCCCCATTCATTGTCATACCATGAAAGAACTTTTACAGTTTTTCCGTTAACCATTGTACTTTGTGCATCAAAGATTGAAGAAGCAGGATTGTGAACAATATCAACAGAAACAATTTCATCCTCTGTATATTCAAGAATACCTTTCATCGGACCTTCAGCAGCTTCTTTCATAGCAGCGTTAATCTGATCTTTGGTAACTTCAACTTTGAGGTTAACCACGAGGTCAACAAGAGATCCGGTTGGGGTTGGAACGCGAACTGCAAGTCCATCAAGTTTACCTTTAAGCTCAGGAATAACAATTCCTACGGCCTTTGCAGCACCGGTAGTTGTTGGAATCTGAGAGACGGCAGCAGAGCGGGCACGGCGCAGGTCGCTGTGAGGAGCATCAAGAATAGTCTGGTCGTTGGTATATGAGTGAATGGTTGTCATTAACCCGTTTTCGATACCAAATTTATCGTTAAGCACTTTGGCAACCGGTGCAAGACAATTGGTTGTACAGGAAGCATTAGAAATGCACTGATCTGACTCTTTTAAATCATGATCATTCACACCAAGAACAATCGTACGGTCAATTGCATCTTTTGAAGGAACGGTAAGAATAACTTTCTTAGCGCCATTTTTAAGGTGATCGCCATATCCGCCTTTTGCACTTTCTTTAGCACGGAAAATACCGGTTGCTTCAACAACTACATCAGGAGTAACTGCCCAGGGAATATTCACAGGGCTACGTTCTGCTGTTACAGCATATTTAACGCCATCAACAATAAGCGAAGTTTCGTCAAATTCAACTTTTCCGGCAAACCGACCCTGAGTTGAGTCGTATTTGAGCAAATAAGCAAGTGTTTTTGTACTGGTAAGGTCATTGATACCTACAACTTCAATGTTTTCTCTTTCAAGAGCCAGTTTGAACACATTTCTGCCGATTCTTCCGAATCCATTAATCGCTAATTTAATTTTTGCCATTTTACTTTTACTTAGGTTAGTAATTATTCTGAAAAAAACGGTGCAAAGGTACTGATTAAATTGCTTAATTGCAAAATGCCTCCTTATTGTAAAAAAGCAGTCAAATTTATTGAACAACAGTATTTTCAGCCTGAAAATAAAGAATCCAAACACTACTGAAAGGCTTGAAAACAGAAGCATTCAAACAGATTTGAATCAAATGTAATGAACTATCATTTTGCATATAAAAACATACGTATTTTCGTCTTACCTTTGCACCGATGAAAAACACCCGTAACTTTTGTATCATTGCCCATATAGATCACGGCAAAAGCACACTTGCTGACAGACTCCTTGAATTCACAGGTACTCTATCGGAGAGACAACAACAAAACCAGGTGCTCGATGATATGGATCTGGAACGTGAACGCGGAATCACCATTAAGAGTCATGCCATTCAGATGGAATATAAGTTTGAAGGAGAAAACTACAAACTGAATCTGATTGACACTCCGGGACACGTTGATTTTTCATATGAAGTATCAAGGTCAATAGCTGCCTGCGAAGGAGCTTTGCTTATTATTGATGCCACACAGGGCATTCAGGCGCAAACAATCTCGAACCTTTATCTGGCATTAGAACATGATTTGGAGATTATCCCCATTATGAATAAAATGGATATGGATAATGCCATGCCTGAGGAGGTTGAAGAACAGATTATAGATTTAATCGGTTGTAAACCCGACGACATTATCAGGGCCAGTGGCAAAACCGGCATGGGAATTGAACAGATTCTTGAGGCTATTATCAAGAACATTCCAGCTCCGGTTGGCGATCCTGAAGCTCCGCTACAAGCATTAATTTTCGACTCAGTATTCAACTCTTTCAGAGGGATAATTGCTTATTTCAGAATTATTAACGGAGAAATCAGAAAAGGTGACTTTGTTAAATTTTTTGCAACCCAAAAAGAGTATTATGCCGATGAAATTGGTGTTTTAAAACTGGTGCAACAGCCCAGAGACGTATTACGGGCCGGCGATGTAGGCTACATTATTTCGGGCATTAAGACCTCAAAAGAAGTAAAAGTAGGCGATACCATTACCCATGTCAAACGACCATGTCTCAAAGCTATAGAAGGCTTTACCAATGTAAAACCCATGGTATATGCCGGTATTTACCCGGTAGATGCAGATGACTATGAAGAGCTCAGGGCTTCAATGGAGAAACTTCAACTGAACGATGCTTCTTTGGTATTTGAGCCGGAATCATCGGCCGCGCTGGGGTTTGGATTCAGGTGTGGCTTTTTGGGTTTGCTCCATATGGAGATTATTCAGGAACGACTGGACCGGGAATTTGACATGGATGTCATTACCACGGTTCCTAACGTTTCATATAAAGCACATACTACCAAGGGCGAAATCATCGAAGTACATAATCCTTCAGGATTACCTGCCCCCAACTATCTTGAATTTATTGAAGAACCTTACATTACAGCTCAGATAATTTCGAAATCGGATTATGTTGGAGCTGTTATGACTCTTTGTATTGGCAAAAGAGGCACATTGAAAAATCAGGTTTACTTAACCAGCGACAGAATTGAACTGACTGTTGAGCTGCCACTGGGTGAAATTGTTTTTGATTTCTATGACAAACTCAAGAGCATTTCTAAAGGCTATGCTTCATTTGATTATCATGTAACCGGCTACAAGCAAGCCAAACTGGTGAGGCTTGATGTTCTTCTGAACGGTGAGCCTGTAGATGCACTATCAACACTTATTCATCAGGATAATGCTTATGACTTCGGCCGGAGAATGTGTACCAAACTTAAAGAACTGATACCAAGGCAACAATTTGACATTGCCATTCAGGCTGCGATTGGAGCTAAAGTAATTGCGCGTGAAACTGTTAAAGCTGTAAGAAAAGATGTTACAGCCAAATGTTATGGAGGTGATATCACGCGTAAACGTAAACTTTTGGAAAAACAGAAAAAAGGCAAGAAAAGAATGCGTCAGGTAGGCAATGTTGAAGTGCCGCAAACCGCTTTTTTGGCTGTACTTAAACTTGATTAGTACAACCCTGCACCTGTTTTGTTATATGTCGATTAGCTTATGCTTAACAGCATAGATTATTACTTCTATAATATTTTTTGCTTCTGTTTTGGTCATCAGATTTGCCCTGTGTTTTTCAACAGTGCGGCTGCTGATAAACAAATTATCAGCTATTTCTTTGGTTGACAACCCCTTACAAACAAGGCCCAGCACTTCAAGTTCTCTGTTTGAGAAACAAATAACATCTTCTGTGCTTTTTTCCTTGATTGTTTCATTATCCTTGAATACAGCAATCAGCCGGTTAATCAGCTCGGTAGAAACATAGCTACGGTTTCCTGAAATCAGGTCAACAGCCTTTTCAAACTCTTCAATATCTTTAAGACTTAAGCTCTCCAGCCCTTTCTTTTCCTGAACATCAGGCTTTAGAACATTAAAAACTCCCAATAAACTGGAGCGCCCTTTTACCTTTAATCCTTCAATTCCGTATAGTTCAATATTTATAATGTGCCCGTCTTTATGTCTTACTTTAAACTTGATATGAATTTCTTTCTCAAATCCCCGCTGACATCTTGTAATTTTATCAATAGCAGCGGCCCTGTCCTGTTCAACAATGATATCGCTAAAACCCATTCCAAGCAACTCTTCGCGCGAATAGCCAATTACAGACGAAAGGCTGGGATTGGTTTCAATAAATTTATCTCCCTGATAAATGTAAATCCCATATGGCGAAATCATCGACAAGGCAATAAATTTTTCTTCGTTTGCCTTGCGATGAGCTTCAGCTTTATTGAGCCGGGTGGCAATTGAGGTTAACAATTCATCGTATTCAAAAGGTTTTACTATATAATCGTCGGCGCCTAACTGCATGCCAAACCTGATTTCCTTTAAATCAGACTTGGCTGTTAGAAAAACAAAAGGAATCATTGCTGTAGCCGAACTCTCTTTCAATACATTAAAAACATCGTAGCCACTAATTTCATTCATAGAAATATCACAAAGAATTAAATCGGGCAAAAGAGCAAATGCTTTTTGAATACCAGCTGCTCCATCGCCGGCATGAGTCACCTCATATCCTTTCACCCTGAGCAAGTTGGATATAGTTATTGCCAGAGCTTTATCATCCTCTACAAGTAAAATTTTAATATTACTGGTTTCACCGTTCATATATCAACTTTTATATACTAAATTTAAGTTAGCCTTCTGGTATAATTGGCAAAATTACTTTAAAAACTGAACCTTCACCAACTTTACTTTCAAAACTGATTTTGCCATTGTGAAGTCGCAGACAATCAGAGACAACTGCCAGTCCTAATCCTGAGCCCCGTGCATTGCGAGAATTACTTGCGCGGTAAAAAGGTTCAAAAATATAACCGAACTCTTCTTCAGGAATTCCAATTCCATTATCTGAAATAACAAACAAAGCTTCCCGGCTGTCAATTAGACTTACCTTAAACTGAATTTTCTTCTTCTTATCCGAAAAGTTAAGTGCATTATGAAGAAGGTTTATGAAAATATGGTTAAACAAACTCTCATCAATCCACACTTCATCAGGAATTGCATCAATCATAAGCTCTATCCTGTCGGGATACATTTCCATTTCATTCAAATCTTTAACAATCCGATGACACACATCCGGCAAATTGACAGATGAAGGTTTAAATTCGAGTTTATTTTTATTAACAGCATCAATTACAGTAACTTTATCAAGCACTCTGAGCAAGGACTTCACAGCCATGCGGCTCAATTCAAAAGCATCACCAATGGTTTCCTCATCAAGCTGAAAACGATGGTTTTCTAGCAATTGAAGATTACTGTAGATAATTGACAAGGGCGTTCTGAATTCATGCGAAATGGTAGAAATATATTTAGACTTTACCATACTTAGCTCTATTTCGTGCTGCAAAGTATGGTGCATGGTTTCCTGCTCTTCTTTGCGTTCTGTTATATCCCTGATAAGACAATGAATACCACGCGTCTTTCCGTGTTCGTCACAAAATAAAGCAGCAGAAACCTCTGCCCAGCATAATATTTTATCCTTTCTTTCAAACTCGAGTTCAAACAATTCAGACTTTAAAGCTTCTCTTTTAATCTCAGATTTTTCGACAATACCGGTAAATTTATCCCAAACAGATTTAAGAACCCCGTATGAAACCGGCCTGAGTACTTCAGCCATAGGCATTTGAAACAGTTCGGCCGATGTATATCCGGTTAGTTTTTCGATAGAAGAGCTTATGAAAATTGGTTTCCCGTTTAAATCAAAAACACAAAACACATCAGACATATTATCAGCCACCAGGTTAAACAACATTCTTCTGATAGCCACTTCATCCGAATGCGCTTGTGTTGTAGCACTGTTTTTTATGGTTGTCAGTAAAATCTTGTCTCCGTTGCCAATATCAATCGGAAGTTTACTTATGTTAAACCGAAAAACTTCTCCCTGAAAAAAAACTTCAGATGTCCATTCAACAGGTGCATCACTATTGATCAGTTCCAGATCTTGTACGCTTTTTCCGTCCAAAAAAACTTCAAGGGCTTTAAGCCAAAATGCAGGGAGGCCGTCATTTTTCAAGTTACCCGTATCTGATAATCGTTTGCCATTAAACATAAAGGAGCTCATTTGTCCTTTACGATTGCATACATATGAAAAAACGGATTCATCAGTATACACCTTCTCAGCAACATTAGAATAAGCTACACCATTCATTAGCAAGTCATTAGATGTTTCACGAGGCATCATATTATTTATCAGTTAGTCAGAAAAGTATCAAAATAATAACAAAGTTAATTATTTAAAGAAACAGAATGAATTGAAAATTCACAGGCAATGAAAAATAATTATTAATCTTGTAACATTTCAGCCAGTAAATTGTCATATAAGCAACCGACTGAACCAATCAGGGCAGATGACAACAGCGGAATACAATGAATGTGTAAGCAGGTACGCGGATGGCGTATACAGATTTATTCTCAAAAACATTGGGAATCAGGAGCGTGCGCGCGATGTAGTACAGGACTCTTTTTCAAAGATGTGGGAAAAATCAGGAGAAATTTCTTACGTAAAAGCCAAATCATATCTGTTCACCACAGCTTATCACACCATGATTGATGAAATCAGACGCGAAAAAAGGATGTCAAGGTTAGAAGAAGAGCATGAAAACCGACTTTCTGTGCACAACAGTTACTCCGATCTTCAGGAAGTGCTGAACCTTGCCCTGGAAACTTTGCCTGAAATGCAAAAAGCGGTAATTACCCTGCGTGATTATGAAGGTTACACATATGAAGAAATCGGACAAATTACCGGATTAAATGAATCGCAGGTAAAAGTTTATATTTATCGTGCACGAGTGAGTCTTAAAAACTACATTGGAAGCCCCGACCGGGTAATTTAACAAGGCATAAGGAGAGAGATGCCATGAAAAACAAAGGAATTAGTCTTCAGAATTACGAAGAATTCATCATTGACTACCTCGATGGTAAGCTTGACACAGTGGAGGTGGCAGAGCTACTGCTTTTTTTTGAGCAAAATCCCGATTTAAAAGAAGAAGCTGCTGAAATAGGGCTCTTTACACTTGAGCCTGAAGCCCGTTTAACCTTTGAATTTGCCGAAGCATTAAAACAACCCGCCGATAATGATGCTATTCATTTAAATACCGGCAATTACGAACATTATTTCATCGCTGCCCATGAAGGCGACTTATCTGAAAAAGGGACTGTCGCTGTTGAACAATTTTTAAATCAACATGCTGAGCTACGCCATGAATTTAATTTATACAAAGCAGCCCGCCTCAGGCCTAACAAGGAAATTTACTATCCTGCCAAAGCTGAATTGAAAAGAAAGGTGATTGCTGCATGGCGCAACATATTCTATTATGGTGCTGCTGCTGCTTCAATCCTGATTCTTATTTCTATTTACTTGAGAATTTCACCCGAGTCAGATAAATCACTTCAAGATACCATTGGCGGAATTGAACAACCAACAATAAAGGCTACTGCCCGTATTGAAAATTCAGAAAAGGAAAATGAAATATTGCCATCAGCAAAACAGGCTGATATATTAGAAAATGCACCAAAGCCCCACGGAGTTGTTCGCCAAAAAACAATAATAAAAGAAACCGTTAAGGCAAATGCCGGCAATAAACCTATTGAAGAGAACCTCAGCCCGCTTCCTCAAAAACATTTCATCAATGTATCAAGCCCTACACCAGAAAGTCAGCAACGCAATTTTTATTCTGATCTTTATGAAGATATCAGACTTTCGCAGGAAATAATGTTAGCAGGACTTGAGACCAGAGAATCCGATGACGTTAATGACAATCAGCCGGAAATACTGACCAGATTCAAGGCGGGCAGAAGAGCCAATAGTTTGTTGAGCTCCGGTGCTCAAATTGCATCGCAAATTCCTGAAAATTTAAATGGCTGGCTTCTGGCAGATATTGGAATTAGTGGAATAAATATGCTCACTGATAACGACCTCAAACTCCAGAGAGATGTTAATACAAATGGCGAAGTCAGTAATATCAGGCTTTCAGAAGGTGGCAAAAATTACTCTTTAAGAAGAAGAAACAATTAGCTAGCCCTTTCTGCTATCAATCCATTCATTCCTATACTTTCATCCTGACTGTATCAGACAAGTTCATTGTTACAACCGAATTGGTTGAGCATGTAATTAAACTTTTCCATCAGCTTCATTTACACACTTTTAAGTTAAACTTAAGACCATCACCCTCCCTTTCCCCATTTTGAGTCATCAACAGCAAAAAAAAAGATAACTTCTGTAACAAACTCATACAGTTGCCCGTCACAAAGAAAAAGCAAAACAACAAAACAAAACTAATCCTTAATATTATGAAAACAACTGCCACATCTCTGAAGCTAGCCGCTATAGCGATTTGCTTCCTTGTTTCATTCAACGCCGGCTACGCACAATCTAAAGGCAGCGGAAACATCGTAAAACAGGACAGAACACTTCCAAACTTCACCGCTATTGAAGTTGGCAGCGCTTTTTATGTAAAGCTGAACCAGGGGAGCCCGACCATAGTCACTGTTGAAACAGATGATAACTACATTGATAAAGTTATAACTGAAGTTAACAACGACAAACTGGAAATTACCTCGAGCGGGCTAAACAACCCGAGTGCTCTCAAAGTTTATATCACAGTGCCTGATTTAAAAGATATAGAAATCAGTGGCGCGGCAAAAATTGAATCGACAGGAAATCTGAACTTTTCAAACCTGAGCCTTGATGCCAGCGGCGCATCAAAAACCACCATAGAAATTGAATCGCAAGTACTTAAAAGCGACATTAGCGGCGCAGCCAGAGCCATTATATCGGGCAAAGCAGCTGAACACACGACAAGTGTATCAGGTGCAGCAAAGCTCGACGCCTACAAACTCAGCACCATTTCCACAACTGCTGAAGTAAGTGGAGCAGCTAAAGCACAGGTGTATGCCAGCAGCAGCCTGAATGCCGAGGTAAGCGGAGCCGGTGCCATGTCATATATTGACAACGGACAGGTTAAAAGGATAACCAAGACCGGAAACTACAATCTACAGCTCGACAATCCGGAAACAGTGAATACTGACCAATTAGAAGGTCTGGTTATAACTTCTGAAGCAGGAGATTCAACACTCGTAAATATTGGCAACCTCAAGGTTGAAGTAGTTGAAGGAAACCCGACAAAAGTAAAAATCGGAGGCAATGAACTGGAGATTGATGAAGATGGGAATGTAGGATTTAAACGCCACAGAAATGAAAGATTTGACGGTCATTGGGGTGGTTTTGACATGGGAATTAACGGATATGTGAATAAAGACATGAAGTTCGATATGCCTGCAGGCTATGAATTTCTTGACCTTCGTATGGAAAAATCCATTAACGTTTCAATCAACTTTTTTGAACAAAATTTTAATCTTATCAGCAATAACTTTGGCCTTACAACAGGGCTCGGATTTGAATGGAACAACTATCGATTTGAGAACAATGTAGCCATTGTCAGAAACGAAGCCGGATTAATTGACGGCATAAATATGAATGCAGAGGGAACCAATTATTTAAAAAGCAAACTGGTTGTTAACTACCTGACCCTGCCCATACTTCTTGAATACCAGACAAACAGGTTTTCAAAGAAAAACAGCTTTCACATTGGGGGTGGATTATTAACCGGGTTACGTATTGGTTCACACACAAAAATGGTTTACGACGACGGAAGTAAAGAAAAGGACAAAAACCATGACAATAAAGGATATGACACCAATCCTTTTAAATTTGAGTTAATGGGCAGAATTGGATGGGGTAAAATAAATTTATTTGCCAACTATTCGCTCAGCACCTTATTTAAAGATAACCGCGGCCCTGAACTTTATCCTTTTGCAGTGGGAATTACCCTCGCAAGCTGGTAATATGCCGTTGTTGTTTCTGCCAATGCTGCCGCCAAAAAACGGCAGCATTTTTCGTTTCTAAAAATTTTAGTAATTTTACCACGAAAATCTGATGATATGTTGGATGTGAGTTTGCCAGACATCAGATAATGAAGCAAAAACAAAAAAACAAAAATATATGTCGGGACATAATAAGTGGTCAACCATTAAACGCAAGAAAGGCGCTCTGGACGCAAAGCGTTCAAAAATATTCTCCAGAATCATCAAAGAAATAACAGTAGCTGTTAAAGAAAGTGGCCCTGACCCGGATGGAAACCCCAGACTCAGGTTGGCAATTGCCAACGCCAAGGGTGCCAGTATGCCTAAAGATAATATTACCAGAGCCATTAACAAAGGTTCAGACAAGGATGGTGCCAATTATACCGAAACCACCTATGAAGGTTATGCACCAAATGGAGTAGCTGTATTTATTGAATGTACCACTGACAATGTCCAGCGAACCGTTTCCAATGTTCGCTCTTACTTCAATAAATTCGGGGGCAGCCTTGGCACCAATGGTTCACTTGGATTCCTGTTTGACCGCAAAGGCATTTTTACCATCCCTAAAGGAGAAATTGATATGGATGAGCTCGAAATGGAGCTTATTGATGCCGGAGCAGAAGACATACAGCTGGAAGACGAAACGATTACAGTTACTACAGCCATGGAAGATTTTGGCGCCATGATAAAAAAACTTGAAGAATTAAAAATTGAGCCGGAAAATGCAGAGCTACAGCGCCTGCCCCGTAACACAGTCAAGGTTGATAAGGAAGCAGCAAAAAAAATAATGCGGCTTATTGATTTATTTGAGGAAGACGATGATGTTAACAACGTATTCCACAACCTTGAGTTAACCGACGAGCTTATGGATGAATTAGACTAAGAAATCTGACAAATAAAAAAAGGCAACCCGATGGGTTGCCTTTTTTTATTCATATATTGTTTTACAAAGAAGTAACAATATCATAGGTATCAAGGGCAATTACAAGTTCCTCATTGGTTGGAACAACCATCACCTTTACCCGCGAATCATCAGCAGTAAGCACAGCTTCTTTACCACGTAAGCCATGATTTTTATTCTGGTCAAAAATTACGCCCATAAATTCCATATCCTTGGTAGTAAGATATCGGGTAACAGAATCGTTTTCGCCAACTCCGCCAGTAAAGATAATTAAATCGACACCACCCATGGCAGCAGCATATGCTCCGATATACTTTCTTATCCGGTAATAGTACATTTCAAGCGTTACCTTTGCTCTTTTGTTACCTTCTTCGGCAGCAAGTTCAACATCACGCATATCAGAAGATACTCCGGAAACGCCCAACATACCACTATGTTTGTTCACCAGGGTATTGGCAACAGGCACATCTATTTCCTCTTTATTGATAATCTGAATAAAAGCTCCGATATCCAAATCACCGGTACGGGTTCCCATCATCAAACCTTCAATAGGGGTCATACCCATGGAAGTATCGAGCGATTTCCCATTTTGAATGGCGGCTATAGAAGCGCCATTGCCAAGGTGGCAGGTAATAATTTTCAGATCCTCAATATTTTTTCCAAGTATTTCACATGCGCGCTGAGAAACATACCTGTGACTGGAACCATGGAAACCATAGCGGCGGATTTTGTGCTTTTCATACAAAGAATATGGAATCCCGTATAAATAAACATAATCGGGCATTGTCTGATGGAAAGCAGTATCGAATACGCCAACCTGAGGCACCTCGGGCAATAACCTGGTAATTGAATAAATTCCTTTAAGATTTGGCGGATTGTGCAGAGGTGCTAAATCAATACATTCTTCGAGAGCTTTAATTACATCATCCGTAATATAAACACTACCATTGAACTTTTCACCGGCATGCACCACACGGTGTCCAACAGCCTGAATTTCATCCAGACTTTTGATACTTCCGTATTTTTCGCTGATAAGGACGCCGAGTAAATATTCTATTCCAAGTTGATGGTCAAGAATTTCACCTTCGAGCTTTACTTCAACACCATCGTTGCGTGAATGCTTAATTAGTGAACCTTTGAGGCCAATTTTATCGACCAGGCCTTTAGCCAGCACTTCACGGGAAGGCAAATCAAAAAGCTGGTATTTTATGGATGAACTTCCGCAGTTCAAAACGATTACTTTCATTTTAAAATTTTTTCGTAAAAATGTTGAAGAAAACTATTCGCGACCTAAATTAATGATAGAACCTGTTTTTGGAATTCTTTTAGAACCTTTGTACAGATAAAATCCTTCACCAACGCGGCGACCCACTATATTGGCCCTTACCATGCGCTTCAGCACAGGCGATGGTTTATACTTCTGTTCTCCAAACTCAATGTACAGATTTTCCATCCATTTCAGCACCTTATCGAGACCGATTTTATCTGCCATTTCGAAAGGGCCCAACTGAAGACCGGAAGTTTCTTTCATGGTTTCATCAATATCCATCACCGAAGCAACGCCTTCCATTAAAATTTCGCAAGCTTCATTAATCAAGGGAACAAGCATGCGGGTACTGATATTTCCTGCTGATTCATTCACATTGATCAGCTTTTTGCCAATCAACAAAGCAAGTTTACTAACAAGATTATAAGTATCATCTGAGGTATAAACAGAGCGAACCGCTTCAATCACTTTAACCTTGCTCACCGGTGAGAAGAAATGCAAGCCCATGGCTCTGTCAGGGCGTTTGAGCACTGAAGCAATTTCAGAAATCATAAGTGTTGCAGTGTTCGACACGATAACGGTATCAACTGAAACCACAGATTCAATTTTTTTGAAAATCTCCATTCTTAATTCAAGGCTGGTTCCTTTCTTTTTAGAGTTTACTGTTTCAATAACAATATCACAATCAGACAGGCTTGAATAATCAGTTGAACCTTTGATGCGGGACAGGATTAATTTTTTCTCACTTCCGGTAAGGCCCCATTTACTAATGCGATCGTCAAGTTGGTTTTCAATACGTTTAAAGACCTCGGCAACCCGTTCATCGCTGATATCGACAAAAGCAACTTCGATTCCTGACTGACTGACCAGCACAGAAATTTCCTGGCCCATGGCCCCACAGCCAACAACGCCCACTTTTTGCAATGAGCCTTTGGATTGCATGGTTTTTCCAAGGCTAAAATCTTCTAATCTTTCTGACATTTTTATGATGGTATTATTAAGTTTTCTTAGGATAAATTACATGCCACCAGCCTGATTGGCAGTAATAGCGACCAAATTAACAATATCGCTTACTGAACAACCTCTTGACAAATCATTAATAGGTGCAGCCATTCCCTGCAACACCGGGCCTATGGCTTCTGCACCGGCTAAACGCTGAACCAGCTTATAAGCAATATTCCCTGTTTCAAGACTGGGAAAAACCAGCACATTGGCTTTGCCGGCCACCTGACTTCCGGGGGCTTTTAACATACCCACAGCTTCAACAATAGCTGCATCGGCCTGCAGCTCGCCGTCTATTTCTAGCCATGGAGCCTTTTCCCGTGCAATTCTTGTTGCTTCAACCACTTTATCGCAAAGTGCGTGTTTAGCACTGCCTTTGGTTGAAAAGCTTAACATAGCCACGCGGGGCTCTAACCCGGCAATAGCCTTAGCTGTCAAGGCCGTTGACACAGCTATTTCTGCCAGTTCTGGAGCAGTTGGATCAGGATGAACAGCACAATCAGCAAAAACCAGAATATTACCCGGCACATAAGGATTGTCTTTAAAAATCATCAGAAATGCACCTGATACCACACTGATTCCCGGAAGAGTTTTAACAATCTGAAAAGCCGGGCGCAATACATTACCTGTTGCATTCATCGCACCTGCCACTTCTCCGTCGGCTTCACCTGCTTTAATCAACAAGGTGGCAAGATACAACGGATCTTCAGTAAGCCTGAGCGCTTCCTCCCATGTCATCCCTTTTGATTTTCTGATTTCAAAAAGAATTTTAGCATAACGTTCCTTATCGGGATTATCAACAGGATCTATGATTGTTGCCTGTACAATAAACTGTAGTCCCCATTCATTCGCTTTGTTCTGAATCTCGGATTTATTTCCGATAAGGATGATTCTGGCAAGTTTTTCTTTGAGGATAAAATCGGCTGCTTTAAGCGTCCGTTCTTCGGTTCCTTCGGGTAGTACAATGCACTTATTTAACTTTTGTGCATTTTCCCTGATGGCTTTCATCAATGACATGGTAAGTAAAGATTGGCTGAATTGTATTAAACAAGTTGAGTTTCAGCCCGCAAATTTATAACTTATTTACCGGTGTTTTAAATTAATCATATGTTATTTTTCAGTTAAAGCGCCTATCCTTATGGCTGTTCATTTTGTGCCATTACATCGGGCGGCTGTTACCAGGGGTTATTTTACACATCAGCACACCATATCTAACCCCGGTATTTTCAATACTGCCAATGTTATAAAAATCTGTCATTCAATCTAAAGCATTTTTTTAACCATAAAGCAGCGGAGATTCATTCTCAAACGAGTAAAAACGGCATAAAAATCAAAAAAGACCTGAGTTCTGCCAACCATCAGGGTTGTTGAAATATTGTTTCTGACTTGAAAAACAACCCATCAGTACATCTCAAAAAGTATTAATTTTGCAGGCTGAATGAGAAGCGCAGAGCACCAAACCACTTATACCAATTTCTATTTACAACCTGTTGCAAAAAAACAGGAAGTAAAGCATGATTCTATCTCAAGCTATGCCGGTTATCTGGCAGACAGCCTGAATCCGGTGAAGCCGGCAGATAAATTTAAGTTTGAACTTAAAGAAATTGTTTTTCAGGAAGACAGCACAAGCGCCATTCCAATTGGCCCCGTATACGACAAAAGCTCAATTTTTAAAACCACAGCCCACTTATCTCAACAAATCACCCCGACAGTAAGGCATCAACCCAGCGATGACTGGCTGACGGCAACATTCCTGGTTTGTCTGATTATTTTAGCATGGGTCAGATACTACTACTCGCGTCGGATTAAACAACTATTTAAGGCAACAATCGCCAAGCACAATGTAAACCAGCTTATCAGGGAAGGCAATGTAACCAACGAAAGAATTACGCCGGCACTTGCCTTTGTTTACATAGCCAGCATAACAACTGTAATTTATCAGTTCGGTTCGGGATACCTCAGCGAAATTATTGGGATAACAAATATTTTCAGGATTTATTATATAATTTTTGGAGCAGTAGTTTCTTTCTGGATGGCCAAAGTTTTACTGGTAAAAGCCATGGGCAGCCTTTTCAGAACCAGACATGAAGCAGCTGAATATATACTTACCAGCCTCATATTCAACCTTGCAACCGGCATTATTGCGTTTCCTTTGACCGTCGCAGGTTATTATTCCGGAAGTACAATTATTACCTATCTGGCAGTTGCAGTATTTATAACAGGACTTGTTTTCCGATTTTTAAGAAGTATTTCTATAAGCTTCACCTCGCAAACGTTTTCGCTTGTTTATTTATTTTTGTATCTTTGCACCCTCGAAATTTTACCGGTACTAATATTATTCAAAATAATAACAACTTCTGATTAACAGGGCGTTGCGAATACATACACCGGTAACTCTGATTAAGTTTAATTTTTAAAATAGGATTAAAATTGAAAATCAAGAACGTACTTATTTCGCAGCCTAAACCGGCCGAACTGGAGAAATCACCTTATGGGGATATCATAAAGAAATACTGCCTGAACCTGGATTTTCACAAATTCTTCAAGATTGAGGGTCTTAGTTCAATAGAATTCAGAAAAGAAAACAAAGTTCGTTTATCTGACTATACAGCTGTTATTTTCACCAGTAAGCATGGTGTTGATAATTTCTTCAGGTTAGCAGGGGAATTAAGAACCGACATACCCGAGACCATGAAATATTTCTGCGCCTCGGAAGCAACGGCTTATTACCTGCAGAAATACATCCAATACAGAAAACGGAAAATTTTCTTCAGTAAACTTGAGCTCAATGAGCTGGTCGACATTATCAGAAAGCATAAAACTGAGAAGTATTTGCTTCCATGCAATGAAGAGCATAACAACGAGTTGTCTGATTTACTCGACATACACAAGATCAATTACTCGAAAGCCATTATGTATCGCACCGTTTCGAGTGATATGACATTTCTTGATGTAAACAAATATGAATTGATGGTATTTTTCAGCCCTTCTGGCATTAAATCGCTGTTTAAGAGCTTTCCTGATTTTAAACAAGGCGAAAAAGCCATTGGTGTATTCGGACAAACAACAGCCCTGGCTGCGCGTGAAGCCGGCTTAACCATCACCATTGAGGCCCCTACTCCTACTGCTCCTTCAATGTCAAAAGCAATTGAACAGTTTCTGGCTGTAAATAATAAAAGCAAATAATCACAGCTGCTTTCCTTTTGACGAAAGCATTCTAACATAACAACAGGTGCTATGCAAACATTTAGAAAGCAGGAGCATTTGTGTAATATATCAGACATCGACAGGCTTTTTAAAACCGGAAATGCTGTTTTTAAATACCCGGTCAAAATGCTTTGGCTGCCAACGGATTGCGAAAAAACTCCATGCATCAAAGTGTTGCTATCTGTCCCTAAACGGAATTTCAGGCATGCTGTTGACCGTAACAAAATCAAGCGCCTGCTGAGAGAATGTTATCGAAAAAATAAGTATATTGCTATGGAAGGCCTGAATGGCAAAAGCTGCCATCTGGCCTTCATTTATGCGGGCAAAGAAATTGTAGATATCAATTCGCTTGAACCTATAATAATTCAGCTATTACAGCGTTTAGTTTCTGCACATGAAAAAACTACTGGCTAACATTTTGATTGGTATCATCAGGTTGTATCAGGGGGCCATTTCTCCTTATTTACCTCCATCGTGTCGTTACACACCAACTTGTTCTGCCTATGGAGTTGAGGCTATAAAAAAACACGGGCCTTTTAAAGGAGGCTGGCTTACTATAAAAAGAGTGCTATCATGTCATCCCTGGGGAGGCAGTGGTTATGACCCTGTCCCCTGATTTACATTCTAATCAAACAAACGGTTAAATGAAACAGGTGTACAAATTACTATTTACCTTCATGATTGGCCTGTTGGTCAACCTCAACGTAAATGCGCAAAACTCGTCATCCTTTGAAATATCAAAGAACCTCGACATCTTCGCAACCATGTTTAAAGAGCTCAACAACAATTATGTTGATGAAATAAACTATGGCGACCTGACAAAAACTGGAATTGATGCAATACTAGACAAGCTTGACCCATACACTGTTTTTATTTCAGAAGCCGAGATCGAGGATTTCACTTTCATGACTACCGGGCAATATGGTGGCATTGGCGCTTTAATACATAAGCAGGGTGATTACATTGTGATTTCAGAACCTTACGAAAATTCCCCGGCACAGAAAGCCGGACTAATTCCTGGCGACCAGATTCTGAAAATCAACAACAAAGACACCAAAGGAAAATCAGTGAGCGATGTAAGTGCTATTTTAAAAGGACAACCGGGAACTAAAATTAACATCCTGGTGCAGCGCGAAGGCTCCCATTCTCCCATCGACATCGAAGTAATGCGTGAAAATGTAGCCATTCCAAACGTCGCATTTTCCTCAATGGTTGATGAAAACACTGGCTACATTAAGTTAACCGGGTTTACGCAAAATTCTGCTAAGGAAGTAAAAGATGCCTTTCTGAAACTACGTGAAAACGAAAAGTTCAAAGCTTTAATTATTGACTTGCGCGACAATGGCGGTGGATTGCTGAATGAGGCAGTTAGTATTACCAATCTGTTTGTTAAAAAAGGAGAAGTGGTAGTAAGCACCAAAGGTAAAACCCCCGACAGAAATAAAACCTATAAAACTTTTGTACAACCGGTAGATCCTGAAATTCCGATAGTTGTTCTTGTCAACGATTTCAGTGCATCAGCATCTGAGATTGTAGCCGGAGCCTTACAGGATCTTGACAGGGCTGTAATACTGGGAGAAAGAACCTTTGGTAAAGGTCTGGTTCAGAATATTATTCCGCTCAGTTATAACACTCAGATGAAAGTTACAGTTGCCAAATACTACATCCCCAGCGGGAGGTGTATTCAGGCAATAGATTACGCCAACAGAGACAGTATGGGTTTTTCAAGACACATTCCTGACTCCCTCATCAACAGCTTTAAAACCACTACTGGCAGAACCGTTTATGATGGAGGAGGAATTGAACCTGACATAAAAGCGGAACAACCTCTGGCCAGTAATATTGCCATCAGCCTGATTTCGAAAAATCTCATTTTTGACTATGCCAATAAATTCAAACGTGAGCACCCAACCATCCCGGAGCCTGAAGACTTCATCATTACAGACGATATGTACACCAGTTTTACTGACTGGCTTCGCGATAAAGATTATGACTACACCACCCGAAGTGAAAAAATGCTGGTTGATCTCAAAAAAACGGCGGAAACTGAACAATACTATGCCGAATTGAAGGCAGAATTTGATTTACTGGAATCGAAAATGAAACATAATAAACAGACAGATCTGGTAAAGTTCAAAGATGAGATTAAATCCATGTTGCGAAGTGAGATAGTGTCAAGGTACTATTTTCAGAAAGGCCGCATCAAAGCAATGCTGACCGAAGATCAGGAAATTGTTTCTGCTATTCATGTTTTAAATGACATAAAAGCTTACAAGGCAATACTCGACGGAAGCAGCAATCTCACAAATACCAAACCCTAATTTGCCAACGCCGCAGATGACAGCTCTTTTTAAGAATCAAAGTTTCTTTAAAACAGATGTTTCCTCGCTCATGTTCTATGCCATGATTTTATTGGCTATGTCCATCCCTTTGTCGGAATTCGGGATGAGCATTTCCCAGTTTTTATTGCTTGGGCTGTGGGCATGGGAAGGAGCTGACTACTCAAAATTGCAAAAAGCGGCCGGAAAAAACTTCATGGTAAAACTTCAGGCCTGGTTTTCCACCATGTTTATTAACATTGGCGGCAAATTCAGAATGCTATACAATAACCGCGCAGCCATGGTGGTTATCTCTTTGTATCTGATGCATATCATCGGACTCATATACACTTCCGACCTGAATTATGCACTTAAGGATTTACGAATAAAGTTACCTCTGTTAAGTTTACCGGTGATTATAGCAACATCAGCATCCTTATCAGGCAAAAAACTTAACCAGCTTTTACTCTTTTTTACCTTTGCGGTTTTTGCGGGTACCATAGCCAGCATTTTTGTCCTGATAACCAGGCAAATCAGCGACCCACGAGAAATCAGCATTTTTATTTCTCACATCAGATTTGGACTCACCATTTGTTTTTCAGTGTTTATCCTGATTTACTTCCTTTGGTTTAATATTTATAAATCACTTACCTCAAAGATTATTCTTGCCATTGGTGTTTTATGGTTTCTCCTCTTTTTATTTATACTTGAATCAATTACCGGACTGGTTATAACCGGAATACTTGCCCTTATTTTTACATTTTATCTGATATTTAAGATAAATCCGGTAAAATACCGCATTCCTACAATCCTCATCACCCTGCTTTTCCCTGCATTGTTTGGGTATTATTTTGTTTCCTCTGTCAGAGAATTTAGCAATGCTGAAAAATTTGATTACAGCAAGCTCGACAAATACACCAAATATGGCACACCATATATTCATGACACCTGTACTTACGGTATTGACAATGGCAAATATGTAGGCATATATCTTGCGCCGGCAGAGCTAAGGCAAGAATGGAACCGAAGAAGCAAACTGGACTATGATGGGTTAGATAAAAAAGGTCAGGAACTAAGTTACACACTTATCCGTTTCTTAAATTCCAAAGGCTTGCGCAAAGACGCTGAAGGCGTTAAAGCACTGACCGACAGCGAAATAAAACACATTGAACAAGGAGTAGCTAACGTAACTTATATTGAGAGCTTTAACCTTCGGTCAAGAATTGACCAGATTGCCATGGGCTATACCAACTATGTGCGACATGGAGATCCCAATGCCTCATCAGTTATGCAAAGAGTTGAATACTGGAAAACTTCAGCACATATCATAAAACAAAACTGGCTTACAGGGGTGGGAACAGGAGACCTGAATCTTGAATTCTCTAAAGCGTATACTGAAATGGGGTCAAAGCTTGATAACGCCTTCAGGAACAGATCGCACAACCAGTTTATGGCTTTTTTCATAGCCTTTGGGATACTGGGTTTTTTATGGTTTCTGTTTAGTTTGTTATATCCTCCCCTCAAACTTGGCAAGTTTAATGACTACTTCTTTGTTGTATTTTTCACCATTATCTTCATGTCGATGCTCACGGAAGATACACTCGAGACACAGGCAGGTGCAACGTTTTTTGCTTTTTTCAATGCACTTTTACTCTTTGGGCGTAAACTAAACAAAACCGCTTCGTAGCAATTGCTCATTATCTGCTATAAAATTCTTACATTTAGAGCCCGTAATACAACGCTTAATGATACAAAAAGAAATTACCCTGCAATACTTAGAAACAGACAACCAATCAGATCTGAGCCCTGCTGACAGCCAGTTACTTGACAATGCAAGCAGCGCAGCTTTAAGAGCATACGCCCCTTACTCAGGCTTTAGAGTAGGAGCTGCTCTCAGACTGGCCAATGGGAAAATTATTGATGGCAACAACCAGGAAAATGCAGCTTACCCATCAGGCTTGTGTGCCGAAAGAGTTGCCATATTCTCCGCTTCGGCTCAATATCCCGGTGAAACCATTGAATGTATTGCCATTACCATCAATACTGACGACAAGAAAGTTACCAGCCCGGTTCCTCCTTGTGGAGCATGCAGACAGGTAATTGCAGAATATGAGCACAAACAAGGGAAAAAAATAAGAGTTATTTTTGCCGGAGAAACCGGCCACATTGTTCAGATGGAAGGTATTGAGTCACTGCTTCCGATGACATTTAATTCAAATAACCTGGAACATCTTAAGTAAGATTGTTGTTAATAGAAAACCCAATCGGGATTTTCATAAAAGTACCAGATTCAGTCTGCCTTGTTGATCAGTATTGTTATTCAGCAATTCTGATGATATTTAATTCTGTCAAATCAACAAGCTTCACCATTCTCAACATCTTCAATGAATGAAAAGATTAACGCTATTAATTTTAAGTCTGGCACTTCTCACATCGATGAGTGCCGACCTGCCTGCCTATAAAATATTTAACAAAAAAGACAAAGAAACTGATTTTTCGAAACTGCTAAAAGAAGCATCAGAGGCGGATGTAATATTTTTTGGTGAGCAACACAATAATCCAATCAATCATTGGCTTCAGTTTGAACTCACTAAAGCCCTCTATGCTGAAAAGGGGAAAAGACTGGTATTAGGCGCCGAGATGTTTGAATCAGACAATGCGCTCTTGCTGAATGAATATCTCTCAGGAGCTATAACCGAAAAGAGTTTTGAATCAGAGGCTAAACTATGGCCGAATTACAAGACAGACTACAAGCCTTTGGTTAGTTTTGCCCGCGACAGCAGTTTAAGGTTCATTGCAACAAATATTCCACGAAGGTATGCTTCAATTGTGAACCGCAATGGATTTGAAGGGCTTGATTCGCTTGACGCGGCTGCTAAAACATATATCGCTCCTTTGCCTGTTGCTTATGATGCTGAATTGCCCGGCTATAAAAGCATGATTGAAATGATGGGAGGCCAGGGCGGGCATGTAAATGAAAATCTTCCCAAAGCACAAGCCGTTAAAGATGCCACCATGGCATATTTTATCAATAAAAACCTCAACCCCGGTGAAACTTTCCTTCATTTTAACGGCACCTACCATTCTGACAACTTTGAAGGAATTGTTTGGTATTTAAAAAACCTGAACCCAAATCTTAAAATTCTCACCATCAGCGCTGTAGAACAAAAAAATATTGACAAGCCTGAAGAAGAGAACAGCTCCAAAGCTGATTTTATAATTATTACGCCGGAGACGATGACCAAAACAAATTAAAAGCAGCGTCAGGCCAGAAAAGTATAGTTCAGGTTAATTACAAAATTCCAGATAGTTACAACGCCAATGGCAAACAACTTGCTAAAGTAAAAGTTAATCTTCACTTTTGACACCAGCAGATAGATAACCAGCGTGCTCAAAAGCAACCCAATAAGAGAAATAAAGAAAAACCGTCCAAATTCTACGGCAATTTCCGGGTTGTGACTATTGAAAGTCCAGATTCGGTTTAAATAATAATTGCTGCTTGCTGCAATGGTAAAACCAATTGCATTGGCCACATACTTTTGAATTTTAAACCACTCTTTACAGATATAAGTAAAACCAAAATCAATAAAGACACCGGTAAAGCCTACAATTCCAAACTTAACAAATTTGTAGGCAACGTCACGGGTAATAATATCAACCATTTGACTGACAGCAGATACGCTCCTGTTGCGTTTATAACTGAATAATTAAAACTTCTTTTTTCCCTTCACGGATAACTTCCACATTTACCACCTCACCTGGTTTGAGTTTACCTAAGCGGCTCATATAGTCGTAAATATTCGTAACCGGCATTCCGTTAATGGCCGTAATAATATCACCTTTAAGCATACCGGCAGAGGCAGCGGGTCCATCTTTACGGGTGCCCTCAACCTTCATTCCTCCTGAAGTTTCAGCACCGGAAACATCAGGCATAATTCCGAGTGTCACTTTTAAATTCCGGCCATAGTTGCCCGACTCTTTGCGACTTCCGGCTTCACGAAAGACAGGGGCAACCGGCATATCAGACAAAACTGCGACCAGGTCAGCGGTGAAGTCAATTACCTGTTCAACCCCGTTATAATTAATACGAGAGGCCATATCATCAGGTGTGTGATAATCTTCGTGAGCACCGGTTGTTATAAACAGCACCGGAATGTCCTTCCCATAAAAAGCTGCATGGTCAGAAGGGCCATATCCATCGGGCGATTTTTTGATAACAAAAGAACGATTTTTTCCCAACAAATCGATCAGAGAATCGGCCACTGTGAATGTTCCTGTTCCTGAGATAGTTAATGCAGGATCCTGTGATTTCAAACGGCCGACCATATCAAGATTTACCATGGCTTTTACCGACTTGATTGCAACCGGACAATTAGCAACAAAGTACCTGGAGCCTAAAATTCCCATTTCTTCAGCACCAAACGACACAAACAGCAAACTTCTTGAAGGGCGATTTGCCTCTTTGGCAAAATACTCAGAAAGGGCTATAATAGCAGCTACTCCGGAAGCATTATCATCTGCTCCGCCGTGAACAGCATGCACATCAGGCACACGTGAACCTGAGCCTGTGCCACCCATTCCCAAATGATCATAATGAGCCCCGACTACAACAAATTCATCTTTTAACACCGGGTCATTACCCGGAATCATAGCTATAATATTGCGCGTGGTTACTTTATTACGAATTACGTCAGCGGTTAGTTTAACCCTGTTCAATCCATTTACATTGGCTGTAGACCGGGCTGAAATCATCACTTTTTCAAGTGAATCAACAGCAGTAGCAGGCAAACCGAGTATGGCGCCTGCCAGATTTCTTGTAATACTTATAACGGGCAAACCGGCATCTGAAACTGTTTTATCAAAAGTTATATCAACAGGTTGGTCTTTTTTATCAAAAGAAGAAGGAGAAACCAGCAAAATACCAGCCGCCCCCCTGTCATGAGCAGCCAAAGCTTTAGCCCTGTCGGTAGCCATCGGAATAAATGCACTATTCTGATTATCAGGCTCCGGATCACCGCGCAGCACAAGAACCAACTTATTTTTTACATCTTTTCCAGCAAAGTCATCCCAGGCTAAATCGCCACTGACACCAGAAATTCCAAAACCAGCAAAAACAACCTCTGCATCAACTGTTTCTGAGGAAGAAAAGGAAAATGGCATGAAATCTTTACCTGCAACAAAATCATGATTTACCACAGTTAAGCTGTTTTTGCTTCCGGCAACCACATCAGAAATAACTCCGAAATACTGAAAGCCATTGTAGCCCATGAGGGTTGCACCATTTTCAGCAAAGCGTTCTCTGATAAAAATGGCCGCCAATGAATCGCCTACTGTTCCTGATTTTCTGCCTTCCAGCTCATCCGAAGCCAGATAAGTAATACCAGCCTTTAATTTCTCGACTAACGGCAGTGCTGATTGGCCGAATGCAGTTGTTAAGGAAATGGGGAATAACAAAACAAGCAGGAAGAATATTTTTTTCATTTGCAGCAGTTTATCTGTTAAAATTCATCTTTAGTTGCCGGTAAAACAATTTAAGCCATGTGTTTATGTTGTTATTTGAAACTCAAATCACAAACCATACAAGACAAAAAACCGGATAGCTGCAAAAGTATTAAAAATAGCGGTTGCAGAATCCGGCATGATCATTAAAGCCTTTTATTATATCTAATTCAGCCTCCCGAACAGCTAAATTAAATACAATTAACATATTTCACAGGTTTATCCACCCTAAAGCAGCTCAGTTTTTAACTGTTCAACCCATTTACTGATGCGCTCACTGGTAAGTTCAGGCTGGCTGTCTTCATCAATTGCCAGGCCAACAAATTTACCATCTCTTTCAGCTGTTGAAAAATAATAAGAATAGCCTTTTGTAGGCCAGAATCCCACAACATTCTCCTTGTAAGGCAACCTGCAGTAAACTGTTCCCATGCCATCAACAAAACTCTCAGGATACTCATGCTGATCGCCAAGCCCGAACAAAGCTATTTTTTTATCCTTGATTTCAGCATCAACCAAAACATCAATAAAACGTTCCCAATCCTGATGCATTTCACCAATACCCCATGCCGATGTACCAAGAATCAGATAATCGCACTTCTCAAGGTCTTCGCGGGTAGCATTGCTTACATTGTGCATGGCTGCTACATCTTCACCAAAATGCCTCACAATATCCTGTGCAGCCTGAAACGTACTCCCTTTGGGGCTCCCCCCGTAAAAAATTCCAATTTTTGTCATTTTTATCTCCTCGCTCTTATCAGAAAAATTTTAAAAAGATGGCAAATATAAACCTGAACAAGCAGGATTGCAAGCCCTGTTAACAAGTTTACAGCCATTGATATTCAACTGATAAACAAGCATTTTTAATAATTAAACTATTTATCTAACCATATTTCCAATGAGTTAGCCATATGAAAACCTATAAAAAGAAAAAATGTTCAACAATATTTATAAACTTCGGATACGAGCGAAGAAGTTGCGGGTAGAGGGCTTAAAACAAGCATCTTGAAAATACATTTCTGACAAAAAAAATATTCTCAGTTTGAAAAAAACATGTAGGTTTGAAAAATAAAAGATTGCTTGTGAAAAGAACACTACTGGCCGAAAAAATGATTTTATATTTTCTCACTTTGGGCATTGGCTCCATTGTACTGACCGGTATTTTTTCATTTTTTACAGCCCGCAATGCAATCCTTGATCGCACATACGATCAGCTCACTTCCATACGATTAACGCGGCAAGCCCAAATTGAGCGGTTTTTTGCAGACAGACTAAGTGAAACAGCCTACTATGCTTCAACTGAAGAAACCAAGCAATTGTTGGGTAAAGTAAAATTGGCCGCAAATCATCAGAAAACAAAAACCCAAAGCATTTACAGGGTTTCATTCTTAAGTTCAGCCTATTATTCAGGCTTCATGCTTCTTGACAAAGAAGGTCGGAATCTTTATCAGCAAATTACCAATCAGTCAAACATAACTGACCAAATACCAATCAGACATTCGTTTCATGATATTCAGCCACAAGCATTTATTGTTGATTACACTCAGGAAGAAACCGAAAATGAAAAACAGTTACTTTCGGCAGCACCCATATACAACGACAATAGAATTGCCGGGTATCTTGTACTTATTCTTAAGCCTGGCAAAATCAATGACTTTATGCTTGAGGTAAATCCGGCAAACGGGCTTGGTAATACCGGCGAAACCTATCTTGTTGGCCCCGATTTCCTGATGCGAAGCCAATCGAGGTTTATTGAGAAATCAATCATGAAAACCTATGTAAAAACACGCCCTGTTACCGAAGCTTTGAATAACCGCGCAGGTACTGCACAGGTAACAGATTACCGTGGACTGAAAGTATTAAGTTCATATGGCCTTGTGAAAACAGCCGGATTAAATTGGGTAATTTTGGCTGAAATTGATTACGAAGAAGCAACAGCCTCAATTTATGGAATCAGAAACAACATTATGCTTCTGACAGTTTTTACCGGCATTGCATTTTTTATTTTAACCTATGCAATTAGCCGGAAAATTACAAAACCTCTTATCCGGCTCAAAGATGCAGCCATTGAACTTGGTGAAGGAAGGCTTGATACTCTTGTGGGTATTGAATCCAATGATGAAATAGGTGAACTTACTGAGGCATTTAATTCTATGGCTGTAAGTCTTCGCGAAAAAGACGAAGCGCTGAAAGCTGAAAGAATTAACCGGCTAAAATCAGCTATTGACGGACAGGACATGGAAAGACAGCGGCTTTCAAGAGAGCTGCACGATGGAATCGGACAAAATCTGATTGCCATCAGGCTGAGACTTGGGGCACTTGAAAATGATATACCTGACAAGCTCAACCAAAAAATTCAGTCAGTGATAACCCTCACCGACAGTTTAATTGATGAAGTAAGAGCCATTTCAAATGCCCTTATGCCACCCGCACTGGCGGAGTTTGGACTTACTACTGCCATACGCAATTTATGCAGTAACCTGACAGAAACAACAGGCATCACCACCGAATTCACAGGTGAAATCCCCGGACAAAAACTAGGCAGAAAAGCAAGACTTTATATTTTTCGGATTTTTCAGGAAACGTTCAACAATGTTGCCAAACATTCCGAAGCAACCCATCTGAAAATTGAAACTAAAACTGATGCCCACATTTTCATCATTACCATTACCGATAATGGCAAAGGGTTTAACGTAGAATCGCCTTGCGCCTCTGGCGGACATGGCCTTGGAAATATGGTCGAAAGAGCCAATCTGTTAAAAGGCCAGGCAACCATTCAATCCAGCCCGGGTTCAGGTACATTAATCAGAATTGAAATTCCATTAAACAAAAGCATTTTATGATAAACGTATTCCTTGTTGACGATCACACCATTGTTCGTGATGGAATAAAAGCCTTGTTATCAGGTCAGGATGATATTTTTATACTTGGAGAAGCCTGTAATGGGCGCGACTTGCTGAGCCTGCTCAAATCTGCGAAACCTGATGTAATTTTGCTCGACATCTCACTGCCCGACCATTCGGGAATTGAATTGTGCGAAATCATAAGACGGGAATATCCCGGAATACACATTTTGTTCCTTTCCATGTTTAACAGTGAAGAATATATTTTTAACGCCATCAAGGCAGGCGCTCAGGGATATCTCACCAAAAACATATCGCAATCTGAACTATTAGAGGCCATTCGCACTGTAAGCCATGGCCATGAATATTTCAGCGAATCCATATCAAACATCATTTTAAAAAGTTACATAAAAAAGGCTAAGGACAAGGAAGACGAAAACCTGAACCCGGAAAACAGCCTTTCAAAACGCGAACTTGAGATTCTTAAACTCTTTGCAGAAGGCCATTCCAATCCGCAAATAGCTGAAAAACTATTTATTAGTACACGCACGGTTGAGTCTCATAAAAACCACATCATGCAAAAGTTGAGCCTCAAATCAACGGTAGACCTGGTAAAATTTGCAATCAAGCATCAGATTATTGAGCTCTGAAGCTGGCGCCCTCCCTTTTTTTTAGTAAAAAGCTTTTCTTTCCTGCAGTTAGGTGAATCACTTATTTCAAAATAAGTGATTATCTTACATAAAATCAGTTAATGCTGCATTGTTCAACACTATTATAGTTCCAATTTTTGCGGAGTGGGAAATCCGTCAAACCAATCAAAACCAACCAAAGATGAAAAAAAAATCAACTAAACTGCTTACGGGCTTTGTGCTGGCCATCATGCTGGCCATTCCGGGCTGGTTAACAGCTCAGACAGAAACTTCACTCAACGCCGGAGTTGACCTTATGAGCAGGTATGTATGGCGCGGCATGAACCTTGGAGGTTCATCCCCCAGCATTCAGCCAACACTTGAATATACAGTGGGCAACTTTACAATAGGCACATGGGGTGCTTTTTCAATGAGTGATGGGTTAAGTATTCAGGAAACCGACTTATATCTTTCTTATAACATTAAAGATATGTTTAGCCTGACTGTAACCGATTATTTTCTTCCGGACGAAACACTTGAAAACAACAAGTATTTCGATTTTACCGAAGATGAAACCGGCCACCTCTTTGAGGCTTCAGCATCATTCAACGGCACAGAAAAAATTCCTTTTACCTTTTTAGCTGCAGTCAACTTTTGGGGAGCTGATGCCCGCAAAGCTGATGGAAAAAAGCAATACTCAACTTATCTGGAGCTCGGTTTCAACGGAAGCTGCAAGGATGTGGATTATAACATTTTTATGGGGCTTACTCCTACCAATCCTGACAAGGAAAAAGAAGAAACCGGTTATTACGGACCAGAAGCCGGAGTCATAAATATAGGAATTACAGCTTCAAAAGAGATTAAGATTACGGATCATTTCAGCCTGCCCGTTTCAACCTCTTTTATCGTTAACCCACAAGCTGAAAATGTATTTCTCGTGTTTGGAATTTCCCTCTGAAACAAAATGTTGAACAAATAAATACCGCAAAAAATGGAACCTGAAATGATTTTAAATGAAGCAGCCAAAACCGGAAATACCGGATTTATGTTGCTGGCGACCAGCCTTGTAATGCTAATGACACCTGGCCTTGCTTTTTTTTATGGAGGTTTGGCAACAAAAAGAAACATCCTTGGAATTATGATCCAAAGCTTTGTTTCATTGGGTGTAACAACTGTACTCTGGTTTATTTTTGGCTATTCACTCTGCTTTAGCGGTGATGGCGCTATTATAGGAAACCTTGACAAATTGTTCCTCAACGGAGTTGACCTGAACAGTGTGTATGCCGGAAATGGTAAAATTCCTGAACTGGTATTCTTCCTTTACCAGATGATGTTTGCTATTATTACGCCAGCGCTTATTACGGGTGCATTTGTTGGCCGCGTTACTTTTAAAAGCTATTTGTTCTTCCTTGTTGTTTGGCAGGTGCTGGTTTACTATCCGTTTGTACATATGGTATGGGGTGGCGGACTGCTTGCTCAATGGGGTGTACTTGACTTTGCCGGTGGAATAGTTGTACATGCAACTGCCGGTTTTGCAGCACTGGCCTCTGTATTTTATGTAGGAGCCAGATCCGATAAAGACTCTACCCCCAACAGCATTCCCCTGGTTGCTATCGGAACAGGACTACTTTGGTTTGGATGGTATGGATTTAATGCCGGCAGCGAACTTTCAGTAGATAATATTACTGTACAGGCTTTTGCCAATACCGATGTTGCTGCTTCATTTGCTACTGTTACGTGGCTCATTATTGAATGGATCAGAGCCCGGAAACCTAAATTTATCGGCTTATTAACCGGTGCTGTTGCAGGTTTGGCCACTATTACTCCTGCTGCCGGATTTGTTCCTTTATGGGCAGCTGCACTGATGGGCATTATGGCCGGACTTGTTTGTTATTATGCCGTATCGCTTAAAAACAAGCTTGGCTGGGATGATGCACTCGATGTATGGGGTGTGCATGGTGTTGGCGGTGTTTTAGGAACTATCCTGCTGGGCGTTTTTGCTTCCAGTGCCATTAACCCTATGATTACCACACAAGGAGTCATTTATGGAGAATGGTCTTTCTTCTTTAAACAACTGGTTGCAGTTGCAGGTGCATCAGCCTATGCCTTTATTTTCACCTATGTGATGCTTGCATTAATCAACAAAATAACACCAGTAAGGGTTAGCGAAAGCGATGAAATGTTAGGCCTTGATAATGTTATACATGGTGAACAGGCTTACGACTCCGGTTCAATGTAATCAATTTCAAATAAATAAACTGTTTGATAGCAAAGGTTTTGACAGACATCAAAACCTTTGCTATTTTTGCACCCCTGAATCACACGTAAACTTATTTGCCCGGATCGTGTTTAACCTGTTTTAAAATTCATCACCTATGCAGAAAATTATATTGATTATAATAGCTGTTTTCTTTGCTTTCCAGGCGAAAGCCCAGGATGACAATAAGCGGACTACAGATGCTAAAACAGGCCAAGAAATCCTTATCGGAACCGTTACCCGTGAAGGATTAATGTCAATGGGCGATTGGTTTCAACAGTCATATGACACTTACACACCTGATTCAACCACCGTTGAACTCATTAAATCACACAGCTCAAATTACCCGTGGGTATTCATTGTTTTAGGCACCTGGTGTGGCGACAGCCGCGAACAGGTTCCACATTTCTTTAAAGTGATGGATGCATTGCAATACCCTAAAGAGCAAATATTTTTGGTAGCTGTTGACCGCGACAAAAAAGCGGGCAACTTTTGTGTTGGAGACTATAACATCAAACTGGTTCCAACCTTTATTATAACCAAAGATGGAGATGAAATGGGGCGAATTATTGAAACTCCCGTTCAAAATATTGAAAAGGATTTTCTTGACATTCTTAACGGAAGAATATCAGCCCCGGAAGGAAACTAAACAGCCACACTCAATCTATTCAGCATGATAATTTACAAGACGATTAAAGAAATGCAAGCCTGGGCTTCATCTATGAGGCAATCGGGTCACAGTATCGGTTTTGTGCCAACGATGGGAGCATTACACGAAGGACATCTTTCTTTAATCAGACAAGCACGAGCTAACAACGACAGGGTTGTGGCCAGCATCTTTGTAAATCCCATTCAGTTTAACAACCCCGAAGATCTGGAAAAATACCCAAGAACACTTGAACGTGATGTGGAATTACTTTCATCAGCAGGTTGCGATGTTGTATTTGCTCCTTCGGTGGATGAAATGTATCCTGAAAAAGTGGAGAAACAATATGAATTTGGAGAATTAGCCACCGTTATGGAAGGCGCATTCCGGCCGGGCCATTTTAATGGAGTAGCTGTAGTAGTACACCGGTTGTTCGACATTACAATGCCCACCCGTTCTTATTTTGGCGAAAAAGACTTTCAGCAGCTTCAAATCATTAAGGCTCTGGTAAAAAATGAGCATCTTGATGTAGAGATAGTCCCCTGCCCTATCAGTCGAGAAGATGACGGGCTTGCCCGCAGCTCACGCAATGAACGCCTAACACCCCAGATGCGCAAAGCAGCTCCTTATATTTATATGGTGCTGAAAGAAGCTAAAAATCTGGCAACTGCTCATACTGCCGAGCAAATTATCGGCTTTGTCAACAAAAAATTTGAAGACCATCCCTTGTTAAAACTTGAATATTTCTCCATTAACCATGCACAAAATCTGCAAGCCATCAAAGGAGAAATAAAGCCGGAAAGCTACGGGTTTATTGCTGTATTTGCCGGCGAAATAAGGCTGATTGACAATATAAGATTAATTTGAGTATCTTTGCAGCATCATGACAATAGAACTATTAAAATCAAAAATCCACAGGGCAACTGTCACCGAATCCAACTTGCATTATATTGGAAGCATCGGAATTGATGAAGACCTTATGGACGCAGCCAATCTTATTGAGTTCGAAAAGGTTCAGGTACTTAACATCAACAATGGCGAGCGCCTCGAAACCTATGTTATAAAAGCAGAACGCGGCAGCGGAATGATTACACTCAACGGAGCAGCTGCCCGCAAGGCAGAAGCCGGAGATTTGGTTATCATAGCAGCTTATGCCCAAATGACACCCGCAGAAGCCCGCACCTTTAAACCGTCTATTGTATTTCCTGACAGCCATAACAAACTTGTATAGCATACATTGAAAAAAAACATTGGCACCATCCTCAGAACCGGCTTTTTTCTGGGAATTGGCATTTTCTTCATCTGGTTGTTTATGCGCAACCTTACAACAGACCAAAAGCACCAGATTTTTCAATCATTAAAGATTGCCAACTATGGCTGGATTGCTGTGGCTATTGTTTTGGGCCTGCTCAGCCATTTGAGCCGCTCGATGCGATGGAAAATACTGATGGAACCCATGGGCTACAAACCTAAAACAACTAATGTTTTTATGGCAGTGCTCATCGGATATCTGGCAAATTTAGCCCTTCCAAGATTAGGTGAAGTAAGCCGTTGCGGCATTCTCACCCGCTACGAAAAAATCCCTTTTAACAAGTCGTTCGGTACAGTTATCACCGAAAGAGCTTTTGATATGCTCACTTTTTTGCTATTGTTTTTTATGCTGATTGTAACCCAATCTGATAAACTTCATATTTATCTGAGTGAAAAAGTTTACGGGCCATTGCAGCAAAAATTCAACTTCAGTGCTGATATGGACAGTACTTTTATTCTGCTGATTATCGGGATGACAATTGCAGGAACAGCACTCATTATTTTTATTAACCGAAAATACAGGCACACTGCATTCTATAAAAAAATATACAATCTTCTACATGGCCTGCTTGAAGGCATCAAATCTCTTACCCGCATAAAAAAACCTTTTCAGTTTATTGCTCATACCATTTTTATCTGGATCATGTACCTTTTGATGGCCTATGTTGTATTTTTCAGTTTAAGTGAAACTTCACAATTAGGGCTGGATGCCGGTCTTGCAGTATTGATATTTGGCTCTATTGGTATAATGGTGGTCCAGGGAGGTATTGGAATCTATCCGGCCATTGTGGCAGAAACCCTGTTTATTTATGCAATTGCCAATACTACCGGCTATGCCCTCGGATGGCTGATATGGGCTTCGCAAACAATTATGATTCTTCTTGCTGGCGTTTTTTCATTACTTTTACTACCTGTTTACAATAAAAACGCTCATGAACATAACGGAATCACTGCTCAGGAAAATACCCAATCAACAGGAACTTGACAGACTGCTCGCCTACTGGAGATTTCAGCAACAGAAAATCGTTTTTACCAACGGTTGCTTTGATATTATTCATCGCGGACATATTGATTATTTAGCCAAAGCTGCCGATCTTGGTCATGTGCTGGTTATAGGACTGAACACCGATGCTTCTGTTAACCGGCTAAAAGGGCCAACCCGACCTATTAACGATGAATATGCCAGAGCCATGGTACTGGCTGCCATGAGTTTCGTTTCTGCCGTTGTATTGTTTGACGAAGACACTCCATACGAACTCATCCGTAAAGTACAACCTGACATCCTGGTTAAAGGTGCCGATTACAAACCCGAAGATATAGTCGGATACGACATTGTAACCGCTAAAGGGGGGCAGGTGGTGACACTTGAATATTTGCCCGGCTATTCAACCAGCATGATTGAAAAGAGAATACGGGCATTTTAACACAACTCACGCTTTACAAGAGATATAAAACTAATTGCATCAAGCCAATCATAAATAAATTCTGAACACCTGAATCCAATCATATGGCTAAAACCAAAACAGCGTTCTTTTGCAGGAATTGTGGAGCGCAATCACCAAAATGGATTGGTAAATGCCCCTCGTGCGGTGAATGGAATACTTATGTTGAAGAAGTTATTCAACGTTCAGAAACAGGAATACCTCAAATTTTAGCTCCTCGCAAACAGGCATTTCCAACGCTCATCACAGACATTGAACTGAGCAGCGAAAACCGCATTGACACAGGCAATAACGAGCTTAACCGGGTGCTTGGAGGCGGATTGGTACCAGGCTCTGTAGTCCTTGTAGGAGGCGAACCGGGAATCGGAAAGTCGACGCTGATGCTCCAGGTAGCCCTTACCATCCAGCATCTGAAGGTATTGTATGTTTCAGGCGAAGAAAGTGAGCAGCAAATCAGAATGCGGGCCGAAAGGCTTGGATTGGGCCAGAATGAGTGTTATGTCCTTACTGAAACTCTGACCACTGAAATACTTGGTCACATTGCCAAACTCAATCCGGGTATTGTGATCATTGACTCCATACAAACGCTGACCAGCGACAACATAGAAGCTTCGGCAGGCAGTATTTCTCAAATTCGCGAAACAGCCGCTGAGTTGCAACGACTTGCCAAAACGGTAAATATTCCAGTTTTTTTAATCGGACACATCACCAAGGAAGGAACCCTGGCAGGCCCTAAACTACTGGAACACATGGTTGATACCGTTCTGCAGTTTGAAGGTGACAGAAACTATGGCTACAGAATACTGCGCTCCGTGAAAAACAGATTTGGAAGCACTTCTGAATTAGGAATTTATGAAATGCAAAGTGGAGGTCTTCGCGAAGTATCCAATCCTTCAGAAATACTGATAACACAACACCAGGAACCTGTGAGCGGAACTGCAGTTGCCGCGACCATTGAAGGTTTGCGACCTATGCTGATAGAGACACAAGCCCTTGTCAGCTCAGCAGCATATGGAACTCCACAACGCTCCTGTACAGGATTTGAAACCCGCCGGTTAAACATGCTTCTAGCCGTACTTGAAAAAAGAAGTGGATTTAAACTGGGTGTTAAAGATGTTTTTCTGAATATAGCCGGGGGCATCAGGGTTGATGACCCAGCAACTGACCTTGCTGTTGTGAGCGCTGTTTTATCATCAAATATTGACATCCCTATCAGCTCAAAAACATGCTTTGCAGCAGAGGTAGGGCTTTCAGGCGAAATCAGACCAGTTACACGTGTTGAACAAAGGGTTTCGGAAGCCGAAAAACTCGGCTTTGAAAATATCGTCATCTCCAGATTAAACATGACCGCAGCTAAAAGCACTGCAAAATCAATCAAAGTTATAGCTGTTGGTAAAATTGAAGATATTTTCAAATACTTATTCGCCTGATGTAGCTATTTTTACCATCAGTTTTCATCAAACAATAATACAATCTCCAATGCTCAGAAAAGGAAAAAAGCTATATCTCCTTATATTGCCATTCCTCTGTACTTTAAGCGTTTCGGCGCAGCAAAGAGAGATTTGCATTACCGGAGGGTTCTCTGAAAACAGCCTTGTTTATTTTGCTCATTTGGCAGGAGGCGCCTCTTATGACAATGAAGGCTCATGGCATTCAGGGCTTCAATTTAACGAAAAACTCACCTCAAAACTGTGGTTTTCAACCGGCTTGATCTATTCAAAGCATTCCATTAAAGTTACACCTGAATTTTTCCCTGGCATTGAAATTCAATCCCGGACAGAAGAAATCCAGTTGATGTCTATCCCTATGGAAGTTAAAGTAGACTTTTTAAAATTTCTTTTTCTAAAAGGGGGGCCAATCATAGATTTGGAATTAAACAGTTTAAATTCGGGGACTGATGCACAATCAGGTTTAGGAATAGAGTTGGGTATAGGCGCAAAAATAAAAATGCACCGGCTGATATTTGAAGTAAATCCATTTGCTAAAGTACATTCAATGCCAGCCTTCAGCCCTGAAAGATATCATCAGCATCTGATAGAATCGGGAATGAATTTTTGTGTTGGATTCTCATTTTAAATTTAGCTCTGATTCAAAAAATGTTTCTGCCAAAAAAATGAAAACCCTCTCAAAAACGCTGCTCATACTTTTTGTAGCCAATATCCTGCGCCTGATTCCCGGCTGTTGCGAATGCGATGAGAGCTCAATTCCTTTTAGCTTTAACAAAATTGACATTACCAATATCGACAATTCGGGAGATTGGGCCGTCATAACGCAAAGCGACTCTATGAAGCCCGAAGCTGTAGCTTTTGAAGTGGCTTTGTTTGATTCGGCCGGATATTACCATCTGGCTCAGAGCTTCTTTTCGACAAATACCGGGTTCAGCAATGCCACCGCCATGAGCTGCGACTGTTCTTATCCACTTCGTGCAATTCAACACCTCTCTTCGCTTAAAATAACCAGTTTATATGCGCTCAATGCACAATATTCAGCGCAAAGCGATGTAACTGAACTTTTTGTAGCCAAGCTGACCAATAACTCCTCCACGGGAAGTAACCTTTATATCCCCCTGCCTGCGCTTTGCAACCAAACGCAAGGCAAAAATTATTACGACAGCGGAGTAGAATCTTTCGGCTTATATCTGACCGTCCCGGTTGAAAACAGCCGGGCTGCATTTATCATTTCTGCCAAACTATCAGACAACAGGATACTTAGCGATACAACAAAGGTTATTACCATATTAAACCGCTAGTTTATGTCAGGAATTTATCGGCAGCTTACCACCCTTTTGCTTATTATTTGGACTAACTCAGCAATTTTTGCCGGTACAGTTGTCCCTGTTGAGAAGTTTTGGTTTGGACTTCAGTTCGGAGGCCGGATTATTCAAAGAGACAGCATGCACAATACAGCGCATCCTGATTTTTTGAATTATCTGTACCAGGCAGAAAAAGGCCCTGATTATGGTTTTATCTCACTTCAATTCAGATTGGCTCCTAACCCGCGCCTGGAATTTGACGTGACAGCCGTAATGCTCAGCAATCTTGCTCCTAATCAGCTGGATTTCGGCACACGGATACAGCTCGACAGTATAAATTCATTCATAAGCTGGGGAATAAATAACTCCCTCTCTGTTTATCCACAGTATTTAGAGGAATTTAACCGCTTTCACCAGATTCGTGACACAGGATATACAGCCGACTTAAACTCCAACTTCAGACAACGCACTATCTTCGACATATGCCTGGCCTCAGGCCCATATATTTCATTCAGAAACAAATATTTACAATCAGCACTCAAGTTAAATGCTGGCATATGCGGATTTATTCCGTTCAATGAACTTATCCTTCAAAAAAAGACTGATGGCAACCTGATGCGTGAAATAAACTACACCACAAAATACAGCCCGGCTCTTTTTTTTAACACAGAAGCCGAAATATGTTTTAAGATTTTCAGTTCCGACAGGATGGAAGCTGGCATGGTAATCAAGGCCAGTCATCTAATTGCAAAGCGTTCAGTCAACTTCACACAAACCACTGCAACCTGGACTGCAGAAAACACAATTATTGAAAATATAAAGCCACCAAAGCAATCATACAGCAAGACAGAATTCCAGGGAGGCATATATATCACCTTCTGAGAGAAACAGTAAGACAATTAGTTGTACTTTTGCACAAGCTGTAAAAGAATCATTGGCAATTAAAAAACCGGCTCAGTTCACAATTTAGTTGCACTTTTTTTTTACAAAAAAAACTCAGGAATAAATTAAACTGACATCAGGAATGAAGCCTGAACAGATTACATTCTCTGCTTAATTCAATCAATTTTATTGTATACCTGGCATTCAAAAGAATCTTTTATTTGTCACAGACACATCCAAACGTTTCTACTTATCAACACTTTTATGGCCATTCCCGGAAAATACAACACACTGAACATAACCAAAATAGTTGACTTTGGTGTATATCTTGATGGCGAACAACTTGGTGAAATTTTACTCCCGATGAAATGGGTTCCTGAGGGTACAACGCCATCAGACAGTCTTGATGTATTTATTTACTTTGATTCAGAAGACAGACTGATAGCTACTACCATGAAACCCTATGCTCAGGTAGGCGAATTTGCCCTGCTAAGGGCAAAAGCTGTAAACGATGTGGGAGCCTTTATGGATTGGGGCCTTGACAAAGATTTATTGGTACCCTATCGCGAACAAAAGGCCAAAATGATTCAGGACAGGTTTTACATCGTGTATATTTATGCTGATTCGCAAACCGGCAGAATTGCAGGTTCGGCCAGACTTGAGCGTTTTTTTGACACTGAACCTGCCGATTTTACTCCAGGCGAAGAAGTTGACCTGCTGATTTGGGCAAAATCAGATTTGGGTTACAAAGCCATTATCAATCATCAATATGAAGGTCTGATTTATGAAAGCAGCGTTTTTCAAGAGTTGGAGCGCGGCCAGCGTATGAAGGGTTATGTGATTAAAGTGCGCGAAGATGGAAAAATTGACCTTGACCTGCAGAAACCGGGTTTTGAAAAAGTAGATGAATTCTCAGCAAAAATACTTGGAATGCTTGAGCAAAATAAAGGCTTTATGGGGGTAAATGATAAAAGTCCGGCAGAAGAAATTTATCTGCTGTTCAGCGTAAGCAAAAAGACTTTTAAAAAAGCCATTGGAGGCCTTTTCAAACAAAGATTGATTACCATCGAAGAAAATGGGATAAGATTGAATAAGAAAGTTTAACTCATAGTCACACATCTTTTGCTTGCTTAACCTTAACTACCGGCCATGCAAGCTCATTTATTCCCCGTAAATAAAGCATTATACACCAGTTTAAATTGCGCTTATTTTAGAACATAAAAAAGCGAAGGTTTGAGCAATTGGGCCATTATTAAATTAATAATATTGCACAAGACAGCTCAAACCTTCAGCATTATTGCCTAATAGAACAATCGGCTACCAGATTTTAATTACCTTATCCTCAACAATATACCTTTTACCACTGGGTTTAATATCAAAAGCCTGGTAAAATGCAGGGATATTGTAAACGATACCATTTACGCGGGCTTCTCCCGGTGAGTGGACATCTTCCTGCAATCTGCGCATAAGCTCTTTATCGCGGATATTGTTCCGCCAAACCTGGGCATAAGAGAGGAAAAAGCGCTGAGAAGAAGTAAATCCATCAATCGTTGCATTCATATCTTTACCTGTCATCGCTTTAAGCAAAGCAGTGTAAGCTATGTTTACCCCTCCCAAATCAGCAATATTCTCACCTAAGGTAAGGCTGCCATCAACATGGAGAGAATCGAGCAACGTATAGTTGTTATAATGGGCAACCAAAGCCTGTGTTTGCTTTTCAAAGTTCACTGCATCTTCCGGTGTCCACCAGTCATGCAGATTACCTTCTTTGTCGTACTGACGTCCCTGGTCATCAAATCCGTGTGTCATTTCGTGTCCGATAACGACACCAATAGCTCCATAATTTACAGCATCGTCGGCATCAAGATAGAAAAACGGCGGTTGCAGAATAGCAGCCGGAAATACTATCTCATTCATATTGGGGCTATAATAGGCGTTAATTGTCTGAGGAGTCATACCCCATTCAGTCCGATCAACTGGTTTTCCTATTTTATCCAATTCGCGTTTGACTGAAAAAGCCCTTGCATTCTTCATGTTTTCATAATAGGAATCAGTTCCAATCACCAACGAACTGTAGTCAATCCATTTATCAGGATATCCAACCTTAACATTGATCTTATCAAGTTTTGCAATCGCTTCATTTTTCGTAGCGTCGGTCATCCAGGCCAGATTGAGAATACGCTCATGCAGGGCTGCTTTCAGGTTATTTACCAGTTCAATCATACGTTGTTTGGCCTGAGCCGGAAAATACTTTTCAACGTAAAGCTGGCCAACTGCTTCGCCCAATGATCCGCTTGTTTCATTAAGCACTCTTTTCCAGCGGGGCTTTTGCTTGGTTGTACCAGACAGCATGGTGCCATAAAAAGCAAAATGCTCTTGATTGAAATCGGATGATAAATAAGATGCTGCATCGTTTATCAGATTCCAGGTAAGATAGTTTTTCCATTGATCAACTGGAATTTTGTTCAGTAAGGAGCTGATTCCGGAAAAGAAACTGACCTGTCCCACATTTACTTCGGTATTTTTATCAAGACCTAAGGTATTGAAATAAGAAGCCCAGTTCATCGCGGGAGCGATTTTTTGCAAACCTTCCAGATTCGTTTTGTTATAATTAGCCACCGGATTGCGAAGCTCCTTGCGTGTTAAAGAAATTTTGGCAAGCTCCGTTTCAAGTTGCATAACATTTGTTGCACAAAGGCTGGCTTCTGCTTCGTTATAACCTAAAAAGCCAAACATTCTGGCAATATGCTTCACATACTCGTTGCGGATATCAGCCGAGCGCTGATCATTGTTCAGATAATAATCACGATCAGGCAAGCCCAGGCCGCCCTGATAAAGCTGGGCAATAACCATATTGCTGTTCTTTTCATCAGACGAGCCAAAGAAATAGAAAAGCGGATAAGCACCTGTAAGATGGTTTGTTGCAATCAGATTTTTAACCTCATCAATTGTGGCAATAGCAGATATCCGATCCAGTTCTGCTTTTACCGGAGTAAGCCCTTCCTGCTCTATTTTTACAGTATCCAGACCTGTGTTATAGAAATCACGGATTTTTTGTTTGACACTACCAGCTACTGCATTTTTATCAGCAGCCGCTTCCTCCATCAAAGTCTGAAGTTGTTTGTAATTTTCCTCTCCCAGTGCTTCAAAGGCGCTGTATCTGCTGTATTCGTCAGGGATAGGATGATTTTTTAACCACGATCCGTTGGCATAAAGATAGAAATTGTCGCCCGGATTTACAGTGGTATCCATGTTGGCAGCATCAATGGCAGGCATAACTTCGGTTTTAGCGGTGTTTTTAGGTGAGCAGCCCGATGCAGCTAGCAGTAAAACAGCACTTCCAGCTGTAGCCTGCATCACCCTTTTAAGTTTAGCGTAATTCATGTTCATTGTTAAACAAGTTTTATAATAGTTAAACAGTGCACAAATGTAAAGAAGTTCCACTCAAAAAACTCTTGCCATACACAGGTTTAACCAGATTGCTGATAAGAAAATAACAATTAGTCATGTTTCAAATTAGCTTTCACAGTTGGGTCAATAGAGGCATTTTCATTATTTTTATAATGGTCTTAAACGACAATTAACTTCTGCCCATCTTATTTAGAATATGTTCAAACTGAAGCCATTCTTGAAAACGGTCAAATTTATTTTTAAATTTGTTAATCTGGAAAGCTTACCTGATTCATTGTTCGAATTCACCAATCACACTTACTGGTTAATCACCTGAACTTGTATGACAAAAGCACATAAACTCTACATTTTCATCCTGTCAATTATCGTTGTTTCAGCTTTTGTTTTTCTTTCTGTAAAAGGATATTCATACTATAGAGTGAGCCTGGAAGAGAGATTTTTTCACCCCGACTACAAACAACTCAAACCCAGTGGAATATGGGGTCACGGACTGGGCATTGCAGGTTCACTGCTGATGATGGCCGGCGTTGCAATTTATGTTGCCCGCAAACGGATGAGGTCATTATCGCGAGTAGGTGTTCTTAAGCATTGGCTTGAATTTCATATATTTTTATGTACACTGGGGCCTGTATTGGTTCTATTTCATACTTCATTCAAGTTTGGAGGCATTGTTGCCATAAGTTTCTGGAGCATGGTGGCCGTTTTTATAAGCGGAATTATAGGCCGTTTCATTTACATTCAGATACCACGCACCATAGAAGGCCGGGAACTAAGCCTGAGTGAAGTCAGAGACATGAAAAGTGACATCGGTGATATTTTATCCTCGACTTACCAACTGGATAAACATATCTACAATCTGATAATAGAGTCGACACGCCGGAAGGCTGAAATACAAAGAGCTTCGCTTCTTTGGACATATACTAAAAATTATTTCAGAGACGTTAATACCATTCAAACCATTAAAAGCCAGTTACGAAAAAATGGCCTTGAAAAATCTGACATCAAGAAAGTAAGTAATCTTGTCAGAAATGAATTGTCGCTCAATCGCAAAATTGACCGGCTTTTATTCATGCAAAACCTTTTTAAATACTGGCATGTTGCCCATCTTCCTTTTGCCATTATCATGTTAATTATCATGATAATACATGTTATTGTTACCATTACTTTCGGTTATAAATGGATTTTCTGAGCATGGAACTACTCATAGAAAATATTCTGGTTTATTCATTAACCTTGCTGCTCAGCGGGCTTATCATTTTTTGGTATTTCCGCAATCAAAAGAAAAAATCAAAAGCGGTTGAGGCAAAAATAGCCCAGGCCAAAATTGAAGGATTGTTTGAACCCGTATCACTACACCCGGTTATTGACACAAATAGCTGTATCAGAACCGGAGCCTGTGTTGCAGCCTGCCCTGAAAAGGACATTATTGGCATTGTCAATGGCAAAGCCACAACTATTAATGCATCACATTGCATAGGTCATGGAGCATGTTTCCATGCCTGCCCTACCCAGGCCATAACACTGTGTATTGGAACCGAAAAAAGAGGGGTTGAGCTGCCACATGTAAACCAAACTTTTGAAACCAATGTCACCGGAATATACATAGCTGGAGAATTAGGAGGAATGGGGCTCATAAAAAATGCAGTTGAGCAAGGGAAACAAGCAGTTGAAAATATTGCTAAAACTTCAAAAATACAGCATGATGCAACTTACGATTTAATTGTTGTTGGTGCAGGGCCAGCAGGAATATCAGCTTCACTTACTGCTAAAAAGCTCAGGTTAAAATGCCTCACTCTTGAGCAGTACACACTGGGAGGAACCGTTTTTACCTTTCCCCGCTCCAAAGTGGTTATGACATCGGCAATGGACCTGCCTTTATATGGAAAGGTAAAACTATTTGAAACAAGTAAAGCTGAACTTCTGTCTGTTTGGATGGAGGCTCTTAAAAAAAATGACATAAGCATCACCGAAAACTCAAAAGTTGAAACAATTGTAGCATCAGGAAATATTTTCGAAGTAAACACTTTATCGGGTCAGAAATTCACGGCAAAAAATATTTTGCTGGCTATCGGAAGAAGAGGCACTCCCCGTAAACTGGGTGTACCTGGCGAAAATCTCGAAAAAGTGGCTTACCGATTACTGGAACCTGAAGAAATAAAAGGCAAAAACATTGTTGTTGTGGGCGGTGGCGATTCTGCCATTGAATCGACCTTGTTGCTGGCCGGGCAAAATAATGTGATGCTTTCGTACAGAAGCGAAGCCTTTAACCGCCTGAAACCTAAAAACAGCCAATTGATAAACGAAGCAGCCGAGAAGAAAAAAATTCAGTTGTTTTATAACACTCAGGTACATGAAATCACAAAAGATGACATTGCCATTGAGAACAACAAAACAGGTGAAATAAAACGGTTTGAAAATGATTTAGTATACATATTTGCCGGAGGAGAACTTCCAACTCAATTTCTGATTAAATCAGGAATTCAGATTACTAAAAAGTTTGGCGAAGCAATTTTAAAGCACAACTAATCAGCAAACTATGAAGCAGTTGAAATATATTTACACCTGTTTGTTGATTTTAGCTCTGAGTTTCTGTGCTTCAGGACAAATCTCACCGGGCGATCTGGCAGAAGTACATGCTCACCTTGAGGGAATGTCAAACTGCACCAAATGTCATTCACTTGGAGCTCAGGTTTCTGATGAAAAGTGCCTTGCCTGCCACACTGAACTTAAAGCACGCATAGATCAAAAAAAAGGATACCATTCCTCTCCAAAACTTTATAAAAAAACCTGTACCATTTGCCATAGCGACCACCATGGCCGTAAATTCGACATATTACATTTCGACATCACAAAATTTGATCATAATCTGACCGGCTATAAGCTTGAAGGCGCTCATGCACAAAAAGAATGCAAAGACTGCCATAAGGCTGAAAACATTGTTGACCCGGCAATTAAAAAGAAAAAGAAAACATACCTCGGCCTCGATACGCAATGCCTCTCCTGTCATGCCGATTATCACCAGAAAACACTTTCGGGCAATTGCGCAGACTGCCATACAAATGAGAAATTTAAACCAGCCTCAAGGTTTAACCACTCTAAATCAAAATTTCCGTTAAAAGGCCAACACAAAACCGTTGAATGTGTTAAATGCCATGAGCTTAAAACACTGAACGGCAAAGCTTTTCAAAACTTCACAGGACTGAAATTTAAAAATTGTGTCGATTGTCATGCCGATCCTCATCAAAATAAGTTTGGTCAAAACTGTGTAGAATGTCACTCCGAAGAATCATTCAGGACTATTAAAAGCATTGACCGGTTTGACCATAGTAAAACCAGATTTAATTTAAATGGCAGGCACGCGAATTTAACCTGTGCCAAATGTCATAAAGGAAGTTACACCAACCCAATTAAACACAGCAGATGTTCCGATTGTCATGCCGACTATCACAATGGTGAGATGATCAGTCAGAATCAAACGCCTGATTGCAAAGAATGTCACAATGAAGATGGATTTCAGCCATCAAATTACACCATTGAGCGCCATCAGAACAACATTTTCAGATTAGAAGGCGCACACATCGCAACACCCTGCATAGCCTGTCATAAAAAGAATGAAACCTGGGCATTTAAAAAAATCGGGCTTAAGTGTAAAGATTGCCACGAGGATATCCACAAGTCATACCTTGACTCAAAGTATTATCCTGAGGCCAATTGTCTTAAATGCCACTCAGTTGCCTCATGGGTAGAAGTGAGTTTTGACCATAACCAAACCAAATACCTTCTTACCGGAAAACACCAAACACAAACCTGCCGCTCATGCCATGCGCAAAAGCAGAAAGAAACCGACCTCAATCTGCAGTTTACCGGATTAACTTCAACATGTACGAATTGCCATCCTGATGAGCACTCAGGACAATTTAATGTAGACAATAAAACGGAATGTTCCAAATGCCATATACCTGACGGATGGAAATCAAAACCATTTGATCATAACCAATCCAGATTTAAACTGGATGGTAAGCATAAAAGTGTCGCTTGTGTCAAGTGTCATCCAAGCATTGATGACGCCAGCAAATCCTATGTTTTATATAAAACCGGAAAGATCAAATGCGAAAACTGTCATTAATCATCGGCACACTGGTAATCTTAACCTCACTCACAATGATTGTTTCTTCGCCTCATGGCAAGGATTTCAGGGTGAGTTGCGACAATTGCCATAATTCTGAAAGCTGGAAAGTAAATACAGACAGTATACAGTTCAATCATGATACCACTGCCATGCCGCTCACTGGCCAACACAAACAAACCAGTTGTAGATCATGTCACACTTCACTTGTTTTTAAGGATGCAAAAACCGAATGCAATTCATGTCATACAGATATGCATGAGCAAACAACAGGGCCTGACTGCGCCAGATGCCATAATTCTGACGCATGGATTATTCAGGATATTGCCCGGCTACATGAGCAAACCCGGTTTCCGATACTGGGTGCGCACAAAAACGCCGACTGCTCGGCATGCCATCCGTCAGAATCACTGCTAAAGTTTGAACCAGTAGGGATTGAATGTTTTGATTGTCATCAGGCAGATTATGTAGCTACCAGTAATCCTAACCATTCCGTTGCCGGATATTCTACATTATGCAACGAATGCCACTTCGTTAGCAGTTACTCATGGCTCGAGTTTAATACACATGACGCTCAGTTCTTTCCAATTTATACCGGAACACATAATGGCGTTTGGAGTTCGTGTTCTGATTGCCATACCAACCCATCCAATTACGGAGAATTTGAATGTATCAATTGCCATGAGCATAATCGGGGAAGCATGGACAGTAATCATGGTGGTGTTTCAGGATACAGTTATAATAGTATCGCTTGTTATGGCTGCCACCCAACAGGTTCAGGCGAAGGAAGCTTTAACCACAACTCAACAGCATTTCCTCTAACTGGGGCTCATACCAATGCAACCTGTCTTGAGTGCCATTCTTCAGGTTATGCAGGTACATCAACAAATTGCGCTGACTGTCACCAGTCTGATTTTAACCAATCATCAAATCCCAGTCATACAACCGCCGGCATTCCAAATACCTGTGCCACTTGCCACACCACTGAACCGGGCTGGAAGCCGGCAACATTCCCAATACACAATGAAATATACGCACTGAATGGAGCACATGCTGCAATTTCAAACAATTGCGCAAGCTGTCATAACGGCAATTACAACAACACGCCTAACACTTGCGTTGGATGTCATTTAGATGATTACAATCAAACAGACAATCCACCGCATATTACATCTCAATTTTCAACTGAGTGCCTCACATGTCACAATGAGAATGCCTGGTCACCAGCCAATTTCAATCACGATGCTCAATATTTCCCCATTTATTCAGGAAAACACAATGGCGAATGGGCCTCATGTGCCGATTGCCATACCAATGCATCTGATTATACCGTATTCAGTTGCATAGACTGCCACGCCCACAACTTACAAGACACCGATATTCAACACGCTAACACAGGCGGATATGTATATAACAGTGATGCATGTTTTGCCTGCCATCCAACCGGAGATGCATCTGAAACATTTGATCATAATACAACAGCATTCCCTTTAACAGGAGCTCATACCGGTGCCAGTTGTCGTGACTGTCACACCAATGGATATCAGGGCACTACCACCCTATGCAGCGATTGCCACCAGGCTGATTTTAACCAGGCGATAAATCCCAATCATACAACAGCCGGCATTCCAAATACCTGTGCCACTTGCCACACCACTGAACCGGGATGGCAACCTGCCACATTCCCGATTCATAATCAGGTTTATCCGCTAAACGGAGCACATGCAGCTATTTCGGGCAACTGCGCTACCTGCCACAACGGCAACTACAACAACACGCCTAACACCTGCGTTGGATGCCACCTTGACAATTACAACCAAACAACCAACCCGCCGCATGCCTCGGCTCAATTTTCGACTGAATGCCTGACATGCCACAGCGAAAATGCCTGGTCGCCGGCAAACTTTAACCACGATGCTCAATATTTCCCCATTTATTCAGGAAAGCACAATGGCGAATGGACAACTTGCGCCGATTGCCATACCAATGCCTCCAACTATCCGGCTTTCAGTTGTATTGATTGTCATGAGCACAATCAGTCAGACATGAACAATGAGCATCAGGGCGTGAACGGATACGCTTATAACAGCCCTGCATGTTTTGCCTGCCACCCAACCGGCGACGCATCGGCAGCCTTTAACCACAGCACCACTTCATTTCCATTGACAGGAGGTCACACAACCACTGTTTGCCAGGATTGTCACACCAATGGTTATCAGGGCACCACCAGCATTTGCAGCGATTGCCATCAGGCTGATTTTAACCAGGCGATAAATCCCAATCATACAACAGCTGGCATTCCCAATACCTGTGCCACTTGCCACACCACTGAACCGGGATGGCAACCTGCCTCATTCCCGATTCATAATCAGGTTTATCCGCTAAACGGAGCACATGCAGCTATTTCGGGCAACTGCGCTACCTGCCACAACGGCAACTACAACAACACACCTAACACCTGCGTTGGATGCCATTTGGATAATTATAACCAAACAACCAACCCGCCGCATGCCTCGGCTCAATTTTCAACTGAATGCCTGACATGCCACAGCGAGAATGCCTGGTCGCCGGCAAACTTTAACCACGATGCTCAATATTTCCCCATTTATTCAGGAAAGCACAATGGCGAATGGACAACTTGCGCCGATTGCCATACCAATGCTTCAAATTATGCTATTTTCAGCTGCATTGATTGTCATGAGCATAATCAGTCAGACATGAACAATGAGCATCAGGGTGTGAACGGCTACGCATATAACAGCATTGCTTGCTTCAACTGTCACCCAAACGGGAATGGCGACAAAAAAAGTATCAGATTGAATATCAGGGAAAACTAAGCACGAAACCATGAGGATAACCATTCTGCTGATTTTTGCGTTTTCGGTAACTTTTCTAAGCGCCCAAACGCTTTCCGAGCCTCTTGAAGGTGTGGTTTCATACGTAACCTCACAAAGTGTTTACGTTAAGTTTAAATCAACAAAATCTATTTCTGAGGGAGACACTCTTTTTACAATTATAAACGAAAAAACACAAGCTGCATTGCTGGTAAGAAATTTATCGTCAACATCCTGCGTATGCACCCCACTTGCAGGCTTCATATTTAAACCATCTGACAAGATTTTTACCGGAACAATAGCAACAGCTAAAAGTGGGCATAGCCTTGCTGAAAATAAAATAAAACCTGTTGAACCTGATAAAAAAGAGCCGGCCACAATACCAGATACTACTACAAACAATGATATATCGAAAACTGAACGAAAACAAATTATCAATGGTCGATTATCAGTAGCCTCATATACAAACCTTTCAAATACCCCTCAGTCCAACACCCAAAGAATGCGTTATACGATTTCGTTAAATGCCAAAAACATAGCAAACTCAAGACTCTCAGGCGAAACCTACATTTCATTTGCTCATCGCAACAAACAGTGGAGCGAAATTCAGAATAATGTTTTCAAAGGGTTGAAAATATATAATCTGGCCCTGAAATATGAAGTAGCTAAAAATGCTACCATATGGGCCGGCAGAAAAATTAACCCCAAAATCTCGAATATGGGCGCTGTGGATGGCCTTCAGTTTGAAATAAAAACCAATTCTATAACTACAGGTATTCTGGCCGGCTCAAGACCTGATTACAGTGATTATGGCTTCAATACATCCTTATTGCAATATGGCGTATTTTTAAATCACGAACAAGTAATAAACAAAAGTAATCTTCAAACCACCATTGCGCTGGTTGAACAAAAAAATGCCGGATTCACCGACAGGCGGTTTGCATATTTACAACATTCAAACTCCTTAATTAAAAACATCAGCTTTTTTGGCTCTGCTGAATTTGACCTTTACAGATATGTAAAAGAAGTACAGGATAACTCGCCTCAACTTTCAAACCTTTACCTTTCTTTAAGATACAAATATAAAAATCTGGGTTCTGTCTCATTGTCATACAGCGAACGGCAGAATATTATTTACTACGAAACCTATAAAAGTTTTATTGATCAATTGCTTGAATCAGAGACTCAGAAAGGATACTTGCTTCAGGTCAGTTATCGTCCGGCCAAAAAACTATCAGTTGGCGCAACCGGAGGATACCGGTTCAGAAAAAGTGACATAAAAGCATCAAAAAACATGTATGCCTATGCTACTTACAGTCAGATTCCTTTTTTGAACATTTCGACTACCCTTTCTGCTACCATAATGGAAACCAGCTTTTTAAACGGGAACATTTTCAGCTTTGGATTTACCAAAGATCTGATTCCTAAAAAGTTAAGTGGAACATTTAACTACCGGTTTATCGATTACCGGTTTGCCAACACACAAATAAACCAAATGCAGCATTCTGGTGAAATCAGTCTGAACTGGAGAATATTAAAAAAACTAAACTGCACCTTTTATTATGAAGGAACATTTGACATGAGGTATATAAACAACCGCTTTAACATTCAGGTGTCAAAAAGTTTCTAAAACTTATTATTCAAAAAGGGGAGCACTATAGTGCATTAATTTAACCGGCGGCCTGACGGTAGGTAACCAATTGTTTTCGTTCCTCGTCCCACAAACGCAAACGCAAAGACTTCATACTTGTCAGAAATGTAACAGGCACTACCTTTTGGAAGGCTTCATTTTCCTTATGACATTTTTCCAGTTTATAGTTCGGGATTTTAGAGCTTAAATGATGAATATGGTGAAACCCTATATTTCCGCTAAACCACTGCAGGAGTGCCGGGAACTTAAGGTATGAAGCCCCGTTGATGGCCACAGTGGAATAGTCCCACTCATTATCGCGATACCAGTGTACATCGGGAAACTGGTGTTGCACATAAAAAAGAAATACGCCCGCAGTAGCAGCAAAATACATGACAGGAATTTGAATCAACAGGTAGGAATTCAACCCAATCAGCAAACTAATTCCTGTAGCCAGCCCCGCTATTCCCAAATTGGTAATGTAAACACTCAAACGCTCTTTGCGATTGAATCCTTTTCGGGTAAACCGGTTCATGACCAAAAAGACCAAACCCGCACCCAGCCCAAACATTATCAGCGGATTACGGTAAACCCTGTACATCCATCGTTTGTTTCGCGACAGGCTTTTATATTCGTCTACTGTTAAGGTCCATACATCTCCCACTCCACGCTTATCAAGATTTCCGGCAGTGCGGTGATGAATTAAGTGTGCGTGATGCCAGCGAAAATAAGGGGTGAATGTAAGAATGCCCAGAATAATACCTACAAAATCGTTAGCTGATTTCGACTTAAAAAAAGCGCCATGACCACAATCATGAAAAATAATAAACAACCTTACAGTAAAGCCCGCAGCCAGAATAGATACCGGCAAAACCAACCACCACGAGATGGTTATAAGGTAGACCATTAAAATCCACAAACCTATGTAAGGGATAAGTGTATTTAATAATTGCCAGATACTGCTGCGGACAGACGGGGTCTTATAAGCTGAAATCAGCTTTAACCATGATTTATCAACATTGGGTTTATGATTGTTTGGAAGCATCTTTTCTTACAAAAGTACTAAAAATCTTACAAAATTTCAATATCCAACATAATAAAAACCACTGAATAACAGATGTATAGATTTAACAACATCACCCCGCCCAAGACCATCTGAACTATCATCGCATACTCATTTATTTACAAGAACACGTTAAGAATTCATTTTTCGAACGCACATAAATATACACTACAACACTGAACACAAACACTTTAACACTCAACGAAAAGGGCAAGTATTTTCGCACCAACATTTATCACACATTATTGAGAAATATCGTTTATTTTTGAATTAAATTTATCACAAAGATTGACCCGGAGGGTTATCATTAATTTTTTGCATAGTATTTTTGCAACAACCTTTAAATTAATAATTATCAAATAATAAAGACCCGAAAAAGGTTTTAAATGAGGAATTTGATTTTAAACTTTTTCAAAGATTTAAGTTTCTCCGACGATCAAAAATCATCGGGAAAAGATGAAATATTAAAGAACAACCTGGGCCGTTTAACGTTCCTGGTCTATTTAGGGTTACCGGTTACACTTTTTCACATTCTGCTTTTTTTATATAAAATTGATGAAGCCCTGCCCGCGGAATTTAAATGGAGAAAAGGAATAATAATTGCTCACTCTTTGGCTTTTATCTCATTCCTTATCATTGGTTCTGTCATTTTTTACATCCACAAAAAGAAACTCTTTCATTTAAGGGTTTCTAAAACCATTCCTCACATCACATTTTTCATCATCCTGCTCCTGGGAACAATCATTGCCGGAATTGATCAATCAGTAACCAATGCAATCACTCCTTTTGTTATTGTCTGCCTTATGGCCGCTATGATTATCTATATAAACCCCTTATATTCTGCCATTTATTACCTACTGATTTTTACGGTTTTTTTTCTGGGAATGAACCATTTTCAGTTAAATCATGAAATCCGGTTATCAAATTATGTAAATGGATTTACCATCATTTCTATCAGTTGGTTTCTATCCCTTACTTTGTGGAGAAACTACCTGGTCAGATTCCGGGCATCATGGACAATCAACAACCAACAAACAGAGCTGGAAATGCAAAACGCTCAACTTAAAATAATTGCGAATGAGTTAAGTGAAGCCAATCAAACAAAAGACAAACTATTCTCCATTATTTCGCACGATCTCAGAGGTCCACTGTCAAATCTTGACGAAATACTTAAGATGTTGCAAAAGCAGGATATAACTGAAACAGATTTTAAGGATATCTTACCGGAGCTTTCAAAACAAACCAGTTTAACCAACGATTTGCTGGAAAATTTGCTAAGCTGGTCATACAGCAATTTAAAAGGTAATATTATAAAACGGGAAGAATTTGACATTGCCAACCTTTTAAATGAAATTATTCAGCTCTATCACAGCCAGATAAAAGGTAAAAGTCTGGATATTTCAAACCAGGTCGATATAGGTTCGATTGTCCTGGCAGACAAAAGTATGATTGCTGTTGTTATTCGCAACTTAATATCAAATGCCATAAAATTTTCAAAAACAGAAGGTAAAATACACATTTACAGCAAACTGAATGAGTCCTTCTTATATATTTACATTCAGGATAACGGAACAGGAATTCCTGTTGAGCAAATTGGCTTGTTATTCAGCAACCAGAACTTTTCAACTTCAGGAACCAAAGGCGAGAAAGGAACTGGCTTGGGGTTGATTCTCTGTCAGGATTTTATAAACAAAAACGGTGGAAAAATCAAACTGGAAAGTACATCAAGCAGTGGCAGCACTTTCTGTTTTAGCATTCCTCTGATAAAACACCATCAGGCTACGCCCGAAAAATAAATTTCATCTATGATAAATAAAACTGCGGTTGCCTTTGCCGTTAAAGGCTCCCGCAGTTATATCACTAACACTAAAACTAAAAACAAGCACTATTTTAAAAAAATCTCTCTCATCATTTTATTCCCGGTAATTTCACGCAGGGTTTCATAATTAACAATTGTTTTTTTGTACTCATCACCCATTCCATCCATAATTTTCTTCTCCAAATCCATTATTTTCTTATCTCTTGCAGGATCGGGATCAAATGAAGCTAAATTTTCATGTTCAACCATCAATAAAAGATCAAAGTCCGATTTATTGGCTGCACTCCCCATCAAAATCTTATAGGACTTGATTAAATTCTCTTTCACCAACATATCCATGGATGATTTCCAGGTTTTGCTCAGGCCTTTCAGATAATCGTCTCCCATATTGGCTTTCAGTTTAACAAAAGTCAATTCCCAAACAGTTCCCTGTTCATACAAATCAGATTGTGCCCTAAGGTTGAGAGGTGTTGCCAAAAAGCACAACAAGAAACCAACTGCTGTTGCATAAATAAACTTTTTCATTTTCCCTGATTTTGTGAATACTTATTTGGAACTGATTTAAACAAAGATAATATCATACTACCCTTCCAAACAAAACATTAACATAATATTAACTTTACCAATCTATTAGCGCGTAAAACCAATTAAAGCAACAAGTCGTTTGCTCAACATCATTCATTCATAAAATAACGCCCCGGTAACGCCCCGGGTAATAAAATCATTAACTTTGAGTAAACATTTATTGAAATAAATCACCCTTCATGAGCAAATTGCTTACGGCACTTATTACCCTCGCTGTTACATTAGCTGCAAATGGCCAAAACTACAAGGTATTACAACCCGAAGTAACCGCCCTTTACAAAAACACAAACGGGACTATTTTTGGTTTACGGGTAGATTCCTTGAAAATACTTGCATCTGACACCACTTTTTTTCTGCTAAAAAATCTTCAGCAAAAGAGCTGGGATTGTTTTGACATTGAAGGTTCCTCATGGATGGGCGACAAAGTCACCCTAACATCAGAAGGAGAAACAGTTTTTTACAATGCATACAGTCAGCCCATTTTTATAAAGCCTTTGGCTGGCCTAAATGAGGAATGGATTTGTTTTTCACGGCCGGAACTTAGTATCAGGGCAGGCATCACCGCATTGGGAACTGACACCATTTTGGCCTTGACAGATTCTGTAAAAACCATCTCATTTCAGGCGCTGAATAGCAACGGAGAGCCCGTTAATCACGAGATAAACAACTTCAGCCTCCTCCTTTCAAAAAATCACGGAATTATCAAAACATTAAACTTCTTCAACTTCCCTGATATTACGCTGGGCTATATCATGCAGCAATTGGATGCATTGACGTTATGCGGATTCGACAGTCCGGCTACGGGTATACAAAATCTCACCTGGAAAGAAGTAAACAATCACCAGCCCGGCGATGAACTTCACACCGTTTATGAATATACTTCCATTTATTATTCAATGAGGAATGAAACAATTACGCGGTTTCTCGATAGAATCATTTCCGGAGACACGATCATTTACCATACTGAACAAAAGCTTAAATCGTCCATTTCAGGCTATGGAAACAACACCTTTACTGCCAGAATTGATACACTTCTGCAAAAAATATACCCCAATCCCGAATTTGATCTGCTTCCGGGAATGGCCAATAACTTTTATAGTAGTGAAATTTTCATGACCACTATAATGAAAGAGAATGTGCATGGAGTAGTAAAAGCTTTAGACGGGGGTCCCGGCATTTCTTACGGCTGGGAAAATGACACCTGCTATCGTTATATGATTGCTGATGGATGTTTTACCAACTATGATTATTATGATGGACTTGGCGGGCCTTACTTTTATTGTCAAGAAGTGTTTGAAACCAGCCTGAGCGAATTGGTATATTTCAAAAAAAATGGCAATGAATGGGGAGTACCTCTTGAATATACAGTAAATACAGAGTTACAACCAAATGACCCTTCAGACGAATTGATTTCAGTCTTTCCCAATCCGATCAGAGATAAAATCAATATCCGTTTTCGGGGGAACACCAATAAATACAGCCTTCAGATTCTGGACACTTCAGGCAGGGAAGTAACGTCCTTTTCACTCAGTGGCAATTCTGCCCAACTGGATTTAAGCCATTTAAATAAGGGCCTGCTCATTCTCAGGTTCTCAACCTCAAATCAGTCTATCACAAAAAAACTTGTAAAATTATAGCGAAACTATTGCCGTAAAACTGTTTTCTACTTCATCGTTTGTTTCAGGTGAATAAACCTGAATCCCTTTTCAAATTCTTCCCAACTGACATTTGCTTTACAGGTAATCAATCTGGTTTCACCAGGCAACATATCGAAAAAATTGTCAGAAAACTGAGCGTCAGTATTGTCGCTAATCAGCATCAGATTTTTACATAATTTATCTGTCGACACTTCTATAACAAACAGGCCGTCCTTCGGGCTAATGCGTGTTTTAACATTTGGAACAGGGAGTTGAAGTGCTGCAGGCTTTACAAAATAAAAACACTCTTTATCAATTTCTCTTTTTCCTGAAACCAGGGTGGCTGAAAGAACCAGTTTATTTTCGCGATAATTCAAAGGCAAATCCTTTAGGTCAATGCTGAAAATTTCATGAGAACCATTTGCATTCAGAGACACTTTAACCGAGCGATTCCAAACAGAAAGCCCTGAAAAATCCATCAGATTTAACCTGAGCACAGCACTTGTTTTCTCAGGCAAATCTGAGACACCATGAATGACCAGTTTATCATCAGCAATAGACACACTTATAATTTCGTTTTTACAGGCTTCTTTGGCAAAATAATGCAGCGCTTTCCACTGACCATAATAATCGATACCCGACCAGGAAGCCACCGGCCAGCAATCATTTAACTGCCAGTACAACGAGCCCATACAATAAAGCATATCGCTCCTGTGTGTTTTAAGTGCAAGTTTTATGGCTTCGGCCTGTAAAAGTTGTCCTACATAAAGAAACTGTTCAAAATCATCGGGAATCTGATAATCCAGAGCCATATATTGTTTGATTCTCAGATTGCCAATACCGCTGCGCTGATGCGATGCCATAACTTCAGATTCTATATTCCAATCGGCAGGCAGCGTATATTTCTTTACGCTATTGAATTCAGGAAATGATTGAAAGCCATACTCGCTCATGAATCGTGCCTTATATTTTTTAAAATCATCAAAAGGATGTAATCCATGCCAGACACCCCAATAATGCATATCGCCTGAATTATTTTCATAAGACGCCAGTTTATACATTCCCGCTGATGGGGACGAATGCCAGTATGGCTGGTTATGGGCATAATGGTCAACCACATCGGGCAGAATATGATGAAAAATAGTATCGTATGCTTTCCAAATCACTTCACGTTGACTTGAATTATAATCCTTCTTCCAGCCCCAGCCTTTATCTTCAAATCCCTGCGCCCAGGCAGTTTCAATTTCATTATTGCCACACCATAAAGCCATGCAGGCATGATTACGCAACCGTTTTACATTATCCTCAGCCTCATGGCGAATACTATTCAGAAAATCAGCATCACCGGGATACATGCTACAAGCAAACATAAAGTCCTGCCAAACCATTATGCCATATTTATCACAGAGGTCATAAAAAAGATTGCTTTCATAAACACCTCCTCCCCACACCCTGAGCATATTCATATGGGCCTCGGCGGCTGATTTAACTATAAATTCATAGGTTTCAGGCTTAACGCGGGTTAGGAATACATCATTTGGAATATAATTGGCCCCTTTTGCAAATACAGGACGACCATTCACTTCAAAATAAAAGCTCTCACCATTCCCTTTGTTATCAGGCTTCCTCACAAGCTTTATTGTTCTCAGACCAATAACTGCCGATTGGAAATCCAATTGAGATTGACCGGTGGTTAAAGCTGCTGAAATCCTGTATAAAGGCTGATTCCCCAAGCCATTAGGCCACCAGATTCGGGGTTCAGCAATATTAAAACTCAGCTGATGGCTGCTTTTTCCCGGCAACACGTGCACACTTTTAGTAGCTATCGGGTTGTTGTCAACCATAAGATTTAGGAGAAAGTCCATTTCTAAGGATGATTCTACATGAACTTCGGCAGTCAGTTCTGCTGACTTTTTAGTTACACGGTTTTGAATTATGTTAAGATCAGTTATTCGGCAATCGTTCCATAATTCAAGATAAACTGGGCGCCAAATACCAGAAGTAACCAGGCGGGGACCCCAATCCCAGCCAAAATGATATCCCGCCTTTCGGCTGAAAACACTTACCTGGTTTTTCCCCATCCCTCCGGCGGCCGATTGATCATTGGATGCCGGCAATGGAAATCCAAAAGCTTCCTGCCTGGCCAGTCCTTTCATCAAAGGAGAGTGAAAAACAATCCGGAGTTCATTATCCCCTTCCTTCAAAAATCCCTTTACATCTACCCTCCATACAACAAACATATTGTCAGCATTCAAAATCAGCTGGTTGTTTAAAAAAACGTCAGCCCATGTATCAAGCCCCTCAAAAACAAGCTGTATATTTTGCATCGCTGCATCGCGGGAATCAATATTAAAGTTGGTTTTATACTCCCAGTTTACCTTATCAATCCATTGAACATCCCGCTCATTCAGCCTGTAAAATGGATCTTCAATCTTACCTGCAGCCATTAAATCGGTATGAACAGTACCCGGAACAGTTGCAGGCATCCAGTCAGGTGTTGCTACCTGCCGAAACTGCCAGTTCCCTGAAATTTGTTTTGAACTTAAAGATTGCTGTGCAACAACAAATTGCTGGATTAAAAGTGTGCACACAAGAAAGTAAAACCGTAACGAAGTCATATAACCTGAATGAAATGATACATAAGAATGGCTGGTGTAATCAGCAGTAAACTTATGGAAAATTTAAATCAGCCAATCAGTCAATTTGTCATTTGAGCGCAATTTCCGCACTAGCGACTGAATTACTGCACATTACAAATATTTATGTAAGTTTAATCATTCATCACTGGCGCTTGTTAGCACATCAATGTTAAAGGACCGTTCACTTTGACGGCAACTTTTGACCAGTCTGTTTGTTAAATCAATACCATGATATTTACCAGGTATGTATAAGGTATTAATTGTTGATGATGATCCAACCTTTTGTCTGATGCTCAAATCATATTTAGGCAACAAAGGGTTTGAAGTAAAAGAAGTATTCAGTGCAGGTAGTGCCATGAAAGCTGCAAAAGAGCAGCCATTTGACATTATTCTGACAGATTACCGTTTACCCGACTTTGACGGGCTTGTATTGATGAATGAGTTAAAAACCATTGCGCCGGGAGTTCCAGCCATTCTTATGACCCGTTACGGAGATATACGTTCAGCTGTAACTGCCATTAAGTCAGGAGCTTTTGATTATATCACCAAACCGGTAAACCCTGACGAACTGTTACTTACAGTTAATAAAGCCATTGGCAAGCCCAAGTCAGCATCTGTTCAAAAGATTGGAATCAGAACAGAAGCCCTTCCGGGAAGCTACAACTATTTAAGAGGCACCAGTGAAACTTCATTATTGGTTGAACAATATATTTCACTGGTTTCTACCACAGATATGTCGGTTATTATACAGGGCGAAAGTGGAACTGGCAAAGAGTATGTAGCCAGAATGATTCACACAAAAAGCCACAGACACAACAAGCCATTTGTAGCAGTTGACTGCGGCGCATTAACCAATGAACTTGCAGCAAGCGAGCTTTTCGGACATACCAAAGGTTCATTTACCGATGCTCATGCTGACAAAGAAGGTCAGTTTCAGCAAGCAAACGGAGGAACACTTTTTCTGGATGAAATAGGAAATTTATCCTACGAAAACCAGCTCAAACTATTAAGAGCAACACAGGAGCGCAAGGTCAGAAAAATTGGAAGTATCAAAGATGTGGACGTGGATGTTAGAATTATTGTTGCAACCAACGAAGATTTGGCAGCCAATGTTCAAAAAGGAAGTTTCAGAGAAGATTTGTTTCACCGGCTTAATGAATTTAAAATAACTGTACCGGCTTTAAGGCAGCGAGGAGAAGATATTCTGCAATTCGCTCATTATTTTTTACAGTCTGCCAATCAGGAACTAAACAAAAATGTGACAGGTTTTGACAAAGAAGTCATCCAAAAACTACTTGCCTACCCGTGGCCCGGCAACATCAGGGAGATGAAGAATGTAATAAAGAGGAGTGTATTGTTTGCAACCACCGATTATGTAACCATAAACAATCTCCCGGCTGAAATCCTCACAAAGCCTGCTCAGGCCGTCAATAATGGTTCTAAAAGCACTACCGACCTTAAATCACTGGCAGAAACACACGAAAAACAAACCATCATAAGTGTTCTGGAAAAAACCCACTTCAACAAAACAAAGGCTGCACGACTTTTGAATATTGATCGCAAAACGCTCTATAATAAAATGAAACTTTACGATATTGAAGGGTAAACGAATGTATGGTGCATGGCAATTACAGGTTGTATCTGACGACGCTCAACTTAAGTTACTACAAACACGATAGCAAAGTTTATGAAGGCAATTTCTTTTCGTTTGCCGACAAGCGCAACAACTCATTCTCCAGCAGAGGATAAAGGCGATTATTCAAAGCCGTAATTTTCAACAGCAATGATTTAATATCTTCCTGATGAACCAACTCGGTATTCAGCGATTCAAGTTGAGAGAGCACCGGGAGAGCCTGCGATACGCCCATATGACCATATCCGGTAAGCAGCTTATGGGCCAACATTTTTATGCCCTGATAGTCAGAAACATCGCACATATTCCACAACTCCTGAACCGTCAGGTTTGAACTTTGAATAAATGATCTGATAATACTGGCCATTTGTATTGGATTGCCGGCGGCAAAAACCTCAGCCTGCGTAAGATCATAAAGCTGGCCATCCTTTTCTTTCTTTAGCACACCGGATTTAACAACAGGAATAGCATTTGTTACATAATATCCAATTCGTGAAAGAAAATCAGACTCACTAAATGGCTTTTGCAATACTTCATTAAACCCGGCATCAATAAATTCCGGGTCATAACGTTCAACTTTTGCAGCTGTAAATGCAATTACAGGAACAAGCGAAACAGCCTGATTATGATGAGCTCTGACGTGTTTCACCAGCTCAGTTCCACTGATTTCAGGCATCTGCACATCAGTCATAACTACATCATATTCATTAGATTCCAGTATTTCTATGGCTTCACGACCATTGGCAGCCACATCAACAACCATACCTGCATTCTCCGCAATTATGCGTGCGAGCAAAATATTAAAAACATCATCATCCACAACTAAAAGTCGCCGACCGGTTAAGTTGATATCGCCAGGCAATTGCAGCATTTCATTTACTGCCGGTTCGTTTTCTGATAAATCGAATGGCAACTCGAGCGTAAAAACCGAACCAATTCCGGGGGTACTCTCCACCGTTATATCTCCATGCTGAAGCCTGGCCAGACGCCGGCTAATGGCAAGTCCAAGACCAGAGCCACCAAAACGCCGGGCTGAAGAGGAGTCGGCCTGACGAAAGTCTTCAAAAATATCATGAAGCCTGTCGGGTTGAATGCCAATGCCTGAATCTATCACTTTGATGATAGTTTTATATGAATTTCCCTGGTTTTCAAGATCACACTCAACTTTTACACCTCCGTGCTCAGTAAACTTCATTGCATTGCTCAAAAGATTATAAAGTATCTGGCGAAACCTGAGCGGGTCACCTTCAAGTACAACATGCTCTCCTGTCTTACAGGAAGCCTCAAACTCAATTCCTTTTTCAGCAGCCGTAAGCTTAAATGTAATCAGTACATCTTCCAGTACATCCTGAAGCCTGAAAGGGATTTTTTCCAATTGTAGTTTGCCTGCGCCCAAACGCGACAAATCAAGAATATCGTTTACAGTTTCAAGTAAATGCCTTGAAGATCTTCTTACTGCTCCAAGATACTCCTGCTGCACTTGATTCAGCTGGGTATTGGTCAGCTGTTCAGAGAACCCGATAATGGCATTGAGAGGTGTCCTGATTTCATGACTCATATTTGCCAGAAACTCTTCCTTAACTTTGGCCATTTCAAGCGTTTCAAGATTGGCTTTTATAAGTTCCTGCTTATATTTATTACTCTTACGTATATTACTCAAAATCAACACCAGAAAAAACAGAATCAGCACCAGGGACACAAATCCGATGGCACCAATAACCAACACAGATCGGTTAGCCTCTTCGCTGGCCAATTTTGCTCTGCGTTCAGCCAGTAAGGTTTTGGTCATTTCCAGTTGCCTGAAAATGCGGGTTACCTGATCAATAATGAGTGAACTATTACGCAACATATTCAACTCCTGCTCCTGTAAGCCTTTATATGTAGCCAGGTCAAGTTTCCTGACATTTGATAAAGCTTTTTGAACATTTGTAAGAATCAGAGAGTCGCTCGGCCTGATTAAAGCTGTATCTGTAATCACACGTGTGGTTGACAAAACCAAAGGCCTGGTATCGGTAATTTCTTGCGGCTGCGCATTCTTTTTCGATGAAGTTTTCTTTCGTTTACTTCCAAACAGGCCTCGCGGCTTTTGTTCTGGTTCAGGCACAGGAAGGGGTTCTGGTCTTATCGTATCAAACACAGTAATCACACGGGTAGATGTACGTAATCGGTTGGGGATGGTGTCTAATGGGCCTGATTTTATCTGCCTGATAGCTTTCTCAGCAAAATCAAAACGCTCACGTTTCGATTTATAGATAAGATAAGCATTGATCATTTCCTGCCGCTGAACAAGTAAATTTGAAACACTGTCGAGTCTGGCCATCCTGTTTTCGTCTCCCCAGGCTATTACTGTCAACGAATCCAGATTCTTTGCAACATTTTCAATCAAAAAAGTGTACTCATCAAAATATGCAGCATCATTGGTCAGCGCATATATCCTGATGGCATTCTCAGCTGCCGACAAATTTGAGAGCAGGTTGCGCAGTGTATGCAACTCAGTATCAGGTTGGGAAAGTGTTTCGAGTGTATGACGCAGCGTTTTAGTATTTTGCCTGACAATATATCCGGCCGATACAACAGCCAGAATAGCAATGGCAAATACCAGTAGCACTTTAAATTGAAGCCCCCATTTACGCAATAGTGTCATATAAACTATTTGGATTCCCTGTCAGAACAAACATTATTTGAACAAAATGTTCTTATATAACACGTTAAAACTGTTTAAGTTTAACCTTCAATCATGCAAAACATCCCCGTTCTTCAACGCGTTTCACTTTTTATCATCAGGTTAGTCTGCCGGAATCATTTAACTCCCGATATTTGCAGGGCTAACTCCATTTTGTATGTCTATTCTAAATCGATTCAAGACCAACGGTATTATTACACGCAGTATACTTCTTGTCTCCCTCGTCAGTTTTTTCAACGATATTGGGAGCGAAATGTTATATCCTGTTATGCCTGTTTTCTTAAGGTCTATTGGCTTTTCGGTGGTACTCATCGGACTGCTTGAAGGATTTGCGGAAGCAACAGCAGGGTTAAGTAAAGGTTATTTCGGGCATCTTTCTGATAAAAAAGGCGTGCGTATGCCCTTTGTACGATTCGGATATTTACTGAGTGCCATCTCCAAACCTATGATGGCTGCTTTTACATGGCCATGGTGGATTTTCTCAGCGCGTACAACAGACAAGCTTGGAAAAGGTATCCGCACCAGCGCCCGCGATGCCCTGCTGAGCGACGAAACCACCCCCGAAAATAAAGGCCGTGTATTCGGATTTCATCGTGCGTTTGACACCTTGGGCGCAGCTATAGGCCCCATACTTGCATTGATTTATTTAAGCATTTGGCCTGGTGAATACAAATGGTTGTTTGTAATTGCTTTTATCCCGGGGTTGATAGCTGTAATCATTACATTTTTGATTCACGAAAAACCACAAAAAACTAATATTAATTCAAAACCAGGCTTCTTTAGTTTCCTTTCTTACAGGCATGTCGCCAGCAAACAATACAAGCTCCTGATAGGCGGACTGCTGTTTTTCACGCTCTTCAACAGTTCCGACGCCTTTTTGCTGCTTGGGCTTAAAGAAAGTGGCATGAGCGATACCCTTATGATTGGTTTTTACATTTTTTACAATTTGATTTATGCGCTGGTTGCTTATCCAGTGGGTGTAATTGCCGATAAATTTGGCCTCCACCGCACACTGGTCAGCGGACTGGTCGTTTTCGCTATTGTTTATCTTGGAATGGGAATCGCGGCACAACTTTGGCATTATGGCCTGCTATTCTTACTTTACGGCATTTATGCAGCTGCCAGTGAAGGTGTATCCAAAGCGCTGATTACAAATATCTGTCGCAAAGAAGATACAGCAACGGCCTTGGGATTTTATAACGCACTGGCCAGTATTTGTACCATGCTTGCCAGTACCCTTGCAGGATTAATCTGGTACAATTTCGGGCCATCTGCCATGTTTTTTGTTTCCGGAAGCGGCGTATTGATTGCTGCATTTTATCTGCTTTGGATAAAAAAGTTTACGCCTGCGGTAAATTGAGAATTTGAAAACTGAAGTATTATAATCGCCACACAGCAAATAACTCAAAAACAATCATTAAAAAAAGCCGGTTTTCTCATGATGAGATAAACCGGCTTTTTGCAAAATAAAACATTGTGGTTGCTATGAATTAACCACAAAAAAGCTTAAGACCAATGACTACAATTGTGATTGAAGAATTACGCCAACATCAGGAATACTTACATCCTGCTGGGCGCCTACTGCACGCATTCCTCTGCTGGTAAACCTTTCAACAATACGGTTGATGGTCTCCTGCCCTACCTGATGATTATGCAGGCGGGTTTCTATTCCTACCTGCCTGAAAAATTCTTCAGTACGTTGAATCGTAAGCTCAATTCGTTCTTCGTCAGTGCCTTCAGTAATATTCCATACACGGGTACCGTACTGCAGCAATTTTTCGCGGCGTTTATCTTTCATTAACCTCATCAGTCCTGGAAGTACAATTGCCAGCGTAACAGCATGATCTATGCCATGAAAAGCTGTAAGCTCATGACCAATCATATGAGTTGCCCAATCGGTCCGAACGCCGGTTGACAGCAATCCATTTAATGCCATTGTGGCAGCCCACATCAAATTAGCGCGGTTTTCATAATCAGGCTCAGTATTATTTACGGCTTTTAAACCTTCTTCAATTAAAGTAAGCAGTATGCCTTCAGCAAAGCGGTCCTGAACAGGAGAGTTCACCGGATATGTCAGATATTGCTCAATAACATGTACATAAGCATCAACAATACCATTGGCAACCTGGCGTTGCGGAAGACTAAATGTAATAGAAGGATCAAGAATTGAAAACTTAGGAAACAACACCGGCGAGCCAAAGGCAAACTTTTCCTGTGTGGCTTCGCGCGTTACAACACCTCCACTATTCATTTCTGAGCCGGTTGCAGCCAATGTCAGCACAGCTCCCAATGGCAAAGCCTCCTTAACCTGTATTTGTTTAGCAGCAATATCCCAGGCAAATTCGCCCTGATAATTTGCTGCTGCAGCAATAAACTTAGTCCCGTCAAGCACCGAACCACCTCCAACAGCAAGCAGGAAGTTAATATTCTGCGATCGGACGATTTCTACGGCTTTCATCAGTGTTTCATATCTGGGATTAGGCTCTATGCCTCCAAACTCAACCACTTCATGCCCCTTTAAAGCGGCAGTTACCTGCTCATACACTCCATTTTTATGAATACTGCCACCACCGTAGGTCATTAAAATTCTTGCATTTTCAGGAATGTTTTTTCCAAGTTCCTGAATTTTACCCTTCCCAAAAAGTATTTTTACAGGGTTATAAAAATTAAAATTGTTCATGATTTCTGTTTTTAATATTGATTTAATCGTTCTTAACAATTAGAAATTAAAATGGTCGCAAAAACAATAACAAAAAAGAGATTACTGCTTATTTGCGGGTTTCCACAAGATACTTCCCGGTATTTTTTCCTTGAAAAAGACCGATAAAAGCTTCTGGCAATGATTCAAATCCATGCAGTATTGTTTCCTGTGACTTCAGTTGGCCTTCTTTAATCCATTGTGCCAGCTGTTTTATTCCTTCGCTGAATCTGTCCGAATAATCAGACACAATAAAACCTTTCATCAACGCACTCTTTTTAAGCAATGTTGTTTGAATACGCGGGCCAACCGGTGTTTCCCTGCTATTATAAAGCGAAATCTGTCCGCAAAGAATAATACGGGCTCCTTTATTAATATTGGTTATAACTGCATCTGAGATTTCACCCCCAACATTGTCAAAATAAATATCCACACCTTTGGGGCATGCACGGGCAATGGCTGAATTCAAATCATTTTCTGTTTTATAATTGAGAACTTCATCCAGTCCTATTTCAGTTTTCAGATAATTAACCTTTTCATCACTGCCAGCAATACCCACAACCCTGCACCCTTTAATGCGGGCAATCTGGCTTACAATCATCCCCACAGCACCAGCTGCTCCAGAAACTACGACAGTTTCTCCCGCTACTGGCATTCCTATATCCAGCAGTCCAAAATAAGCAGTCAACCCGGGCATTCCCAGGATACCCAGGTAATAACTCAATGGCACGGATGTTTTATCGATCAGCCTGACGGTATCGGCTTTCGCAATCTGAATTTCCTGCCATGCCAACTGCCCTATGACCGCATCTCCGACAGCAAAATCGGGATGCCGGCTTTCTACGACTTCGGCAACTACTCCTCCATTTACAGGCTTTCCGACCTCAAATGGAGGAATGTAGGATTTTGCATCACTCATCCTGCCTCTCATGTAAGGATCTACAGAAACATAAAGTGATTTCAATAACAATTCTCCTTCACCCGGCGAACCAACCGAAACTTCATTCAACTCAAAGTGCTCAATTCCAGGCACTCCAACGGGCCTCGATTTCAATATAATTTGTCTGTTCATTGTTTTTAAGATTAAAATTTAAAGCTCAGTGACAATAAACATACCATTCATCCTTTTCTTGACGAATTGACAGGGGGAAGTTCCCGGTGGTTATAAAGTTTCGTCAATAAAAATATGTGATGAGATTAGTTAAGCTATAATGAAAAAACTAAAGGGAATATATACCTGTATTAGAGATAATTGCAAAAACAAACTGCCCTGCCTCAGGATGCTAGCCAGAAGCAGGGCAGTTTGTTTTATTAAATCAATTAGAAAAACAGCAATCAAAAAACTTCATCAACATTATCCAGCATATGGACAATTTCCACCATTTCTGTAATGACGGCCATTACCTCTGCCTGGTCTGTCAGGTCTGCCAGGTTTATCGGCATTCGGGCCATATCCTTTACCTCCTCTGCCTCTGCCGGACTTAGCATCGAAATAGCTTTTTTGTTCATCCGTCAAAAGATTCTTGATTTGCCGCTGATGATTTTCGCGGGCTTTCATCAAATCGCCACGTAACTTTGAAATCTCATCAATTGTACGATCAATGGCTTTTTCGTCAGCAGGTTCGCTCAAACGCAAGGTATTTAATCTGGCCTGTTTTTCGCCGATTTCTGCACGTAATAAATCTGCCTTTTTGATGTGGGCAATCCTTAATTGCTCAATAGCTGTTTTCTGCTCATCAGTCAATGATGGAATGGCAGCGATACAATCGCCTCTTCCCTGGCCATATCCAGGTCCGTTACCACGACATGGTCTTTGTGCATTCGACGTTGCTGGCAATAGCCCAATCATCAGTATGCCAGTGAGGATGGTCAGTAGTTTAATTCTTGTAGTTTTCATAAGATTAAAATTTATGGTTAATAAGGAAATTTTGCTTGATTAGTTGCGGTTGTTCCGGCCATGCCTGTATCTGTGCTGCCGGCCTTTATCATTAGGTCCGCTGTCGCGTGAAATCATTTCTCTGTAAAAATAACTCAGGTGATCTTGTTTATCGGGGCCTGCAATGTTGCTTATTTTTTTCAGATGCAAAGCAGTATTCATTTTTATTCTCGCCTGCAAATTCCCGGCCTGATTGCACAACTGCCTGAGTGCCACTGTATCTGTTGCCGGATTGGTCACTTCATCAATAATGGCTGTATTTACTTTATTCATTTGCAAAAACAAAGGTTTTGAAACCTCCCTGAAATCCTCACGAGCCTCCCTAAAAAGCTTCTCTTGTTCAGGATTAAAATCCATTTCTTTGATAAAAAAGGAGGGACCGGGTGGCTCTGCCAGTGAATCAGACGGAACCGGAAGTTCGCTTCTGTAAGGACTGAAATTGTTGTGTCTTATTTTATATATTACAGTAGTTACTGCAGCCAGGTTAATAATGGTCAGCACAACAATAGTAAAAATAAAAATCCTTGTTTTAGTTGGGGTCATGGCATTGATTCAGTTTCGTTTTCAGCAAGGTAATTTTCAAGAAATAATTCAGAGCTGCTGGTTAAGTGAATATCCTCAGCAAAGGATTGCAACATGCTGGTTCTGGATGACAGCTCCTGATTTCCGGCAATTGACTCAGCAGATGGTCCTGAAGCAAAAGTCAACAATTGCCCGCCCAGCCACACTCCTGCAAAAATAGCGGCAGCGGCGGCAGTAACAGCAGAAGTCAATTGAAGATATTTTACTTTCGGTTTAGCCGCAGCCGAAACCTCAGTTCTTTTTTCACGGCTACGCAATAGCAGTTTATTATAGAATTCAGCATCATTTGTATTTCGATACCCTGATGAAAAATTACTGACATCTGCAGCAAATTGCGTATAAAATGTGCTGCATGACTTACAAGAGCTCAGGTGTTCCTTTAAAGCGGGTGAAAGTTCTTCACACCTGCTTTTCCTGAGTTGATCGATAATCAAAAGATGAGCGTCGTTGCATTTCATGAGGTTCATTTTGCTTTTTTGACACAAAAAGATTGAATTTCTTGCAGAAAAAATTACTGCAGATAGTAAACAGACAGTTTTTTTCGCAGGTTTAACCGGGCTCTGTGTATCATGGATTCAACAGCCGACAAGCTAACTTCCATAATTTCAGCAATTTCAGCATACGACAGATCATCAAGCCGATTGAGTGTGAAAGCTGTACGCTGGTTTAATGGAAGAGATGCTATAGCCTTTGCCAGGATATTTTTTTGTTCATTCTGCTCCAGCGCATCATCTGAAACAGAGGGTTCTTCAACACCTGTTTTAGGAACATCATTGCCCGAAAGTCCAAATAATGCATCTATTTCAATACGAAATCTCCGTTTGCGGTTATCTCTTATAAAATTTAGAGAACGATTGGTGGCAATCCGGTATAACCATGTACTTAATTTAGCATCACCCCTGAATTTGGATGCATTCCTGATGGCCTCAATAAAAACCTCTTGTGCCAAATCTTCTGCATCATGCGAATTGTGCAAAAAACTATAACATACATTGTATACCTGAAGCTGATATCTGTCAACAAAAATACGGCCTGCCAAAGGGTCGCCTTTCGCAATTCCATTCAGTAGTTCAATATCAGTCATGCACAGATAACGGTTAATTTTCAGTTAAAATACACTGTTTTTGACACAAAAATTTGAAAAACCTTCGCAAAAAGTAAAAAAAATCACATTACTTAACCACAACTAAAAATGTTATCATCTGATTATCTTTGAGTTATAAAAATAAAAAAATGCTAAATAAAATAAAAAACCATAGCCTTTGTCATCCTAAAGATTCAGACAAAAAACTAGTGAAGAGGCTTGATTCTTGCTTGCAAAAAAGCTACATTTGCACCTCTGATTCTTGACGGAATATGCTCAAAGACACCCGATTAAAGGACAACCTGAATAAGTTATTACTTGCTTTCCTTTATGCTTCAGCTTTTTATTTATCCGTCCAAATACAGGCAACTGCAAATCAACTGATACCGGTTGAAAGTAATCAGCAGATTTTATCGCAGCAAACCATTAATATTCTGCCTGTTCAGGAACAAAATGGCCATATCAGGCATGCTCCTGTAAATTTATTTCCTTGCAACATCTTTCCTGAATTTGGAATCAATGCGCTATGGACATCCCGCTCAGTTCCATTATGTTTATTCATAGTCAGGCAAAACAATGAAAAACCTCATTCCATAAAAGCGCGCGATATCGCATATCGTTATCTGAGAATTTAGCATTAGCCTTTAAACTTAATATTCTGAAGTTTATCTGCACAACCTTTAACTAAGGTTTTGCACAATTTTGTTAATTCTTTAATACTCAAAAAAAATGGCACTAGAAAAAACCGGAAACACCGGCATGTCAGGGTTTAAACCTTTTATAATCATTTTGGCTGCACTTACAGCACTGATTATTGTGTTTAAAATCGTGATTTCACTAATCATGTAACACACTGTATTAAAACCACATACAAACAAGGGCAGATGACCAATACCATAATCTGCCCTTGTTAATTAAAACAGTTATAATATAAATCTAAAAATCGAGTTAATTATTAACACCTGCTTGTTGATAGTTATAAACATAAGGCAAGTTACCCGTCCTTAATTAGTATTAATTTTACAGTGAATTAACCCTAAAGCAAATGATTTCAGGACTTCTTCTTCAAATTACACAGCCTGCTACAAATCTGGCAGATACATTATCAGCAACTTTAACACAAAATGCAGCACAACCGACGGAAATAAGTCTTTCAATATGGGAACTGGCATTAAAAGGCGGCTGGATAATGATACCACTCGCATTGATGTCGGTTATAGCTGTTTATATCTTTACCGAACGATATATTGTCATCAACCGGGCTTCACGCGATGAGCATAACTTTATGAATAACATCCGTGATTTTATACATAATGGCAGAATTGATTCAGCTTTGTCGCTGTGTAAAAATAACCGCACCCCAATTGCCCGAATGATAGAAAAAGGCATCAACCGGATTGGGAAACCTTTGAACGACATCAATGCAGCAATTGAGAATGTAGGGAAACTGGAAGTTGCCAAACTGGAAAAGAACCTGGCAGCTATGGCTACCATCGCCGGAGCTGCACCCATGCTTGGCTTTCTGGGTACAGTAATTGGCATGGTACAGGCTTTTTACGATATGTCAATGGCCGGCAACAATATTGATATTGCAATGCTGTCAGGAGGAATTTATCAGGCAATGATTACAACTGTTGCAGGTCTTATAGTTGGAATTATTGGATATATATGTTACAATATCCTTGTTGCCAGAGTAGAAAAAGTGGTATTTATACTTGAAGCCAGAGCCACTGAGTTTATGGATTTGCTCCACGAACCTGCATCCTGAATCAGCTTACAGCAATTATCATTTCAAGACTCCGAACATGGCTATAAAATCAAGAAATAAAATAAGCACTCAATTCAGCATGGCATCCATGTCTGACCTTGTTTTTCTGTTGCTTATCTTTTTTATGCTGACTTCCACACTGATAAGCCCCAATGCCATTAAACTACTGTTACCATCAAGCAGTAGTAAAACCATGGCCAAGCAATCGCTTACTGTTTATATTGATGCCAATTACAATTACTTCGTAGAAGAGAAGCCGGTAATGTCGGAATTTCTGACAGAAAGCATTGGCAACAGTCTGCAAGGGCAGAATGATGCATCGGTGGTATTAAGAGCTGATCAAACGGTGCCGGTTCAATACATTGTTACACTGATTGATGCAGTTAATAAGGTAAATGAACTCACCAACACCAGGCACAAGGTTATACTTGCTACCAAACCAGCAAAATAATCTTTTGATTCAGGAGACAATGGCCGGATTTTTGGATAATCCCTGAAAAAACAGACCGATGAAGATTAATAAAGACAATATAAAAGGAATCACCGGAACCATTGTGTTTCATGGCTTATTGCTGGCTGTATTGCTTTTGATGGCACTTCGCACTCCTTTGCCTTTACCTGAAGAAGCCGGAGTAGAGGTCAATATAGGCAATTCAGACGAAGGCATGGGCATGATTCAGCCTGAACAGATAGCTGCAGCGGCTCAAAATGCCGCTCCATCGGCATCCCAGCCCTCAAAAGACGATATCGTTACAGATAACAATGAAGAAGCTCCGGCAATTGAACCCGTAAAAAAAGTTACGCCAAAGCCTTCTGAAAAACCACAACCAAAGCCCGCAACGAAACCCGCACCCCAACCCGCACCCCAACCCGTGGTTAACCCCAATGCCCTTTACAAAGGAAAGCCAGGAAGCAATACCGGCGGAGGAAACCAGGGAATAACCGGTAATCCCGGCGACCAGGGCAAACCCAATGGCACACCCGGAGCTGATAATTATGATGGAGATGGCGGTTCAGGAGGTGGAATATCATTTAGCTTAGCCGGCCGCAGTAAAAGACAAATACCGAAACCCTCCAACAACTTTACTGAACGCGGCATTGTGGTGGTTACCATATTTGTAAACCGAAACGGAGACGTTACCCGTGTAATTTCAGGAGCCAAAGGAACCACAACTTCAAGTCTTGAACTCAGACGATTGGCTGAACAGGCCGCCCGCCTGGCTAAATTCAGCCCGAAAGAAGATGCACCGGAAGAGCAAAAAGGAACTATTACGTATATTTTTGAATTAAACTGAGTTTAACCGGCATGAACTATCCACAAACGCTGGAATTTCTCTTCAGCAGCCTGCCCATGTTTCAACGAATTGGTGCTGCAGCTTACAAAGCTAACCTGAACAACACCCTGGCCATCAGTAAACTTACAAACCAACCTCAAAACAACTTTCCGTCCATTCACATTGCAGGCACAAACGGCAAAGGCTCTGTAACGCATATGTTAGCTTCAATTTTGCAGGAAAGTGGTTTTAAAACCGGCTTATTCACTTCTCCTCATCTGCGCGATTTCAGAGAAAGAATAAAAATTAACGGACAAATGATTCCCGAATCATTTGTGGTTCAATTTGTTGAGCAGTACAAACAGGATTTTGAAATCATAAAACCTTCGTTTTTTGAAATGACCTTTGGACTGGCCATGCAATGGTTCAGCGAAAGCAAAATTGAAATAGCCGTAATTGAAACCGGCATGGGCGGCCGTCTCGATTCCACAAATGTTATTTCACCTCTTGTTTCAGTAATTACGAATATTGGATTTGATCATACACAGTTCCTGGGAGACACCCTGCAGGCAATTGCGGCAGAAAAAGCAGGCATTATTAAACCCGGAATACCTGTAATTATAGGCGAAACACATCCTGTAACTGCCGAAGTATTTATTTCTCATGCTTCAAACAATCAATCAGAATTGATTTTTGCAGATCAAAAAATCACGCTTAAAGCTGATGACCCTAAAATAAAAAATGGATTACTGAATCTTTCTGCTCATATCAATCATCAGGAATTAAAAATAGAAAGCCCGCTGGTTGCCGATTACCAGTTAAATAATATCAGCACTGTACTGGCCACTTCCCACGTATTGAGTAGTCAATACCCTGCATTTCAATCATTAAAAATAGAAGACGGAATAAAAAAAACACTTACAAACACCGGATTCACCGGCAGGTGGCAAACGCTCAGGCAATCGCCTCTTACCATTTGCGATATAGGGCACAATGCTGACGGGATAAAAGCCGTTGTCGATCAGCTCAAGTCACTTAAATACAGTCACCTTCATTTTGTACTTGGCGTGGTAAATGACAAAGACATACAATCAATGCTGGCTTTATTACCGGTAAATGCAACCTATTATTTTTGTAAAGCCGACATTCCCAGGGGGCTTGACGCTCATCAATTGCAGGAAACTGCAAAAATGCATAAGTTAATCGGCCAGGTTTACCCTTCAGTAAAAAATGCACTTAACGCAGCATGGGCTGCTGCAGAAAAAGATGATTTGGTATTTATAGGAGGAAGTGCCTTTACGGTAGCGGAGGTTGTATAAATTAACTGTCAGCCGCCTGTTATCAGGTGAAGCACCATTACATCATCGCCATCACAAATGGTTTTCAAATCATATTCGTGCCTCCTCACAAGCACACCATTTACTTTTACAACCAACATTTTAAAAGTAAAATTCTTGGCAGCAAGCAAGCCTGTAATGGTCATTTGATCAGCCTCAAAAACTTCTTCTCTGTTATTCAGAACAATTTTCATCATTTATCCTTGTTTTCAAAAAGCTGCCGGTTTAAAATCCGCAAGCAAAATATCCAGCACCTCATTTGCCTGCATATTGGCAACAACATTTACCCTGGGAGCCAACACGGGCAACTGTTCAGAAACTTCAGACACCTCATCACCGCAAATAATCAGTTGATCAGACCTGCGGGCATGAATAATGTCTGTTTTCCCCCAGCCAGCCATGCCTACACCTGTAACCAGATATTTCCCGGGCATTTGCATGAGCACTGTTTCAATAATCATTTGTTTCATCTCGGCTTTATCAAAAGCTTCAACTATTACATGGCATCCGGCAAACAATTCAACAATATCTGATACACATAATTTCATATCAAACGCTTTAACGTTGACTGATGCATCAATGCGTTGAATATTTTCGCGAAGAGCATGAACTTTTAAACGACCAATCTGGTCCTGGAAATAATATTGCCTGTTTAGATTTTGTTTTGTAACAATATCAAAATCAGCAATTACCAACTTACCAACTCCGCATCTGGCCAAAGCAATTGCACAATTTGAACCTAAGCCACCACATCCGGCAATACCAACTGTAAACTGCTTCAGATAATTACTTATTTGCTCAGAAATTGTCATTGGCATATTGAAATATATTAAACCATTAAACAGGTTATTGCAAAAATAGGAAAATTACCATCTTATGCACAAAAGCCAAACTTTTAACAACAAAAAACAGGGAATATTCAAATACTGACACCCTCAACATGAATTTTTACAATCTAAGTTACTGCATAGCAGATAGTGTTATGAATGCTGCGTCATAACGTTATTTTTCAGTGCATAAGGGTAGACTTAATGGTAAACATTTGTACATTTGTGAACCAATTAACAGCAAATAATCAAGCAAATTCATATTATGAAAACTGAAGAAATCAGAAATTCGCTCAAACTGTTAAAGGAATACAAATACACATGGGCTCCAATTGAGAAAGGGTATAATAACCGGACCGTTTATGTAAATGTATCCGATTATTCAGTTATCGAAAAGCCAGTTACGCCTGTAATGAAAGAAAAATTCATTGGAGGAAAAGGATTTGGATTGAGGCTTTTGTGGGATGCGACCAAGCCTGACACAAAATGGAATGACCCTGACAACGAAATCGTTATCGGAATGGGGCCAATCTGTGGAATTACCCAGTACTCCGGAACAGGAAAATCATTGGTAGTAACCATTTCGCCACAAACCGACATTGTTATTGACAGTAATGTAGGCGGTTATTTTGGTCCGTTCCTGAAATTTTGCGGATTCGACGCACTTGAACTTCAAGGCAAGTCCGACAAAGAATTGGTAGTTGTTTTTGACGAAACCCGCGAAGTCATTGAAATTTATGAAACCCTTGATCTTCCGGAAGACAGCCACTTACTTGCCGAAAAACTCACTGAAATATTTGCTGAAGATGAAAGTGGCCGCAAAAATGTATCAGTTGTTTCAGCCGGAACAGCTGCAGACCATTCTCTGATTGGTATGCTTAACTTTAGCTTTTTCGATTCAAAACGCAAAATTGCCCGTCTGAAACAAGCTGGTCGTGGTGGAATTGGCACTGTATTCAGAGACAAAGGAATCAGAGCACTGGTTGGTAAAACCAAAGGCGTAAAAGGGAACCTGAATAATGTTGTTGAGCTGGAAGCCATCATGGAACGTGGCCGCCGGTTTAACCGCGAAATGCGCGAACTGGACGACAGTCAGGCTGAAATGAGAAGTAAGGGGACAGCCCACCTTACCAATGTAATGAATGATTACGACCTTCTGCCAACCCATAATTTCAAATTTGGCAATCACCCTGATGCAGGAAAAATTCATTCCAATGTTTACAAGGAAAAATTTACCCAGGGTGTTCCCGATGGCTGCTGGATTGGATGCAATATGTCATGCGCCAAAGGAGTTGATAATTATGAATTACGCACTGGTCCATACGCTGGTTCCAAAGTAATTGTTGACGGACCTGAATACGAAACAGCTGCTTCACTGGGCTCCTGTGCAGGCATTTTTGATGTTGAATTTACCATTGAAGCCAACTTCTATTGCGACACATACGGGGTTTGCACCATTTCATGGGGAACAATTCTTGGCTTTGTGATGGAATGTTTTGAAGCCGGAATCCTGAATGAAGAGCGAACCGGTGGTTTAAAACTGAATTTTGGCAATTCTGACACCGCAATGGAACTGCTTCATCAGCTTTCACGCGGCGAGGGATTTGGAAAAATCGCCGGTTTGGGTGTTCGCAAAATGAAAGAAATGTTTATTGAAAAAGGCTGGGGCGATCCTCAATTCCTTCAGGATATTGCCATGGAAAACAAAGGCCTTGAATATTCTCAATATATTTCCAAAGAATCGCTGGCACAGCAGGGCGGTTATGCCATGACCAACAAAGGCCCGCAGCATGATGAAGCCTGGCTGATTTTTATGGATATGGTTAACAACCAGATTCCTACGTTTGAAAAGAAAGCCGAAGCGCTGCACTATTTCCCAATGTTCCGCACCTGGTTCGGGCTTCAGGGATTGTGCAAACTGCCATGGAACGATGTAGAACCCGAAAGCAATGCTCTCAGCGATGAACCCGCTAAAGTGCCTGAACATGTTGACAACTATGTTACCATCTATAATGCAGTGACCGGCAACAAGATCGACAAACATGAAATCATCCGTCAATCTGAAAGAGTTTATAATTTCCAACGCATCTTCAATATCCGCCGTGGTTATGGATTACGCATACATGATGCTCAGCCATACCGTGCAGCCGGGCCTGTAACACAGGAAGAATACTTGTCGAGACAGGAACGTTATGACAAACAACTGGTTGAAAACCTGGGACTGGACCCACTGAAAATGACACTTGAAGAAAAAATGGACGCCACCCGAAAATACCGCGAAGACAGGTATGAACAATTGCTCGACGCTGTGTACTTCCGCAGGGGCTGGAACAAAAACGGAGTTCCTACAATTGAGCATTTGAAAAGCCTCGGAATGGATCTTCCGGAATTACTCGAAGTTGTAACTCCTCTTCAGTAATCATATTTTTACAATAAAAAAGCCCCTTGAAGGGGCTTTTTTATTGTAAACCTCATCGGATATTTATTTCAGCTATTCAAAAACCAATAGCCAAAGAGCATCACTCAACATTATAAATATCAATGACAGCGGTCTTCCTTCATAAACGGATATTTAAAATCGGTTGGTGGTAGCAGGGTTTCCTTGATAGTTCGCGGACTTGTCCAACGAAGCAGGTTCAAGTGGCTGCCTGCCTTATCATTGGTCCCTGATTGACGTGATCCTCCAAAAGGCTGTTGTCCGACAACTGCTCCGGTTGGTTTGTCATTATAATATAAATTTCCGGCAGCATATTTCAATGCCTGACTGGTTTTATCCAGCACATGACGATCGTGGGCAAATATTGCTCCGGTAAGTGCATAAGGCGATGTTTCATCCACCAGCTTCACTGTATCATCATAATCCTTATCGTCATAAACAAACACCGTAAGAACCGGGCCGAAAATTTCTTCCTCCATGGAAATAAAATGAGGATTGGTGGTAAGAATAACCGTTGGTTCTATGAAAAAGCCCTTTGATTTATCCCCTTTCCCACCAAAAATAATTTCAGCATCCGATGAATTTTGGGCTATTCCAATGTAATTCATTATATTATCAAATGAAGCCTCGTCAATAACGGCATTCATAAAATTGCTGAAATCACGCACATCGCCAATGGTAACCTGCGAAAGCATATCTCCCACTCTTTCGCGAACAGATGGCCATAACGAACGCGGAATATAAGCACGTGAAGCTGCTGAGCATTTCTGACCCTGATATTCAAATGAACCCCTTACCATAGCTGTTGCCACTTCATCAACATTGGCTGATGCATGCACCAGAATGAAGTCCTTGCCACCGGTTTCCCCTACAATTTTAGGATAGGATTTATAATTATGCAGATTTTTTGCCGCCAATTGCCACAATCGGTTAAATGTTATATTCGAACCGGTAAAATGCAATCCGGCAAAATTCCTGTCAGAAAAAACGGCATTACCAATTACAGAACCTGAACCAGGAATAAAGTTCACCACTCCATCGGGCAATCCGGCTTCTTTAAAAATATCCATCAATACATAATTAGAAAGGATAGATGTGGATGCTGGCTTCCATAGCACTGTATTTCCCATGACAACCGGCGACATATTGAGATTGGATGCAATGGCAGTAAAATTAAACGGCGTAAGCGAAAAAATAAACCCTTCAATCGGCCGGTATTCAATACGATTTATTATTCCGGCATCAGAGTGGGGTTGCTCATTGTAGATATCAGAAATGTAATGTGCATTAAAACGAAGGAAATCAACAGTTTCGCAGGCACTGTCAATTTCAGCCTGATAAGCATTTTTACTTTGCCCTAACATAGTAGAAGCATTTAGCCTGGCTCTGTATTTTTTCGAAATCAGCTCTGCAATTTTTAGGGTAACTGACAAGCGCTCAACCCATGAGAATGATTCCCATTCCTTGTGCGCTTTCTGTGAAGCTTCAATAGCCATTTTTACTTCGGCAGGGCCTGCTTTGTGATAATGCCCCAGCACATGTTGATGATCATGGGGCATAATGATCTTCTCAGTATCACCTGTCCTCACTTCCTTCCCTCCGATAATTAACGGAATATCAGCCTCAACAGCCGATAAAGTATCAAGTTCTGTTTGCAAATCTTTCCGGTCGCGACTACCAGGTGAATATGATTTTACCGGTTCATTTTCCGGATAATCGAAAACAAATATAGCGTTGTTCATGTGGTGAAATAAATTAAAATATGAATGGTAAATTATTGCCTGCTAAACATCTGCGAAAATTGTTTGTTCAAAAAACAATCCGGTAAAAACAAATTAGCCTAAAAAAAGGTCTGGGGCTCATTGTTTCAGTTATTTGAGCATTAAAAATATCAATAAACTGTCTTATTGGTATAAAATAAGAATACAACCACAACCTGCATGGCCATTAAGCTCATAACAAATAGCGCCTCACTAAACAAACACTTCATTCGGGACGGTGTTTAATATAAAAACTGCTATATGAAATACTTTATCGTTACCGGCACTTCATCGGGTATTGGCGAAGCTTTGGCACGCAAACTTATCCTTGAAGGCCATGCGGTATTCTGCATCTCCAGAAGAGTAAATGAATCACTGACAGATTTGGCTTTGTCGCTTGAAATAAGGATGTGGTATTTTGAAACGGATCTAGGAAACCATTTACAAATTCCTCAACTAATAAAAGATATTTTTGACAAAATAGCCCGGCAGAACATTACAGAAATCTCACTCATCAACAATGCCGGAATCCTTGAACCTATGACATTTGCCGGAAATTATAGCCCTGAAGCATTAGCGCAACATCTGCACGTAAATTTGCTCGCTCCGATGCTCATCACCAACGAATTTATCAAACATACCAGAGATTTTCCCGTTGCAAAAAATGTAATTAACATTAGTTCAGGTGCAGCCAATTCGCCATACGAAGGCTGGGGCCCTTACTGCAGTTCAAAAGCAGGTCTTGATATGTTCACAAAAACAACAGCACTCGAACAAAAACATGCTGAATATCCTGTCAGAATTATTTCAGTGGCCCCTGGAATTGTAAACACAAACATGCAGGCTCAAATTAGACAAAGCAAAAAGGAAGATTTTATAAAAAGAGGTAAATTTGAAAAGCTTTACAACGACAACCTGTTAAGTAATCCGGCTGAAGTGGCTGAAAAGATTATTCAGATCGCCTGCGCTGATACTCCGGAGTCAGGGCAGATAGTTGACCTGAGAAATATTTAAATCAAATGTCAATGCCCATTTTTCGTACCGCCAAAATTCTTTAGCTTTGCGAAAAAAACACAAACCAACACATCATGTTTAAAACTAACGAATATTTTGACGGAAAAGTTAAGTCTATTGCATTCTCAACAACTGAAGGCCCTGCAACAGTTGGGGTAATGGCTGCCGGTGAGTATGAATTTGGCACCTCTACAATTGAATACATGACAGTAACATCCGGCGAAATGGAAGTGCTGCTTCCCGGCGAAACAGAGTGGAACACCTTTAAACCATTCGAAACATTTATTGTGCAGGCAAATGTGAAGTTTAATGTAAAAGTAACAGGCGATACATCATATTGCTGCCTGTACAGGTAATTTAATAAATAGCAGCTCAAACTGCTATTTTTTTCAAATAAACGATATGAATATTGCATCATAACGCAATTATGGACAAAGAAAAATACGAAAACCTCCGTTTGCATTACAAAATATGGTTTACCGACGAAAACGGAGCCGGATTGCTTGGCGATGGCAAATGGAAAATTTTGAAAGCTATTGACGAAACGGGGTCTTTGACAGCTGCCTGCGAAAAACTTGGCATTACTTACCGCCGGACATGGAATGATTTGAAAAAAATTGAGCAGCGGCTGGGCTTCTGCTTGCTTGAAAAAAACCGGGGAGGAGCTGATGGAGGCAGCACCAGTCTTACAATCGAAGGGCACCGGTTAATAACTGCATTTGACCATTTCCATGAAAAAATGGATTTATTGATGCAGGAACATTTCAAAGCTCTTATTTCTGAACTAACCGTTAATGGAAACAACAACTAAACGTATCTTCTTTCTTTTCGGATTACTTACACTGCTTGTAGCAGCGTCCTGTAATTCTAAACAAAAAATCAGCCAAAATCAGATTTCCGGCGATCTCATCATTTTTCATGCCGGAAGTCTTTCGGTGCCATTCAAAGCAATGGCAGATTCTTTTGCATTGAAATACCCGGAAGTCACAATAAAATCTGAATCTGCCGGCAGCCTGGCAAGTATCAGAAAAATTACTGACCTCAACAGAAACTGCGACATATTGGCATCGGCCGATTATAGCCTGATTGACAAACTGATGATTCCTGAATATGCAAGCTGGAACATGAAATTTGCTGGCAATGAAATGGCACTCGTGTATCGGCCACAATCGCGCAAATCCAGTGAAATAAACAAAGACAACTGGTACAATTTATTATTGCTGCCTGAAATAACATATGGTCGCTCCGACCCCAACTCCGATCCTTGCGGATACCGCACCATTCTCTCTTTAAAACTTGCAGAACAATATTATCATAACCCGGGGCTTACGAAGAATTTTCTTGAAAAAGATGTGCGTTTTATCCGTCCCAAGGAAGTTGATCTGCTCGCATTACTCGAATCGGGCACACTCGATTATATCTTTATCTATAAATCGGTGGCCATTCAGCATCATTTGTCTTTTCTGACACTACCTGACAGCATCAATCTGAAAAACCCATCTCTTGCTGATTTCTACCACACTGTTTCAACAGATGTTGCCGGGAACAAACCGGGCGAAACCATTCATCAAAAAGGAGAAGCCATGGTTTACGGGCTTACCATACCCAAAAACAGCAAAAATCTCCCGGCAGCCAAAGCCTTTATCCGCTTTATCATTCATGAAGGCAAAAACATCATGAAGAAGATGGGACAACCCATCCTTGATCCACCCGTTGTTACACATCCTGAAATGCTCCCGGATGAATTAAAAGAACCTGATTAAAAAAAACTCCATCTATTTTCAATAATAAGCCATCAGGGGCAGTTGCAGGCCGGAAACTCCGTGAAGGAGCCATATCTTCAGGCTCCAATCACAAATCAGGCAGCTACCTCAATTTATTGCGTTGGACCAGCCCCCGAACCATTAAAGAAACATTTACACCTCCAACTGATTACAAATATCCTCACATGAATGGTGAAGGCCTGATTTAGACAATTTTAACACTTGAAACAAGACAGACGCCAAACATTTAGATAGTTATATTGTTCTATGTCAAACTTAAATTTCTAATGACAAAACACAATGAAACGCACAGAATAGAAGAGATTCTGGCAAGTTTAAAAATAGAAGCTATCAATAATGGTGCGACATCAGGAACAAACTGGCATCATACAAAGGGAGAGTTGTTGCACTCCTACTCTCCTGCTGATGGCAAACTAATTGCCTCGGTACAGCAGGCAACAATGGATGATTATGAACTCATCATGCAAAAGGCAACCGTAGCATTCAAAACATGGCGAATGATACCGGCCCCGAAGCGAGGTGAAATAGTACGACAAATTGGCAACCGCTTACGCGAATTTAAAGAACCTTTGGGTCGTTTGGTATCCTACGAAATGGGCAAAGTTTATCAGGAAGGACTTGGTGAAGTCCAGGAAATGATTGACATTGCAGATTTTGCGGTGGGACTCTCGCGTCAATTATATGGGTCAACCATGCATTCAGAGCGCGAACGCCACCGCATGTATGATCAATACCATCCTTTAGGAGTGGTGGGCGTTATATCTGCTTTCAACTTTCCGGTGGCCGTTTGGGCCTGGAATGCCATGCTGGCACTCGTCAGCGGCGATGTAGTAGTTTGGAAACCATCATCAAAGGTAATGCTGAGTGCTGTTGCCGTTCACAAAATTATTGAGCAGGTTTTAGTTGACAATCATGTACCTGAGGGTGTATTGAATCTTGTTGCTGGCAGTTCAAAATACATTGGTGATGATTTTCTGGCTGACAAGCGCATCCCTTTGATCTCGGTAACTGGCTCAACACGTGTGGGTAAGCATGTAGCTCAAATTGTAGCCGGACGTCTTGGACGAACCATTTTGGAACTGGGAGGAAACAATGCAATTGTTATTTCAGAGCATGCCGATCTGGATATGGCACTTAATGGCAGTCTTTTTGGTGCAGTAGCTACAGCAGGTCAAAGATGTACTTCAACTCGCAGGTTGCTGATACATGACAGCATTTATGATTCATTTCGCAAAAGGTTGATTGATGCATATCAGTTTCTGAAGATAGGGCATCCGCTTAATCCTTCAACTGTAGTTGGACCATTAGTCGATCGAAGTGCTGTAAAAGCTTTTCAGGATGCTCAGAAAAGGGTTTTGGAAGAAGGTGGTAAAATTGCATACGGAGGCCAGGTTCTTTCAGGCGAAGGCTATGAATCAGGCTGTTATGTAATACCATGTATTGCAGAAGTTGAAAACCATTATACTATCGTTCAGGAAGAAACCTTTGCTCCAATAGTTTACCTTATCAGGTATAAAACAATGGAGGAAGCGATTGAGTTGCACAATGATGTTCCGCAGGGACTCTCATCATCTATTTTTTCAAGAAATATGCTTGAAACCGAATATTTCCTCTCGCATGAAGGGTCTGATTGTGGAATAGCCAATGTTAACATAGCAACCAATGGGGCTGAAATAGGCGGAGCCTTCGGGGGCGAGAAAGAAACCGGAGGCGGGCGCGAATCAGGCTCCGACGCATGGAAAGCATATATGCGGAGACAAACGAACACTATTAATTTCTCAAAAGAACTGCCGCTTGCACAAGGCTTAAAGTTTGAGGCGTTCAGCCGCAATTAAGCTATTTCAGCAATCAGCATGGCCGGAAAAGATAATTTCACACTCTTTTCCGGCCATTTTTTTATTGTTCCTGAAGTTGTAAATTGCTGAACAATTCAGGCCTTCGGAGCGTTAATTGCGCATTAACAGCCAATACTTTAAAGTCTCTAAACCTGTCATATGAAAAACCCCGTTAGCTGGCTTAATGAAATACTCAACAGGGGGCACGAACGCAGTCAAAACATTAAAAGGAATATTCTCTATTCCTTCTTTATTAAAGGAGGAAGCATTATTATTAGTTTTCTGCTTGTTCCATTAACTCTTCATTATCTGGGAGCTACCGATTATGGCATCTGGTTAACTTTGAGTTCAGTGGTTGCCTGGTTTGGCTTTTTTGATATCGGATTAGGCAACGGGCTCCGCAATAAATTTGCTGAAGCACTGGCATTGAACAATAAAGAGCTGGCACGTTCATATGTTAGTACAACATACTTTGGGCTCACCATTATATTTGGAACCATATGGGTCATCTTTATTGCAGCTAGTTTTTTCGTAAACTGGAACACAATATTTAATGTTCCTTTAGAAAACGCGCAAAATCTTCAAACACTGATTGTTTATGTTTTCACTCTATTTATAGTAAGATTCGTACTTAAGCTATTAGCCGTCATTATTACAGCCGATCAACGCCCGGCCATCAGCAATACATTTGACCCAATATCTAATGTACTGTCGCTCATTGTCATTTATATTTTAACACTGACTACGCAAGGCTCACTCATGTACCTGGCACTTGCTGTAACTGCAACACCTGTACTGGTGCTGGTAGTCGCTTCTGTTATCTTTTTTGGCAGAGATTACAAAGATTACCGGCCTGCACTTTCTTATGTTAAAATGAGCCAGTTTAAAGAACTTACCGGTATCGGGATTCAGTTTTTTATCATTCAAATTGCAGTGTTGATCATTTTTGCCACCGATAACATGATTATAACCCAGGCCCTTGGCCCTGAACATGTACCGGCATACAACATTGCTTATAAGTACTTTAACTCAATCACCATGGTATTTGCCATTATCATGAACCCTTTATGGTCGGCATATACACAGGCTTATGTTAAAAATGACATTCCCTGGATAAGAAATATTACCACAAAACTTACCAAATTCTGGTTACTGATTTTAGCCGGTGTTATATTGATGATTCTGATTTCCGGCCCGTTTTATCATATTTGGGTTGGAGATGAGATAGAGATACCGATTTTACTAACCATCTTTATGGGACTGTTTATCCTTATCAGCACATGGAATAACGTTTATGTTTACTTTATAAACGGAACCGGAAAAATCAGGCTTCAGTTGTATAGCTCAATCATTGCAGCAGCAGTAAATATTCCGGTTTCCATCTATTTTGCGAAAAATTTAGGTCTCGGAACTGCTGGTGTTATCCTGGCCACCTGTGTTTGCCTTTTCCCCGGAAGTATACTTGCCCCCATTCAGTATTTTAAGATTATTCATAAAAATGACAAGGGAATTTGGGGAAAATAAATTAAAAATCATCCAGAATTAACGAGGAATTTACTTAATGTCCTTGTTTTTAGCTTGAATTTACCGAACCGGGATGAGAGCAAAAGACAATGATTGAATTAAATCAGCAGAAAAAAGCGCTAAACTTTGACATCTTTTGATAATCTTCTGAACGTGCGCAGATAAGATACTGCAAAAATTGTCAAAAGAACCTGAAGAAGGGAAACCATTTAGAATATTATTTGTTTAAAGCATCAATAATAACCGGAAACTCAAGCTCATGTACAAATACCCCGTTTATCAGCCTTCACTGAAAGGAAATGAAAAACTCTATGTAAACGATTGTCTCGACACCAATTGGTTATCGTGGCAAGGGAAATATGTCAAACAATTTGAGAATGACTTTGCCAAATACATTGGAGTTGAGTATGCAACAGGTACGTGTAATGCAACTGTGGCGCTTCATCTTGCACTTGTAGCCTTAGGAATCGGACACGATGACGAAGTAATTGTGCCAACATTTACTTATGTAGCATCAGCCAATGCGATTGTTTACTGTGGTGCCAAGCCGGTATTTGTAGATTCATTGCCCGACACATGGCAAATTGATCCTTCAGATGTAATTAAAAAAATCACCCCAAGAACAAAGGCAATAATGGCTGTGCATATCTATGGCCATCCATGCGAAATGGATACTTTACAAGAAATTGCCAGGGAACACGACCTGTTTCTTATCGAAGATGCGGCTGAAGCCTTTGGCTCAAAATATAAGGGAAGATACACCGGTTCATTCGGCGATGTCAGCATTTTCAGCTTTTTCGGAAATAAGACCATCACTACAGGAGAGGGCGGCATGGTTGTAACCAATAATAAAACCATTTTCGACCGCGCGTATCTTTATAAAGGTCAAGGTCTTGCCAGATATCGTGAATACTGGCATGAAGTTGTAGGTTTTAATTATCGCATGACCAATATAGCAGCTGCTATTGGGTTGGCACAACTAGAACGGGCCGATGAGCTGATTGCCAAAAAAATGCAAATTGCGCAATGGTATAATGAATTGCTCAGCGGTTTGCCTGTCACTCCTCACCATCCTGTTGGAGATGTAGTTCACACCTACTGGATGTATTCAATTCTGACTGAATCCAACGAGGAGCAGGTTGAGTTGCGAAACTTCCTGAGAGACAATGGCGTTGAAACAAGACCAGCCTTTCACCCGGTTCATACAATGCCGATGTACAGCAACAATTACAGTCAGTTTAAGGTCGCCGAAAGTCTGGGATGGCGTGGAATAAATCTACCCAGCTACCCAGACCTTACACGGGAAAATGTTGAGGAAATCTGCAATTTAATCAGGACATACCTTCAAAAATAACTGCATGAATTTTGAAGTCTTTGACGCACTTGATTCAGGATGGACTGACGGCTTGTCACACATACCGGCAAAAAACAGTGATATAAACTTCCTGCCCCAATGGTATTTAAGCTGGCAAAAGCACGAGCAAGCCACTCCTAAATGCATTGTTGCTGAAATTGACGGGTATTATTTTGTTTACCCGTTTTTCATGCATCAGATTAAAGAATATTCGCTGCATAACAACTATTATGACGTGCAGAGTGCTTACGGTTATGGAGGTGTTATTACCAGTTCATGTGATATTCCCGAATCCGTTGCAGCACAATTTAACAGAGCTGTTGATAAGTGGTTTGAAGAGCAAAATGTAGTGGCTGAGTTTATTCGGGAGCACCCGCTTCTCAACCATTTCAGGCGTGATGCAAGTTACTTTCCTGTGCGCCGTAACGTTTATGTTCCCACCGTACCCGGTTATACCATTCCTGACAAGCAAGCCCGACAAAATATTGCCAAAGCGCTTAAAAATGATCTTAAAATATTCGTTGACAATAAGATGGACCATATAGATGAATTCATCAGGCTATATGAATTGACCGCCGAACGATTAAATATGGATGCTTATTACCTTTTCGATAAAGAGTATTTTTACAGCGTTAAGAATTTATTATCAGACCATGCTTTACTGATTCATATTGTATTTGAGGACAAAATTGTAGCCAGTAATTTATTTATGCATTATGGCGACAAAGGTACAATGCATCTGGCAGGAAGCGACATTTCCTATCAAAGTTATCGTATTAATGACCTTTTATATCAGGGAGCTATAAACCAATCAATTAGCATGGGAAAATCTATACTTACTATTGGAGGAGGCACTTCAACCAGAGAAGACGACAGTTTGTTCAGGTTTAAAAGTAAGTACAGCAATATTTATAAAGATGTTATGGCCGGAAAAAAAGTCCATAACCATGAAATTTACCATGAACTCATCAGGCAATGGTCAATCAGATACCCTGAGCTGGTCGACAAGTATAAACATTTCTTTTTAAAATACAGGCAAACCTGCTAACAGACACCAAGCCCGAAAGTCACAACTATTAATGAATGAAGCTGTTATTTGAAGGCTATTTATTTTGCAGCTTCTGATAAATAGAATCAGCAATCAGCTTGTTCAACTGAGGATTGTAATGAGTAAGATCAACATAACAATCAGGACAGATACGCTGCACATCTGAAATATCATAGAATAAATCATATCTCCCCTCTCTAATATATGATTGAATTACAGGGGCGACAGCATTAAAATTACGGAATAATGGTGTTTCTTTACGGGCAGCATGGTTTTTCCAGAAAGGATTATTGTCAGATAAAACTCCCAACGGCTGGTAAAACACAAATGCTTTAAACCCATATGCCTCGCTTATTTTTTTCAGAAACTGGTTATTTGCCTTGTACATTTCATCGAGTTTCCAAACCATATAATTTAAACCGGCAGAATCGACTTCATTATACGGACTTCGGAGCAACATTTGTGCAAAATGGTTTTTGGGATCTTTATTGTATAGATTTTCAGCATCATACACATTGTCATATCTCGTCCATGAAACTTCTGTCGCTACATTATTTTCGTCATTTTCATTTAAAACAGACCAAAGCAATTTTACAACGGGCAGCTTTCGAAGAAAAGAGGTTTCTTTTACGCGAGTGGCTATATTGTAGTCGCTGGTATAGGCACTTTTAGCTAAAGCTGGAGTTTCAAGAGGGTGAAAATTGGTTTCAACCATACGGATTAAATCATTTAATCCGTCAATAAAAACAACTGCAGAGGGCTGGTAGCCTTTGCGCAACAGAAGGAGCATTTTATCAATTTCATTGGACTGGTGATATGCATGTACACCAAAATTGATGTATGTTCCGGATGAGTCAATTTTATTGAGAAAGGCAGTAATAGTTTCATTATCGCTTACACCTTGTCCAAATGTGGTAGATCCCCCGAAGACCCAAACTGCCCCATTGATTTTCTCCCTGACATTTCGAGGCGTAACTTCCTGATCAAATCTTACTCCCTCATAACCAACATTATAATGTTTTGACTCCTGCACACGCTCCATATATTCTAAAACCGGATGATTAGCATAGGGGCTGGTAAGAAGAAGCAACTCTTTGATATCCTCATCGGACTTGTCCGGATAAATATTTCTTAAAAAGCCGATAGAATCAATGAGTAAATCCTGAGGAGCATAAAAATAGGAGGTGTCTGCCTTTATTTCCTGCGTTTTTTTAACAAAGAAAGCTGCCACTGCATTAATGACCAGGAAAAGAACAATCATATTAAACACAATCACAGCCATATCATGGTATTTTTTACCTGCCCATGACAAAAACCCGTTCTTTTTCCGAATAAGAACAATACCGGAAACAACCATCAGCAGACTGATCATCAATAAGACGACCAGCACTGAAGTTGAAAAAGCCCCCCCTCTGACAAATTGAAGCACAAAAGGATTAACAATGAGACCTATGGCCACAAATAATGAGCCGGCCACAATATATATCCGGGAATTGTTTTTATTTTCCATCAGAATCAATCTAGTTTAAACTCTTCTTTCCAGTTAACATCATTTCTGAGATCCTGTTGCTGCTTTTTATCAAAAATATAATTACCCATAACCAGATAGTCAATTTCAGTTCTCATAAAGCAGCGGTAGCCATCATCAGGAGTACAAACAATGGGTTCACCTCTGACATTAAAACTGGTATTAACGATAATGCCGTATCCGGTTTGTTTTTTAAAATCGTTAATAACCTGCCAGTAGCGTGGATTCACTTTTTTGGAAACACTTTGCAAACGTGCAGAGTAGTCAACATGTGTAATTGCAGGCACATCAGATCTTAAAAAATACAGCCTCTCAGAGAGATTCTGATTGTGATAGCCTTCAGGAAGCGGAATGCGGCGGCTTTCAACTACCGGAACGACAAGCAACATGTATGGCGAAGGTCTGTCGAGTTCAAAGAATGCTGAAACATCTTCTTCAAGCACAGTGGGGGCAAATGGTCTGAACCCTTCACGGTATTTAATTTTCAGATTCATTTTCTTCTGCATATCAGGGCTTCTGGCATCACCAATAATCGACCGGTTGCCAAGAGCACGCGGGCCATACTCCATTCGGCCCTGAAACCAGCCAATAACTTTCCCATCGGCAATATGCCCGGCAACTCTGGCTGATAATTCATCAAAATTTTCGTAATGCTCAAATTTCGCATTGTATTTACGGGCAGTGCGTTCAATATCGAGGCCTGAAAATTCGGGGCCCAGGTATGCGCCCTGCATAGCATCAGGATCGGTTTCGGGCGTTCTCTCCTTGCCAGCCCATATGTGCCAGGCAGCCAGTGCAGCTCCAAGAGCACCACCCGCATCACCAGAGGCAGGCTGAACCCATACATCGTCAAATAAACCACTGGCCAATAGTTTCCCGTTGGCCACACTATTGAGCGCCACACCTCCGGCCATAACCAGATTTTTACTTCCGGTAAGCTCTTTGGCTGTATTGGCCATTTTTATCATAACTTCCTCAGTTACCTGCTGAATAGCCAGTGCCATATTCATATATGGCTGTGTTAACAGCACTTCTTCAGGGCGCGGTGGTATACCAAATAAAGCTTCCCATTTACGGTTATTGGTCATTGTAAGCCCTGTGGCATAATCAAAATACTCCATATTGAGTAAAACAGAACCATCCTCTCTGATGTCAACAAGTTTGTCAAGAATAATTCTTTTAAACTCGTGCGTTTCAGACGAATCAGGATTGCCATAAGGAGCCAGGCCCATTAATTTGTATTCACCGCTATTAACTTTAAACCCACAGTAGTAAGTAAATGCAGAATAAAGCAATCCAATAGAGTGCGGGAAATGAAGTTCACGCAATATCTCAATATTTTTCCCTTTTCCATGTCCAATTATGGCAGTGGCCCACTCTCCAACTCCATCGAGTGTAAGAATGGCTGCATCGTCAAATGGTGAAGGATAAAAAGCACTGGCAGCATGCGATAAATGATGTTCTGGGAACAAAACCGGCACTTTGTGGCCTTTGGTTCTGCCTAAACGGTCAAGTTCCTTATTAAGCATATCCTTCATAAAGAGTTTCTCTTTAATCCAGACAGGAATAGCCGATTTAAAACTCAACAATCCCTTAGGCGCAAATGCATGATAAGTTTCAAGCAAACGCTCAAATTTAATATAGGGCTTATCATAAAATGCCACAGCTTTTAAATCGTTATATGAAATGCCCGCTTCATCCATAACATACCTGGCCGCATGATAAGGAAACCCGGGATCATGCTTTTTACGGGTAAAGCGCTCTTCGTGGGCAGCCGCAATGATTTTCCCATCGATGATTATAGCTGCTGCACTATCGTGATAATAGGCAGAAATTCCTAAAATTGCTTCTGACATAGAAACTAGTTTTGCACTGATTTAAAAAAGAGTGTAAATAAAAGGAGCAATTGCAGAACCACTGGTTAAAACAATCAAAACTCCAAACAATAGTAAAACCAATATTACAGGAAGAAGCCAGAATTTTTTTCTGACTCGTAAAAATGACCACAGGTCTTTGATAAATTCCATAATACAAATTTTTCGGTTAGTAAGGTTTTTCGATATCTGAAGCAGCAAAAAGATGATTGCGAATTTTCATAACAGTGCCAGTACCTTTCTTAAACTGCCTGAGTTTAAGAGAATCGTAGCCAAAAGCTCTTCTGACTAATGCAACCGGTACAACAATGAACGTGAAAACAACCGACAAAATCAGTTGTGACATAAAAGTTCCCAAAAGATGGGAAAAACCAAACCAAACTATTGCCAACGGGTAAAACCATCCGGGAAAGATCATAACCACAAGTAAAACAGGTAATGACAGTTTATAGAAAAGTATATTTCCTGTCAAAAATCCTGCAAGCAGCAAAATCAACATCATGGCAAGTCCGGTATCCTTAGATTGCTCTTTTGTAATATTGGCAGCAAACGCCTTAATACTTCCGTTTTTAGATTTTGACATAATTCGCTTATTTCAAAAATTAAAAAATTAAACCAACTGATTTTCTGTTAAACCACTCCGGACGGCCATAAAAACCCGGCAGACGTTTTATCATCTGCCAATTAACAAGCCCATGAATTAAAATGTTCAAAGCCAGCATTAATGTACAGTAATAAAAAATTCTACATAGTAACAAATTGTATATTCAGCAACTTAAATCCAACAAGAAGCCTTATCAAATAAAGCAATCAGTAATATATTTGCATGATACCATCGGTTAAACTTCATTAATAAATGCATGACAACATTTACCACAATTCACCTCCAGCGATGAGTTTTATTCATTCACTGTTCAGAAAGAGTACGTTACTACATTAAAAAATTCATAAATTGTGCTAATTATTGTTGTACTTACTGAAATAATTATTTTGATTAAAAATGAACAATAGTCCTTGTTTTGCATTAATAACATGAAATATAACAAACAGAGCAATCACCTGAAAATATATTATAAACGCCCCCCTGAAGGACAAAAATCTGACACTTAAAAAATAAATATATGGTAGTTGGCTTTTACATAACAAAAATTGACCAAAAAGAAGGTGGAATATACCAATATGCTTTATATTTACTTAGAATGCTTATAAAATGCGAAGAAATCAAGCAGGTAGTGCTGTTTCATTCAGCAGGTCAAATTGATGATTTGAAGACATATATTGACAACCCCAAGGTTAAAAGTGCAATTTACAATCCTGATGGCAGGATTAAAAAATTCAGGCGAAAATTGGCCGAGTTTTATTTAACACGGTATTATTTAAAAAAACATAAAAGTGAGTTTCCCCTGTTACTTTACAAATTTTTAAGTCCTGAACGACAATATCTGAACAAATTCAAAATTGATTTTCTACATGTTCCTAAACAACACGCTCCGGCATACCGTCTTCATTTCCCTGTAATCATTTCAATGCATGATGTACAGCAATTTCACTTCCCCGAGTTCTTTACACCGCTTGAAAGAATTTACAAATCAATTAATTACTACATCAGTATTTCAGAAGCCGAACATGTAATAGTATCGTACAATCATGTAAAAAATGATTTGTTGAAATATTTTGAGAGTGTTAAGAACAAGGTTACAGTTTGTCCGGTGCCCATTGATGAAGACTGGGCCGCCGACACACCTGAAACGCCTGCTGAAGAGCTCAGAGAAAAATATCAGATTCCGGAAACATTTATCCTTACACCCGCTGCAACCTGGGAGCATAAAAATCACATATCAGTACTTGAAGCTCTGCTCCTTTTGAAACAGGAAGGCAAAAAAATATTTTGGGTTTCTACCGGGCATAAAACCAGCTTTTACTCCAAACTCGAAGAAAAAGTTGAAAAAATGGGACTAAATGACCAGGTTAAATTCACAGGAGTTGTTCCTGATGCCGACTTAAAAGGTCTGTACAGAATTGCTAAACTGGTAGTTATACCAACACTTTATGAGGCAGGGTCGGGGCCATTAATAGAGGCTATGCGCTATGGCACACCTGTTATTTGTTCAAATGTAACCTCATTGCCTGACACAATCGGATGTAATGATTTTATGTTTGATCCTCTGGACAAATCAAGAATTGCTGAGCTTATCAGGGAGGCATTGAACAATGACGATTTTTTGGAGAAAAACAAGGCTAACAGCATCAAACGAATTCAATCACTCACCGTAAATAATTACCAGAAAGAATTCATCTTCGCTTACAGACAAGCAATTTCTGCCAAACCAATTCAATGAAGCGTACTTTATTATCTTTCATTAAAAACCCGGTAATGATGACCTGGATGTCATACCTGACACAGCTGGGCAGTGGCATTTTTGTTCTTCCATTAATTCTCATCAAATTTGATTCAGTTGATGTCTCATTCTGGCTATTGGTCACAACGCTTATCGGGCTGGCTACACTTGCCGATTCGGGTTTTGGTCCCACACTTATCAGAGCAGTATCGTATTTTAAAGCAGGCGCCGACACACTTCCGGAAAACGAGGAAGATTACCTGGCCAAAGAATCAATCATTGATAAAAAAATCAATTACAATCAACTTGTAGTCCTGCTGAAAACATCGGGCCGCATTTATATGATTATCAGCATTATACTAATTGTGCTTTTACTTACGGCAGGAGTGGCTCTCATCTGGAACATTATGGACATGGCCGGCCACAGGCAATATCTGTGGATTTCATATGCCTTACTTATGGCCAATGCATACTTTCTGCTTCTCACTATCAGGTACTCCTCTTTTATGCAAGGGCTTGACTATGTTGCAGAACTGGGTGGAATTAACAGTTTAATTGGCGGAATAAAAATTACTGTTTTTATCATTTTGCTGATTGCCAATGCCGGAATTGCTGCATTAATGGCCTATATGCTGTTTGAAACCGTTGTCAGATTCCTTATAGTCAGAAACTTTGTAAGATCCTGGTTTAGCAACAATGGTTACAAAATTGACAATAAACCTGTTTTTGACCGTCCCATATTCAGGGTAATCTGGTCATCAACCTGGAAACTGGGAGGTATTTTCTGGGGAAACTATATGATAAATTATGGCAACTCAATCATTATTTCTCAGGGCAACAATCCGGCAATGATTGCGAGTTTTCTTTTTACCCAGCGTATAGTAAACTTTATCAGAAACATTTCGCAGGCTCCCTTCTATGCCAACGTACCGAAAATTTACAATCTTACTGCCCAAAAGAATAATATAGTCTTAAAGCTGAAAACCTCAGAATACATTTTTTCCAGCTTGTTTATTCTTGCTTTTGCACTCCTGGTATTCGGATTAAGCGGAAATCAGCTTTTAAATGTACTAAATGTTGAAACCAGACTGGTACCGCCTCTTATTCTTTTTATCATGAGTATTACTGTGCTCGCCGAAATGCATGCCGGATTTCATTCCAACCTTTATATTTCGACCAATGAAGTTCCTTTTTTATGGCCCACATTGATCAGCGGAGTATTAATTCTGGTGATGGGCTTTATGGCTATGCCCGTGTGGGGAATATTGGGAATAGTACTGGTGCAGTTTGTTGTTCAGTTGTCTTTCAACAACTGGTATCCGGTTTACCTCTCATTAAGGTTACTTGACTGGCCTTTAACCCGTTACCTTAAAGATGTAAATACTTTTGGATTTACATTTTTAATCAAAAAAGCAACATTGCGCAAGTAACTGCAGGCTAACCTCACAAATAAGCGTTTGAAACTTTAAGTCTCCAGAACTGAATGAATCAACCACAAATAAAATGTATAAAATGCAACAAACACAACTGACCATTTCCCATTGGAATAAATTAAAACAAGTGAAGGCCTGAAGTTTTAATAATTGCTTAACTTCACAACTTAATTCTTACCGAACTCAATGACACCAAACATCCATCCTCTATTTTAAATTTATGTTTAAGAAGCTGATTGTTATATACATAGCACTTGCCTCACTCAGCTATTTTAACTTTGTTTATCTGGGTGACAGCCTGGTGAAGTTAATTGAGCTTTCAGGAATAGGTTTGATGATATTAACGATTGTTCTTTCTCTTATATATGACAAAGGAGAAGGCTTTATACTAAATTTCAGATATCATGTATATGCCATATTCATAGCGGTATTTCTTAGCATGTTCATGGCGTATCAGGGGCACGGGCAGAGCTTTAAGATTACGCTGGTAGCTCAACGATTTATGTATTATTACTTGTTTTATTTTACGCTTCACGCCCTTAAAATTCCAACCCGGTTTATTATTCATCTTATAATTGCCATTTCCATCATTCATGCTTTTTTCTACATTGTTCAATTTTTTGCTTACCCAAATGTACTTTTTAATGTTAGAATAAGTGAAGACAGGGGGACTTTGCGCATATTTCTACCCGGGTTCTCTTACATTATCATTACCTATTTTTATTCGCTCAAAAAGTTTTTTGAAGAATACAAATTCTTTTACCTGGGCATTCTGATGCTATTTTTATCCATATTTGTTTTAATGGGTACACGGCAAGTCCTTTTTACAATAGCACTTCTCACCATAGCTTTTATTTTACTTAATAAAGAGATTAAATCTAAGTTCCTTCTGGTAACGCTGGTATTACTCAGTTTTATTCCTGTCTTTTTTATATTTCAGGATATTTTCATGCAACTCTTTGCAGTTACCAAAGAGCAGGGCAGTCAATCAGATGACGACATCCGTGTTCGCTCAGCCACGTTTTTCCTTACAACTTTTAATCCCAATCGGTTTGCCTATATAGTTGGAAACGGAGTGAGCAGTCAAAATTCAAATTATGGCGTTCTGGTTCAGTCTTATAAGGACTATTTAGGTTTTTACCAATCAGATGTAGGCCTCATCGGTGAATATTCCCGATTTGGAATCCTGATGGTTCTGACAATTATAGCCACCTTTATTTCAGTACTTAAAAGCAAACTCGGCTCTGAATATACCTTCTTAAAATACCTTTTCATCAGCATGTTGCTTACGCTGTTTACAGGCTCAAGTGCTTTTGGCACCAGCGATTCAATAGTAGCCCTATGCTTTGTTTTCTACTTTATTGATGTGCACAAACATGATCAACAATTTAAAGAAACCGATGAGGAAGAAGAAACAGAAGAAGAAATTTCAACAGAAGGAGTTCCATAATCTTCCGGGGTTCCTGTTAACAATCTTCAATCAAATATAAATCAGCACTGCTGAATGTTATAAGCCGTCATGGATTGAACATTTTGCTGTTTTTTTCATTTACTGATAAAACGCTATTTTCTATGAAGATTGCCTATGTAACAATTTATGACGCCTCAGATGTTCACAACTGGTCAGGGACCGGCTTGTTTCTTTCAAAATCTTTAATAAGGCAAGGCGCTGATTTAGTGTATATCGGGTCATTAAAAACCCAAAACAATCTATATCACCGCCTTAAGGGAAAAATACTGAAAAAACTTTTCGGTAAAAACTATCTCCCCGACCGACAGCCAGGTGTTGCAAAAAACTATGCCCGGCAAATTGAAGCCCGACTGGCAGAATTGAAGCCAGATATAGTGTTTAGTCCGGGCGCTGCTGCACTGGGCTATGTGAAGACAAAAATTCCGATGGTTATTTACACTGACGCCACTTTCAGACCAATGGTCGGATACTACGAGAAGTTCAGCAACCTGTGGATAAGTTCTTATAAAAACGCTGAAAAACTGGAACAAAATGCCATCAACAATGCGTCTTTGCTGTTTTATTCATCAGATTGGGCAGCACAATCAGCCATTGAATTGTACCATGCCAATCCTGAAAAAGTCAAGGTCATTACTTTTGGTACAAACATAGAGAATACGAATGATGCAGATAGCGTTCAGAAATACATCAGCGGACGAAGTACCGAAAAATGCACTTTGTTATTTATGGGTGTTGACTGGATAAGAAAAGGCGGGGCCTTATCGTTAAAGATTGCTCAAAGACTTCATGAACAAGGGTTTCCAGTAGAACTTCACATTGTAGGCATTAAAAATCTTCCTTTGGAAACCATCCCTTCATTTGTAAATTACCATGGCTTTGTAAGTAAAGCAACTGAAGAGGGCCGTCAAAAACTCGACCATCTGCTTAAAAACAGCCATTTCCTTATTTTACCAACACAAGCCGACTGCACACCCATGGTTTTTGCCGAATCTAACTCCTATGGGCTTCCCTGCATCACAACAGAAACAGGAGGAATTCCTACTCTGATAAAAAACGATGTAAATGGCAAACGATTTCCGTTAGATGCCCCGGTTGATGAATATGCCGATTATATCAAAACAACATTTTCAAACCGATCAAAATACGAACAACTGGCTCAGTCATCTTATCGTGAATTTGCCACGCGTTTAAACTGGGATGTAACCGGAAAAGCTATGATGAAAGAGTTTGAAACCTTGCTGAAAAAAGAAACAAGCTCCTAACCCACCACCAGGCATCCTGAATTCACCCACACACGCACGTTTAATTTGCAGATGCAAAACCAAAATAAAACAGGGTTGCTATAGCAGCATATTGACTAATCATCAAGAAAATTCAAACAACAGCAGGCTTCATGTGTTTATGTTGACAGCACAGAGCACAGCGTAAAAGCTTATTTAAACAGAGCAAAAAATTATTTTAACCTGCAAAACATATGATTCATTTTCTCATTCCTCTCCGTTCAGCCCAAACCACTTCTGACTGGCCCAAGATTCAGCATCTGCTGAATTTAACACTTGCGTCAGTTTTTAATCAAACAAGTGCTGAATTTAAAGTAATGATAGCCTGTCACGAAAAACCTGATATCAGCAGCGAATTTGCAAGCAGGGTAAGTGTATTTCAGGTTGATTATCCAGCCCCTGTTACGTCAGAAGAACAAATGATTGACAAATATTACAAAAAGCGCCTGATGATGAAGGAAATGCAGCAATACCAGGGTGGATATGTAATGTTCACTGATGCTGACGATCTGATTAGCAACCGGCTGGCCGCATTTGTTCACCAGGAAGCCAATAACAATAATGACGGTTGGTATTTTGAGAATGGCTATGAGTTTCATTACGATAAAAATCTGGCAAAGAAAGCTCCAAAATTCTACAGAGTTTGCGGTACCAGTTATATCATACACTTTAAACCATCCGAATTACCTCAAACATGGGAATTTAACGGTTATAAAAGAGAAAACCGATACCTGTTTGATCACGGTCATAACGAATGGCTTACGAAATTTCAGGAAGCGGGAAAAATACTCAAGCCGCTTCCTTTCAGAGGAGCCATGTATGTGATTAACACAGGTGAAAATTACATGGCTGGCTCCACTGGCTTTAAAAGACACATCCTGCGATGGCTTACACCCGGTAAAACACCTGACAACCAACTAAAAGCTGAATTTAAAATTCCTGAAATCCCCCAATAACCCCTGCTTATGGATAACTCAGAAAAAGCGGCATTTATCATTCCTGTTTTCAATAAATACAGCTTTACTGAAAAGTGTTTGTTGAATCTGCAGCCCTTTAATTCAAAATTTGACATTATTGTGGTGGATGATGGTTCGTCTGACGAAACCAGCACGCGCATATCCGCCGATTTTCCATGGGTTCATTTGTTAAAAGGCAATGGGAATCTTTGGTGGAGCGGCTCCATCAATAAAGGAATGGAATATGCTTTCAGGCAACTGTACAGCACCTATGTCATCTGGTGGAATAACGACATTATTTGTGCCAGCGACTATATGGAACAGGTTGAACTTCTTACAAAACTATATGGGCCACATACTGTTCTTGGTTCAAAAATATATATTTCCGGCAAAGAGAATATCATCTGGTCAATGGGAGGTTTCTTCAACAGAATAAATGGTGATAAGGACATGTTTGGCCTTAACCAGCCTGATTCAGAAGAATACTGCAAACCATTCAGTGCCGACTGGCTCCCTGGAATGGGCACCATTATCAGCCGGGAAATTTTTAACAAAACAGGGCTGCTGAATGAAACTGATTTTCCACAATATCACGGCGATAGTGACTACACGCTCAGAGCCCTTTATGCCGGATTTAATATAGTAGTTCATCCAAATCTGAAAATATGGAACGACAAAAGCAGTTCAGGATTAATGCACAACGGGCATTGGAGTAAACTTTACGAATCCCTCATCAGTATCCGTTCAAACTACAATGTAAAGAAGGAACTGAAATTTTACAAATTACACGCTCAATCCATTAAAGCATATCGTGCACTGCTGTTGAAATATTCGAAATACATCGGCGGTTTCCTGAAATGGAAATTACTAGGCCTGTTCAAAATAAAAAAGCAGCATTAATAAATTCAGCAATCAAACATGGGAGAAAAAAAATTAAATGCTTACATCTATCCAAATACCAAAATAAGGGTAAACAAAGAGTTATACAATCCTTATATTGACGATTTGGTGCAGGCTTTTGGAAATTACTTCCACTTTTTAAATGCTGGCGACAAAACAAACAAAGGCATATTAAACATGCTTTTTTACTTTCGCCGCACCGATATACTTTTCCTGAACTGGATTGAAAACCTGCCCGATAAACGATTCGGAACACTTCAATCTGCATTATTTATTCTGCTGCTTTATGCCTACAAACTCTCCGGCAAAAAAGTAATCTGGACAGTTCATAATAAAGAATCGCACAATAACAGGGGGCAATTTATGAAAAACCTGTTTTTCAGGCTTCTCCCTTTAAAAACTGATAAAATGATCACCCACTCCACCGAAGGAATCACTTATATTGAAACCATAGCTCCGGGAATGGGTCATAAAGTAATGTATTTCCCACATCCTGTTAAAAACCGGATGAATCTCAAAAAAAACAATCAACCCACAATTGACATACTGATATGGGGGACCATAGCAGAGCACAAAGCTATTGATAAATTTCTGGCCTATTTGTATGAGCAAAAATTGGAGAACAAATATGCCATACACATTATTGGCAAGATTTACTCCCCTGATTATGCAGATGTTATAATGAAATATGCCAACGACAAGATTATCATTGAAAACCGTTTTGCGACACAGTCTGAGTTGTCTGAATTAATTAATCAATCGTCGATAATACTTTTTACTTACGAAAGTAAATATGTTTTAAGTTCGGGTGTATTAATGGACACAATCGCACAGGGCGGTTTTTCGGTAGGCCCCTGCACAGGAGCATTTTCGGACCTTGAAAAGGAAGGTATTGTAAAAACCTTCAGTTCGTATCCTGAACTTATCAGTATCATAAATGAAAAAACCAATGCTCCCTCGGTTTCAAATGACATTTTTACCAGCTTTATCACCCGCTATAGCTGGGACAATTTCGCCCGGGCATTCCACCATCATCTGAATTCCCCCAACGCCATATCTTCAAAAAAAAAGCCATGAAATATGTAATTGTTATTCCTGCAAAAAACGAAGCTGAAGGCATTTCAGTTACCATTGACTCTATTCTGAGCCAAACCCTGCTTCCTGAAAGTGTGCTTGTACTTGATGACGGTTCAACTGATCAAATGCGCAGTGTAATCGAACATTACATGGCTAAATCGTCATTGATTCAATATTATTTTAATGAGCAGAGTGAAACAACCTACGTGCTTGGCGGAAAAATTGTAAAACTATTTCTAAAGGGCAAATCGCTGATAGACAGTCAGAACATTGAATACGACTTCATTGTAAAAATGGATGCTGATATTCGGTTTGGCCCGCAGTTTATGGAGGCCATTGCCCTTAAAGTCAAGTCCGACAACTTTGGGATTGTATCCGGGACTCCATTTGCGATTGAAAATGACCGTAAAGTTTTCATTATCAGTCCAGAATGGCATACGAACGGCGATTTCAAAATATATAACAGGAAATTTCTTGAATCATCTGAAAATTTTCCCAAAGACCTCGGGTGGGATTGCGCCGATAACTTGCTGGCTATTGAAAAAGGATTCTCGACTGCAGCTTTCAGAGATATCAACTACGAACAAAACAGGCCCATTGGCAGATTTTCATCTAAAAAAGGCAGAAAAAGGCAGGGACTGGGAGCTTATAAGCTTGGATATAGCTGGAGCTATTTAACACTTAAAGTTCTGCACGATTTGGTTAAACCGCCTTTTATCACAGGATCGTGGTTTTATCTTTCAGGATATTTTGAAGGCAAACTAAAAAAAATGCCCAAAACGGTTAACCATAATCAGCAAAAATTACTGCGCAAGCTTATGTGGCAAAGTTTCAGTCAACGATTAAAAAACAGAAATTTCTTTATTTTCCAGCTTTTTTCAAACACATCACAATCAGGAAAAGCATGAAACAGAAATTCTACTTCGTCCACATTGATTTGCTTAATACCCGGGAGGCGCTTGAAACCTGCTCAACCTTGCTTAAAGGGCCTAAAAGCAGCACCCTCTTTTTTATAAATGCCCATTGTTTTAATATTGCAGTCCGCAACAAGCAATATTACAATTCATTACAACAGGCCGACCTGCTTCTGAACGATGGTATTGGCATGAAAATAGCAAGTTGGTTTGCAGGTATCCGTTTTAAAGAAAATATGAATGGTACTGATTTTATTCCTAAATTAATTGACCAGGCTCATTCAATTTCTACAAGTGTTTATCTGCTTGGAGCTAAACCGGGGATAGCATCCATAGCTGCTGAAAAAATAAACAATCGGGCAAAAAGCAAGCTTGTTGTTGGTTATAGCGATGGATATTTTAATCAAAATCAGGAATCCGAAATCATTGATTCGATCAGGCAAAGTAAGGCTGGTTTGCTGATTTTGGGAATGGGTGTTCCCATGCAGGAATTGTGGATAAGTGAGCATATCCATAAACTGCCTGACGTAAAACTGGCAGTTGCAGGTGGTGCCATTATTGATTTTATGTCAGGCAACATCAAAAGAGCTCCCAGGTGGATGCAAACCTCTGGTCTTGAATGGTTTTACAGATTTCTTCATGAGCCAGCCCGGCTCTTTAACAGGTATTTTATCGGAAACTTTGTGTTTTTTGCAAATATTCTGAAATTCTCATTGAGCAAAAGCCGGGATCGGCACTAACTTTTTCTCAGCATCAAAGAATTGCTTAACAAGGAGAACAACACTAAACCTAACTATGGCCATCTTGCAGGTTCTTTATTTTCAATGATTGTTCCCAATATCTTTAAATAGCATGCAAATAATGAACAATTCACAAGCGGCACTGTTTTTGTTTTCTCCGAACTGAAACAATACATAATGGGTCTTCCAAAAATCTCCATCGTTACGCCATCTTTTAATCAGTCAAGATTTCTTGACGATACCATTCATTCAGTATTGGATCAGAATTATTCTAATCTTGAATATGTAATTATTGATGGCGGAAGCACTGATGGTTCGGCAGATATCATTAAAAAACACGAAGACAGGCTGCATTATTGGACAAGTGAAAAAGATACAGGCCACGGGAATGCAATCAATAAAGGTTTCTCAAAAACCAGCGGAGAAATAATGGGTTGGATTAACAGTGACGATAAGCTAACACCCTGGTCATTAAATGTGGTAGCTGAAATCTTCAACCTTTTTCCTGAAGTTGAATGGATTGTTGGCTTTAATTCGTGGTGGAATGAAAATGGAGCAATGACAAACGCTTCGCGTGTGCCAAAAAATATTTATGATTTTTTGCTAGGAAAATATGGCTGGATCCAACAAGAATCTGTTTTCTGGCGCCGGAGTCTCTGGGAAAAAAGCGGTGGATTTATCAATGAAGACTACAAATTCATGGTTGACGGAGAACTATGGACAAGATTCTTTTTACACAGCGAACTATACTCAGTAGACTGCATTTTAAGTGGGTACAGATTTCACTCAGAAAATCGGGCAAAAAACTACTATGATACCTGTATTAACGAAATGGACACAGCCATCAATATCATGAAAACTAAATGTTCATCTGATATCATTCATAATTACAAAAAGCTCAGGTTTGTCAATCGTTTAGTTGGCAACTCTTTTCTTCATGAATATCCCGTTTCTAAAATGATAAGTAATTACTTTATTCCAAAAACCTTTGCAGCCGCCGCATACAAAAATATCTACTATGATAATGGCCGCTGGAATGCCAGAAATCTACCATTCACTCTATAACTTTTACTGCCATTTTACATAAGACTTGCTAAGTTTAGCTAGTCAGTAATAATGCCTTCTTTTTATGGGTAAAAAAATAATTGTCAATAGCAATAAATCAGTCAATGCTATATAGAAAAAGTTTACATTTGAATGTATTCAATTGATTGTAAGGCAAAAGGAAAGATTCACACCTCTTTTAAATCAGAAAGAGAAATGAACGCAAACCACCTCTTGGCCCAAAAGGAAACTCAGAAATTTCTGAATGGCAGCATTAGCAACATACCCGTATTGATTTTAATCAAAAAAAATTAAACAATGCTTGTTTGTAATTGTTAAAAACTACGACTAAACAAGTTACAGTCTGTATGCCCTGACATTAATCTAAAAACAGACCTCAACTAATGATAAGCGAACGCGAAGATTTAGGAAGCCGAATATTTGGAATTATCATAACGATAGTTTCAGTATTTGCTTTTATCGGAGCATTTCAGTTTATTCGCATATACTTTAGCGGGGCAGTTTCATACAACAGCCAGTATTTAACATTGGGCATGTTTATCATCCCTCTGTGGTACCTGGGCGTTTACCAAACCAATCTCACCAAATTTTACAGGGCCAAAGACTCAATCGTCATTTTGATTGAGAGCTTGCTGTTTGTAGCCACCGGCACCGGATTTCTCGCATTGCTGATGATATTGCTGAATCTAAAACAGATAAACAGTGCAGTTTTAATTGCATTTGCTGTAATTGATTTTGTGCTGTTGAATATCATCATCATGCTTTCATACCGCTACCATAAAAATCTCCTTGACAAGGGGATGAACACGCGTAATATTATACTGATAGCAGACCAAAACTGTGTAGACTTCATTGAAAGACTTTACCTCCATAAAGAATGGGGATTCAGAATAATGGCCATTATTTCGGATTCCGAATTAATTTCAGAAGTATTTGGGAGCAGGGTTAAAGTGATACAACAAACCAAAAGTCTGCCATGCCTCATCAAATTTCATGTAGTGGATGAAGTTTTGTACTGCCGCAACGACATAAATCAGGAAGAGATCAAGAAAATGGTTTACGCCTGTGAAGAAATTGGGGTAATTTTCAGGATGCAGTCGTCATTTTTCCACATGTCGGCTACCAAAACCTTTTTAAGTTATTTTGATGATGTCCCTTTTTTGTCATTCATGAACACACCAGCCAACAGGGTTGCTCATCAATGGAAATTTGTAGTTGATTTAATTGCTGCCTTTTTTATTTTGCTGATATGGTCACCCGTGTTATTGATTTTGGCAGCCATCATAAAATTAACATCAAAAGGCCCGGTAATTTTTAAGCAAAAGCGCATCGGACTCAGGGGACGTGAATTTAACATTTACAAGTTCAGAACAATGGTTCAGGACGCTGAAAAGCTCAGGGAATTGCTTGAAGCGCAAAACGAAATGGATGGCCCGGTTTTTAAAATTAAGAATGACCCCAGAGTAACTGCCATCGGGCGTTTTATGAGAAAAACAGGGCTTGATGAAGTTCCACAGTTCTTTAACGTACTCAAAGGCGACATGTCGCTGGTTGGACCCCGGCCACCACTGCCCAAAGAGGTAAAACAATATGAACGCTGGCAGCTCAGACGACTTTCCATGCGTCCTGGCATAACATGTATCTGGCAAATTGCGCCCAATAGAAATAACATTTCATTTGAAGAGTGGATGAAACTCGACCTTCAGTATATCGACTCATGGTCTTTTAAAATGGATATCTTACTTTTAATTAAAACCGTTCAAACGGTTGTCAGAGGCTCAGGACAGTAAAACAAGCCCTTGCAACAAACCAATAAACACTTGTTTTTCAGTCATTAACAATATTTTTTATCTTTACCAATAAACATCAAAACGCCAAACAGTTAAAAAAAATACTGAGCAATCAGACAAGAGTTCAAACAAATTTAATTTAAGTAAAAAGATGAATAACAGTATCAAATCCCGTTCACTCCTGATATTTATGCTTGCCATGCTCACATTGGGTTCATGCGTGCCTCAGGAAAAACTGAAATATGTTCAGGACGAAACAACAACCATCCTTAAATCGGAGTACAACCACGCCCGGCCCATTAAACGAATTCAGCCTTTCGACAATCTTTACATTAAAGTGCTGAGCATAGAAGAAGCCACGGCCAGAATATTCAGCAATGAAAGCAACCTCACGGGCGGGCTTAACATTAACCTGATTAGCTATACGGTTAACGAGCAGGGAAATATTGACTTCCCTTTTGTCGGAGAAATTAATGTCAACAATTTAACCCTCAAGGAAGCCAAAGAAAAAATTGAGAAGGAGCTTAGCCAGTATCTGAGCAACACATCCATCACAATCAAATTTGTCAACAGCAACATCACCGTATTGGGAGAAGTGAAAAACCAGGGAGAATTTCCGTTTTTTAAAGACCAGCTTAACATATTTCAGGCCATTGGATTTGCCGGGGGTATAACAGATTACGGCGACAAAAGCAAGATTACCCTGGTGAGAGAGAAAAATGGAATAATCCAGTATTATTCAGTAGATTTAACCGATAAAAACATTGTAGAAACAGACTTTTTTTATCTCCAGCCTAACGATATAGTTATTGTAGAACCTATCAAAACCAAATTCAGAAACCTGCGCACTTTCACATATTCCACACTACTGGCAACAGCCACAACTCTTGTAACCATCTTGTACTTTTTCAGATAAATAACACCATGAAAAAATCAGAGGAAATATTTCAGCAAAAAACAGACTACAAAGACCTGATATTTAAATTAATAAGATATAAATACTGGTTTGTAATTTCTGCTGTTCTTGTTTTGGGTGCAGCTTATCTGTTTAACAAAACAGCAACCACAATTTTCAGAAACCAAACTGTGCTCCTGCTTAACGACGACGAGAAAAACTCATTTCTGACATCGCAGGATATCATGAAGGGTTTTGGCATGTTTGCAGGCAACAAGAATATTGAGAACGAACTTGGAGTTCTGAATTCATTTACTTTAATCAATGATGCTATAGTTGAGCTTAACCTTGAAAGCAGCATTTACCAGGAAGACTACAAATATGGGAATCTTCTTAAGTATGAATTTTTTCGCCGCGATAAAGAAATATACCCCAACCCTCCCATAAAAATAAGTATTGACAAATCCAGTGTTCAACCGATTAACTTTCCTTTTAACTTCAGAATACTGAATGACAAGGAAATAATGATAGACGCTTTTGGTCTGAATGTACCCATATACGACTATTTGCAGGAGGATGTCATATTTTTAGCTGACACATTCAGAATCAAAGGCATCTATAAATTCGGAGAAGAAATAAAGGGTAAAAATTACAGTTTTAAAGTTCATTTGGCCAACAACAACGCCATAAACGAATGGAAAGACCAAAAAGCCTATTTTGCCTTCAATAATCTTAACGACCTTACGCTACAATACCTCCGCTCTATTTCTGCAGTGAACACCTCAAAAACATCATCATTGGTTGAAATATCAATGGTAGGTGACAACAGGTATAAAATAACGGACTTTTTGAATACACTATCAAACGCCTATCTTGAGCGAAATCTGGAAAAGAAAAACCGGATAGCTATCAATACGGTTAAGTTTATTGACAGCCAGATAACTGAAGTATCTGACTCGCTCACCTATGCCGAAAGCAAACTGCAGAATTTCAGAACATCAAACAGGGTAATGGACTTAAGTTTCCAAGGGCAAAAATCATTTGAAAAGATGAATGAACTTGAAAATCAGCGCGCTATACTTATCATGCAAAAAAAATATTATGATTATATCAGCGAATATTTTGATAAAAACCGCGACATGTCTGATTTGATTGCCCCCTCTTCAATGGGAATTCAGGAGCCACTTTTAAATCAATTGATATCGCAACTGATCACTTTAAATTCAGAAAGAACAAATTTGCTCAACAGGGGCAACACCAAAAATCTGTTTCTGAACAATATTGAGATTCAGATTGCCAACTTAAAAAAGACCATTCAGGAGAATATAACCAACAATAGGGCCACTACAAATATTGCACTTCAGGACATTGAAAACAGGACAGCCAAGATATCCAGTGAGATGTCGAGGTTACCATCGACTGAACGACAACTATTTGGCATTGAAAGAAAATTTAAGCTTAACGACGCCATTTACACTTACCTTTTGCAGAAGCGTTCTGAAGCTCAGATAGCCCGCGCCTCTAATGCTCCTGATTACGAAGTCATAGATCCGGCCAGGCACGTGACCAGTAGCATTGTTTTTCCCAAGAAAAAACTCAACTACATCATTGCTTTACTTGCTGCACTTGCTATTCCGTTTATCATTATTCTGATAATGGACTTTATGAACATGAAAATTTCAAGTAAAAAGGAAGTAGAATCACTAACAAATTTCCCTATACTTGGTCATGTATTTCACAACGAGAGCAAGCAAAAAATTGTCATATCCGATGCCGCTAACTCTCCAATATCTGAATCATTCCGAAGTATAAGAACCAATTTACAGTTTTACACAAAAGGTATTGACAAACAGGTTATTCTGGTAACATCTTCATACAGTGGCGAAGGTAAATCATTTGTTTCCCAGAATTTAGCTTCAGTTTTTGCCTTATTTGGGAAAAAGACACTCTTAATAGGATTTGATTTACGAAGACCGAAACTGTATCAGGATTTCAACTTATCGAACAAGACAGGCATGAGCACAACGCTCATTAACAAGGCTGCCATTCCCAATATCATACAACCAACGCACATTCAGAACCTGGACTATATTTCAGCAGGGCCTGTACCACCTAACCCGCTTGAATTAATAGCTTCAGAGCGAACCGATGAAGTATTTGCCGAACTCAAGGAAATTTACGATTACATCATTATCGATTCACCTCCTGTTGGAGTAGTATCTGATGCTTACCTGCTGATGAAATACTCTGATGTTAACATTTATGTTGTCAGGCAAGGATACACGCACAAAGAAGCTTTCCTGAATAACACCAAACAAATGCAACAAAAAAACATCAAACATGTGAGTGTTGTAATCAACGACGTAAAAGCCAGGGGAATGATGTATGATTATGGTTATGAATACACTTATTATAACGAGGAAAATCAAAAATCATTTCTTGATTTTTTCCGCAAAAGCCAAAACAAGAAAAAAAGCAAGTCAACAAAAAAATAGATAACTTCATCTGTGTTTTTATAAAAGCCTTCTCAATTGAGTAAGGCTTTTTTTATGTAGACAAATTCCCCAATACGGGGAATGATTTGACCCGAAAATCCTCTATCCTATTAAGACTAATTTTAAATTACTAAATCTATTTAAGCACCTGATTAGCTCAATTCGTTACCCTGCCCGCCTGTACATCTGCCTTAAGTTTAGAGAAGACCAATTTTTGAAAAAAGAGGATACCAATGGCACAATTTTCAATAAGCATATGTGACCGGTATGAAATCATCAACACATTTTGATACCGACAAAAAATCAATGCATTCTGAGTATCCATGAACAATCGTTGAATTTTGGCCTGACTATCTATCTGGGAAAATGCCAACAATAAAAAAGGGCGCTTCATGACACATCAATTTGCAACAATCGGGGATTAATAAAAAAACAATTAAAATGAACGACAGAACTGCTAACTCAATGAAGAATGAATACAAAGTTAAATTGAGATTTATAGTTTTAACCTTGTTCCTTGTAGTTTTTTACACATCACTGCTATTTAGTGCCACGGTTTACATTGACCCGGGATACTCAGGAACTACACAAAACGGCAATATTCAAACGCCCTACAGCTCATGGGCCCAGGTAAGCTTTGCCAATGGTAATACATACCTGCAAAAACGAGGAACGACCTACACAACTTCAGGAAAAATATTTGTTTATCAGAAATCAAACATTACGATTGGGGCTTATGGCAGCGGAGCCAGACCCATTATTATCAGTTCGGGGGGATCTGGTACTAAAGTGGTAGACATCGGGTTCTCACAAAATTGCACAGTTTCAGATCTTGAAATTGCCTCAACGGGCAACGCCACTACCTGCATTCTTATAGCAGGAGCAAGTAGTTACAACAACACCATTGATAATTGTATACTTCGAAACTGTCAGTGGGGGTTCAGAGCAACTTCAGGGTTTGATAAAATTAAACTTACCAATACTGAAATACACACCATTTCAGATGACGGAGTTTTCATTCAGGATGTGACCAATGTTGAAATTTCAAATTGCAACATTCATGATGTAAACATGAACTGGTATTATGTTGGCCATTCGCAATCTCAGGCAGCCGGCGATGGTATTCAATTGTTGGGCAATTGCAACAACTTCATCATTCACAACAACATAATCAACCGCTCCAATTCGGGAAACAAATTCAGTATTATTGTCAACAGTGACACTCCCAATAATGCCACAGGGGTTATAACTCATAATATCGTCACCACTCCATTATCTGAAGGTGATGGCGGGGCAGGAATATATCTGGGTGCAGGAAATAACATCTTAGTTGAGCACAACACCATACAAGGGGAGCTTGATGGTATATACAATCACACTCCGGGTTTAAAAATTCTTGGAAATGTTTTTCAAAACCTGCCGGTTGGGGTTAATTCATTAAACAGCACTTCAACTATTTACATTGCAAACAATACATTTCACAATGTAAGAACTCAAATAAAAGGAGCCAACATTCATGTCGTCAATAATATTTTTAATCTTACCCAAACCGGCGATGTGGCTATTTACAAATACTACCCTTACATTTTAACAGAAAACACCAATTGCTATTCAAGTGGCCAGCCCGGGAATAATTCAATTGTTGGAAACCCCATGTTTATCAATGCATCTGCAGGAAATTTCAGACTACAAAGCACTTCACCCTGCATTAACCATGGTTCAGCCACTCCAATGCAGTATGACATGGACAATATTTCATTGCCGCAGGGAAATGCACCGGACATGGGTGCGTTTGAGTATTCAGGAGGACAAACAAGCAATAACCCACCAGTCATCAACAATCAGACTTTCTCAATCAATGAGAACAGTCAGTCTGGTACTGCTGTTGGAACAGTAACAGCTTCTGATCCTGATGCAGGCCAAACACTTGCTTTTACTTTAATTTCAGGCAACACCAACAATGCTTTCACTTTAAATACAGTCAACGGTCAATTATCCGTAGCTAACAGTGCGGCATTAAATTTTGAAAGTATTTCTTCATTCTCTCTTACCATCAGAGTAACTGATAATGGGGCTGGCAACCTGTCTTCCCAGGCTACGGTTACTGTATCACTCAATAACGTCAATGAAACACCCGTTATTCAAAATCAATCTTTTTCGGTTATCCAGAACACAACAAATGGCACAATAGTGGGAACAATCATTGCTAGCGATCCTGACCTCAACCAAACCATCTCATTTGCAATAATGGCAGGCAACACGAACAATGCATTTTCCGTGAATGCGTCTAATGGCAAATTAAGTGTATCAAACTCTGCTGCATTAAACCCGGGAACATTCTCATTAACTGTAAGAGCTACCGATAGCGGCACACCGGCACTCTACGCTCAGGCAAATGTTACAGTAACAGTAACGCAACAAGGCAACCAATCGCCTGTAATTGCTAACCAAACTTTTGGAGTTCAGGGATATGCACCCAATGGAACAGTGGTTGGAACCGTTGTTGCTACAGACCCCGATGCCGGTCAATCTCTTTCATATTCAATAATATCAGGAAATACCAGCAATGTTTTTCTGCTTAACGCCTCAACCGGACGGTTAACTGTGGCCAATTCAGGTGCGCTAACCCCTGGAAATTTCTATCTGACAGTAAGAGCGACAGACAATGGCAGTCCGGCACTTTATGCACAGGCAACAATAACAATTGTAGTTTCACAACAAGGAAACCAAGCCCCACTTATTGACAACCAGACATTTACTGCAACAGCCTATGCTTCAAATGGGACAGTTATTGGAAATATTGCTGCAAAAGACCCTGATGAAAATCAAACATTAACATTTTCAATCATTTCAGGAAATACAAACAACACATTTTCACTCAATTCCACAAGCGGAAAATTAACGGTTGCCAATTCAGGCTACATGAGTCCGGGGAATTTCAATCTCACCGTCCGTGTAACTGACAACGGTATTCCGGCGCTATTTTCACAAGCCATTGTCACAATTACAGTTGAGCCAACCGGCAATCAGCCTCCTGTAATTGCAAATCAAACATTCAATACTACTGCAAACCTGCCTAATGGAACATTCATAGGAACAGTGCTTGCCTCAGACCCTGACAATGGACAAACGCTGAGGTATTCAATTACTGCTGGCAATAATAGCAACATATTTGCATTAAATACTACAAATGGCAAAATGACAGTTGCCAATTCAGGGGCCCTCAACCCCGGTAGTTATAACATAACAGTAAGAGTAACGGATAATGGAAATCCAGCTCTTTATGCCCAGGCTACAATTACAATAATTGTAAGCTCACAGTCAAATCAGCCACCGGTAATAACAAATCAAAGTTTCATTACAGCTGAAAACAAATCCAATGGGTCTTTCATAGGAACAGTATTGGCTTCAGATCCCAATCAGGGACAAACGCTATCATACAGTATAGTGGCAGGAAACATCAGCAATGCATTTGCCATCAACACCTCCAATGGCAGATTAAGTGTAAATAATTCGACAGCATTGAATTTTGAAGTAACACAATCATTTGGACTTATAGTAAGAGTTACAGATAACGGTTCCGGAAATTTATGGTCACAGGCTACTGTAACAATAAAATTAACGGATGTAAATGAAGCTCCTGAAATTGCAAACCAGAGCTTTACAATCCCTGAAAACCTGTTTAACGGGGCGAGGGTTGGCTATGTGAATGCAACTGATCCCGACGCTGGTCAATCCGTAACCTTTAAGATAATATCAGGCAATACCAATAATGCTTTTGAGCTGGCAGCCTATACAGGAAGTCTGGGAGTAAAAAACTCAGCAGCGCTTGATTTTGAGACAAATCCTGTGTTTAACCTAAGGGTAAGGGCAACCGACAACAGTTCTCAGCACTTATACAGTGATGCAACAATAACCGTTAATCTGACAAATGTAAATGAATCACCCTTCATAAGCCCAGGAAGTATCAGTATTGCAGAATTTACTCCAGTAAATACAGAAATTTACCGGATTGAACCCATCAATTTAAATCAAAACCTGACATACAGCATTATTGAGGGGAATACAGCTGATGCATTTAACATCAACACATCAACAGGAGTCGTATCGGTAAATAACAGTGCAGCTTTAAATATTTCTGAAAATCCGGAGTTTACGCTTATTATCAGCGTAACAGACCATGAAAATGATGAATACTCAGGCACTGTAAACCTGAAAATAGCTGTTATTTCAGACGAAAATACGGGATCGGGAGTAACCATGGCGATTGAAAACATCCAACCTGAAAATCTGAAAATTTTCCCCAACCCTTCTCCTGACGGAATTTTCCATATTGATGCAGAACAGCTTACTGATTCATATAGCCTTCAGGTATTTGACATTTCAGGGAAAATGATTAGCCTCATGAAATTTCAAACAGCAACTTCCAACACAATTGATTTATCGGGTCAACCAAAAGGAACTTATTTTTTGAAAATTTCCTCACCAAACAGTTCGTTTACACATAAGGTTATAAAGAACTAGATCGACCTCCCTTTTATATGTTTTCCTTTTGCGGCTGCGATTACAGAGCAGCCGCTTTTTTTATTTTTTTTATGTTTTATACACGTTTACAACATTTATATTGTCATTTACACCAACATACACTTTCATACCATTTACTTAGTTACAAAATTACATAATTATCTCAACTTATTGTTTTACACCATTTTAAAACTTCATTTTTAATTCAGCCTGGCTAACCACAATTTATCAATATTCATTCTAAAGAAAAGAAAAGTCAAAATTTCCAAATTACTTTTTAGATTTTTTTTGATAAAACTATGATTCAGTTCGGATTAAAAACCCGGGCGAAAATCTTAAAATGAGGAGTGAAACACTACAACTACTCAACCAAGTAAAAATTTCAACTAACAGAAAAGAAAGATGAAAAGTTCACTTTTTTTTAAAGCCAGAAAATTTAATGGTTTTACAGGACTTCGTGCTGCCGGTATTGCAATATTAATTCTGGTAGTTCAATTAACAGTTGTTTCCCAGACAACTTTTTACATTGACCCTTCCTTCTCAGGATCACCTCAGAATGGTACAGTAAGTAACCCATACAGCTCCTGGAGTCAGGTATCATTTGCCAATGGAAACACTTATCTTCAAAAGAGAGGAACAACATTTGTAACCTCTGGAAAACTATTTCTTTATCAAAAATCAAACATTACTATCGGAGCTTACGGTGAAGGCGCCAGGCCATTGTTTTACTCAACCGGTGGTAGTGGCAACAAGGTTGTTGATTTGGGATTTACTCAAAACTGTACCGTACGCGATATGGAAATTGCCTCATCGGGCGATGCCACCACTTGTGTATATTTTGCAGGCAGTACCAGCTACAACAACACCATAGACAACTGTATCTTACGCAACTCGCAATGGGGGTTCAGGGCTACAGCAGGTTTTGACAAGTTAAGCTTACTGAATACTGAAATTCACACCACAGCAGATGATGGTGTTTTTATTCAGGATGTAACCAATGTTGAAATATCCAACTGTAACATTCATGATGTGAATATGAACTGGTATTATGTTGGCCAATCGCAGTCACAAGCTGCCGGAGACGGAATTCAGCTGCTTGGAAACTGCAATAATTTTATCATTCACAACAATACCATCGACAGGTCAAATTCAGGCAACAAATTTGCGATTATTGTAAACAGCACAGCACCTAACACCGCCACAGGAAGAATTACCCATAATACAATTACCACTCCTTTGCTTGCACCTGACGGAGGCGCCGGAATTTACATCGGAACCGGTGACAACATCCTTGTTGAACACAATACTGTTCAAGGAGAGCTGGATGGCCTTTACAATCATTCAACAAACTTGCGGGTACTGGGCAATGTTTTTAAAAACCTTCCTGTGGGTGTTAACACACTCAACAGCTCCAGTGTATGTATGATTATCAATAATACTTTTTACAACATCAGAACCCACATAAAAGGCGCCAACATCAATGTAAAAAACAATACATTCTTTTATTCTCAGTCCGGAGATGTTGCCATTTACAAATACTATCCCTATGCCTTGTCAGAAACCAATAACTGTTACTCATCGGGGCAGGGCGGCAACAACTCGGTTATAGGAAATCCACTTTTTATTGATGCCCCTAATGGAAATTTCAGGTTACAAAGCAATTCGCCCTGTATCAATCACGGCACCTCGACCATCATGCTTGAAGATATGGATGGCAATCCTGTTCCGCAAGGAAATATCCCTGAAATAGGCGCATTTGAGAAAATTGAAAGTGGCAGCTCAAATTTACCACCGGTAATATCTGATCAAACCTTTGGCATTGCCGAAAACAGCCAGGCAGGAGCCTTGGTCGGAAATGTAATAGCTTCGGACCCCGATCCCAATCAAACACTGAGTTTTTCCATTGTAAGCGGAAATACCAATAATGCCTTTTCAATTCATGCTTCATCAGGGGCATTAAGCGTTGCAAACCCCGCAGCTCTGAATTTCGAATTAACTCCGGTATTTCAATTGGTTATCAGAGTTCAGGACAATGGCGTTGGTAACCTTTCAGCTTCGGCAAACATAACTATCAACCTTTCAAATGTTAATGAAGCACCGGTAATCAACGCGCAAACATTCACTGTTAACGAAAATGCAGCAGCAGGAACTATTGCAGGCACCATGAGTGCAACTGATCCTGACCAGGGCCAAAATTTAAGCTTCTCAATCGTTTCGGGAAACCTTAACAATGCTTTTACGATTCATGCAACGAATGGAACCATAAGTGTAAGCAATTCGCAGGCGCTTAATTACGAGGCTGTTCAAAGCATTACCTTAAGCATAAGGGTAACCGACAACGGTTCGCCCTCCCTGATGTCAACAGCCAATGCTCAAATCAACATTCTTAACCAGAATGAAGCACCCGTTATTACAGCCGGTCAATCCTTTTTAATCAATGAGCATTCGCCTGCAGGTACACAAACGGGAATCGTTGCTGCCACAGATCAGGATGCAGGACAATCGCTGACATTTTCAATTATTTCCGGCAATACAAATAATGCATTTGCCATTGCACCATCCACCGGAATGATTTCAGTAAATGGATTTATTTGCTTTGAAAGCTGCAGCAGCTACACCCTCACCATCAGAGCTACTGACAATGGTTCGCCCGTTTTATGGGATGAAAAAACTGTAGCAATTCATTTAACTGACATCAATGAAAACCCTGTGATAGCCGATCAATCATTCGGCGTTGAAAGCAACTCTCCCAACGGAACATTTGTCGGAACAGTACTCGCTGAAGATCCTGATTTTAATCAGGCTCTCAGTTATTCATTTACTGATGGCAATATCAGTGGCGCTTTTTTCATTGATGCAGCCAATGGTAATATAACTGTGGCAAACAGCTCAGCAGTAAACTATCTGATTCATCCACAGTTTATCCTCACTGTTAAAGTACAGGACAACGGCGCACCTCAACTTGCCTCTTATGCCTCTGTAACTATAAATGTGGGCGAAGTAAACAATGCCCCTCAAATTCAAAACCAATCGTTTAGCATTAACGAAAACAGCCTTTTAAATACGGTTGTAGGACAGATATCTGCCAGCGACCCTGATCCGGGACAAATGCTTGACTTCGCAATTACCGCTGGCAACACAGGCGAAGCCTTTCAAGTTAGTTCTACAGGATTATTGACCATTGCCAACCCAGAAATCCTGAATTACGAGTCAATTCAGAGTTTTCAACTTTCGGTTGAAGTGACCGATAACGGTACACCATCCTTATCTGCCATTGCTTTAATAACTATCTCAGTTTCAGACGTAAATGAAGCACCGGTCTTTACTGGCAACCCTTCATTTTCAGTTGCTGAGCATGTAAGTGAAGGCACACAGGTGGGTATTGTTTCAGCAACCGACCCTGACTCCGGACAATCATTAGTTTTCAGTATCGTAGGCGGAAATACCGGCAATGCTTTCTCTATTTCAGCATCATCAGGAGTACTATCGGTTTCAGGTAATGTATGCTTTGAAACCTGCCCACAATACGCTTTAGTGGTTCGTGTTTCTGACAATGCGTCTCCTGCTTTATGGAGTGAACAAACATTTGTGGTAATGATTACCGATGTGAACGAAAATCCGCTGATATCAAATCAAATGTTTGAAGTGGAAAGTTATGCAGCAGCTGGCACCATTGTAGGTACAATTTTAGCCAGTGATCCTGACTTTAATCAGATGCTCTCTTATTCAATTGAAAGTGGAAATTTAAGTAACGCATTCAGCATTGAGCCTGCAACCGGCATTTTGACAGTTTCAAATAGCAGTGCTGTTAACTATATTACTCACCCACTATTTGAACTTACTATAAAAGTACAGGACAACGGCAATCCTTCACTTTCGTCATTGGCCCAGGTATCAATCGTCATTCATCCTGTAAACTCACAACCTGAAATCGCCAATCAAACTTATCAGACAGATGAGAATCCTGCCAATGGATATATCATAGGCCAGGTAGTAGCCTCTGACCCTGATCCAGGACAAATATTAACCTATGCTATCCACTCAGGAAACACCGGAAATGCATTCCAGATCGGAATCGGGGGATTGCTTTCTGTTGCTAATGCCAGCATGCTTGATTTTGAAACCAATGCCATTTTTAATCTGGAAATATATGTTACTGATAATGGCACGCCATCTGAATCAGCTTCAGCCATCATAACAGTTACACTGAATGATTTGAATGAAAATCCGGAGCTCCCTGCAAATCAAACGCTTTCCGTTAATGAGCATGTTTCAGCGGGGACAATGGTGGGATATGTAAGTGCAGAAGATCAGGATGCAGGACAGTTGCTTAATTTCAGTATAATGGCCGGAAACACCAACAACGCATTTATAATTGAACCATCAACTGGTAAAATCAGTGTTAATGGGTTTGTTTGCTTTGAAAACTGTGGCCAATATGACTTGACGGTAAAAGTAAGTGACAATGGAACTCCTTCATTGTACACACAAAACGTGGTAAACATCCAGCTAAATGACATTAACGAATCGCCCGTCATCAACAATTTAAACATTGATTTACAAGCCTTTGCATCCAACGGAACTGAAGTAGCCATTATAGCAGCATCAGATCCTGACTTTAATCAGAATCTCGCATTTTCAATCACATCCGGAAACGATAATGGGGCTTTTGTTATAAATCCGGCAACAGGATTACTTTCAGTAGCCAATAGTGAGGCTCTTAATCCGGAAACCACACCTGTTTTTGCATTAACTGTAACAGTGCAGGACAATGGAACCCCCTCGCTTTCATCCAGTGCTCAGGTAAATATTACACTCAATTCAGGAAATTCAGCCCCGTCTATTGACAACCAAACATTTACCATTTTTGAAAACACTCCCAACGGTTCATTGGTTGGACAGCTGATTGCAACAGATCCTGACTTCGGGCAAACCATGAGCTGGAATATTACAGCAGGAAATGAGCAAGGCGTTTTCTCTCTCAATCAGCAAGGCAAACTTAGCGTAATCAACAATCAATTACTTGATTTTGAAAGTGTAACACAATTCAACCTAACTGTAAATGTTACTGACAATGGTACACCGGCGGGCTCTGCATCTGCATTAATCGTTATAAACATTCAGGACATAAACGAAGCCCCTGAATTTGCCAATCAATCGTTCTCGATGGCAGAAAACAGCCCTGTTGGCTCATCTCCCGGAAGAGTTGAAGCAACAGATCCTGACATCAACCAAAGAGTTACATTTTCGCTTATAGAAAGCAGCATCAGCAATGCCTTTTCTGTAGCGCTTTACAATGGCGGAATATCAGTAATTAACTCTGACCTTCTTGACTATGAATCCAACCCGGTTATTATACTGACCATCCGCGCTACTGACAACAGCCCTGAGCATCTCTATACAGATGCCATAATAACCATACAATTATCAGATGTCAATGAAGTTCCGGTTGTTACCAACTCAACCTTCAACGTAATTCAACGCTCAAGAGTTGGAACCTTTGTTGGCCAAGTAATAGCAAATGACCCTGACGCAGGACAAACGCTCAGCTATTCCATTGCAGGAGGCAACACCAGCAGTGCATTCAGAGTAGATGCAGCTACAGGTATTATCACGGTTAACAATGCAGGTGCTATTAATCCAGCCACCAATCCTGTATTTTATCTTAGAATCAGGGTGTATGACAATGGAAGCCCAACCCGCTATTCAGATGGCACAATGACCATAAGAGTTGTAAAGAAAAAAGATGGTGAAAATGAAATAGCAGCTGAAGAAAACGATGCAGCTATAATTCAGTATAATGTTTATCCCAATCCATCGTCAAATGGTCAGTTCACAGTTGAATTTAGCAGTTTGACCAACCCGGCTGAAATTAAAGTTTTCGATTTATCGGGAAGAGTAGTATTCTCTGAAACTTCTGAACAAAGCAACCTTAAACAGGCCATTGATTTAAGTAACATGAACACTGGCATGTATTTGTTAAGAATCAGTGATGGCACAAATACCAAAACGACTAAATTAATTAAACAATAATTCAAAACCAGCGCCGATGATTATTCGGTTAAGGGCTGACACACGGGGTCAGCCCTTTTTTTGTGAAATAACAGAATTGAGCTGCAGCTTCCCTCCCATTCGGGGAAATGACACCAAAAATTAAAAAACTCTGCTGATCTAACAACAGAGCTTAATAAATAGCGTAAAGGATAAAAAAAATGTTTATTCGCCTATATAATGCTTGTAGACCATTTTTATCCCTTCAGCAAGGCTCATTTTACTAGTCCAGCCCAGATTATTGAGTTTTGAAACATTCAGCAGTTTACGGGGAGTTCCATCAGGTTTTAATTTATCAAATACAATCTCACCCTTAAATCCGACCACATCTTTAACCAGATAGGCCAGGTCATGAATAGTTATTTCAAGGCCAGACCCAATGTTGATATGGGTATTACGGATTTCAGATTTCGGATTCAGTTCTTTACCTGAAACAAGATCCGAGAAATTATAGTTTTCCAGAATAAAAACACATGCATCGGCCATATCATCACTCCATAAAAATTCGCGCAAAGGTGAGCCGCTTCCCCAAAGTTCAAGTTTAACCGAAGGATTTGCATCTGACACATGTTGAAATATTCCTTTTTTATTAAGATAAAGAATTATTTCCTCATCTGAAGAATTGCCGGTTACACCATCGGCACGATATTTTGAAAAATCAGCCCTGATAGCATTAAAATCGCCAGACTCAAGACAATGGCTTAAGTGCATTTTCCGGATTAGTGCAGGAAGAACATGAGAATTTTCAAGATGATAATTATCATTATACCCGTAAAGATTAGTGGGCATTACTGAAATATAATTAGTACCGAATTGCAGGTTATATGATTCACACATTTTCATTCCTGCAATTTTTGCAATGGCATAGGGCTCATTGGTATATTCAAGCTCACTTCCGAGCAATGAATCCTCACTTATGGGTTGAGGTGCATTTTTAGGATAAACGCAACTGCTTCCCAAAAAAAGCAGCTTGTGCACATTATTCACATAAGATTGGTGAATAACATTATTTTGAATCTGCAGGTTCTCATAAATAAACTGAGCCCGGTAGGTATTATTGGCCATAATGCCTCCAACTTTAGCTGCAGCAAGAAAAACATATTCAGGCTTTTCCTGCCTGAAAAACTCCGCAACGGCCTTTTGATCAACCAAATCAAGCTCTGCATGCGAGCGCAGAAGCAGATTGTGGTATCCCTTTAACTTGAGATTTCTGACAATTGCACTACCCACAAGGCCCCGGTGCCCTGCAATGTAGATTTTACTTTCTTTATTCATCAGGTTGTTTTAATAATCGTAATAATCTATTCGAAATAACTCAATGTATTGTAACCTCCATCCTGAAGGTATTTATCTTTTTTCATCAGCTGCAAGTCTCCTTCCATCATATCTTTAACCAGCCCTTTCAAATCATATTCGGGTTCCCAGCCCAAAACTGATTTTGATTTGGATGGATCTCCTATCAGCAATTCCACTTCTGTGGGTCTGAAATAAGATGGGTCAACAGCCAAAACTTCTTTTCCAACAGGCAAATTAAATTCAGGATTCATGCATGATTTAACCACAGCCTTTTCGTTTACTCCTTCACCAATAAAATCAAGTTCAATCCCAACTTGTTGAAAAGCCATTTTTACAAATTCACGAACTTCGGTAGTCACACCGGTGGCAATGACAAAATCATCAGGCTTGTCCTGTTGAAGTATCAGATACATTGCTTTTACATAGTCTTTGGCATGCCCCCAGTCGCGTCTTGCCGAAAGATTTCCCAGAAAAAGCTTATCCTGCATGCCCAATGCTATGCGAGCAACAGCCCTGGTTATCTTGCGGGTTACAAAAGTTTCGCCTCTGATTGGAGATTCATGATTAAACAAAATACCATTGGAAGCAAAAATCCCGTAAGCTTCCCGATAATTCACCGTAATCCAGTATGCATATAATTTTGCCACAGCATATGGGCTACGCGGATAAAAAGGAGTCTTCTCACTTTGCGGAACTTCCTGTACCAAACCATATAACTCACTGGTTGAAGCCTGATAAATTCTGGTTTTATTTCCCAGACCCAGCAGCCTCACGGCTTCCAGCAGTCGCAAAGTACCAATTCCATCTGCATCTGCAACATATTCAGGCGAGTCAAAACTCACTTTAACATGCGACATGGCTGCAAGATTATATATCTCATCAGGTTGTACTTCCTGAACTATCCTAATCAGATTTGAGGAATCTGTCATATCGCCGTAGTGAAGAATAAAATTACGGTTTTCAATATGCGGATCCTGGTACAGGTGATCAATTCTGTCAGTATTAAATAAAGAACTACGCCGTTTTAAACCATGAACAATATAACCCTTTAGCAATAGAAATTCAGCAAGATAGGCTCCGTCTTGCCCGGTTACACCTGTAATAAGTGCTACTTTTTGCGACATATATAATTTTATTAGATGACAATTACCAACAAAGTTATAAAAAAACAAAAAACTTCAACAATGGTTTGGCCTCCCCGCAAATAATATCCAAATCTGAGGCTTAAAGCTATCCGAAACACTGTGACTACAGTTAGCTTAAAATATTACTTTTGCAAAAATAAAACCGTATTTATTAACTTCGCCGGATGCGATACAGGACTTTTCATCTGATTACCAACCTTTTTGGCGGGCTCATTTTATTATTTATTGCCGCGCCACTGGCAGGACTCTTTTTTTCTACTTCATTTTCAGAGATAAAAGAGTCAATTATCAGCCCCGAGGTCATAAACAGCATTTGGTTAACTCTTTTCACCTCCATTGCTGCCACTCTTATATTTGCGATCTTGTCCTTGCCTTTTGCCTGGCTTCTTGCCAGAAAAAAATTTATATTCAAGAGATTGATCCTGGGAATCATTGACTTGCCGATAGTCATTCCGCATACGGCAGCTGGCATAGCTCTGCTTGGTGTTATATCGCGCGACACAATGGTTGGCAAAGCGGCTGATAGTTTGGGCTTTAGCTTTATTGGACATCCCGCTGGAATTGTAATTGCCATGGCTTTTGTAAGTCTGCCGTTTTTCATTCATTCTGCCATTGATGGATTTGCCAACGTACCGGAAAGGCTTGAGAAAGCAGCACTTAACCTTGGCGCAAAACCATTCAGAGTATTTATCAGTATTTCGGTGCCGCTGGCTATGCGACACATTATTACCGGCAGTGTTATGATGTTTGCCAGAGGCATGAGTGAATTCGGAGCTGTTGTTATTATTGCCTACCACCCAATGATAGCGCCTGTGCTCATTTTTGAACGATTCAGCTCATTTGGATTGCAATATGCCCGGCCAGTGGCAGTTATCTTTATTGTCATTTCTGTTTTATTATTTCTCCTGATGCGACTTCTCTCTAAAGATCCTGACAATGCTAGAAATTAAGCACCTGAATAAATCATTTGGCCGTTTTATGTTGAAAGACATTCATCTTCGCATTGAGGCAGAGGATTATTTTATATTGCTGGGAGCTTCAGGTGCAGGCAAATCGGTATTACTTGAATTAATTGCCGGCTTGGTAAAACCCGATAGCGGTCAAATTTTACTTAATGGCAAAGACATTACCGAACTGCCCGTTGATAAAAGGAAAACCGGACTTATTTTTCAATCACCAGCTATTTTTCCACACCTTAATGTTAGTCAAAATATTGCCTATCCGATTTACCATTTGCCCAAAAATCAAAGAAACCAAAAGGTAGCACAATTAGCCGGTCAGATGAAAATAGACCACCTGCTGAATCAAAGCACCCAAACATTATCAGGAGGCGAACTTCAAAGACTTGCGCTTGCCAGGGCGCTGGCCTCTGATCCTGTCATGTTGCTGCTTGATGAGCCCTTATCGGCTATTGACACACCCCTTAAATCAGAGTTAAGGGGAGTTTTAAGAGAGCTTAACAAATCTGGCCTTCCAATTCTTCATGTTACGCACGACTTTGAAGAGGCTTTTGCATTAGCAACAAGAATAGCTGTTATCGAGAATGGCTCGCTGATACAAAACGGCGCACCGCACGAAATAATAAACAGCCCCAAATCAGGCTTTGCAGCAGGATTTACCGGCGAACATAACTTTTATAAGGCTGAAATAGAAGGTAACATTGCCCATATTTTAAACGACTACCACTCAAAAACAAACATTCAACTCAAGCTAGATGACACATATAAACAAGGGCCGGCAAGCATTCTCATCAGAAGTAAATATGTAGTTATCTCGCTCAACAAACCCGAAATCAGCACCATTAACAATTTTAAAGGGAAAATTGCAAGTATCAATCCTTCAAGGGAAGGATTTGAAGTCTGTATAAAAGCAGGTATTGATATTTATGCAAGAATTACAAGAGAATCGCTTGAAAAGATGGCCATTAAACAAGGCATGGAAATATGGGCTTGCTTTAAAGCCTCAGCCATTGATGTCATTACATAACAGGCTAATTTTCAACTGAAAATTCCTCAAAAAGCTTCACAAATCATGAATCCAATATATTCGCTGCCAGAGCTGCTCATCATTGGCGGATCGTCAAGAAACACCGGTAAAACCAGCCTCGCTGTCAGGTTAATAGAAAAATATGCTAAAGAACATTCCATAACCGGGCTGAAGGTTACAAGCATACGCCGCGGAGAGGAAGAATATCACGGGCGGCATGAGGATGTTATTAACGAAGCAAAATTCACGATTTACGAAGAAACAAACTTCCAGGGAGACAAAGACACATGCCGGATGCTGGCTGCAGGAGCCAAAAGAGTTTTTTACATTCAAACAACAGAGCAGTATCTGGACGAAGCCTTTAAAAATTTCCTCTCACTCAAATCGGACCATAGCCCTATCATCTGCGAATCGAGAAGCCTAAGAGCTGTAGTTAAACCAGGATTACTTGTTTTGCTGAAACATTATAATCCGGCATTTATCAAGCCAGGTTTCAGCCAGTTGGAAGCTTTAGCCGATTTGACTATCACGATGCACCAGGAAAAAGAAAATACAGCCCAAGAAACAGAGGCTATTATCTGGAACGGTCAAACCTGGAAGTTAAAGACTTAATCATCAATAAAATACGACTTCTACGTTAGGATTTGCCACCTTGAATTTTTCAATGTTACGCGATGAAACCCTCGTATTGTAAATGCGCAATGTCGTGAGTTCCACAAGGTCATCAAGAGCCTTGATATTGCTGATTCTGGTATTGTAGCAATCTAATTGTCTTAATTTACGGCACGACGACAATGCGTTTAGTCTGGTTACCTGGGTGCCGGAAATATCCAAAACTTTTAAATCAGTAAATTTTTCAAGAACATCCAAATCGTTAATTTGCGTATTGGAACAATACAGTGATTGCAAACCAACATTCAATGCCAATGGTTTTAAGTCCTCAACCGGGGTATTGGAGCAGTTAAACTCCCTGATTCTCTTATGAGATGAGAGCGGCATAATTCCGGTTACAGGCAATCGGGAAATATCTACTGATTCAAGCCAGATAAGCATACGTAACGGGCCAATATCAGTAATATCGCGACTCTCACTCAGATTTATTTTTCGCAAAGACGACAACCGATGCAATTGCACCCTGTCAGGTTCAGCTGAAACAGCTTCCAATTGATTAAATACAGCCTTCCAACCATTGGTAAGACTATTCCACCAGGTTGTCAATGCTTCAGTTTGATATACAATCAGGGCTTCCGGAATACTATCTCTTATCTGTTCAATCACTCCAGCAACAGCGCCCACACCATCAGCATAAAGAATTTCAAGTCTTTTCAGATTCAAAACCGGGCTTAGTGATAATACCGGGCAATTATCAATAGCCAGCATTTGCAAATCGCGCAAACCCCCAACTGGTGAAATATCGGCCACCAGCGTACCCGACAGATTGAGCTCTCTCAAACCTGAAAGTGACGTCAATGGCGAAATATCTACAATTTTGGTAGACTGCAGATTAAGGACCTGAAGGTTCACAAGATCTTTCAGGGGCATTACTTCACGAACTCCGGTACCCTGCGCCAGTAAAACCTCAAGTGATGACAATTTCCTGAGAGGCACAAAATCCTGAATACCAGCAATACCTGTTAGGTCAATTTTCTTTTGATAAATCACTTCATGCAACTGTTCCTTTTCAGGAATCGGGCTTAATTCAACCAGCTTACCAAAAACTTGTTTCCATTCTGAGGGCAATTTTTCCCACCAGGCAATCAGCTCTTCAGATTCAAAAATAACTTTCACGCCGGGTTTTTGCTTCATAAAAGCCAAAACCGCAGTCTTATTCACCATCGTTTTATCACAGTAAACTATTTTCAACGAAGGAATATTAACCAAAGGCATTAAATCACTAACTGGTGAATTATCCATATAAACATATTGCAAATCGGCCAGTAAAGCAAGAGGACTGATATTGGTGATATAGGTTCTCTCCAGTTTTATCCGTTTAAGGTTTTTCAGATTGCTCACCTCTTTCATATCTGCAAAAGCAGTTCCCGACATTTCAAGTGCTTCAAGGCTCACCAGATTTTTCAAAAAATCAAGAGATCTGAATGAAACATTATTCATCCTGAATTCATGCAGCATTTCAAGGTTTGACAACGGCTCAGGGTTGTCAGCGGGTATCCCTGAGATATTCAAAAATTCAAGCTGATGAAAATTGCCAACCGGAGACAAATCATTGACGAACGTTTCTGAAATGTCAAGATAACGGATACTTGTAGTATAATTAAGAGGCGCTAAAGAACTTATCATGCTGCCAGAAGCAATAAGGGTTTCAAGTTTTGATAAATTTCTGACAGGATCCAATTCCGAAACTTTAGCACCAGTAATGTTCAATCGTTTTAATGACGGGAATGCGCTGAGTGGCTCAAGCCCAAAAATATCCTTGATTCCGGATAAATCAATCTGCTCAGTTCTTAAAATCCGTCTGATTTCAGCAAACATAACTGAGCCGGGCACTTTAACAGTATCAGCCGCCAGTGTTGAATCTTCCGGATGAATTAACCCATTTGCCTTCATCAAATAATCAGCACCAAAGGATAAAACATCCTTCAAAGGAATACTATCTGCGACAACCACATTATCAGCCAGAAAATTACGCCATCCGGTGTCAAGATTATTCCACCATGACATTAACTCCTGTTCCTCACCGCCTTTTGTAGTATATATACTGGCAATTTTGAGTGCCCGGTTTGCTTCGTCCAGATTAATTTCAATAAAACGGGGTTGGTTATTGTTAACCACATTTCCATCTAAAGTAATTCCATTCAGATTTCTGCTCGTTTTAACTTTAAAAAAAACATTACCACTCTCGCTCATCTCCTGTGAAATTTCTTCAATGGTAAATTTAAATTTCACATCTTTAAAAAAGAAGTCAATATCCTTCAAATAAGCCTGAATATCCTTATTGGTAACAACATCGCGTTGTTCAGCCAGGTCATCCTCAACCTGCACTTTTGAATCTTTAAAAAATTTCAGATATGACTGGTTAATAATGATATCTTTCTCCTTGTATTCAGTCTTACTGCTGCCAATGGTATTAAAAGCAAACTCCATAAATGAAACCATTTGAGCAGCCTGCTTTTGATAAGCTTCCATATCATCACTGGAAACAGGCTGTTTTTCAGCTGCAGCAGTTTTTGAGCCCGAAGTTTGTGTATAACCCGGAATCGAAACCAGAACAAAAAGCGAGAAAATGAGTATATGGCGTATAGATTTATTCATGATACAGATATTTTAGCAAAAGTTCCTTATCGTTTTCTTTTAACTTTAACAATCCTGAAATTAACCAGCCAGAGTTCGTTCCTGACCGGTTAAAGTCAGATAATTCAAAATACCATCCCGGAATCTGAAAAAAGTGAAATTTCACGGTATTCACCATTTTGAACTTCAGGCTTCCTTTTTTGAACTCATATAAAAACAAAGTAAGATAATCGGGCTGATAATCCTTATCGGTATATTGTTCAACATAATCCTTTTCTTTAAAAACCCTTACAAGGTTCATAAAATCCAGCTCATGGCTGAGAGGATGCAGAAACCTAGAATCATCATTGGAATGAACATTGAACATTTGATGGAACGGCCGGAAATACACATTGGAAATGACCCATTTGTAACCAAGGTTTTCCTGCTCAAGCTTCATGTAAAGTGTAACCGCCTCTTCTTTACCCTGATATATAAATGTAGTAGCAACTTCGGCAAACCATTGTCCGCCATGGAAATCAAGAAACACAGGATTTCCTGCTCCTATAACTGCTCCTATAAACTGATCTTTCAAAGGGTCGGTGATGGAAGCATTCTGATTGTCAAAAAGAATATTTAAATATTTCTTTCTTAGATCTGCATTTCTATAATCCTTGTCGCCGGGGTTAAAACGGTCGCCCTTTGTGCTTTCCTCTCCGTTAAATCGTCGAAAAAACTGATTAACCTGCTTGGTTTGGGCATAAAGAATACTCTCATCGCCGAGCAACGAATTGAATGATTGTGCAGGAAGTTGTGTAACTACCTGAACCAAAACCAGTAAAAGAAACCATTGAATATACTTCATGAATTAAAAAGTTAGTCTTTTTACAACAATTCGCCATTTCAATATTACAAAATCAGGCTGTACCCTATTGTTAATAAACAGGATACAGCCAGATTCAGATTATAATTTCGTTAAAGACCAGGTTTGGTTTCAGTAACTCTAATATCGCCAAGCATTACATCCCAGAAACCGATAATCCGCCCTGAAATCTGGGTTGTTTTACGTTCAACATACACTGTCACATCTTTTTTCGTAACATCCACATATTTCAAGCCCTCTTTTGTTGTTCCTTCAAAACGCTGGTAAATGGTGATTACTCCCACATACCTGCCATCAGGCTGACGTTCAAGATCGCTGATATACTGAATATTATACCATTGGATAGTGACTTTATCATAGTTCAGGGCCATGAGCCGTTCCAGATACTCGCGAACACCATAGTAATTTACTTCCTCACGGTTAATGCTGGAAACGCCCATCAAAGCACCATCAGCAAACAGTTCAAGTGTCCGTTCAATAACCCTGTTGGCTTCTGACCAGGGAGTATCTTTATTGCCAATAATGCTGATATATTTACTAAGATCACGAACTTTTTCAAGGGCCAGTGAATCAATCGCCAGCTTGCGCGAAGGACTGATTTCATTCTGAGCCAACAATCCGGTTGTTGAAACCAACAGTACCAGTGCAGAAAGAAATATTTTAAATTTTGTCATAACTCCCTATTTTTTAATTAATTCCAATTCTTTGATTTTCCCATTTGCATCCAAAACAGCATTCAGCACTTTATTGGGCGACTTTTTCTGGTCTTTGATAAATTCCAGATATTTTTTGATGGTAGTGGGCCTGTCGTAGTCCTTAATATCTCCATCGCTGCTGATAAGAATCAATACAGGTACATCCTCATTGGCAAATCCAAGCAGGGCTTCGCGTATTTTCATATTGGCAGTGCTCACATCGCCTGCATTGGCAATGGCAGAAAATGAGGTTTCAATAGCCTTATAAGGGCCACCTTCTCTCAATTCACGTTCTTTGGCTTCCCTTTCCTTTTGCAAGCGTTCTTCTTCTCTTTTTTTGTCAAGAGCAGCTCTTTCAGCTGAAATTTTTGCTTCAGCCTGAGATATAAGATCATTAATTTCGGCATTGTCAAGATTCATTCTTTTAACTGAGGCCAGTTTAAACTCTTTTTCTTCCAGTGTCATCCTGCCTTCGTCGTTGATAATTGCCAGCAAGTCAGCTTTAGCTTTAGCTGTTTTATCTGCCAGCTCTTGCTCAGCCTTCTTTTTTGCCAGCTTTTTCTGACTATTACAGGAACTCAAACCAGTTCCCAAAGAAACAACCAGCAGCATCATCACTGCAAATTTTAACCTGCCTTGAATACAAGCTAAATTTCCGAACCTAATTTTCATCATAATTGTGGAGATTATTTTGATTAATAACTGCAAATCTTATCAAAAAGTGTGCTAAAACCTGAAATAAGAAAAATATGTCATAACAACATTATGCGTTCAACACATATAATGCTTTTTACAAAAGTAAAGCATTCAAACAAATAATTCAGAAATCATTTAATGTTTAAATGGCAGTCAACAGAGTACTATTTTCCATCAGCGAAATTCACTTATTTAAATTGTAATGGTTGCAATTTAAAGTTCGTACCAAATAGCTTTACCTATCAAACAGGAATTGAATCGTCCAACAGTAATTGGTAAAATTAAAAAAGGCAATTCCCACATCCTTGAGAATCACCTTTTTATGTTAATCAACGTACCCGAGGCCGGACTCGAACCGGCACGGCCGCGATGGCCAAAGGATTTTAAGTCCTTCGTGTCTACCAATTCCACCACTCGGGCGGCCTTTGTTAAAAAAAAACCCCGTTTAACCGGGGTTCGAGCGAAAGACGGGACTCGAACCCGCGACCCTGACCTTGGCAAGGTCATGCTCTACCAACTGAGCTACTTTCGCTTATCGCTTTAGCGGCTGCAAATATACGACCTGATTTTAAAACACCAAACAATTTTACGATTTTTTTAAAAGATTTTTTATTTCGTTTAGCTTCATCAGCGCCTCAACCGGCGTAAGTGTATTAATATCAGTATCTAGGATATCCTCTCTGATTTGCTCTAAAAGAGGATCATTTAGCTGAATAAAACTCAGCTGGTAAGGATCTCCGGTTCCTTTTGTTGATTTTCTCTTGTTTTGCTTGCTTTGCAATTGGCCTTCGCCATGAGATTTCTCAAGTGTATCCAGCATTTCGTGTGCACGCTCCAGCACGCTTTGGGGCATTCCGGCCATTTTTGCCACATGAATTCCGAAACTATGTTCACTCCCTCCGGGCTGAAGCTTACGCATAAAAATAACTTTATTGCCAACCTCTTTCACCGAAATATGGTAATTTTTGATACGCTGAAGGCCATTAGCCATCTCGTTTAGCTCATGGTAATGCGTGGCAAACAAAACTTTGGGCCTGAAAAGCGGATGTTTGTGCAGAAATTCAGCAATAGCCCAGGCGATGCTGATGCCATCATAGGTACTTGTACCCCGGCCGATTTCATCAAGCAATATAAGGCTTCGATTTGAGATATTGTTAAGAATACTGGCAGTTTCGTTCATTTCAACCATGAAGGTGGATTCTCCTGATGAAATATTGTCAGATGCTCCTACCCTGGTAAATATCTTATCAACCAATCCAATCTGTGCCGATTCTGCAGGAACAAAACAACCTGCCTGTGCCATCAGGACAATGAGCGCAGTTTGCCGCAGAAGTGCAGATTTTCCTGACATATTGGGCCCGGTTATCATCATAATCTGCTGTGATTGATCATCAAGAAATACATCATTTGAAATATACTGCTCACCGACGGCCAGATTTTTTTCAATCACCGGATGTCTGCCACCAACAATATTCAGCTCGTATCCTTCATTGATTTCAGGACGGTTGTATTTATTGGTTAATGATACTTCTGCAAATGAAAGTAAACAATCGAGCCGGGCAACAACCAGGGCATTTACCTGAACAGGGCTTATATAATCATTTAAACTAAGAATCAAATCATTATATAACTTTGTTTCCAGCTCAAGCATTCTGCCTTCTGCATTTAAAATCTTTTCCTCATATGATTTGAGCTCGGCAGTGATGTATCTTTCACAATTAACAAGGGTTTGCTTTCTTTCCCACTCAGGTGGAACTTTATCTTTGTGCGTATTGGTTACTTCGAGATAATATCCGAAAACATTGTTGTAAGCAATCTTCAAAGAAGGGATTCCCGTTCGCTCTGACTCGCGCTGCTGTAATCTGAGAAGATAATCCTTACCGGAATGAGCCAAATCGCGCAACTCATCAAGTTCATCGGATATTCCTGCAGCAATAACATTGCCTTTATTAACAGCTACAGGAGGATCCGCATTCAGCTCCCTGCCTATTTTGTCTGTCATAAGGGTGCAAAGGTTTATCTGATCAGCCATTTGCTGCAATGAGACAATGGGCGAAGAGCTGCATATCTCCTTTACAGGGGCCAGCGCCAGCATCGCCCTGCGCAATTGCACTACTTCCCGCGGATTAATTCTTCCAACAGCCACTTTAGAAATAATACGTTCGAGATCGCCCATTAACCTGATTTGCTGTTTCAGGCTTTCAGATGCAGCTGGTTGGTTTACAAAAAATTCAACAGCATCAAGCCTTTCATTTACAGGCTGCTTTTCCTTTAAAGGCAAGACCAGCCATCGGCGCATCAACCGTGAACCCATGGGCGAGATGGTTTGGTCCAAAATTCCAATCAGGGTTGTGGCTTCCTCATTGGGCGAATGAAGAATTTCAAGATTTCGAATGGTAAATTTATCCAACCAGACATACAGGTCTTCCTCAATGCGCGAAATCTGGGAAATATGCCCTACTTTATCATGAGCAGTTTCGGCAAGGTAATGCAGAGCAGCCCCGGCTGCAATTATGGCATTATTCATTTCACTGATTCCAAATCCTTTGAGAGATGTGGTATTGAAATGTTTAAGCAGCATATCATGCCCAAAATCAAAAGTAAACACCCAGTCTTCAAACGTATTGGTATAGAACTTTTCACCAAACAGGCTGTAAAACTCTTTGCGTTTCGACTTTTGAACAATTATTTCACTTGGCCTGAATGTTTGCAGGAGTTTATCAATATAATCATTATTTCCCTGAGCTACCAAAAACTCCCCGGTTGAAATATCGAGAAAAGCAATACCACTTGATTTTGGCAGTAAATGCAAACTTGCAAGAAAATTATTCTGCTTATTCTCAAGTACTTTATCATTGTATGATACACCCGGAGTTACGAGTTCAGTAACGCCACGTTTAACAATTTTTTTGGTAAGCTTAGGATCCTCCAACTGATCGCAAATAGCCACCCGAAGACCAGCCCTGACAAGTTTGGGAAGATAGGTATCGAGCGCATGATGCGGAAACCCTGCAAGTTCGATATAGGCTGCAGCTCCATTGGCCCTGCGTGTCAGTACAATTCCCAAAATTTCTGAAGTACGAACAGCATCCTGCCCGAAGGTTTCATAAAAATCGCCCACCCTGAACAGTAAAAGCGCATCAGGATATTTGGCCTTTATTGAATTATATTGCTTCATCAGCGGTGTTTCAGCTACCGCATCGCTTTTTTTTTCTTTTGCCAATGTTGTATTATCTATTGATTGTAAAAAAACAAAAATAGGCAGATTACATTAAATCAACATTTAAAAAATGATTTTTGTCAGGGCTTATTACCTTTGCAAAAAATACCTGCAGCCATAAAAAGCATGAAGAAATTAGCCACAAATGAAATTAAGAGACTAACAGTCAACGAATTTAAGGAAGCCGAAAAGATACCAGTGATTATTGTGCTTGATAATATCAGAAGTCAGCACAATATAGGCTCAGTTTTCCGCACGGCAGACGCCTTCAGACTGGAAGCAATATACTTATGCGGGATAACAGCCACTCCGCCTAACCGCGAAATTCAGAAAACAGCACTTGGGGCCACCGAATCAGTCAAATGGGAACATTTTGAATCGACCATGGAAGCTATACAGGCACTTAAAGCACAAAATTTCACTGTCATCAGCATTGAACAGGCCGAAGGAAGCATAGCACTTGACGATTTTATTCCAGATTTACAAAAAAAATACGCACTAATCTATGGAAATGAAGTTCATGGTGTAGATGACGATGTCATTGATTCCTCAGATTATTGCCTTGAAATTCCACAGGAAGGGACAAAACATTCATTAAATGTATCCGTTGCTGCAGGAATAGTTCTCTGGACCTTTTACCGCAAATTAAAAGACATTAAACTGTAAAGCCTCAAACTATTAGCCTTTTATACTCTTGTATACCAGGCCTTTACAATCGCGAACATACCTCCAATCATTATTTGAACAAAAATCATTAATGATGCAAAAATCGATGTCTGTAACAAATTCAGGGCACTACACCAAACAATCTGAAACAATAAGCGTTATTAAGGCAAAAATCAAAAAATAATCAAAAATGGAATTCTCGTTATAAAAGATTTGCAAACAGGCAATTTTCAAGGCATTTAGTTTGAAATAAAGGAAAACTGCCCTATATTTGTCAAAACTTTTTGATCTGACCAAGTAATTGAATATTAACAACAAAAACTGATAACTTAAATTAACCATTATGAAAAAGGTAAGCTACCAATCGATTCTGCTGCTGTTGATTCTGATGTTAGGTATTTCTCCTGTGCTTGTTACAGGTCAGGAATCAGGACAAGATAAAACGGCAACAAAATCATCATTTGACAAACATTTTTTCCTGCAGGCAAGTGGAGGTTTGTCACAATTTTACGGTGATGTTAACAATGACGATTTTTTGAACAAAAAAACCAACTTCTTTTATGGAATTGGCTTAGGTTATCAGTTTAGCCCGGTTTTTGGAGTTCGTGGTACTTTTAACAACGGATGGGTTGTCAGTACCCGCGAAAATCCAATTGAAGTACCCGCTGAACTGAGAATGTCGTCCAGCGTTTGGGATGGTCAGTTAAACCTGACTGCCAGTCTCACCAACCTTCTGTTTGGATACAAGCCTGAGCGCTTCTTAAACTTCTATGTGTTTACCGGAGCTGTTTATTCAACTTACTCATCAATTCTTTACAACACTCAGGGAACTGATGATTTTTCAGATGACATGATTCTTGACCGTTTTGGCCCTTCAGCTGAAGCTCCATTTGAAACAAGTGCTCACACTGCATTCGGCCTTCCGGTTGGTGCTGGTGTTAATATGCGCCTTGCTGAAAAATGGGATCTGAACCTGGAATTCAACGAGCGTTTCACATTCAAAGATGATATGGACGTTATTGAATCTGAAAAGAATGATGCTTATGCTACTCTGATGCTTGGTGTGACTTATAAATTCAAACCAAGTGCCAACCTAAAATCGATGGAAAAGAACTACGGTTTGGTTAAATATGAAACCACTCCTGATCCTTTAGTTAAGAAAGGTGACACCGTTTGTGTAAATGTTAAAGTTATTTTCCCTGAAAAATATTTTGCTAAAAAAGCAGCTATGAATTTCCAGCCTGAAATTAAGTATGCCGGAACAACCCGCAAACTTAAAGCTGTAAATTTCCAGGGCGAAGAAGTTAATGGCGATGGTATTGTTATCAACTACAAAACCGGAGGTTCATATACTTACGTTGATTGCATTCCTTACGAACCAGGAATGAATGCATCTGATTTGGTTGTTTCTCCATCACTTTATTCACCAAAAGAACCTGTTGCTTTAAATGCAACTCCGGAAGAAATCGGAGCCAAATACACTGTAATTGACCTTCCTGAACGCAAATTAGCCGATGGTGTTATCATTACTGGCACTCGTATTCATCATGACGAAGCTCTGATGATTGCAGATCATGGTTATCAGAAAGAAACAATTATCAGCAAAGATGCCAAGATTTACTTCCAGGTTAATCTTCACAACCTCAACTGGAATCTTCCGCTTAACAGAAGCAATATGGTTAAGGAGAAAATTGAGGAGTTAAAAGGTTTTATCAAACAAGGATACACAATCCGCGATATTGATATCAATGCATGGGCTTCACCAGAAGGAGAAGAAAGTTTCAACCAGGGACTGTCAGAACGCCGTGCCCAAACCGGAAAGAAACAGGTTGTTGATATGTTCAAAAAAATGGCTAAAGAGAAAAATGCCGTTATCAACATTCCTAATCCAGAGCAGGCTATCAAATTTAATTCATATGCCAATGGCGAAGACTGGAACGGATTTATGCAAGCTGTTGAAGCTTCAAACATCGGTGACAAACGCATCATTATGAATGTTGTAAACTCACAAAGCGATGTTACTAAACGTGAGCAGGAAATTCGCAATATGGCCGTTGTTTATAAAGAAATCGAAGACGAAATTCTTCCTCCACTCCGCAGGGTTGAAATCAAGGTAAACTGTTTTGAGCCTAAAAAGACCGACGAAGAGATTGCAGCGCTTGCCATCAGCGATCCATCAAAACTTACCAACGAGGAACTGCTTTATGCTGCTACTCTTACCAACGATAACGCTACCAAACTGCGCATCTACAAAGCTGGCACAACTCAATTTGCCAACAATTACAAAGCATTCAACAATGCAGCAGTTCTTGAGCTTGAAGCCGGACAGCTTGGAGAAGCTTCATCACACCTGATGAAAGCCGATCAGTTAACTCCAAACAATAAAGAAGTTGTAAACAACCTTGGAGCTCTTGCTTCTAAGAAAGCTGATTACAAAGGCGCTAAAGTTCAGTATGAAAAAGCTAAAGGTCTTGGTGCAGATGTTAACTATAATATGGGCATCGTTGAATTGGGCATGAACCATTATGACAAAGCGCTGAGCCTGATGAGTGGCAAAAAATGCAACTCAAACGTTGCTCTTGCCCAGATTATGACAGGTAAATACTCAGACGCTTCAGCTTCTTTAAAATGCGCTCCTGAATCAGCACACAACTACTATCTGATGGCAGTAGCCGGTGCTCGCAACGCAGACGCTAAAATGCTTATCGAAAATCTGACTAAAGCAATTGAAAAAGATCCTTCACTGAAGGTTCAGGCTGCTGAAGACAGAGAATTCATTAAATTCTTCAGCAATGCAGAATTTATGAACCTCGTTAAGTAATCACTTCACATAAATAAAAAAGGCCGGCAAATTGCCGGCCTTTTTTATTTATGTCATCTTCTTAAAAAGCATTCTGTTTAAAAGAAGACTTGACATTGTATAAAATTATTTGAAATAGAATTCCTGCAAGTAGGCTGAATTGTTGCTACAAAAAAACATACATGGCTGACATTTTAAACTGAAATACAACCTGTAGGTTTTAAAGTGAGTTTGAGTACAATCCCATAGCAAAAGTCACTGGCAAAGCACTAAAACTATGACCAATTATTTATTCTGAAGTACAATAAATTGTCGTTTTACTAAAATACCCTTATTCGCATTATGTAACAGCGCATACTTTCACATCTCTATGAGATTCAAAGAAGCGATACGCCGCCTTAGCGGAAGGCGATTTTATTTATGTAGAAAATATTCTTGTTATTACGATCATTTTGGTAACTATTTCGCAGATTCTGATACCCATAAACCAGGAAGTAATTATTATACCAAAACTCAAGCGAGCTGTTTGAATCACTATAAACTCTATCCCGCGGACTCAGCGTAGCAATATCAGTATATGAAATATTGTCAATGGAAGTTCCTCCATCGATTAGCTTCGAGGCAATTTTGCCATCGTTAGTATATGATAGCACCAACCCGTCAGAGTCTTCCCAGGCTATTACGCGGGGCTTTAGATTTTGCGAAAGGATATTGCGAAGTTCCAGATCGTTATTCCACCTGATGGCTCCTGTTGAATCAAATCCGGCTATAAAAGTAGTAAGATACCTGTATCCTTCAAATACAGAGTAGGTAGACGGATAAGGGCGGCCATAATAGTCATACACCATAGTAGTAACTGTCCGATATTCAGGATAATATGCTTCAGCTACAAATACATAGTCATTTTTCCATTGAAAGATTTCGTGTGTGAGCAAATCATGGTCAACAGACACTGAATTTGTTCGCTCGGCTCTGTTTGAGCCACGTCTGATGCTTAAATCAGACGGGCGCCTCAGATATCTGTAAAAATTCTGAAAGTTGGTAAAATCATAAAATCCTGAATTCACCTCCTGGTTGTCTTTAATCAATACAGAGAAAAAACCTGTAGAAGCAACCCCTATCGATTCATAACCATCAATGACCCTGGTTCGGTTTGTACGGCCATAGGAGCCAATAACCAGTTCAGTATTAGCATCAATACTATAAGCAAAGGCCGTGTTGATCATATTGTTATCATCGAATTTACTTAAAGCCAGATCGCTCACTTTGCCCCCATTGCTGTTTAATTTGACCAGAAAATAAGAACGTTTTTTGGCCGAACTACCGGTTGTACGTAAAATCAGGGTTGTAAGGCCTGTTTCCTTGTCAATATTCAAAGATTCGATGATCACTTTTCCATCAATGCCCGGGTTAATAGATACGATATCCTTCCGGTTAAAGTCATAACGCAACAGCAGCGATTCGTTATTTTTATTGTTTAAACCGGCTAATGCAAAATTTTTACTGATGCTAAAGTGAGAAAGTCCTGATCTTTCAGGTATAGTATATCTGGCTTCTACTAATGAAGCCTCATTAATCATTACATCCAGAATGCGGAAATTATTTTCGTCTCCGCCTCTAACGAGGTGAAAAAATGCTATTAGATGATTATTGGCATAGAGAGCATCTTCAAGAACAAATCCCTTTGGCAAAGGGTAACTTTTTCGCCAAATTTCCTTGAGGTTTACATCAAGCATAGCTGTAATCCAAAGCATATTACCAGCTTCGTCAGAATCAGAGCTCAGGTAAATAATCATGAGCCCATTATTGCTACAGGGTACGACTTTATATATTTCGGTATCGTCCTTTACAGGGATTTCAAGTCTTATAGGTTTTCTGTCCTGTGCAAATGAGTAAAAACAAGTAACAGAAAACAAGATTGAAAGTATAAATGAAGAGAAATTGCGTTTCATAATACTATCTTAAGTAAAATGTAAATTTACGAATTATCAAAAGCCTGAAAAGAACTAAAAATAAAAAAGCAGGCTGTCCGGCCTGCTTTTTTATGCAAATTTCATGCAAATTAATTAATAATACAGAAGCTTACTTTACTTCTTCAAAATCTACGTCGGTAACTTCAGAATCAGACTGACTTTTGCCTGTTGATTCTTGAGCGTTTGTAGCATCTGGTCCGGCGCCGGGTTGTCCTTCCTGCGCCTGAGTAGCTTTATACATCTCTTCGCTGGCTGCCTGCCATGCAGTATTTAACGCTGCCAATGAAGCATCAATTCCGGCAAAGTCTTTGTTTTTATGTGCTTCTTTCAAATCGTTGAATGCTTTTTCGATAGGCATTTTTTTATCAGCAGGAAGCTTGTCGCCATATTCTTTCAACTGTTTTTCAGTTTGAAAAATCATTGTATCAGCACTATTGAGCTTATCCACTTCTTCTTTTGCCCTGCGATCAGATTCAGCATTTGCTTCAGCTTCATCTTTCATTCTTTTAATTTCATCGTCTGACAGTCCGGATGAAGCTTCAATATGGATCTGCTGGGATTTGCCAGTTCCTTTATCTTTTGCTGAAACATTAAGAATACCGTTGGCATCAATGTCAAAAGTTACTTCAATCTGGGGCACACCTCTTGGTGCAGGAGGAATACCATCAAGATGGAAGCGGCCAATACTCTTATTGTCGCGTGCCATTGGGCGCTCACCCTGTAAAACATGAATTTCAACAGAAGGCTGATTATCGCTGGCAGTTGAAAATACTTCAGATTTTCTTGTAGGAATGGTGGTGTTTGATTCGATGAGGCGGGTCATGACTCCACCCATTGTTTCGATACCCAAAGACAGAGGTGTGACGTCAAGCAGCAACACATCCTTTACTTCACCAGTAAGAACGCCTCCCTGAATAGCAGCACCAACAGCCACCACTTCATCAGGATTAACCCCTTTAGAAGGTGTTTTTCCAAAAAACTCTTCAACAATTTTCTGAATTGCAGGAATACGGGTTGAACCTCCTACTAAAATCACCTCGTCAATATCAGAAACCTTCAAACCGGCATCTTTCAATGCCTGACGGCAAGGATCAATTGTTGAACGAATCAATTGATCATTAATTTGTTCAAATTTAGCACGTGTAAGCGTACGAACAAGATGTTTGGGAATTCCGTCAACCGGCATAATGTAAGGCAGGTTGATTTCAGTAGAAGTTGAACTTGACAGTTCAATTTTAGCTTTCTCAGCTGCTTCTTTCAAGCGCTGTAATGCCATTGAGTCCTTGCGAAGGTCAATTCCTTCATCATTCTTAAACTCATCGGCAAGCCAGTCAATAATTTTATGGTCAAAATCATCACCTCCCAGGTGTGTATCACCGTTGGTTGATTTAACTTCAAAAACGCCTTCACCAAGTTCAAGAATTGAAATGTCGAAGGTTCCGCCGCCAAGGTCAAATACTGCAACTTTGATATCGTGATTTTTTTTGTCTAAGCCATAGGCAAGAGCGGCTGCAGTAGGTTCATTAATAATGCGCTTAACTGTTAAACCAGCAATTTCACCGGCTTCTTTGGTAGCCTGACGCTGTGAATCACTGAAATAGGCAGGAACAGTAATAACGGCTTCACTCACTGTTTGTCCAAGATAATCTTCGGCGGTTTTCTTCATTTTTTGAAGAACCATTGCTGAAATTTCCTGAGGTGTATAAAGTCTGTCGTCAATTTTAACTCTTGATGTATTATTGTCACCTTTTACAACCTTGTAAGGAACACGTCCGGTTTCTTTGGTAACTCTGTCAAATGTTTCGCCCATAAAACGTTTGATAGAAAATACCGTACGTTCAGGATTGGTGATAGCCTGCCTTTTAGCAGGATCTCCCACTTTACGTTCGCCATTGTCGGTAAACGCAACAATAGATGGAGTTGTGCGGCGTCCTTCGCTATTGGGGATTACCACCGGTTCATTCCCCTCCATTACGGCTACACACGAATTTGTTGTACCAAGGTCAATTCCAATTATTTTACCCATTTTATCTGAATTTTTAAAATTATCTTTTTGTTTCATGCCTGTTTTCAAGGATTATGCCAAGCTTGCCAATGCGACACAAAAGACAGGCACTTCTCACCCTAAATTCATCTATACCCTTGTTATTCAATGTTATACAAAAACAAAAGACCGATAAATAATTATCGGTCCTTTATGGCTTTATGACATTTTTTCTGACATTTCGTCAGCAAATGACTAAAAAGGCAATGCAGAAGTTTAATTGCCTATTTTTTTAACGAACTTCAGGCCTTCATTCATCAACCGCTCTTCGGTAGAGGGGCCTACCTTCATTTTCACGGCAGAGGTTTCGGTTGTTTTTGTATACCGGCAGGAAAACAGGCCTATTCCGTTTGTAATATTCGAATATTCAGGCTTTTCCTGAACAATGCCAGATGAAGGCTCATTTACTTCCATATAAGTATTCAATTCATCACCGGCAACAGAGAAAAGAAACTCAATCCGGTTGACAAGCCTTGCCTGCACATTGTCTTCACTCAGCGCATCGCCATCCTTATATGGGATTAAGTTTTTGCATACGTTAAAGAAGTTACCCGGAGTATAAACGATTTCCAAAGGTTCACCACCCTGTATTGAACTTGATTTTACAGAACTGAATTCCCAGTCAATATACCTGTGAAGTGTATCAGTACTTTGCTTCAAATCCTCATCAAACCAGAATCGAATGGCCACATTATATCTCTTTCCGTCTTTGGCAGAGTTCCATTTTATTCTCTGGTTACTTTCCATCGTAAAATTAATACTCTGCTGACCGGGACGGGGAGTTTCCACAGTAAAATTTTTAACAAGTTTCGTATCGGCTGACACCACCTTACCTGTGAGTTTATTCGTAATGGTAACGGTATAGGTATAATCGTTATCAGAAAGATTTGAAGGAACTTTAAATTCTCCTTTATAAACAAGTTGACCGGGATAATAAAACAGCCCTGCTTCCTTATTATATACAGAAGTTGTATCGAATGTAAATGATCGGAAACTGCCATTCAACCCTTTTTCGGTAACAACGACTTCCAGATTATCGCCATAACTGCTGGAGTCAGCAATCTGAGCGTAAGTAAGTGCATTACCATCACCAAGAAAAGCTTTATTTATTTTCAGGTAATGAACCGAATCATTTTGACTAATCAGCCCATAAACTACAGTAATATCTTTCCACTCACCGGTTACATCAAAATCTGTTTCACAAGAAACAAAACAACCGGTTAGGAATACAGCAACCAGTAACTGAAAGAATCTTCGTTTCATTGACAATAGCATTGGCAGTTAATAAATACAGTAATCAGAAAAGCAAAATTAATGTAATTAAGCATTCAATCATACAAAATCAAAGACTTCAATTCCAGCATTTGTATATTTTTATACAATACTAAAGCTTTTAGTGGCATACCTGCAACAGCCTCATGGCCTGTATCCCGATTTCTTTTGTAGTTTTGCAAAATAAAAACGGACAGACTGACTGATTTTTTTTAAAGATCAGCATTCTGGACTACAGGCGAATGAATTTTCACTAATCTAAATTAAAAACCAGCGCTGATGGATTCCCAGGTATCAAAATTCTCGAATGTTACAAAAGTAACCACCCATGTGTTGCAGGAAATGAAGTTGAAGAATGAGAAAATTGCCATGCTAACTGCCTACGATTATTCCATGGCCAGACTAATTGACAAGGCAGGGATTGATGTGATTCTCGTTGGCGATTCTGCTTCAAATGTGATGGCCGGGCACACGTCTACGCTTCCGATAACGCTGAATGAAATGATTTACCATGCCACATCCGTGATTCGGGGGGTAAAACGGGCTTTGGTAATTGCCGACATGCCTTTTGGCACTTATCAGGGCAATTCAAAAGAGGCTTTGAGTTCGGCCATCAGAATCATGAAGGAATCAGGAGCAGATGCTGTAAAATTAGAAGGAGGCCGTGAAATCCTTGAATCAGTAGATCGCATTCTTTCCGCAGGAATTCCAATTATGGGTCATCTTGGCTTAACACCGCAATCAATTCATAAATTTGGCACCTATGTAGTCAGGGCTACTGAAGAGAATGAAGCCAGAAAGCTGGTTGAAGATGCTCATTTGCTTGAAAAGGCAGGCTGCTTTGGCATTGTTTTGGAGAAAATACCCGCCAAACTTGCAGCTCAGGTTACCAGCGAAATTAAAATTCCCATTATCGGAATCGGAGCTGGCTCAGAAGTTGACGGACAAGTGCTGGTTTTGCACGATATGCTCGGCATAACGCAGGAATTTTCTCCGCGGTTTCTCAGAAGATATCACAATCTGAGCGAAGAAATTCAAGGTTCAGTAAAAGCCTATATCAAAGATGTAAAAACTGTTGACTTTCCGAATGAAAGAGAACAGTATTGAAAAAGTGACAGGCCTGGGTTATTCAGATTCAGGCCAAATCAGCTGTTTTCATCAAAAGCCATCACTTAGTTGGGCTGTCATATAGACAGTATTTTTCTGACAGTAATCATATTCTGTAATAAATCAGCATTTTCCTATGGAAAACATGCCCGAAATATTGTTTGAAGACAACCACATTCTGATTGTAAACAAGAGGCCCGGAGATATTGTGCAAGGCGATAAAACGGGAGACATCCCTCTCACTGAAACATTAAAGGCATATATTAAGAACAAATACAATAAGCCGGGCGAGGTCTTTCTGGGATTGGTTCACCGACTCGATCGCCCTGTGAGTGGAGCTGTTATTTTTGCCAGAACATCAAAGGCACTTACCCGCCTCACGCAAATGGTTAAAGAACGTGAGATTAGCAAAACATACTGGGCAATAGTTGACAAAAGACCCGAAAGGGAAGAAGGAATTCTGATTCATTTTTTAAAAAAAAACGAGCAACAGAACAAGTCCTATAAAGTTAAAGAAGGGACATCAGGTGCAAAAAGGGCTGAATTACATTACAAACTGATTGGCTCAGGAAAAACTTACTTTTTGCTTGAAGTAAATCTGATAACCGGACGCCATCATCAAATCAGGGCTCAGCTCTCGGCCATAGGATGCCATATAAAAGGTGACCTCAAATATGGCGCGGCCCGATCAAACGAGGATGGCTCTATCAGTTTACACGCCCGAAGGCTGGAATTTATCCATCCGGTTACAAAACAAAGTACAATTATAACAGCTCCTGTTCCTGACAAACCTGAATGGCTGTATTTCAATCTGTAAAACGTACAAAAAAATAAATGTGGTTGAGACAAAACCGAATGAATCTTGTTTGATGATTAGATTCTAACCTTACACCGTGAAACAACCCATAAAATTAATAATACTTCTTCTGGCATTTCTGTCATTGCCTCAGGCGAAGGCTCAATATTACGATATAGGTCAGGCCAGGGCATCCCATCAATGGAAACAGATTGAAACACCCGGATTCAGATTGATTTTCCCGTCACATTACGAACCGGAAGCCCAGAAAGCTGCAGTTTTATTTGAGTATGCAAGGAACAAAGTTTCCTCTGGTTTACAGGCAAATGTGCGTAAAACGCCTTTGATATTTCACACCGAAAGTGAAGTTTCAAATGCTTATTCAATATGGGCTCCAAGACGAATAGAATTTCTTACAACACCCCCACAGGACTTATATCCGCAACCATGGATTGAACAATTAGCCCTGCATGAATACAGGCACATTGCTCAGCTATCAAAATTAAACCAGGGCATCACCAAAAGCCTGGGAATAGTCTTTGGAGAACAGGCTGTTGTTGTTTCAACAGGCCTTTTTGTTCCCTCATGGTTTATTGAAGGTGATGCAGTTGTAGCAGAAACTGCATTGGGAAAATCAGGGCGAGGCAGAGTACCTGCATTTGAAATGCCTTTGCGCGCTCAGTTAAAAGAAAAAGGAACATACAGTTATGCGAAAGCAAGCCTGGGTTCATACAAAGACTTCGTGCCGGACATATACATTACAGGATATCACATTGTAGCAGCAGCCAGAAAAAAATACGGAAATAATCTCTGGAATACCGCACTGAATTTTACAGCCCGGCGTCCTTATACAATAACCCCATTTAATAACGGGCTTAAAAAAGTATCCGGTTTAAACAAAAAAGGGATTTACCTCGAAAGCATGGTTTATCTTGACAGCTTATGGCATAAAGGGCAGGCAACAGAAAGCCATCAGATAAAATTGCTGCATGAGCCCGATAATTATACAAATTACAACCATCCACATTTCATCAACGATACATTGATTGTTGCCCTGAAAACATCATATAAAGACATACCCCGCATCGTAAGTATTGATAAAAAAGGCCGGGAACAAATTATATATACGCCTGGTTATATGCCTGACGACAGAATTTCATACAGTGGCGGATGGCTTGCCTGGATAGAAAACCGCCCGCATGTAAGATGGGAAACAGTCGGCTTTACCACTATCATCATGCTTAACCCCACAACGGGCGAACTTCGCAAACTAAAAACTTCCGACAGAAATTTTTCACCTGTAGCAGCTCCGAACGGGAAAGACATCGCCGTAATTACAATCGGAACCCTTGGCGAAAGTTACCTTAAGATCATAAAATCTGACCAGAAAACAGAAAGCATTCCTTTTCCAGCCGGGTTGTTTGCTGCATCGTTGCAGTGGTCGCCCGATGGAAAGCAAATAATTTTTATACTAACCGGCAACAAAGGAAAAGCACTGGCCTGTGCAAGCCCGGGAAAGACAGACATCCACTTTCTTACTCCTTTTTCCTATTCAGAAATAAGTAATCCCGCATTTGCAGATGACCTGATATTTTTCTCAGGTACATTTTCGGGGAAAAGTCAGATTTTTAAACTCAACCCGGCTACAAAATCACTTTTTGTTTGCACAAATGAGCCATTTGGTGCAACACAGGCCTCCATTGCTCAGCATCAAATGCTATACGCAACCTACACTGCAGATGGGTACAGGATTGCCAACGTTGATCTGACAAAAAGCAACGAATTTGCATATGAGCCTGAAAAAGCGCCGGAATTCCCTCTGGCCGAAATACTTTCTGAGCAAGAAAACCATTTTTCATTCCCCGACTCAATTACCACCTCTCCCTATAAAGCGAAAACTTATAAAAAAGGGCTGAATCTGTTTGGCATTCACAGCTGGGCACCCGTTTTTGTTGACATTGGGGGAGAAACTGTAAGGCCGGGCATTTCTGTAATGAGTCAGAATTTACTAAGTACATTGAGCATATCAGCCGGATATGATTATAATATGGATGAAAAGGAAGGGATGATACGCAGCGAGATCACATGGAAAGGTTGGTTCCCTGTTTTCAGTGCTAAGTTCTCAACCGGGAAAAGGGCATCAATGACCAATGAGCAAAATGAAACCCCAAGGCGTTTCACCTGGAATGAAACCAACTTTGATTTCAGCATTTCGCAATCGCTTAATTTATCACGAGGGCCATATAGCACAGGTCTGTTTGCCGAGATATCACATAATCTAACACATCTGGAACATGACGTGTCAACACCCATAGAATTTACAAAAGGAGACTTATCCGGTTTAACCTACCGGACATTTTTTTACCACTATAAAAGGCAGGCTTATCGCGATTTGGCTCCACAAAAGGGATTTAATTTAGAATTAAAATACAGGCATACACCTTTCGGCCAGATAAAAGCCGGAAATATTGCAGCTGTTGCAGCTCAGGTGTATCTTCCCGGATTGGCAGCCAATCACTCATTTCAAATATATTCCGGTTTTCAGCAATCAAATCCCGAAACCTACAGGTTTGCCAATATTATTAGTGTAAGCAGGGGATATCTCATAATTCCCAATGCCGATAAAGTGAGCAGCCTGAAAGCCATTTACAGGCTACCGCTATTTTACCCTGACAGACACCTGGGAGGGCTTCTGTTTATCAAACGCATCAGAGCTGCTGCATTTTATGACTTCACCAGTGCCTTATCTTCAGGCAAAACAACGTATTATAATTCTGCAGGAGCAGATCTGACTTCCGATATACATTTATTAGGCTTAAGCACACCCGTAAGCCTTGGAATCAGAACAATGTATTTGCTAAACAGTAAACAAACAGCTTTTGAACTACTTTTCTCGATGAATTTATACCAATACTAACCCTTGCTTTAACAACAAAAAACAAGGGGTCCCTTTAAAAATTATCTTAAAAAATAATGCCAATACAGGCATTACATTGTATCGAATTAAAAATAAAATACTGTTTGGCTTATTTTGCAAATACAAAACCTGCTAACTTAGCTAATATCATTACTGAAAAATCATCTAATCAATTCTTTATGCGATTTATCCTGCGAATGTTTATCTCAACATGTTCAGTTATTATTACGTCATACATACTTCCAGGGGTTGAACTTGAATCATTTTTTTCAGCATTTTCAACTGCTTTGCTTATAGCTTTCTTAAACACAATAGTAAAGCCCTTACTTATCATATTTACCATACCCGTTACATTGCTTACGTTTGGATTCTTTCTGCTGGTTATCAACGCAACAATCATCATGATGGCATCCAATCTGCTTAATGGCTTTTATGTAGAAAACTTCTGGTATGCATTAATTTTTAGCATTATTCTTTCTGCAGTCAATACTGTATTAAGTTCAATGGTAGCATCAGATTCTCAGCCAAAAGCATAAAACATCCAAGTACACCCACCATAGTTTACTGCTAAAGTAAACTCTATTCCCCTTATTTACAACGCCTTTCAAATTGATGAAGCGCAATATTTGATTTTACTTCCATTAAAACATGCGAGGAAATTCGCTCAATCCATCAAAAATATGACAAGGTATTTAACCAATTTGTACTTTCGTAGAAAAATAAGATGATTTATGAAAAGTAGAATGATCACCCTGATTTCAGCCATTGAAGAAATCATACAATCCTGTGAAGTATGCAATGTTGGCATGGTTGACCAGGATAACCTGCCCTACACACTGCCATTTAACTTTGGTTATAAAAACAACACTGTTTATCTGCATTCTGCACCTGCAGGTAAGAAGATTGAAATTTTAAAAGCCAATCCCAACGTGTGCATTACCTTCAGCAACTCGCACGAACTTTACAAGCAATCAGAAAATGTAGCCTGCAGTTATGGCATGCGGTACAAAAGTGTACTGATAAGAGGAAGGGTTGAATTTGTGGAAGACTATGATGAAAAAATCAGCATTCTGAACCTGATTATGAAGCAATACACGCAACGCGACGACTTTTCATACAGCGAACCGTCAGTGAAGAATGTTACTGTAATGAAAATAGAGGCCACAAAGATTGAAGCTAAAGCTTTCGGCTACTAGCGAATCAGAAAACAACTCAAACCTTGCTTCGGGTAAAAGAAGGAGAAGATTTGTTCACCATTTTTTCTTGATCAGAATAAAGAGACGATAAATCAAATACCCCAGGGCAGCTCCAAACAACATACCAGTAATAACATCACCCGGATAATGAACACCGAGGTAAATACGGCTGTAGGAGATTGTAATCGACCAGCTCAGCAAAAGCGGGAGTAACCACTTTCGGGACCTCAACATTAACCCTGCAAATACAGCAATACCGGCTGTGTTGCAGGCGTGTGATGAAATAAACCCATACTGCCCTCCACAATGGCCAAATAGCGTGCGAACCATTCCTTCCAAAGCAGGCTCATGGCAAGGCCTCAAACGATGAAAAACATCTTTAAAAAGCCTCACTGATAACTGATCAGTGAGTAAAACCAACAAAACAATCATCAAAACTACCAGCCAGGCTTTATTACGGTTTTCTTTTATCATCAAAAATAAAAGCCAGGCATACAAAGGAATCCAGATAAACTTATCGCTCATCCAGAACATAAAAAAATCAAAAAAAGGCGAATGCAGGCCATTGAGCCGGAGGAACAGATGCTGATCAAACTGAATAATCCATTCTATCATTTGTGTAGCAGATTAGAACTCACCATGCAGTGCTTTCCAGACCTCATCTTTAAGTTGAACAACCCCAAGCCCGGTTTGTGAAGAAATAAATACCACAGGAATATCAGGCATCTTTCTCTTTTTCAGTTTTTTAAGCTCTTCTTCAGGCAGTAAATCGCATTTAGTTATCGCCAGCACCCTTGCTTTATCAATCAACTCAGGATTAAACTGTTCCAGTTCGTTTAACAGGATTTGGTATTCTTTGCGAATATTAGGAGAAGTGGAAGGAATCATAAACAACAAAACTGAATTACGCTCAATATGGCGGAGGAATCTAAGGCCAAGTCCACGTCCTTCAGAGGCGCCTTCAATAATACCGGGAATATCAGCCATGACAAAGGAAAGATCATTGCGATAAGCGACGATGCCCAGATTTGGCCTGAGTGTAGTAAATGGGTAATCAGCGATTTCAGGTTTTGCAGCAGAAACTACAGATAAGAGGGTTGATTTTCCGGCATTAGGGAAGCCTACAAGTCCGACATCTGCTAAAACTTTTAATTCAAGAATACGCCAGACTTCCATACCAGGTTCGCCGGGTTGGGCAAAACGAGGTGTTTGAAAAGTAGAAGATTTAAAATGATCATTACCAAGTCCGCCGCGGCCGCCCGGCACAATGATACATGTTTCACCATCCTTAGTTATCTCGGCCAGTTGCTCCATGGTTTCCGGATCTTTAACCACAGTTCCAAGAGGCACATCAATATAGACATCTTCCCCTTCTGCGCCGGTTCGTCTGTTATTTCCTCCACTAACGCCATCGCTGGCTTTAATGTGTTTGGTATATTTCAGATGGAGCAAAGTCCAGTGCTGGGCATTCCCTCTAATGATGATATGCCCTCCCCTTCCTCCGTCGCCTCCGTCAGGGCCGCCTTTAGCGTTACCCCGGGTTCGTAAAAGATGAGCAGAACCGGCTCCTCCTTTACCGGAACGCAGGTTCAATTTGACGTAATCTACAAAATTTGATGATGACATGGCTGATTTGCCGGATTTTACCGGGCTGCAAAGATAATAAAAACAGCCGGACCAGCCGGCTGCATAATTTAAAGGGCGAAAAACGAACTACCTCAGTATACGCATAGCTTCTTCCACCTTGGTACATAACCTGTTGAATACGTGTTCCTGATCCCCAACAGCATCAATGGTTGAGAACTTTTGTTGCTTGCTGTAAAAGTCAGCGACCGGCATTGTTTTTTCAGTATATTCCTCCAATCGGTGCACGATTACATCGGTATTCATATCGTATAACCGGGCCTGAGGTGTTTTTGCCCGCGCACTTAAACGTTTTATCGATTCAAGGGTTGAAGCATTTAATTCAATACAATAAGAAACAGAAGAGTCAAGCCTTCTCAACAGTCCGTCAAGAATATATGCCTGAACAATTGTACGCGGGAAACCTTTAAAAACGAATCCCTTAACCGTGTTATGCTGTTGAATTTCGCGTTCGATGAGCTGAATAACGATTTCATCAGAAACAAGCCCCCCACTCTCCATAAAGTCTTTCACTTTCAAGCCGATTTCCGACCCTGCTTTTATTTCACGGCGCAGTAAAGAACCGGTGGAGATATAATAGAGATCATATTTTTTAGCTAAAAGCCGGCCCTGAGTACCTTTACCTGAGCCCGGAGCTCCTGTGAGAACAAGATTAAACCAAACATTCTGAAGTGTACGGTTAATAGACTCTGTCAATCTCCCGAAAACTTCAGGAATTAACCCAACGCCATGAATGGGAATATATTTATCGCGAAAACGATAAAACTCAGCAACTGGTTTGGTTTTATTTTCATACTCCTGCAGCCTGAATTGAATAACTTCAGCTGTATCATCACTGCGGCCCGACACTTTTCCTCTTTCAAGCAAACGGGTAATCAACTCTTCGCGGGGCACTTCAAGACTCAACATGCAAGCCAGCGAAGTGTTTAGTTTCAAGAGAAGTCCTTCAAGAATATATGCCTGAACAAGTGTACGCGGAAATCCGTCGAACAGAATCCCGTTAGTATCATTGCTCATAATAATTCTTTTCTCAATAAGTTGCACAATGAGCTCATCAGAAACAAGCTGACCACGGCCAATAATATCTTTTGCCTTTTTACCAAGCTCTGATTCCTCCGCAATTTCCTGACGCAACAAATCTCCGGTAGAGATGTAGGCAAGTTTATATTTTTCGATCAACAGCGCCGACTGAGTACCTTTACCGGCTCCAGGAGGGCCAAAAAGTGCAATATTGAGCATAAACGAAAAGTTATATTATGTTTCAGATTGATTTAAAAACATCGGCCTTCTATTCAACAATTTTATAGATATCAGGCAGGTTTCGGGCAAAGCCATCATAATCGAGGCCATAGCCCAAAATGAAATCATTTTGAATTTCAATACCTACATAATCAATACTATAATCAGATTTAAAGGCTTCTGGTTTATAAAAAAGCGTTGCAATTTTTACATCTGCAGCTTCCTGATTGTGAAGAATATCGAGCATACGGCGCATGGTTAAGCCTGTATCAATTATATCTTCAATAATAACCACTGTTCTTCCTTTCACAACTTCGTTCAGCCCGATAAGTTCGTTCACCACCTGAGAGCTTCGTGTTCCTGTGTAGGATGAAAGTTTTACAAATGAAATATTATTTTCAATTTCAACTTTCTTCATCAAATCAGATGCAAACATAAATGCACCATTCAAAACAACAAGAAAAAGGGGCACACGGCCTTTAAGGTCGGCATTTATTCCCTGGGCAACTTTGGCCACTGCTTTATCAATATCTTCTGCCTTGATAAATACTTCAAATTCTTTGTCTTTTACTTTTACTCTGTTTTTCATCCCGGGCTTTTTAATAATCTTCAAAAATACGACAAATACCTTTATAGCAAAATATATCGCCGATAAGTTATAAAAAGCTTTATTTCATAACAAATAGTGGAAACAAGTAAGGCTTGTTTTTGTTTATTTTGCAGAAAACAATAAAAATATGACACCAAAAGTAAGTATTATTATGGGCAGCACTTCTGACCTACCGGTAATGAAAGAGGCTGCTGAGATTCTGAACGAATTTAAAATTCCATTCGAAATCAATGCATTATCGGCACACCGGACGCCTGATGAAGTTGAAGCTTTCAGCAAATCAGCCCATAAAAAAGGCATCAGAGTTATTATTGCCGGAGCCGGTATGGCTGCACATCTGGCAGGAGTAATTGCTGCCATGACTGCAGTACCGGTAATTGCAGTACCAATCAAAGCTTCACTTGATGGTCTTGACTCCCTGCTGGCCATGGTACAAATGCCTCCCGGAATCCCGGTAGCCACCGTAGCTATCAATGGCGCCCGCAATGCAGGTATTCTGGCTGTTCAGATGCTGGCTACAGGCGATGAAGAGCTTTACAATAAACTCCTCAGCTTTAAAGAAGAGTTGAAGACCAAGATTGTTAAAGCCAATGAAGAGTTAAGTACTGTTAAATACGAATTCAGGGTCTGACACCTGCTGGTATTCAACAATTGATTAAGCTAACATTAAATGTCATGCTTTTTCAACCATAATGATGCTTCTCTTTTTTAAGGTAAAAAACTGAAGTCGCGATAAATTACAGTTATGACTAACCGGATTTCAACTAAAAGACAGAAAAATGGAATCGAAAAAAATTATAGTACCTGTAGATTTTACCCCAGCTTCAGATCAAGCAATTTTACAGGCCATAAGCATCGCTCAAAAGTCAATGTGTTCAATCCGGCTATTACACCTCCTCGAAAACAACACGCAGGGGGATATAGATGAAACCCCGCTGGCAATTGAAGACAAATTGAATGTTTTAGCGAAAAGCATTGCCTCTCATGGAATTGACAGCGACTTTATCTTAAAGGAGGGAAGCATTTTTGATGAAATTCCTTTGATTGCCAATTCCAGAGAGAATTTTATTTTGGTCATCGGCACACATGGTGTCAAAGGCCTCAGGCAAAAATTATTTGGAGCTGACATTCTCAAACTCGTACGAAAAATCTCTATTCCCTGCCTGATTGTGCAGGAACAATGCCAAAATCACCACTTTAGTCCAATAGTTTTTCCGGTTGGAGGGCACAAAAACTTTGACATTCTCATCAAATCCACTGCTGACTTGGCCAAGCTCTATAAAGCCGAAGTGCACATTTATTCGGTCGCATTAAAAGGTGAAGCCATTTCTGATGAAATAAAGGAAAACATTGCTTTAGCAGAGAAAATTTTTACTGAAAACTCCATCTCTTTCAAACGCGTTATTGATGACCTTCGAGTAATTTCAATCGGGTTTGCCCGCCAAACGGCGGAATATGCAAAAGAAACCGGCGCTGGTCTTATCTCAATTATGTCAGTTAAATCAGAAGAACACTACTATCTGGCTCAGGCCGACAAAGAAACCCTGATTAACAACCTTTCAGCCATTCCGGTTTTATGTCACAGCGGGTTAAAAAACATCTGACAAGCAGAATAACCGGCTTCAGTATGCACAAGACTTTTTAAAGCACTGATAATCATTTCAGGCAATAGGCTGAATAGCACTTACTTTTTCCTGACCATCATCAAGCCATCTCTTACCGGAAGCAGAAGGTGCTCAACTGATGTATCTTCCTTTATAAAACTGTTAAAAGCAACTATTCCACGGGTTTCTTTATCTGTAAGGGCATTTTCATTCAACACCTTGCCATACCAAAGAACATTATCAGTCAGAATAAAACCGCCCTTACGCACCATTGGCAAAACAGTGAGGTAATAATTTAAGTAGTTTTCTTTATCGGCATCAATGAAAACCAGGTCAAAAGGACCTTGAAGAGTTGGTATTACTTGCATGGCATCTCCCTGATGAGTAACAATTCGGTCTTCATAACCTGATTCGCTGATGTATTTTTTTGCTATATGAGCAACTTCAGGATTGTTATCAACGGTATGCAGTTTTCCGCCCGGAGCAAGTCCTGAGGCCAGATAAATGGCCGAATAACCCGTAAAAGTCCCAACTTCAAGAATCAATTCAGGCTGAATCATATGACTCAACATTTGAAGTAACCTTCCCTGCAAAAGCCCTGACAGCATACCGGGTGTAGTCACCGCAAGATGGGTTTCGCGTATCAGTTGCTGCATTAAATCCGTTTCAGGAGATGTATGCTCAACAGCATACTGTTCGTAAGCAGGCGTAGTTGTCTGATACTGCGGACGTTCAAAAAGTTCTTTCATCATTTTCGTTTTTGATACACCAGCATACTCAGTTGATTGGTATCGAAAATTGCACAAGCGACCTCCTGAAGCTGAGCGGCTGAAATTGCGTTGATTTTTGAAATCAGTACATCATGAGTATCGACTGTATCGTAAACGAGCACACTTTTGGCCATTGAAAGAGCATCATTCAGGTTTGACTCAAATGAAATAGCCAATTGCCCAATAAACTGTTGTCTGGCAGTATGTAACTGAAGCACGCCCAAGCTTTTATCTTTAAATTTCTTTAATTCCTTGTGCACAATAGCCACTGCCTTGTCAAGCGATCCATTATCAATTCCCAGATATACCATAAAAGAACCTGTTTCAGCATAGGGCGTATAAACTGATTCAATATTATAGGCAATACCGTTGCGCTCACGCAGGGCCATACTCAGCCTCGAGTTCATGGCCGGGCCACCCAGCATATTGTTTAACAAAGCCAATGCCGTACGCCGTGAATCGGCATAACTAAAGGCATGGTTTCCCAGAATGCAATGGGTTTGAAACACCCGCCGGGGCTGAACAATCTGCTGTGCCGGCAAGGGGGAAAAATTAACCCGTGGTTGTGTCCGGAGATTTTCAGGAACCTGCCCGAATGAAGCTGTTATAAGTTTAATCAGACGTTTGAAAGGAATATTGCCTACTGAACTGATTACAATCTGGTCGGTGTGGTAATGATTGGACAGGAATGAGATAATGCGTTTGCGGCTGATTCGTTTCACTGAAGAGGGGGAGCCCAGAATTGAACGCCCCAGCGGGTGGCCACTGAATAGCATTTCCTCAAACTCATCAAAAATCAATTCTGAAGGTGAATCTTTATAGGAATTAATTTCGTCGAGTACCACATCCTTTTCTTTGGCAATTTCTTTTTCAGGAAATGTAGAATTGAAAAGAATATCGGCAAAAAGGTCAATGGCACGCGGGTAAAAAGTATTGAGAAAAGAAGCATGAATGCATGTTTCTTCCTTGGTAGTATAAGCATTGAGGTCTGCACCAATATTTTCGAGATGGCCCAATACCTGATGAAGCCGGCGCTTGGTGGTACCTTTAAAAATCACATGCTCAATAAAATGAGCCAGTCCCTCTTCTCCTGGGTTTTCATCCCGGGATCCAGTATTGATCATTACGGCCATATGCCCGACCAACATGTCGGAATGACGATGAACGATTCGTATGCCATTGGGAAGAGTATGAAATAGATATTGCATCCGCCAGAATTAAGGGTTGCAAAATTAGTTAAAATTAACAGGCGAAAAATCAGAACATTTAAATCAGGCAAAACGAATAATTGATTACCCGATTTACATGACAAGACAAAATAAAATTGATTTCACAAAGAAAATCACTTGGCTTCGAGCGGGAAGTTTTTTTCAAAAGAGAGCCAGAAAAGCGGATTGTAGCCACGCAATTCACCGGTTTCTGTATAACTTTCAACCAAAGGACAAATGGCAATAACCTTTTTGGTTATCAAACCATTTTTCTCATTCAAATACCACTCTTCCAGAAATCTCACCCTTGTAATATCTGAAAGCTGCAGCTCAGTACTAACAATAGAATCATAATCTTCATACGGAGCATAGGCACGTTGCAGAGTTATCAGCTCCTTGCGTGTGCTCCGCTCTTTCAACTCAGCAGGAGTCATTGGTTTATTGGTCATCACATCATACATCTTCAGTTTGCCTGAATTTGCCGTATTGATAATGGCCTGAACCAGTTTTTCACGTTTGGGCCCTTCCAGATTCTGTACAAACCACTCCAAATCCACATCTGGTGTTTTAATTGTAACATCGTACTGAATACGATCTGTCAGCAATTTACCCTTATTATTTCCGCATGAAGTAATGATAAGTAAGGACAATGCTGCTGCTAATGAAATGAATGCATTTTTCGTCATCTGTTATTTCGGGTTGGTTCATGATTATGACAAAGTCAGCTCAAAATTACAAATAGAAATGGCCGTTTGGTTAGAAAAGAAAAAAATTGGCACTAAAATTCGCAACAAGCATAAATAAAACAAACACAAAGAAAACAAATACCGGTATCATCTCGGATCACAAGTAAACTTATAACTTTGCAGTATCATTAAGCCCGTTTAACCTACAGCGAATTACATATGGCTGGCTCGTTCAAGTATATCAAAACAGAGAAATTAAAAACCGGACAAGTACACCTATACTTGCCAGGAAATCTAAGTATTTCGGCTGAGAAATTTACTATCGGATTACTTTTGTTTTTCACTTTTCTGATTTATTCAGGCGCATTGTCGAATCAATTTCTGATTGGGTGGGACGATGGAGAATACTTGTCAAACCAGGTTGTAAGCGGCAACGGCCCTATTCAGACAGCTGCCATATTTTCAGATTTTCATCTGGGAATGTACCAGCCCCTGGCTGTATTAAGTTTTGCCATGAATTACAAAATGGCTGGAGATACAGCATGGCCTTACATCTTAACCAATATCCTTCTGCATCTTATAAATACATTGCTGGTTTATAAGCTTATGAAGCGTTGGATGAAGGGAGTTATTCCTGCCACAGTTGTTGCGCTTTTATTCGCTATTCACCCCATGCATGTTGAGGCTGTAGCCTGGATATCAACCAGAAGTTCAGGACTTTATTCCTTTTTTTTCCTGTCAGGCCTGTTGGCATGGGATAAATATTTGGACGAAGGTTTTAAAAACAAATACTATATGCTGTCATTAGGGTTTGCACTTTTGTCGCTATTCTCTAAATCAATGGCTGTTAGCTTTCCGCTGATTTTACTTTTGATGGATTTTTATAAAGGCCGTAAATTCAGTTTCAGAATAATATTTGAAAAAATACCCTTCCTGATTTTTTCACTCATTTTTGGCTTAATTGCTATAAAGGCAGCATCTTCATTTGGTCATATTACCGTACTGGAGCATGATTACAATTGGATTGAGCGCATTTTTCTGGTGATTTATGGCATTTCGTTTTACCTTATCAAATCAGTTATTCCAACCAATTTATCAGCCATTTATGCATTTCCTGAAATAGTAAATGGGAATCTCCCAAACTATGTTTACAGTGCCGCAATTGTACCGTTGGGGTTAATCGCTGCCGTGTGGTTTTCAGGCAAAAACCGCAGAGAATTCATTACAGGCATTTTATTTTTTCTGGCAAGCATTGCCATAGTTTTGCCACTTTTCTGGTCGCGAATATTTATTACAGCCGATCGGTACTCCTACATTCCATATATTGGTTTGTTTATGATTGCCGGACGTTTAGTAAGCAACATTTATGATTTGAAAGAAAGCATTGAACGAAACAACCGTAAGATGCTGATTGTATCATTGTTGCTTATAACGGGCCTGCTAAGTGTGGCTACTTTCAAGCGTGTCAAAACATGGAAAGACACACCCACATTACTTACTGATGTTATAGAAAAGCGCCGGTCAGATGCCGATATGGCTCATGGATATTTTTATCTGGCCAACTACTACGACGCAGCCAATCGTGCTGAAGAAGCCCTGAAATACTACGATCTTGCACTCAGCCGCAACCAGCGCTATCTGCTGGCACTCAACAACCGCGGCATTCTTAAAGCAAAAGCCGGTAATCCTTTAAGTGCCATACACGATTTCAATGATGCACTAAAGATAAAGTCTGATTATGCCGAAGCTTATTACAACCGGGGTGTAGCCTATTACCAGACTGGTAAATCAGATTTAGCCTGTGAAGACTGGACTATGGCCTACAAACTAAAATTTAAACCTGCCGGTGATGCCATTACGCAATATTGTCATAAAAATATAATGCCTGATTTCGGAAAAACTGAACCCGGCAGACCATCACTCTAAAGCAAAGCCATGAAATCGTGAATGTATGTTCAACAAAATACCCGTGCTCTTTTGCACTTTCATTATAACAACTTTAAATTTTTACCAACAAAAAAACAAAAACGAAAACCTGGAGAAAATTTTAAATCAAAAAAACTTTAACAGGAATTAGTAATACCAATGCCACTACAAACACTATAAATTACACAAAATGGAAACCAAAGAAGTAAACAAATTCATTGCTGACATTGAGCTTTTTAAAGGCCTCAGCACACAGGAATTAACAACAGTGGCTACCGCTGTTGAAGAAAAAGTATTTAAAACGGGGGAATACCTGTTTTATGAAAACAGTCCGCGTGAAGTCATTTACATTATTTACGAAGGAGAAGTTGAGCTATTCAAGAAATCACCATTTGGCGCCGAAACAAGATTAAGCTACTTCAGTCGTTATGATTTTTTAGGTGAAGGCTCGCTCACCGAAGACTCACCACACAGCACAAGTGCACGTGTTAAACAAAAAACCACGGTATTAGAATTACCCAAAGCGTTTTTTGAGCAAAACGGCCCGATAGCACTCAAAATATTTTCAAATATTTCAAGGGTTATTTCACGTCGTATGCGCCATGCCAATGCCCGTATGGTAAGTTCGGCAGCACAATATGAGTCAGGACGCACCCGGACTGAGCATGACTTGCTCGGATTCAGGGAAGTTCCGTATGAATACTATTATGGAATACAAACATTAAGGGCGCTGGAAAACTTCAACATATCAGGAGTTCAACTTAACTTTTATCCAGTATTTGCTGAGTCGCTGGCCATGGTAAAACTGGCTGCAGCCAAAGCCAATTATGACCTTGGTTTACTTGACAAACCTTTAAAAGATGCTATTGTTGCAGCCTGCAATGAAATCATCAACGGTAAATTTTCATTCCATTTTGTTGTAGATATGATTCAGGGTGGTGCGGGCACTTCTACAAACATGAATGCCAACGAAGTTATTGCAAACCGCGCGCTTGAAATTATGGGTTATGAAAAGGGCCAATATGAATATTGTCATCCGAACAACCATGTAAACCTCTCACAATCTACCAACGACGCCTATCCTACTGCAATAAAAATTGCCCTGCTGCGAAGCAATGAGAAACTGGTTACCGTTTTAAGTGAACTGATTGCTTCATTTAATTTCAAAGCCAAAGAGTTTGCTCCTGTAATAAAAATGGGTCGTACCCAGTTACAGGATGCAGTGCCTATGACCCTGGGTCAGGAATTTGAAGCATATGCAGTAATGCTATCAGAAGAAATTCAGCGGTTGAATCAGAATGTTGAGTTATTTCTGGAAGTAAATATGGGTGGCACTGCCATCGGCACGGGAATTTGTGCCGATCCCCGCTACAGCGGAATTGTTATTGAGCATCTGAAAGAAATTACAGGAAAACCAGTAGTACTGGCCACTAACCTGGTAGAAGCTACACAAGACACAGGAGCCTTTATTATGTATTCATCAGCCGTTAAACGTCTGGCTGTTAAACTTTCCAAAATTTCCAATGATCTTCGTTTGTTGTCATCAGGCCCCAGAGCCGGATTGAATGAAATCAATCTGCCTCCCATGCAACCCGGAAGTACCATTATGCCGGGTAAAGTAAATCCGGTAATTCCCGAGGTTGTGAACCAGATTGCCTTTAAAGTAATTGGCAATGACCTCACGGTGACCATGGCCGCTGAAGCCGGACAGCTCGAGCTGAATGTAATGGAACCTATCATTGTTTACAGCCTTTTCGAGTCAATAGAAATGCTTAAAAATGGCATGAACACACTTAACCATCGTTGTATCAAGGGCATTACAGCCAACGAGCAGGTGTGCCGCGAAATGGTGTACAACAGCATTGGCCTGGTTACTGCATTAAATCCAGTAATAGGATATGAAGCTTCAACCAAATTGGCCAAAGAAGCCCTTGAGGGGGGTAAAAGAGTGTACGATCTGGTACTGGAACATAAACTACTGACCAAAGAGCAGCTTGATGAGATTCTTGACCCGAAAAACATGATTGCACCCCGAATTATGACAAAAATGAATTAATCATTGAATAAAAAAACTTACAGGGCAGGACTCAAATCGAGCCTGCCCTGTAAGTTTTATGCCAATCGTGATATATCTAATCAAGAGAAAAACAACCCGCCACTCCTTTATTTCCATTGATACAAAAGCTTTACCTTCAGCAATAATACTTTTCAAATAACCCATCACTTTTATTGCCATTGGGGAGGCATTTGTTAAATTTGCAAAAACAGCAGATCATGCCCATTAAAATCGCGCTGATTATATCCATTATATTGCAGTTCGGAGCAGCCATTATTGCCCTTTCGCTCACCCGCCGAACCAAAACAAATATAGCCTGGTGGCTTATTTCTATTGCGTTTTTACTGATGGCCATCCGCAGGGTTTTTGAGTTTTTCCAGCTAATGGATTCACACAGCAAACTGATAACCGGACTCCTTAGTACATGGACAGGCGTTTTGATTTCCATTCTCATGCTAGGCAGCCTGATTTTCATTAAACGCATCTTCAATATTCAGAAAAGAATGGAAGAATTGCGCAAGGAAAATGAATCAAGAGTACTTTCGGCCATTGTGCGAACAGAGGAAAACGAAAGACTTAATTTTGCAAAAGAGCTGCACGACGGCCTCGGCCCCCTGCTTTCTTCAGTTAAAATGGCCATTTCAGCTTGTCGCGACAATAATGGAGAGATAAATGAAAAAGTGATGGCGAATGCCGGTAAACTGATAGATGAATCGATTACTTCACTCAAAGAAATTTCTAATAATCTGAGCCCTCACATTCTAAATAGTTTCGGACTAAAAAAAGCCGTCAAATCATTTATTTCAAAACTCCCCTATACCGGCAATTTAAGGATTAATTTTGACACCAACATTGACAATCAGCGATTTGCATATAATATTGAAGTTATACTATACCGCGTCATCTGTGAGTTGATATCTAATTCGTTAAAGCACTCGGAAGCCAAAAATGTTTTTATATCGTTGATGACAGATGCGCAAACAATTGCGCTGGATTACCTCGACGATGGAATTGGTTTTGATATTGAAGTGGCTGAATACAGCGACAAGGGGATGGGATTCTCAAACATTAAATCGAGGATAAAGTCCTTAAATGGCACTTTTGAAATTTACACCAAACAAAATGAAGGAGTAAGGGTCAATGTCATTATAAATTTAAAAGCCGGTTCAAGATAAAACATATCAGTCAAATCACTATGACAAAACCCCACTCAGGTATGGAAGCATTTCCGGTATTTTTGGTCGATGATCACAAACTTTTCAGAGAAGGCCTTAGCCTGTTGTTAGGCAACCTGCCATACATCAGCAAGGTTTACGAAGCTTCTGGCGGAGGTGATTTTTTAGCTATGCTACCACAGGTACAACCCGGATTGGTATTTATGGACATCAATATGCCCGGAATTGACGGAATAGAAACAACGATAAAAGCCATTGAACTCAATCCGGATCTGAGAATTATTGCACTTTCAATGTATGCCGAAGAAGATTATTACACCCGCATGATCAATGCCGGAGCAAAAGGGTTTATTCTGAAAAATTCAGGCATTCAGGATGTGGAAGATTGCATAAGGAATGTTATCTCTGGTCACAATTACTTTTCACCTGAAATCCTCGACAGTATATTAAAAAATATTAGCCGGAAACCTAAGCCAGTTAAAGCCGGAGAATTATCAGAACGCGAACTCGAAGTTCTTTATCGCATTTGCCAGGGATTATCCAATCAGGAAATTGCAGACATATTGCGCATCAGCAAACGCACCGTTGACAAACACCGCGAAAACCTTCTACTAAAAACTGATTCAAAAAATACTGCCGGCCTGGTAATGTTTGCCATCAGAAACGGCATTGTAGAAGTTTAATCCACGCTAAGTATTAAAACGTATTCATGCGCCTAAAGACGTAAGCCAGACTTACGTTTAAAAGCTGTTTTTCAGCACCATCAATGGTTATAGTTTTGTTCTGAAAAAATCACCATTGATGAAACACTTTTCCGTAAATCTGATTTCAATTGTGCTGTTCACTGTTTTGTTTGTGCAACATGGTAATGCTCAATTCAGTATCGATGCTCAATTACGCAATCGCTTTGAATTACGCGATGGCTATCAGAAACTGGCTGCGGCAGGCTCATCCCCTACTGCCTTGATTTCTCAGAGAACCAGGCTTTCATTTAGCTTTGAGAATAATTATCTGAAAATAAAACTAACCCCCCAGGATGTGAGGTTATGGGGCGACCAAACTACGCTCAACTCAACTGGCGTTGGCGATAACCCATCGCTCGATCTGCTTGAAGCTTATGCAGAATTAAAAATCGGAAATGCAGGCTGGATTTCGGCTGGCCGTCAGCAGCTGGTATACGATAGCCGGCGACTATTGGGCGACCGCAACTGGAACCAAAATGGAATAGCCTATGACGCACTGGTAATGAAATTAAACCTCAACCATTGGAATTTGCATACCGGAATCGTTTGGAATACAATGGCAGAATCGCTGTCAGAAAATCTGTACCCCTCGTCCAGAATCAAAAATCTCAATTTTTTCTGGCTCAACAAAAAAATAAACGACAGGCTAAACCTGTCTCTTTTACATATTTCATCTGGTATAACCAAAACCGACACCACCTCTTCTCTTCATTTCCGGCATACTACCGGGTTTTACGCTGAGTATAAAACCAAACAACTCAACGTATGGGCTAATGCCTATTATCAGTATGGCCGCAGCCAGAAAGGCAATCATGTAAGTGCATATCTGATAGACGCGGATGCCAGTTACAAAACAGGAGAATTTACGACTGGAATTGGGTTAGGCTATCTCTCGGGAAATAACCAAACAATTACAACCGACAAAACCGACAAACTTTTCGATCCGCTTTATGGCAACCGACACCGTTTTTTTGGCTTCATTGATTATTTCAGAACTTTTACCACTCATACAAAACAAGGCGGGTTGGCTGATTATTACCTGTGGCTCGATTACAAATTTTCAAAGAAAACAAGCATAAGAAATACGCTTCACAGTTTTGCACTTGCTCAAACCAACCCGGCAACACCAAATGACAAAGGACTCGGCGTTGAAAATGATCTGATTCTCAAATACAAATTCAATGAATGGGGCGATCTTGAAAGCGGTTATTGTTTCTTTTTACCGACTCAAACGCTGAAAACAATTCAGAATGTGCCGGATAACAAATTTTCTCAGTTTTTTTACTTGCAACTAACCATAACCCCGAATATTTTCAAGCAAAACAAACCTAACTGACCCATAAAACCAATGATATGAAAAAAGCATTTTTCATCGGCTTCGTAACAGCAGCTATCATGTTTTCATCCTGTGCTTCACAGAAAAAAAAGGACAGTACCATCAGTCTTTCAGGCGCTTTTGCCTTATATCCGCTGGCTGTAAAATGGACTGAAGAATATCAGAAAATTCATCCTGAAATCAGGTTTAACGTATCGGGAGGCGGCGCCGGCAAAGGCATGGCTGATGCTTTGGCTGGAACAGTTGATTTGGGAATGTTCTCAAGAGAAATATCACAGGAAGAAATCAACCAGGGTGTATGGTGGGTTGGCCTAACGATTGATGCAGTTGTGCCAACCATTAATGTTCAGAATCCTTTTTTGAACGACATCAAACAAAAAGGATTATCAAAAGAAGATTTTAAATCCATTTTTATTGATGGAAATGTAAAAAGCTGGGGTCAGTTATTGCAAAAAGATCAGGATGAAAAAATTGTCATTTACACCCGTTCGGATGCTTGCGGTGCTGCTGAAACCTGGGCTAAATACCTTGGCGGAAAGCAGGAAGACTTACTTGGGATAGGCATTTACGGCGACCCTGGCCTTGCCGATGCTGTAGCCCAGGATAAACTGGGGGTCGGCTTTAACAACACCATTTTTGCCTACGACATCAATACCGGGAAAAAACGTCCGGGTATGGAAATCATCCCCATTGACATCAATGGCAACGGAAAAATAGATCCAGAAGAAGATTTTTATGAAACTTTTGATGGTGTACTTAAAGCAATTGCTGATGGAGTTTACCCATCGCCACCAGCGCGCGAACTGTATTTTGTTTCAAAGGGGAAGCCTCAGAAACAAGCAACCCTCGACTTTATACAATGGGTGCTCACCGATGGACAAAAATTTGTAAAAGAGGCTGGTTATGTGCCCATTGACCAGGAGAAAATCAACAACTACCTGAACAAAATAAAGTAACACATGCAAATCAGAAGGCTGCTTTTTGATAAAATTACCGGTATATGGATGATTACATCCATGATAACCATACTATTGCTTCCCCTGATAATTGGCACCGGACTTTATTTGAAAGCAGCTCCTTTGTTTGACCAGCATAGTTTTATTCATCTGGTATTTTCATCGCAATGGGCTCCTTCAAAAGGAGCATTCGGATTCTGGCCATTTATTGCTGGCTCGCTTTATGTAACTGTATTATCATTCCTCTTTACAGCGCCAGTGTGTTTGCTGGCAGCTATTTACCTCACACAATTCTCATCCAAACAACTGATAAAAGTGATGCATCCGGTAATTGATGTACTAGCCGGGCTTCCTTCAGTTATATATGGAGTTTGGGGAATTTTAATCATTGTTCCTCTGGTAAGCGATTATATTTCTCCGTTGTTCAACACGACTTCATCAGGCTATTCAATCCTTTCCGGAGGCATTGTTCTGGCGGTTATGTGTATTCCTTACACTTTAAATATGCTGATTGAAGTTTTTAACACTGTCCCGTCCGGATTAAAAGAAGCAGCCCTGTCAATGGGCGCAACCCAATGGGAATCAGTGAAACATGTAGTCATCAGGGGAAACTACCCGGGCATTATTTCAGCTTACGGGCTGGGAATAGCCAAAGCATTTGGCGAGACTATCGCAGTGATGATGGTTGTGGGCAATCTGGTTAAGGTATCCATTAATCCATTAGATGCTGCCTATCCTCTTCCGGCATTAATTGCCAATAACTACGGAGAAATGCTCTCTATTCCCATGTACGATGCCGCCTTGATGTTTGCAGCATTTTTGCTGCTGGTAATTATCCTGGCGTTTAACCTTATTTTCAGATATCTGATACATAAAACCAAAAGGCAATGAGGCATATTAAAATCATAGAAGAAAGATTTTTTGTTTTTCTTTCAGCGTTTATGACTTACTCGCTTATAGTCGTTCTGGCTTTTATTATCCTCGTTATTTTTGTGAAAGGCTTTCATGCCCTTAACTTCGACATGATATTGAAAACGCCCAAGGGAGGTTATTACTACGGTGGTGAAGGCGGAGTTCTGAATGCAATCATGGGTTCACTTTACATCGCTGTTGGAGCTACTCTGATTGCTGTTTCCATTGGTTTGCCTGCTGCGCTTTACCTCAATGTACAACTCATCAGGCACAAGCGCACACAAAACACCATCCGCTACTTTCTTGACGCCTTGTGGGGCATACCTTCCATTGTTTACGGAGCTTTTGGATTCGCACTCATGCTGTTCTTTGGCATGAATGCTTCGTTGCTGGCTGGCATTATCACAGTTGCACTTTTAATCTCACCAATTATGGTCCGCACCTTTGATGAAGTATTATGCACAATTCCCAAAGGACTGCACGAAGCATCGCTGGCACTGGGCTCAACACGCACCGAAACAGCATTCAATGTCATATTCAAACAAGGCTTTTCGGGTTTCATTACAGCTATCCTGCTCTCGTTTGGAAGAGGCATTGGCGATGCAGCCTCGGTCCTCTTTACTGCCGGATACACTGATAATGTGCCGGTTACCCTCGATGAACCAGCAGCAACCTTACCCCTGGCTATTTTTTTTCAGTTAGGCTCCCCCATTCCGGAAGTAAGAGAAAGGGCCTTTGCCTCAGCTGTAATCTTAACAGCTATCATATTAATAATCAGCCTTGGAGCACGTTTCCTTTCAAAACGATATTCAAGAACCAATTTAAAATAATGAACATGCCCGAACCAGAAACTGAAACCCTTATCAGGGAAATAGCAACAAACATAAACCCTGCTGTAAATACCTGTCCGATTCTGAAGATTCAGCATCTGAATGTTCATGCCAGAAATCATCACATTCTTAAAAATGTTAACATAGAGATACCTCGTAATAAAATCACTGTCCTGCTCGGGCCTTCAGGTTGTGGTAAAACCACGCTTCTCAAGTGCATGAACAAGTTAACCGACCTTTATAAAGAGTTAATTGTTACAGGCAATATCTATATTGAAAAAGATAACATCCTGAATACCACAACCCATACACCAGCTATCAGACAGAAAATGGGTTTACTTTCGCAACGCCCTTATCCTTTACCAGTTTCTATTTATAAAAATGTGGCTTACGGCCTTAAATTGAAAGGGATTCGTGACAAAAAACTGATTGAATTCAGTGTTGAGAAACACCTGCGCGAAGTAGGCCTTTGGGAAGAAGTGAAGCACAGGCTGAATGCACCGGCCACAAGCCTTTCCATCGGTCAGCAGCAAAGGCTGTGTCTGGCGCGGGGATTAGCTGTAAAACCCAGTATAATACTAGCAGACGAGCCAACTTCTGCACTCGATCCTATTTCAAGTAAAATCATCGAAAACCTATTCAAAGAGCTCAAAAAACATTACACCATAGTTTTGGTTACCCACGTACTGCGGCAGGCTATACGCCTGGCCGACCATGTTATTTTTATGTATGACGGCGAAATTATTGAGCAGGGAAGTCCTGACGAACTTTTCAACAATCCTCAAACAGATAAACTCAGGGCCTATCTGGTTGATGGGAATTAATATCATCATCAGTAGCAAAAGGCCTGATAAAAGCAAAAAACAACACATGTCTTAAGCAATCGTGTTCAATTATCCGCCTTTTTCAATATCATTTGCGGGCTTCATCACAACCCCCAGGTTTTTCTTACCATCAATCATAATCTCTATGGGATTTTGAAACCTAATATGCCTGATCAGCTCATCTTCATATACGACCGGCTGTTTTGCAAGAAAATCAAGGTCATAGAAGCCATCATCAATAAACGGATTGATGGTAAAATAGCCCACCCTGAAAGAGGTAAGGTTCTGAAAGAAATGTGTACCCTGGCTGGGATCAATCCGATAATGCTCAAGACCAGATTCGATGATAACACGGGCGGCTGAAATCTGAGGCCATTTAACCGGTATTCCTAACCAAGGATCACTGCTTCCCCACCGGCCGGGGCCGACAAGAACATAATTCTTATTTTCTGCTAGAAATTTTTCATTCAATTCACCAACCCTGATGGCTGTTTCGAGATTTGAAGCAGGATTAAAAGATTCAGGTTTTACATACACAAAATCATAAATATCACGAACAATACCATTACCCAGGGCAGAATGGGCATAAATAATAGTATCTTTTTCCTTTACATCTTCCAAATGAGCCTCAATTGCCTCACGATTATCCACAATAGGCCTGATTTGCAATACATTAAAAATGGCAGGCAGTCCTTTGGGCTGATTCAAGTCAACAGCAAACTCAATTTCAACGGGTTTGCTCATCTCTCGCTGTCCGGTTTCCAATAAAGTAGCAAGAATGTCAGACAGAGGAAACACATTGTGAGACAAGATATTAGAGAAGGTAATAATCCGTTTGCCTTCGCCCATCATTCCTTCTCTGAGCATATGGCTTTCATAGTCAAAAGTAGATGCAGCATGCTTAAGCGAGCCATCTTTTTCAGCTTCTGAAATATTCATTTTCAGCAAATTACATGCATCATCAACTGCAGGGGTAAAGCTGCCAGGCCTTAAATCGAGCGCATAAAAATGCTTTTGGGTTTCACGCAATGCCAGTTCAGGCGTTGACAATTGCAACACCTTGCGTGGATATTTAGGTGAAAAGCGCAGTGTAAGTCCTCCATCAACAATATATTTGCCCAGCCCAAGAGCGATATTGGCAATTCCATCTTCGGGTTTTTCAGGCAAAATGGGATAAAAATTAATAGAACGGGCCACTCCTGAAAGCGTTGGATAAAATTTTTCGCCATAAGGAGTTCCGGTAACTTCCTGAAGCACAATAGCCATTTTCTCCTCATCAATCACATTGGAAGTGGCCTTCATGTATGCTTTGGAATCTTTAAAAAATGCCGAAGCATAAACACTTTTAATGGCATTGCTCAGATTTTCGATAGTCAGGCGCTCATCATTTACAAAATTCGGCACCATGTAGGTTGAATAAATCCCCGCAAATGGCTGGTAATATGAATCTTCGAGCAGGCTGGATGAGCGTACAGCTATCGGTTTTTTTACCACGCTGATAAAAGTATACAAATCTTCATGCAGTCTGAACGGCAAGCGGGCTGCCACAAAACTATCCAGAATTTCTTCATCGCTTACACCCGATAAAGCCAGCTTATAAAGGCTGTTTTCCTCCATAAACTCATCAAAAATATCGGCGCCAAGCACTACCGTACGCGGAATTGTTACAATTACATCGGGCCAATGATTCAAAAGCCTGTTACGCTTTATCATGGAATCGAGAAAGGCCAGTCCACGGGCTTTTCCGCCAATAGATCCCTGACCTACCCTGGTAAAACTCAGGTATTCGTCGAAACTTTCGCGGTTAAATTCAGCAATAATACCTCTGGCTTTATTGAGCCTGAAAGTGGCGATGGCATCAAAAATGAATCTGCGGATTTCGTCCAAATCCTGAAAATCGCCGGGTCGCAAATCGCGAAACAGCTCTGCTAACGGAAACAATGCCCTGGCATACAACCACTTTGATATATGATTCCTGTAAACATGATAAGCCAGTGAGTCGTCAGGAATTTCAAAAATACGCTGCTGAAGAGCCTTCAGGTCGGCTGCCCGTGCCACTTCCAGCCTGGTTTCAGGATCAATAAAAACAAAATCGCCAAACGCAAAATATTGTATAATAAAGTTGCGCAGTTCAAGAGAGAGCGATTGGGAGTGCTTGTGAATAAAACCAACACGCCTTTCGCGCGCCAATGCCTGATTCGAAATATCTGACGACTGCATCAGTAAAGGAATAAACGCATCCTCCTTTTTAATCTTTTCAATCAGGCGAATTCCGGCCATTTTATCTTCTTTCCCATTACGCGGATATGAAGTATCGGTTATAATCCCGATGAGGTTATTTTTATACTTTTCGTAATAGCCAACAGCCTGTTCATAATTGTTAGCCAGCAAAATTTTAGGCCGACCGCGCATACGCAACATCATTTGATGCTCGTTGATACCTTCGGTCATAAAGGCCTTCGACTGTTTAAAGATAATCTTGTAAATATTGGGTAAATAGCTGGAATAAAACCTGATAGAATCTTCCACAAGTAAAATCGCCTGAACACCAACTTCTTTCATATCATGCTCGGCATTCATTTTATCCTCAATCAGTTTAATGATGGCCAACAAGATATCGGCATTTCCTAACCAGCAAAAAACATAATCGATGGCTGACAAATCGGCCTTGGCAATTGTCATAGTTACTTCGCGCGAGAAGGAAGTAAGCACCACAATCGGAATTGAGGGATAAAGTTCCTTAAGCCTTCGTGCTGAATCGAAACTGTCACTTTTACCCATGCTAAGCATGGTTATTATCAAATCTATATGTTGATTTTCAATGGCAACCAAAGCATCTTTTTCTGACGACACCTGAATAAACTGGGGTGGATACCGCAAACTGAGCGACACATATTCATTAAATATTTGTTCATCAATGCGGCCATCGCCTTCCAGAACAAAACTATCGTAATTGCTGGCAATCAGCAATACATTATAGATTCGCTTTTTCATCAGGCTGGTAAAAGCCGTATCATCAAAATGAAATTTTTTCGAAAGGAGTGCGTAGGGAGAATTTATCATGACATATTAGTTGTAAGCACAAAAATAGAATATTCCTGTAATTTTGCATGGTTAGGTTTAATGAAACATCGCAAAACCAAGGTAGTTTGCACTCAATCAAACTTAATTTCAAATACCGAAAATTAGCCCAAGACTTATGGCTATTTTTGATGCACTTCAGACACCCAATTGTTTATGGAATATCAGAAAATTATTGAGCGGATAAATAAAGAAGTGGCGCCATTGTTGTCACATGGCAGAGTTGCTTCATATATTCCGGCGCTTGGCAGGGTTTCTCCCCGGAAGTTTGGGATGGCAGTTATCACCACTCAAGGCGACATATTTACTGTAGGCGATGCCCGGGAAAATTTTAGCATTCAAAGTATTTCAAAGGTATTTACCCTTGCAATGGCTATGGATTTACTGGGCGATGAATTGTGGAAAAGAGTTGGCAGGGAAGCATCAGGCAATCCGTTTAATTCGCTGGTACAACTTGAATATGAGAACGGACTCCCCAGAAACCCCTTTATCAATGCAGGTGCATTGGTAATTACCGACTGTATCATCCGAAACGGCCATTGCGCATTAGACGATCTGTTGGATTTTGTCAGAAATTGTTCGGGCAATTCAACTATAAATTACGACAATGAAGTAGCTTTTTCAGAAAAAGAAACCGGGCACAGGAATGCCGCCCTGGCCAATTTTTTAAAAAGCTATGGCAACATTCATCACCAGGTTGACGAAGTGCTTGACGTATACTTCCATCAGTGTGCATTAAGTATGAATTGCGTGGATCTGGCCCGTTCATTTCTTTTTCTGGCCAATGGCGGAAAAGATCCCGAAAGTGGTCGGACCATTTGCGACTCAAGACAGGCAAAACGTATAAACGCATTGATGCAAACTTGTGGATTATACGACGAATGCGGTGAGTTTGCCTACCGTGTTGGACTTCCCGGAAAAAGCGGCGTAGGCGGTGGAATTGTAGCCATTATGCCGGGCGAATTAACGCTTGCTGTTTGGTCACCGGGCCTAAATCATGCAGGAAATTCACTTGCCGGAATGATGGCTCTTGAATTGTTTACAACCTATACTGCCAGGTCTATTTTTTAGTCGTACGCCTGAAATTACAAACTTAATGATCGCTCGTACTCACATGATGATTGGAATTCCAGCGCAAATCCATCCATTTCTTCTGTTGTGCAGCAGATTGAAGCGTCCACGCAACCATCCGGCTTGACTTATTTCCCTGCCCCATAGGGATGGTTTTAATTTCAACCGCACCAATTTTACCCAAAGCGCCATAAACACCTTTAAGGTTGGATTGCTTTGATACCAATGTTGAGAACCACAAACAAGACTCGGCAAACTGCCTGCTTTGCTTAATCATATCACCTATAAACCTGCTTTCACCTCCTTCGCAAAGCAACTCGTGATGCCTGCCTCCAAAATTAAGCAAAGCCTCCCCCGATTTTGTCAGCTTCAGATTGGTAACTTTTCGAATACTTCCGGCTTGCGCTTCTGCCATTGAGGCATGAAAAGGCGGATTACACACCGTTAAATCCACCAATTCATCTTTTTGAATAATCCTGAAGAATTTTTCTCTGCTATCTGGCTGTAACCTGATGGAAATATTTTCAGAAAGGCCGGGATTCATATCAACAATCTTTTGTGCAGACTCAATGGCAACTGCATCAATATCAGAGCCAATAAAAGACCAGCCATATTCCTGATGCCCGATAAGCGGATAAACACAATTTGCGCCAACACCAATATCGAAACAAACAAAATGGCTACCCGAAGGCAATTTACCATAATTTTTACTTCGCAAAAACCCGGCAATATGATGAATATAATCGGCCCGGCCCGGAATAGGCGGGCAAAGATATCCTTCGGGAATATCCCAGTAATTTATACCATAATAGTATTTTAAAAGTGCTTTATTCAGTGCTTTTACAGCTTCAGGGTTTGAAAAATCAACGGATTCATCGTTATAAACATTCATGGTTACAAAAGAAGCCAGCTCTGGTAAGGCTTCGGTCAATACCTTAAAATCGTATCGCGCACGGTGTTTGTTTAGCGGATGGAGTCTGTCTTTTACAACAGGATGAACCTTTTTGGGGGCTGACATAGTAAATGGGTTGAGGAGATTTGTTCCGATAATAAACCTGACGAAAAATGTTACCGGAAAACAAATTTGATTGGCTGCAAAGATAAGGGACTTATCATGTAAATAGCCTGACAGTAAAAAGAGATATCAATATTGTTATAATTCTCAGTGCATTAAACCAACATTCAGTTCAAAACAAATCAAATAATTTAACAATACCATGAATTGCACTCAATCAATTATAGCGACAAATATGGTCAAACAGCTAAATGTGGGGCATTTCAATTCCTCTCAGATTCCGATAAAGTTTTAAAGCGTATAAATCGGTCATACCGGAAACAAAATCGATAATATGCATCACTTTCACATAAGGCGTGGCAGATTCTTCAAATCTATATTGTGATGAAAGCAGATTCAAGGTTTTGATGTGTCGCTTAGTGCGTTTGGTTTTCTCTATCAGGGCAGATTCCACAAAATCCTCAATCAGTCCCGACATAATGTGAAAACCGGCAAGTTCAATACGCACTACCGACTCATGATTGTAAATCCGACTGACAGAATTTGCACTTATTTCGCTCAGTATTTCAGAAATATCAGTCAAAGAATCAATCAATGATTGGTTAAACTGCCCCTGAATAATTTTATCCTGATGCTGCAGGAATGAATCAGCACATTTACGGGTAAGACAATTGATTGATTTTGCCCTGAGGTAGGCAACTGCTTCATTTTTATCATTTTTCAGGGCCTTCAGATTATCCTTGGTTTTATCAATCAGCTCTTTTTCAGAATTCTCAATAATTGCGAGCAAAGGTTTTTCCACCTCATCATAAGATAATATTTTCAGGCGATGTGCATCCTCATAATCAATCACATTATAGCAAATATCATCAGCAGCCTCCACCAAAAAAACAAAAGGATGCCTTTTAAATGTCAAAAGCGAGCCGTCATGTTCAGGAATCATATTTAACTTTTGAGCAATGTCCAAAAAAACCGGCCTGTCAATATCAAAAAAGCCATATTTTTTACGATGAATAGGCCCCTTTTTAACAGATGCCAACGATTCGCAAGGATATTTAAGCATAGCTCCCAGGGTGCTGTATGTTAACCGGAACCCACCCGGGAGCCGGCCAAAAGGTTGTTTGGTGAGCACGCGCAAAGCGTTGGCATTGCCTTCAAAGTTGGTCAAATCGCTCCATTCGGCATCATTAAACAGATTTCGGAAGTCCAAATCGGCTGTTTTGTCAGAAACCCTGTCGCGGAAATATTTAGAGATGGCGTCTTCTCCTGAATGGCCAAAAGCCGGATTTCCCATATCATGCGACAAACAGGATGCTGCAATCACATGCTTCAGATCATTCCGGTAAAAATCTCCGGCTTCTTTATGATACTGAATTTCTGCACATTGATCAACCAGCCCCTGCCCTACAATCGCCCCTAATGACCGGCCAACACTGGCCACTTCGAGCGAATGAGTCAGCCTGTTATGCACAAAAACCTCTTCAGGCAAAGGAAATACCTGTGTTTTATTTTGAAGACGGCGAAACGGGCTTGAAAATATTATACGGTCCCAATCAATCTCAAACTCAGAGCGAATACCTTTATCGGTGCTGTTTTTACCATACCTGTCGTCCGAAAAGCAATTTATCCAGTTCATCATGCTGCTAAAATCTGCGTTAGTTTTGATTGGCTAACGACGCACGAAAATAAGCATTCAGGATGATTTCTGTCAGATTGAATCGGGATTAATAAAACGAAAATAAAAGAGGTTAAGTAAATATATCAAAGTACCCGTTCCAATCATCTCATCATCTCTCATGGCATTTATCATGCAGATTTACCATAACAGATTCAATATAAGGCAATACGCAACAGCAAATCAAAATAAAACCAGCTTGCAAGCAGGTCATTCATTCGATAAATAGTTTTCCAAGATGCTAAGATACATCTCTTTAAATTGGAGCCCGGGGTTCATATATTTTAACTCATTGGGTTTATCCTTAACCAATCTGGAAATGTTTAATAAATAAACGTGGGTCTAACATTTAAGCACCACCCAGACACGAAAATAATAAGAAGGCAATCCCTCCCTTTAAAATATGGAAAGGATGTACTTAATCACGCTTTTTTACTTTCGAGGTTTAATTTCTCCAATTAGATAAACGCCGGGTTTGTTCTCAGCCCTGGGATTATTCAACGTTCACCCATAGCATAAATTATACAACCATACATTAATGATGGGTTTCAAAAGAACGAGCATTTCTGGAGGCTACGCCTAAAACTAAATTCGACCTTTACAATAACCCGTCAAAATGTAAAAGATACACCCACCTTTGGAGCCAAACTGGTATTATCACCATTGATGCGAAGCTGCATACCTGCCTCAAATCCAAACCTCCTGATTTGGAATGACACTCCCCCGCCAATATTCCCTTCAATCGATTTACGAAAACTGTGCTGAAATTCGCCGGTATTCTGATATTTATAATCTTCCCAAATGCTGCTTAATCCGGCCTGCACAAAAGGTTTAGCCATACCAGACATGAAATAATGTCTGTAATTTAGCCCTAATCTGTACTTTCTGTAGAATGTATCGTATGAATCAATACCTGCATTCATAAACAGAAGATTGTTGTCGGCTATAAAATAGCCATAGCGAAGGCCTATGGTTCCATAAACTCTGCCATATGCATAGTGAACCCCAAGATGTTCAAGACCAATCTGACTGCTCCCTTTGCTAAATTGCTGACAGGATTGGTTTTTTTTCGATGATTGCGCTGAATCAATCTGTGCGCTAAGGTTGCTTGCCGTGACCAACAACAGCACAGCTGCTAAAAGTGAGTAATTTTTTTCCATTTGTTAAATTTTGAGATTATCAGATTAAAATTAGTCTAACCACTAACCCGCAAATGTTAACTAAATGAAAATTAGATTAAATGATGTTAAATCGGATTAAACAAACCGGATAGAAAAAGAAAAAACTGAGCACTAATTAAGGACAGAAATAGAGGCGACCCCTGGAAAATGTAAACACAGGGTTAAACATTTAAGCATTACAAAAACTTTTCCGAAATAAATTACTCAACAGGAACCCGGGTGCCATCTGACAAACATCTGAATAAGTTGTCGCCTGAGATAAGCAATCCCTGGGCTGTTTTACCGTCTTCACGGATTTCCACATCAGCTGAAATTATCTTCCCGTCAAAGGAAGTATTGATCATCACTTGTTCATTATGCCCTAAAACCATTCTCTTCAGCCCATTTGTGCTTAAATAATTATCAACAAAACCCTGAGTCAACTCATTATCAGCGCCTTCCGGATTCATATACCCTCTGTACCATTGTGGACCAAAAGAGCCCAGTACAGCCTCTTCAGGGCTCCCGGATTTTATCAAATAATCGGAATTTAAATAGTTTTGAACGATTGTGTTTACCTCTGAAACAGCAATGCCCAAGGCTTTGAACCGGGGCGAAATTCCGGCATGCAGAAACAAGTAATCATTAATCCTCGCCACAACATTTTGTTTGCGCAACCATTTGCCCAGCACAGTATTTTTCTCATATAGCTGAAAATAATACATCTGCATATAATCAGTAAAATAACTGTATTTATAATTCAAATACCGATGATCACCTATTAAGGCCATAATTTCATGATTACCAAGCAAAACATGCACATTACCTCCAGCCTTACGGGCCTGAATTTCCAACATATACAAGAACCATAATGTTTCAGTAACCATTTCCCCTCTGTCGAAAATATCACCCAATAAAACAAGCTGACCATTTCCAAAAATCCAGTTTTTATCCGAATCAACTATTTTATTATTAATCAAAAGATGAAGAAGGGCCTTGTACTGGCCATGGATATCGCCAATAACAAAAATATCGCCGGAAGTTTTTATATTCCATGGATTTGCCGAATATGCATGTCGTAACGGGTATGTATTAGAGTCCCATCCTATTCCATCGGCGACTGTATCTGTAATTCCTGTTTCAATGGTTTTCTCAATAAGGCGGGTTAGGTTTTGGGGCTGAATGCGTTCATAATAAGTCAAAACAAGACGTGAACTGTTTTCCCAAAAAATATAAGGCCCATCCTGCATGGAAGGAACGGACACCTCCATTTTCTTTTTCTTCTCCATTAAAAGCAGGTAGTTATACAAGGGAGATAAACCGGAAAGGAACGCAAAATCGCTGGCTTTTTTCCCTTTTAAATTTTCATGCAGCGGATTAGCGCCTCTGTCAATAAGAATTTTACAAATCTCAGGATTGTCAAATTCTGCAGCATAAATCAACGGAGTATTGCGTTTGCCATCAGACTTATTTACATCAGCCCCGTATTCAATCAGCAATCTTAAAATTCTGCTGCGCCGGTATTTTACCGCCCAAATAAGCGTTGAATGCGCCCCTGACAAAAAATTCGGGTCGGCTCCGTTTTTGAGCAAAAACTCGCTGATTACAAACTGATCGAAAACAATGGCATAAAACAAACCGGTTTTACCGTTGCTAAACACACAATTCGGGTCTGAATGGGTTTTCAGGTAGAGCTGCAACAGCTCTACATTCCCCTCTTTAATGGCTTTGATTGCATATTTTTCATCCTTTTCCATCCCCAATGCCAAACTTGTGACGCAAAACAGCAAAAAAACTATCCATATTCCGGCAACAACCTGTTTCATCTTCCTGAACTTAGTTGTGCAACACCCTTGCACGATCAATAAATTCCATTTTAATCAGCCGGTCATTATTTATAATATCATAAAACTCATCCAGATAACTGATTATTTGCTTTTTTCTGTCACCATCAAGCATTTCAAAATTTTCAAACAATTGATAAATCTCCTGTTTTCTGGTCTTAAACTGATGAATAGCATAAAGAATGACTTCAGGTTGTTTTTTAAATCCCCGGTAAACCCTTTCTGTTACTTTTTCAGTATGAATTAATGGATGAGGAACTGCATAAACAGCCGATATCAAACCACTCCAGTCAAAATCATAGGGTACAGCCACGGGAGGTAAACTGCGTGATGAATCACTGATTAGGATAATATTGTGTAATTCATAAGTTGAATAATCTGTATTGCCAATCATGTATTGAAACATATCCATCAAGCAGGTATGGAAAGGATTCAACCGGAATGGATTTATCTTTTTTTCCTCGATTTCAACTGCATGCAGCCGCTCTGCCAGATGCTTTTCACGTTCGATAAAAAAGGCAAATTTTCTGATTGAATCAGCTTTCTTGTCAGTATAAATGTAATCGATAATTGCTGGTCGCACCCTGAAAGAGCTATCGGTCAATATATTAAAGGCGCGGTAAATTAAATATTCGATTATTGTGTTTTGTTCATTAAAATCAGGCTTATTACAATGGGTTACAAGTTTAATAGCCCTTTGCCCCTCAAAAGGCGTGTTGGCGGTCTCCTTTTTGGGAAACTGAACACGAAGCGGGGTAAAACGGCAGACATCGTTTTCACGGCGGGTTTTTCCACGGGTCCGTATCTTAACATCCATCTTACGCGTAAATCCTGCATTATCGGTTAGCGTAATTTCTGCAGGAAAGTAAGTAGAATCATCCTTCACCGAAAATACGGTTTTAAAATCAGCTTCTAACCTCAGGTTCAGTATTTCATCAGACTGAAACAGCATCATAGCTTGCCCTGTCTTCTCTTGCTGAGCTTTTATATTGCCAAAGCAAACAAAGCCGGCTAACACAATTAAACCTAAAGTTTTATTCATAAACAAACCCCTTAAACTAGTTCTTATTTGAATGATGAACATAATATTAACCGTTAGCTGGCTAAAAAGTTGAAAATGAACTGTTCAAAAATATAAAAGCCCTCTTTACTGAACTTATTTTTATTATTTTTGACCATAAAACTTCTTTGCAATATGGGGAAAATTAATGAACTTCTGATAACTGAAGCAGAAAATTACATTTCGTCAATAATGGCTGAAAAACTTTCTGAAAAGATCATCTTTCATAATTTCAACCATGCCCAGCTCGTAAAAAAATATGCCGAAATAATCGGCAACCATGCCGGCTTTACTACTGACGAGATGAACACTCTCAAAATTTGTTCATTGTTTCATGACGTGGGATACGTCAATTCATATCATACAAACAAAGAGGAAAGTGTAAAGATTGCTGAATCGTTTTTATCTGAAAATGGCATCGACAAAGAAACAAGTGAATATATTTCAGCAACTATCAGATCAACGCAAACACCTCAGCAACCAACAGATAAAGTAGCTGAGGTACTTTGTGACGCGGACATGATGTATATTGCCACTGAAAGTGCCATTGAACAATTTGATTTACTGATTGAAGAAACCGCTCTTCAGCAACCAGATATGGCCCGACGCCAGGGGCATGAAAAAAAATGTTTAGAATTTCTGGCAAACCACACCTATTTTACTGAATATGGGAAGACGATTCTTCAACCATTAAAAGAATCAGCTTCAAAACGGCTTTCAGAAAGAATGAAACGAAGAAAGATGCTTGAAATTAAAAAGGAGACTACGGAAAAAAAGAGCGTTAATTATTCGAGAGGAGTTGAAACCTTATTCCGTTTGACCGCCCGCAATCAAATCAATCTGAACTCAATTGCAGACAACAAATCCAATATCCTCATTTCAGTAAATGCCATTATAATATCAATTATCATCACGATGCTGGCTGGTAATATTGGCAACATGGCATCAGATATTCTGCCAATTCTTGTATTTCTGGTTATTTGTTTAATCACCATTATCATTGCTATTTTATCAACCCGGCCCAATATTGTGAAAACAAAATTTACTGAAGAAGACCTGCGCAATAACAATGTTGATTTGATTTTCTTCGGAAACTTTATCGATATGGAATACGAAGAGTATCATAAAGCCTTAAAAAATATGTTTAAAGACGATGAGCATCTTTATTCCACCATGATAAAGAACCAGTATTCGTTGGGAAAAATTCTGGCAAAAAAATTCAGGCTCGTTAAAATCGCCTACAATGTATTTATGATTGGCATCATAATTACAGTCATTGTTTTTCTGGCAAACCTTGTTTTTATGAATGCGACTGCATAGGTCGCAGTGGTTCGTACACTTCAATCAAACGGCTGAAATGCTTGAGTGCTTTACCTTTTTGCACTTTTATGGTCAGCAGGAAAAACTACTGCTATGTTTTAACCAATTCCAGGTCTCAGACATAGAAAACGAAAGAATTTACGCCACTCTTTACAGACTCTTCAGAATGAGACACTGTAAGCATGCAACCATTCCAAACTTCAACACAGTACTATAAAAAAATTACTCGAACATCTCCATTACTTCGCTGGCACTCAGTCCGGAAAGAGCACTGTTAGCTTTAACAAAAGCCTGCGCCAGACTGGTTTTCCGTTCCTGCAGACGTAATATTTTCTCTTCAACTGTATCCTTGGTAATAAAACGGTAAACAAACACGTTTTTGTCCTGGCCTATACGATGCGCCCGGCTGACAGCCTGCATTTCAGCTGCCGGATTCCACCATGGGTCGAGTATAAAAACATAACCGGCTTCAGCCAGATTAAGCCCTACTCCGCCTGCCTTTAATGATATAAGAAACAAACGGATACTTTTATCAGCTTTAAATTCATTTACTACTTTTTCACGCTTATGAGTGCTGCCCGTGAGCAATGCATAACGAATACCCATATCGTTGCACCAGGTTTCAATCAGTTTTAAGTGTTTTACAAATGAGGAAAAAACAAGAATCCTGTGATTTTCGGCCAAAACCGTTTGAAGCTTTTCGGTTACTTCATCAAATTTACCACTGCCCGTGTTGAGCGATGCATCTACAAGTTTGGGGTGATTAGCAATCTGCCTCAGTTGCATCAAAGCCCTCAAAACCATAACGGAAGGATTCTCAACATTGATATCATCACCTCCTGAGAGGAAGTAATTGCGTATTTTTGATTTTTCACGTTCATACATTTTCTGTTGTCCGTCGTCCATGTTGCAAAAACTAACGGTTTCAGATACCGGCGGCAGGTCGGCAGCAACCTCTTCCTTGGTTCGGCGCAATAAAAATGGTTCAATTATTTTCAATAAATCAGCCCCAATTTCATGCTCAGGATTATCAGCCAGAACAGCAGCATAGTGATTGGTAAAATCGTGAAGACTTCCCAGCAACCCCCGATTCAGAAAATCCATTTGTGACCAGAGATCGGTCAGGCTGTTTTCAACAGGTGTACCTGTTAACGCAACCCTGAAATAAGCATTCAACCTGAAAGCTGCTGTGGCCGTTTTTGAGAGCGCATTCTTAATGTTCTGACTTTCGTCAAGAATAACATATCCAAACTTATAACCCTCAAGAAAACCGATATCGTTGCGCAAAGTGCCATAAGTTGTCAATATTATATTGTTTCGCTTGAGTACATCAGCCGAAAGCTTTCGGCCGGCTCCGGTGTGCACATACACTTTAAGTCCGGGCGCAAAACGCATAATTTCATATCTCCAATTATGAATCAATGAAGCCGGCATCACCACCAGGCTGCATGGATGTTTTTCTGAAGACACTTTCACCTGCGGTTTTGGAACAATAACATGAAAACCGGCTGGCTGCTGCCCGCCAAACAAATCAAGCTGCGTTCCATTTCCTTTTGATTGAGCAGGCAAAAGAATATCATCACATGAGTTTTTGTCCATCCATGGCTCATAATACGAAACCAGTAATGCAATAATCTGGAGTGTTTTACCCAAACCCATATCATCAGCAAGCAAACATCCAAAACCCTGACGACCAAGCCTTTTCATCCATCCAAAACCATATATCTGGTAGGGGCGCAAACTCACATTTTGAAGCGGAGGAAGGGTGAATGATTCCTGAAGGGTTTCATTGGAAATCAAATCATCAATTTCCGGAAAATTAAACCCGCGCAACAATCGGTAATGATGTTTTTGAAGACTCAGTTTTTCATTTCGTATCCTTGCAAAAAGCATTACTTCACGATAACGCGAAAACCATGTATCGGGTATTACAAAATATGCGCCATCGGGCAATAGATAAGCCTTGCGGTTTGATAAAATATGTTCTCTGAATTTATAAAAAGGAATAGAAAAAGCACCTGTCTGAACAATAGCATTTAAATCGTACCAGTCATTATCTGTTTGCAACGATGCTTTGAAAGAAACAGGCTCAAAGCAGTATTTCTCTTCTCCCGGCTGAATAATCTCAAACCCATGCACGGCAAGTATTTGCCTGTTTTGTATAATCCAATTTACCGTGTCAAAAATGGTCGCAGGCCCGCCTGCTGAATTCAACCTGAAAACAGACTCAAACTGCAGAAGACCAAGCGACTTTAAAAATTCAATCTTTTGTTTCTCCACTGCAGACTTGCGATGAAGGCGATGAAACACAAAACCCTTTTTATCAGAACTAAGCTCAGTAATAACCTGTTGAGGATAATTGGCCAATAATTGCTTTTCACCATAGCCAAACATGAGTATCAAACCTGTTTTTCCCTGCCAGTCGTTCTCAAGCAACAACCGGGCCTGGGGCAAAATATCACTTTCGAAAATACTGAAGCCTTCAGCTTCAATCTGACACCGATTTACAATCTTCTTAATAAATGTACCAAAATACTGCGCTTCCATGCGCTTGGGTATTTCAATAAACTCTTTTGACAGAAAAGGCAGCAGTAACTTTCCATTGATACTTTCATCAAATGCAAATAACCGGTTGTTTGAAATATACAGGCAAGGTTCACGGGTAAGAATGATATTTGAGGGATGCTGAAGGTTTACCTGATGACCTTTTAAAAAAGCTTCGAACGTGTAAAGTGTCCCATTTTCAGTCTGTTTGAATTTCAATCGTGCTTCAGCTACTTCCTGGTAAATATGTATCTGATCTTCGGTATAAAGATTGGGCATTTGCCTGCTGTCAAACAACTGCAGTTGATGCTCTTGCATTAAACTAATCATCCGAAACAGCGCTTTATCAACCTTAGTCCGGATAACCTCTTCTTTCAGTTTCTTATCCACCTTTTCAAAAAAAACTGCTGGTGAAACAGCTTTCTTTGAAAATGTTGAAACCAGTTTCTGAGGCTCAATAGACTCTGATAATGCTACCATTTCCTCTGCTATCGCTTTAAATTGCACAGGAAAATCCTTACTTTGAGAAGTAAGTCGTTCTTTTACAGTATAATAACCGGCCTTATTCTGAACGCACACATAGGGATAAATAGTAAATCCAAACGGAATTGCTGTCTTGAGAATTCCAACCAGCACATCATCTTCAACCATACAAAAAAGTAATTCAGCAAAAAAGTAACTATATCGTTCTATTTAATCATCAATTGGTTTGTAACGAAAAACCGGTGATCAAAAACCAGGGTAATCATGAGCATTTTCGGCCCCATCATGGCAGTAAATTCATGCTCATTTCTCCCGGAGGTAAGATTATGTAACTCGCCTTCATCAATGATTATCCCGGCTTCAGTTGACACAAAATAGTTAACCGGCACAACATCTCTCAGCTCAAAAAGAGCAGTAACTATGTTGTTCTCAACATCATATTTCAATGCACATGCATAAGGATTATCGCCTTTGATCTCCTGCTCATCCACAGAATCGTTTCTATAAAGTTTTACAGCATAAATAACTTCACTCGCGCTGGTTTCGCTGGTTTGGTTAAAACTAAAAGGATTTGAAAGCGGGCTGCCAATACCACCTAACACATATCCGGCAATGCAGGTATCAGCCTGTATTTCGTCAAGCAAAATGATATCGCGTTCGGTGTGAGGCAAATCATGGTTTAATATAAACTCAGCACCCGTTGTATTAAAATCAGGCATCTCAAAAGGCAACTGAAACTCCTGGAACGAACCATCAGCCTTACAGTTTAAGCGGCTTATCGTATTTACAAAAGGCAAAAGGCTATCCTGATACAAAGTGTCATTTCGATAAAAGTAATAACCTATGCCTCCAAAAAACAAATAATTCATTTCATGACTGCCTGAGTTAAAAAAGCTGGCTTTTGCTGTATGGTAATTGCTCAGGTATTGATTAAAGTCTGTTCTGGGTTTAATGGCACTATTTGTAATTTCGACAGGATGAAAAAAAGGCAAATCAGCATTAACCTGAAAAACACCTGACGAAATAATATATCCTTTTGTTCCATCAGGGAAAATGCGGGGAAGCAGGTTATAGTCGCGACGCCGCAAATGTATCGGATCGGCCAATGCTGAATAATTGCTGAAACCGGGCAGCGCATTATGATTATTAAGCTCAAAAAAGCTCACCTGATTGGTATATTTCTGAACGTAACTGGGATGTCCCATTGGGTTATAACGGCCATTAAACCGCTGACCACCAGCCAGTACAAAGCTATCCCCTATTTTGCCCAATCCTCCGCCGGTCACAGCAAAAACACTATCAGCCATTTGCTTAAAATAGTTATTGAATGGCAAACCATTGATTACAGCGTTAACAACAGATGAAACTTGTATGGAAGTAAGGTTCGGGAAAGTGATATAGCCTCCGGCTGTTTGTGAAAACCCATAACCTCCTATAAGATAAAGTGTATCGCTATCCTGATAAAAATTAATGTTGGTTGATTGCAACTGTTCAAAAATTCCGGCTGGCAATACATTTAAAGGAGCAACCCAAAATTGCCTTGAGGCCACATCAATCACATAAATATCGGCATTGCCTTGCGACTCAGGGAAAGCATTAAATGGTTGCCGCGCATGAATACCATCTTTTCGGCCGCCCACAACCAGCCATTTACCATTATGTTGTGCATAAGCATAAGAATGTAATCCGGGCAAACCAGGAATATGAATTTCCTCAAATCCAATTGCATAACTCCATGTTTTTTGTGCATTCAAGTTCATTGGAAACAAAAACACAAATAGAAATAAACAAAGGCTGTTTATACCCGAAAACAATCTATTTTTTATCGACATTTCAACTTTTATAAATTACCAGGTATTGATTTAGAACCAAAAAGACAACCATAAACTGGCCTGCCCGACAATTTGAGGCAGTGAATGAATAAGTTAATCCGAAATTTACATTTTTTGATCACCGGTAAAGATAAAAAAAATCAAAGCAATGAGCCGGCAACCGCATGACAAGCCCAATAATAAAAATATGAAATTTCGGAATAAATCATGATTGAGCAAACGAATAACTAATTTTGTGAGCCATGGAACAGGAAACTATCCATTTTAACATTTGAATCAATCAGCTACTAGATCATGACATATAACTTTGATGAAATTATTGACCGCAGCAACACTTCATGTGTAAAATACGATTTAAGGCAATTGTTTTTTGGCGATAAAAATTTGATTCCCATGTGGGTTGCCGATATGGATTTCCGCACGCCTGATTTTATTATGGAAGCCATTCGGGAACGTGCCAAACATGAAATTCTGGGGTACTCCATCCGTCCTGAAAGCTATTACACTTCATTGATTGAATGGATAAAACGCCGCCACAACTGGAAAATTCAACAAGATTGGATTGCTTTTTCGCCAGGGATCGTCCCCGCTGTAAACATGGCTGTGCTTGCATTTACCCGGCAACGAGAAAAAATTATTGTTCAGCCGCCTGTATACTTCCCGTTTTTTGATGCTGTAAAAAAACACAGGCGAAAGCTGGTATTCAATCCGTTAATCATGGACAACGGCCGATACCGAATGGATTATGAAAACCTGGAAGAGCTTTGTCGCGATGGAGCCAGAATGCTTATTATAAGCAATCCTCATAATCCGGGCGGCAATGCATGGACAGCCGGCGAACTCAAAAAAATGGCCGACATCTGTCTTAAATACAATGTGCTGATAATTTCAGATGAAATTCACAGTGATTTGGTAAACCGAGGTTATCAACACACTGTTCTGGCATCCATTTCTCCTGAAATTGCAGCCCGAACCATCACCATGAATGCGCCCAGCAAAACATTTAATATTGCCGGAATGGCAACATCATCGGTTATCATCAGCAACCCTCAGCTAATGAAAAAGTTCCGGAAAATACTTGACGCCCTGCACATCGACATGGGCAATATTTTTGGGACGGTGGCTTCCACGGCTGCCTATACACATGGCGATGCGTGGCTTGAACAACTGCTCGATTATATTGATGGCAATATCAATACACTTATCAATTTCACACAAAAACATCTTCCCGGCATCAAAGTAATTCGTCCGGAAGCAACCTATATGGCCTGGATGGATTTCAGCAGCACCGGCATGAATGACAAGGAATTGAAAAAGTTTATGATCGAAGAAGCCAGACTCGGCCTGAACGAAGGCGTTCAATTTGGCATTGGCGGGGAAGGTTTTATGCGGATAAATCTCGCCTGCCCTCGTGCAACCCTTACTCAGGCGCTTGAACAGCTTAAAACGGCATTTAACTGCTCAGAAAAATGACACTTTTTGCAATTTTGCCTATTTTTGTAAAAAAATAAGCCGTTTATGGCACGCAAAAACCGGAAACAGGAAGATATTATCCGCGAATCGCATGAGCGAAGCAGAAAGTTCGGTATAAACAAAGAACAGGTTTATCCATCTCAAATACTTCAGGGAGAAGCGCGCGAGGCAGTGTTGAGAGAAAGCCAGCATCTGATTGAAGTAGCAGGCCCGTTTCTCGACCTCCTGTACAAATTTCTGGATGGCTCAGGATTTATTGCAGTACTTACCAACTACGAAGGTTGTATCCTGCGTATTACAGGAGATGAAACACCTGTAAAAGCTGCCGCAAAACTAAACATGGTGGTTGGCGCCTTTATGAACGAAAAAAGTATCGGCACCAATGCCATGGGAGTGGCCATCAGCGAAAATGCTCCTGTTCAGCTTTCATCTTCCGAACATTTTATCAACGCTTACCACCAATGGACATGCTCTGCTGCTCCCATTCACAATGAAGACGGCCAGATAATTGGCACTGTCAACCTGACCGGAAGCAGCGAACTTGTCCACCCGCATACATTGGGACTTGTTGTAGCAGCAGTTACATCCATCGAAAATGAACTTCAAAACAAGCTCAATGAACAAAGGCTGAAAGAATCGGTCAGATTTATAAACACTGTTATGGACAGCCTGTCACTGGCCGTAATTTCGCTTGACGATTCAGGATATATTCGTTCAGCCAATAAGATGGCTCACAAACTACTTAAACAGCCTAACGACAGCCTGCCGGGGATAAAATTTTCGGTCATTCTGCCTGAATGGCAAAAATACCTCAACATGGTCAGTTCAAACCGGATTGTCATGGATGAAGACATTAACCTGAAAACATCCGCAGGCAAAGAGGATTTTAGCATGAATGCCTATCCGATTACACTACCCGATGGCCGCATTGACGGAATGGTTATCAGCTTCCGGGAGATGAAACGTGTGTACAAGATAGTAAACAAATATATGGGCATGAATGCCCGTTACACATTTGAAGATTTAATAGGAGAAAGTGACGAACTGAAACGCGTGGCCGAATATGCCCGAACAGTGGCAGACAGCCCTTCAACAGTTTTGATTACCGGCGAAAGCGGAACCGGCAAAGAAGTTATTGCCCAGGCCATGCACAATTACAGCAGCCGTGCTGACAATGGTTTTGTTGCTCTCAACTGTGGTGCTATCTCGCCTTCTCTTATTGAAAGTGAACTGTTTGGATATGACGAAGGAGCTTTTACCGGAGCTAATAAAGGCGGGCGTCCGGGCAAATTTGAACTGGCTCATGGAGGCACTCTTTTTTTAGATGAAATTGGTGAAATGCCTGTTGAGATGCAGGTGAAACTGCTCCGAGCCATTCAGGAAGGAGCCATTACCCGGGTTGGCGGAAACAAGCAAATACCTGTTGATGTACGCATTATTGCAGCAACAAATAAGAACCTGAAAGAAGAAATTGAAAAGGGAAATTTCAGAAGCGATCTTTTTTACAGACTAAGCGTCATTCCTATACACATTCAGGCTCTTCGTGAACGGCGAGAAGACATCCCCATTTTAATCCAGTACTTTCTGCATCTGAAATCAGTTAAACTTAAAAAAGCTGTTCCTGAAATCGGAAAACAATTGTTTATTGAATTAACTCACTATAACTGGCCAGGCAACATCAGAGAACTTGAAAATTTTATTGAAAAATTTGTAAACCTGGGCGGAGATCTTTCCTTTGACCCCAACTCTTTCTCCATGCAAACTTCGGGTAATCATTCTCCGGTTGAAAGGGAGACAAGCAAATCAAATGTTGTTTCAAGCCTGGCAATTACCGAAAAGAATGCTATTGAACAAGCACTTACCATATACACCAACAACATCAGCCACACTGCCAAAGCTCTCGGTATCAGCAGAAATGCGCTGTATGAGAAAATGAAAAGGCATGGCATTACGCCTGTTTAATGAATAGAACAACTGTTAAACAAAAACTCTTCTTTGTTTTAGCAGGAAATTTCTAATCGACACACAATTTTTTGAGTTTTGACAAGCTGCCAACAAAAACATTTAAATCCACACCACCGGTAATGCCATTAATTTTTGCCTTATCGGTATGTTGCCAGAATTGCCATTTGCGATGACTTATACTAGGCTTTTCTTTATAATAATGAGCAATCCACAAGGGGTAATCTTCAAAATCATCGGCAAGATATTTATTGTAGAACCCCGGGCTTGTATAAATAATTGGTTTTATTCCATAGTGTTCCTCAATCAGTTGGCACCATTTAAGAGCGCCATCCACGATGACCTTTTTTGACCTGCGGTTACTCACTTCAATGTCAAGAACGGGAGGCAAATCACCCGGCTCCAGTTTTACCTGATTTATGAAATTTTTAGCTTGTTCAGCAGCATCCCGTGTTGGATGAAAAAAATGATAGGCACCTCTGAGAATACCAGCGTCTTTTGTTTTTTTCCAGTTTCTGGCAAATTCCCTGTCCTGCCTTGTGATACCTTCCGTAGCTTTTAAAAAAGCAAAATCGATGGTAATGCCATTCACATTCATTGTATCAACTTCGGCCCAGTTGATGCGCCCCTGATGATGAGAAACATCAACACCATGAACCTCATAGCCAGCAGGAACAGGCACTCCGAAGTTCTTAAGATTATGATATTGCTCAGCCTCCGAAAATGAAAATCCGCTTTTATAAAGGGTAAACAAATAACGATAAACAGAAGGACCGGCAGCAATAGCCAAAATCAGAAACAACCCGGCAAACAGTAGCAACTTGATTGAAACTTTTTTCCTGCTTTTTTTTCTTGGCTTTGGTATCAATTTGGCAGAAGTTAATAAAATTCAACAAAGCCGCATGCATGGCGACTGAAAAGAAAAAAGGAAAATCGCACCTGTTACTTTCGCAGCTCCAGAACGATGGCCGAACGGGGCTGTAGCTTTATTTCAGTGCTTAAACTTACTGTTCGACCATTTAAAACATCAAATCCAGCAGAATAACCACTCATGCACTCAGCAAATCGCCGGGTGGCAAGCGTCTGCTCCTGGGTGTTCCGGTTAATTACAACCATAACAGTTTGCTCACCGGCAGTTCTAAAATAAACATAAACCCCGTTTTCTGGTACAAAATGTTTAAGCGTTCCCTGTGTAACAGCCTTGTTATTTTTACGCCATTGCAACAGTTTTTGCATATAATCGAATGCCTCATTCTGCAGGTCTGTCCTTCCTGCCCGGGTAAAAGCATTGATGGTATCAGCCGGCCAGCCACCCGGAAAGTCTTTTCTGACTTCTCCATGATTCACACCGATATTTCCATCCATTAACAATTCAGTACCATAATAAATCTGAGGAATTCCACGGGTAGTCAATAAGAACGTCAGAGCCATTTTAAGAGCAGGCAAATCTTTTCCAATAGAGTTAAAATACCTGTTCAGGTCATGGTTATCGAGAAAAATAAGGTTTGAGTAGGGATCGTGGTATAAAAAATCCTGCGACAACACATAATACAATCGGGCCATTCCTTCCGACCAGCCTTCATTTTCGGTAAAAGCCTGAGACATAGCATTACTCAATGGAAAATCAGTAACAGAAGGCACTCCCGAATTATAACCATCGCCTACTATTGCATCTTTCTGATAATAGGCTGTCATTGATTCTTTTTGCAACCAGGCTTCGCCTACCAGGCTAAAGTCAGGATATTCGTCAAATACCCTTTCTGACCATTCGGTCATCATCTCCTTGTAGGGATAGGGTTGCGTATCAAGGCGAATACCATCAAGACCGGCAAATTCAATCCACCAGATACTATTTTGAATCAGGTACTCTTTCAACAATGCATTGCGCTGGTCAAGGTCAGGCATATTGGTATCAAACCAACCCTGCAACATAAGTGTTTTATCGGCTTCAGATGCATGAGGATCTGTCAGGGATTCAGCTCTGAAGTTAGAGCGGGTATATTCAGGAAACTGATGAATCCAGTTTTTCATAGGTAAATCGTTGATAAACCAATGATTGATACCACAATGGTTGAAGACCATATCCATGATGATTTTCATGTTTTTCTGATGCGCCTCATTTACCAAGGCAACATAATCATCATTGGTTCCATAACGTGCATCAATTTTGTAAAAATCAGTAATGGCATAACCGTGATAAGTTAAAGCCTTGTTGTTGTTTTCCAGCAGTGGATTTATCCACAGTGCAGTAACGCCCAAATCTTTTAAATAATCCAGATGTTTCCTGATTCCTGAAACATCGCCCCCATGCCTGCCCAAAGGGTTGGAGCGATCGGCTTTCTCAATCATCCCCGGCATATTGTCATTATCAGGATTTCCATTGGCAAAACGATCTGGCATTAGCAAATAAACCACATCTGAAGCAGTAAAACCTTTACGCCCGGCAGAACCTTCTGAGCGTTGCTTGATTTCATACCTGTACGAATAAACTGTTTTCCCTTTGGCCGTAAGCTCAAGGTTAAAAGCCCCCGGTTGAACCGACTTATCGAGCAACAAGTTCAAAAAAATATAATTAGGATTTTCAACCAAAATCTGCTCCTGAACAGACACTCCAGGATAATTGATTTCTGCTCTTAACCCTGCAATGTTCTTTCCATGCACCAATAATTGAACTTTATTATTGTTCATGCCTGCCCACCAAAATGGTGGCTCAACGCGCAATTCGGCTGAATTCTGAGCCTTAACCAGTGCAGGACCAAGTAAAAAAATACATAGAAAAATCCAAACGATGGACTTTTGAATATTTGTTGAGCGAGCGTTTTGCATAAATAAACAGCTTATTAATTAATTGTTAGCAACTTACTAAAATAACGATTCTGACATCAAAAGTACAAAAAAATACAAGTGAGAATGGCTCGAAATGAATACTTGACGAGCAACTGCAAAACAGATAATCAGGATAAGAAAAAAGCCTTTTACGGTAGTTGCCTGTATGAACTGCATTCATCCAGACCTTATAGGGCTATATCAATTTTCTGAGTTTTAACCTGAAGTCAAGCGATTTGCCATTGCGACTTAGCAGTAAGTTAACTTTAACCCCTTCACCTGCACTTAATTTCCGGTTAATTTCCCCCAGATTCATATTAAAGGTAAAGTGACCATCAATCCCTACCAGTATATCACCAGCTTTAATTCCGGCATCGTCGGCAGGAGAGCCGGGGATTACTTCGCTGATTTCAAACACATTAAACATTGCCCCCATTGACCGAAGAGTTATCCCACTCATATTGTATTCAAAAGGATCGCGAAATTTACCTCCCTTTTGCAGTATCATATGCTCATTGGAATAATCAAAGGTAACTTTAAACCTGGCTAAAGCTCCGGCACCAAGCGTCCCATTTCTATTAAGCCTAAGACCTGCACCTCCGGGCAAGTAGTCATCAGTAAATGAAGTTAATACATTGTCAAGTCTGTAATTGCCCATCATCAGCCAACCAGTCCTTGCAAAAGAACCTTTCATGTTTCCGGCAAGTCCTTTCCCAATAATTGCTTCAATAGATTTGGCGGGTTTGTATCCGCCCAGGCTTTCATTTTCAAGCAGTAACGGATGATTGGCTCCGGAATCTATCATTAGCCACACATCAATAATCGACAAATTGTCAAGCTCTACTCGGGCTGTCATATGCGGTTTGCCCCTGCTAATGCTTATAGGAATAACTTCAGCTTTGGCCGGAATTTTATAATGTGAAGGCCTGGTAAAAGTAAGTACGTTCCTATCGTAGTTTGTTGTTACAACAAGATTTCTGAACTTCTCAAGCCCGATAAGACCATCAACCTTGGTTCCGATATAACCTTCGAGTGAAAAATAGTCTTCGTTGAGCAAAATAAGATTGGTAAGCGCAGAATTTAAGCCCTTTATTTTAACTTTAACCGGGCTGGTAACACAAGCTTCAAGAATTTCAATTGTGCCGGGAGCTGAAATCCTGAAATTACGGATACAACGGCCCGCAAGTTGGCCAACAAGATTCATATCTGTAATAATCAATCCCTCAACCCCACTATCAAGAATAAGCCTGACAGGAATAGAATCATTAAACACAGCCTTAACAATAACTATGTTATCAAAATTCTCAAAGTCCAACGTGGACTTATTTTTATTAAAAGGAAGGTCAAAATAGTTGTATTGAGCAGAGGCTGATACAGTCATCGACCCTAATATTACCATCAGAAACGCACAACGGAATAAAAATATCTGATACAATGCCCTCATGCAATCGATTGTTACAAGAAATTCATACAACGAAGATAAAAAACAATTGCTGGGCTTCAGATAAAGTACAATAAAAATTAAATTTGCATAGAACACCCTTCTATGCACACCAAACCATTAAACCATGAATATCAACCCATTAGAAAGAATCAGAAATGCCTGGCAAGAATTATACCCTGCAGAACAAAGTGTTAAAAAGCTTGAAGAATTTCTGAACGAACTCGAAAATGCACGTAATCAGAATAAATTTAGCCCCGAACCAGAAGGCTGGTATAAAGATGCTGTTGTTTATTCACTTTATGTCGATTTTTATGCTGGTAACTTCAGTGGATTAATACAAAAACTTGACCATCTGAAAGAACTGGGCATTACCTGCCTGTGGTTACTTCCCATCCTGGACTCACCTATGCGTGATGCCGGTTTCGACATCAGAGACTACCGGAATATCAGAGCCGAACTGCTTGGATTACCAGCTGAAACCAGCATGGAAGTAAAACAAAAAGCTTTCCGCGACTTTCTGGACGAAGCACACAAACATGGGATACGTGTTATTTTTGATATTGCCATGAATCATACTTCAGAAGAGCATCCATGGTTTGTTGAATCAAGAAAAGGGCCTGATAATCCTTTCCGCAATTATTATATCTGGAACAAAGACACCAATAAATATAAAGAGACCCGCCTGCTGTTTAAGGGCATGTGTCCGAGTAATTGGGAAAAAGATGGTGATTACTATTTCTTTCACAGATTTTTTGAGTTTCAGCCTGACTTAAACTACAAGAACCCTGATGTTTTAATTGAAATTTCAAGAATATTATTGTTCTGGTTAAGTCAGGGGCTTGATGGTTTCAGGGCCGATGCTATTCCATATATCTGGAAAGAAGATGGCACCGACTGCGAAAACCTGCCTCAAACCCATACAATTATAAAAATTTTCAGGGCTGTTTTAGAATATGTAAGGCCTAATACCTTATTGCTTGCTGAAGCCTGCCAGCCTCCTCATGAAGTTGTCAAATATTTTGGCGATGGAGACGAATGTCATGCAGGTTATCATTTTCCTCTTATGCCCATGATTTTCAAATCACTGGCCATTCAGGATGCCAGCCCTGTTCATGAAATTTTACATCCGTCTATAACGCCCCGGATTGCAAGCGATAACCAATGGTTTACTTTCCTGAGGCTACACGACGAATTAACACTTGAAATGGTTACCCCGGAAGACAGGGCCATCATACACGGCCATTACTGCAAAGATCCCCGATGGGATTTCAGGGTTGGCGAAGGGATTTCAGCCAGAATTTCAGAACTGCTTGACCGAAACCCGCAAAAAATTGCATTGGCATACAGCATTATGCTTACCCTGCCGGGAACTCCCATTATATACTATGGTGATGAATTTGCCAGGCTAAACGACGAATCGTTCTACGAAAACTTCAAAAAGGAAACCGGCAAAGATGATACCCGCTATTTTGTAAGAGGCCCGCTTAACTGGGATGCCATTGAAGCTGAACTTGCCAATCCTGATTCATTGACATCTCAGGTTAATAAAACTTTAAAAAACCTGCTGAGCATTCGCAATCAATGGCCGGTTTTTGGTCGTGGCGACAGTCAGTGGGCGCAGTTTGAAATAGCTGACAGAACCAGCAATCAAAAACCTGTGCTTGCCTTTTTCAGATCAATGCCCGGACAGAGAGTGCTGATACTCAACAATCTTTCAGACAAACAAGTTACAATAAATGCCATAGACGATCCAAACATTGACTACGTTAATCTGTTTAATGGAAAGCCGGTTGAAGCACCCATAACTTTGCCTCCATTCGGCTTTGTCTGGCTTGAAGCCTGATTTTTCTTTTTAATTATCAATCAACCAAAATATCACCCATGACAAATGCAATCACAAAAACCGATTTCAACCTTCCCGGACAAACGGATCTTTATATCGGGAAAGTACGTGATGTTTACAAAATCAAAGATGAACTGCTCATTATGGTTACAACCGACAGAATTTCAGCCTTTGATGTTGTATTACCCCGCGCAATCCCTTATAAAGGACAGGTTCTGAATCAGATAGCGGCAAAATTTCTTGACGCTACAAGCGACATTGTTCCTAACTGGAAAATTGCCACTCCTGATCCAATGGTTACGGTTGGCAGGCTTTGTGAGCCTTTCAAGGTGGAGATGGTCATCCGTGGATACCTTTCAGGACATGCCTGGAGAGAATATAAAGAAGGGAAACGCACCATTTGCGGCATCAGCATGCCCGATGGAATGAAAGAAAACGACCGTTTCCCAGAACCCATCATTACACCAACTACTAAAGCCAGCGTTGGTCACGACGAAGATATTTCCCGCGAAGAAATCCTGAGAACCGGACTTGTGACCGAGGAAGAATACCTGAAACTGGAAGATTATACCAGAAAACTTTTCCAAAGAGGGTCTGAAATGGCCGCAAATATGGGCCTGATTCTGGTTGACACAAAATATGAATTTGGAAAAGATGGAGAGGAAATCTTCCTGATTGATGAAATCCACACTCCTGACTCATCACGCTATTTCTACCTTGAAGGATATGAGCGTCGCCAGGCTTCCGGAGAAGCTCAAAAACAGCTTTCAAAGGAATTTGTCAGAGAATGGTTGATTGCCAATAATTTCCAGGGAAAGGAAGGACAGGCAATGCCTGAAATGACCGATTTATTTGTGAACCAGGTTTCAGAGCGATATATTGAGCTTTTTGAAAGCATTACCGGTACTCCTTTTGATCGTGCTGACATTTCAAATGTTCCGGCAAGAGTCGAGAACAATATTTTGAAATTTATAACTGCATATTACAGGTAACCTGAAAAAAGTTATAAAAACAGAGGGCGGCTGAATGTAAATATTCAACCGCCCTTTTCTTTTTCAAATCATCCAACCATTTCTGAAATTCAGCCTTCAGGTAAAAAAGCCATCAAGCTAACTTAATGCTGAACGCAAATGTTCAATTTCGCTATTGTGACTCTCATCACCAACTGCAGTTCGAAGATACAATAACAGTTCGAACAGCTTATCAACTATCCTTACCGAGCTAAATGGCTTAAAATATGACTCATCGGGAGAGATCTTAAGTTTTCTGAACAAAGCTATAATTTCGTTACGGGTAAAAACACCTCCCCTGTTTTCAGGATTGATATAAAACATCGCTCTTTCTGGTTTTCCCTGACGGATACCAGCCTGATCGTACCATGCCATGATATACCGTTCGCCCGGTAAAACAATACCTTTAACAGGCAAATCAAGCCTTTGAGCAAGCAAAGTATAAAGTATCCCGATTGAAATAGCGTACCCCGTATGCGAATCAAGTAAATTATTCAAAAACAAATAGCGTGGTTCCGTGGTTTGTCGCAACGGCAACTGGAATTTATGAAGATCAAAAATAATGTGATTCAGCACCTTTACTTTTTCCAGTGCAGTAAGATTGTCGTTCAGCTCAAGCCAAATATCGCGGCAAATGACATGAATTTGGAGCCTGAGGGCTTCAATATCTATGCTTTGATACTGATATTTTGTAAACAACAAATATCCTTCAAGCAAATCATCATTCCCGTAGTGTGTCCATTGGGTCAGGTCAAGAAACAGCTGGTCATACTGAATATTGTGAATAATTTCTTCGATTCGCTGCTGCAACATATGATCAAACGTATGCTCCCATGCCGATTCAAGTACAGGCACAGCACTGGTACCGTAAGCAAAAATTTGATTCCGGATTTTGGAAAAAGCGCCCGGATCCGGTTCATCAAGCAAACTGATCAGCGCTTCAAGCTGTGGGTCATATTTTGCGAATATGGTCATAAAACCTGATTACAACACAAATATCGACAATAAAAGCTTAATTTAAGCCATTACTTTTCAACATATGAAGCTGAAGTTTCGTTCAAAATGAGAACAGATGCCTGTTTTACTGTTCAAAAATTATTCAGGAAGTGTTTCCATTTTTTCAAGAACATGTTTTATCAAAGACTCAATTGCCGGATGATAATCTTTGCTAAAGGTTTTATCCACCCTGTTGGCTACGATAGCACAAACAGTTAGCGCATTGTGGCCAAGCATTTTACTTAGCCCATACAAAGCTGATGTTTCCATCTCAAAATTGGCAATTTGGTGTCCATTAAAATTAAAACTGCCAATAGCTCCATTAATATCAGGATGTGTAGTTGCCAGCCGGAGCACCCTGCCTTGCGGTCCGTAAAAACCAGGAGCAGTAGCTGTCATTCCCTGATGAAATTCACGGGCAAAGTGAGCTAGTAACAATGGACTGCATGCAACCGCATAAGGACGAGGGAAAAAAGCAGGCCAACCTGTTTGGGTAATAAATGCCTCGGTTATATCGCGTTCCATAACATTCGCCAGTCCCTGATAATAATATAACATACCATCAAGTCCGATTCCATGTGTAGATGCAACCACAGAGTCGACAGGTATACCTGCCTGAAGAGCCCCTGAAGTTCCCAGCCTGACAATATTCAGGCTTTTATGTACCGGCCTGGCTTCCCGTTTTTCAAGATCAATATTTGCCAGCGCATCCAGCTCATTCAAAACAATGTCAATGTTATCTGTACCCATGCCTGTAGAAAGCACGGTAACTCTTTTGTTTCCGATATAACCAGTATGGGTTACAATTTCGCGATTCTGACGCTCAGTTTCAATCCGATCAAAATATTTCGAAATTGCAGGAACACGACCAGGGTCGCCTACTACAATAATATTATCAGCCAGTTCAGAAGGTCTAAGCTTCAGGTGATAAATACTTCCATCAGGATTTAAAATCAATTCCGATTCACCAATTCGTGACATAATCTATTCTTAATTGTTAATATATTCAGACATCAATAAATACCATTAGACAACAAAGGTAAGTATTAATAAACGTGATATGAAGAATATTCTTGTGCCTTATGATTTCAATTCACAGTCAGTCCGGGCTCTTGATCAGGCCATTCATCTGGCTCAAAAGACACACAGTAACGTAACCCTGCTTTACGTGCATGAGCTCCCGGGTTTTGTTTCAGCCTTATTTAAGGAACATCAGGATGAAGAATTACTTGAAAAAATAAGTGAGGAGCTTGAAACTGTAGCTGCAAAAATTTCATTTAAAAGCGGGATAAACACTGACATCCGCATCCAGCAAGGACGTACTTTTTCAACCATTGTTGAGGTGGCTGATGAGCTTATGGCCGATTTTATTGTAATGGGAACACGCAGCAAAGACTCCTTGATTGACAATACCAAACCCATGGTAGGGCGTAACACTTCGCGTGTAATAAGAATGGCAGGCTGCCCTGTAATTACAGTGGGCGGCACCAATCATTACAATGGCTGCCGGGCCATACTTTTGCCACTTGATTTGACAAAAGAAACCAGGCAAAAAATTGGAATGGCTATAAAAATGGCAAAAATTTACGATGCACAAATCAAAGCAGTCTCAGCCCTGTGGTCAACACACAATCCTGAAATCCGGTCAAAACTTGAATTACAGATGTCGCATGTAAAAAATACCATTGAATTGGCTGGTCTGAAATGCTTCACTCAAATGATTGAAACTCCTTCAGGAGCTAAAACATCGGTTCCTGCCATTCTCGACTATGCCTGTAATGAAAAAGACATTGATTTAATTGTTGTAATGACTCAACAGGAATCTTCACTGGTTGAGTTTTTCATAGGCTCTCATGCTCAGGAATTCATCCGATTGTCAGAAATACCGGTAATGTCAGTTATACCCAAGGAAAGCCACAACGACAACGGATAATTGCTTATAGAAAACCCTTCCTGAAGACGCATCAAGTCTTTCTCATTCTATTTTCCTGTAATCAAGGCCAGGACCATCACAATTGCGCCAGGTGCTTGAAAGCAAATGATCGGCCGTAAAATATAACTCCTCATTCACATCAGAGTAACAGCCTCCAACCAATGGACTGGCGCTATCATATTCCAACTGCACATAATGCACTCCCTGAGCATCAGTGAATAATGAATATTTTCCTGTTGCTGATGATTGCACGCCCGCTGCTGTTCTGGTTTTGGCAAATGTGCCGTTGGCATTAAAAGTGTAAGTCTCATTCCATTCCATATCAGCACCTGCCGTTTCTGTATTTTCAAATGAACCGGTCATTCTTACCAGTTCCCACTTGCCATTTATCTTATTTTCAAACGTTTCTTCTGATTTCTTTGAACAGGAAACAATGGCAAAAATCAAAATCAACGGGAGTAACAGAATTTTAAAGGTATCTGATTTCATTTGAGTTCTTTTTGAATTATTTACTTTCATATCACCTAAAAAACAAACCCCAATCTTAACGAAATACGGTTAAAATGGGTATAAACCCGCTTTGATTGATAATAAGACCATTGGTATAATTGCTCTTCATAAGACAGTTCCTGATAGTGATACCCTAAACTGATAAGCAACGCATTTTGCCCTATTGGAATACCTATTCCCACTTCAGGATTCAGCAAAACGCCGCCAAAGGTCTTACCTGCGGGCTCATAAAAATCAGAATTATTGTTACTTTTTGAAAGCGGAAAACCATATCCGACTCTGCATGAAAACACCGGAGTTACAGGGTTGGAGTTCAAAATATACTTTACATCAGCAAATAAAGGCATTACACCCCATTCGTAAAATTCATAGCCAATTCCGGCTCCTGCATACAAATGCTGATTAAACTGCCAACCATTAACCATGGTAAGTGAAACATAAGGCTTATACCCATCAGAACCTTCGCCAAACAACAAGCCAACCGAACTCAGGTTATAATAACCGGATTTTGACCAGGTTGCGTTTTGAACACGGGCAAATAGCTTCACACTGTCAACCTCGGCAAAGCTAAATTTCCAAATCCCGCATTTGTTTGTAATACTAATACCCTGAATGCTATCGTACATGGTAAGAACACCGGTTACAACAGAGCCTTGCCGGAGATAAACTGCATCACGATTTTTGTGCTGAGCCCAAAGATGGGTAACAGGCAACAACGCCAGAAACACAGTTAAAAATAACAATTGCCTTGGACTTCTGATAAAACTCATTTTAGTCATTATTATCATGGCTGAACTACCGGAATCCGGCTAATAAGTGAAATATTTGCCAAATCGGAATAATCATATTGATACAAACCATCGCTGCCTACCATCATCAGTAAGCCGTTGTATGGGATCACATCATACGTTTTAATATCCGGGAAATGAGCAATCTGATTCATATGAATATTCAAAGGGTCGGTTGCATCATATATTTTCAAACCTGCATCGCCATCGCAGATAAATAGAATATGATTATCAATTCCAAGTCCATGAGGGTTAAACAATGGATAAGACTTTATCAGAAATGGATTTGAAACTGAAGAAATATCAATTACATCCAGTTGATTTGTAAAACCGTTACATTGCGTACCCGACCTGAGTGTAACATAAGCCAGATTTCCTTCAACCACTACCGGATCGCACGAGTTAATATGTGTAAAAACCGAAACAAAAGCAGGAGTAGCAGGTGAACTTAAATCATAAACCATCATTCCGGTGGTGGTTCCCAAAAATAATTTATTATTGTAAGGAAAAATTGTCTCAACCTGCCGATCAAGAGACACTGGCTGTCCGGTAACAATGCCCGGAGTTGCAGCAATGTTGAAAACTTTAAGCGTATTATTATGAACAGCATACAAATAATCACTGTTGAGCGTAAAACGCGCCATTGAGCCGCTGATTCCTGAAGCAGAAGGCCCGATGCTAACTTCATTGTTACCAATAGCAGGAACCCCCAACCCATCGTAATAAAGGATTTCACGGTTATAGTCAGCTCCCTTTTCAATAACTTCTGTCACATCTTTGGTTTCCCATCCGATTACAACCCCCTTTTCAAAGTCAAGCCCATAAACCGGCAATGAGTAATCAACCGGAGGTAGAACATTTGGAAATGCATTTTCCACTCTGTCGACTTCAACCGGATTATTCGGATCGGCAATATCGATAGCAACCAGATCGATAAAACTATCAGCAAAAAGTGTATGGTTGCGAATAGCAATATCAACATTCCCTGGAATTTCAATAAATGCAACTGCCTGTGGGGATGCAGGATTACTGTTATCAATTACATGAACACCTTCGTGATATTCATTAATAAATAAATAATTATCCTTAAAGTATATTTTTCCCGGATGAACAAGCTCGTGAGGCGAAGTCCTTTTTACTGCACTTCTGAATTCATCAAAGCCCATGTAAACAGGCACATTGGCCGTATAGGTAACCTCCTCAAATGTTTTATCCTGACAAGAGCTGAACGAAACAGCCATGCATAACAGAAAAAATAATCCTGCCACAGAAAAATAGTTTGCTTTCATGTGTTTTGGTTTTAAAATCAAAAGAAAGATGAAGAACCCCTTGAATGGTTGCACTCCCGGGTGAAAAATAATCAGGATTAATCTAATTGGATTCTCAGGCCCGCCTGAAATGAAGGCCATGCCATGCGGGCGCTGCGAATATTATAAGGCTGAGTTCTGTTCAAAAAGAATATCTGTACCCCGGTTTGGCCATAAACCGACAGATTTCCCCCAAATTTAATCTCGGCTCCCAGCCCCGACAAGGAAGATATTTGCACACCTCTGATACCCAGATAATCATTTTCGGTAGAAGAAATCACATTGTTTGTGTAGGTTTGGATAGAGGTCCGGCCAGCCATCCCCTTTTCAAAAATCAAAGATTGAGAGGCAAAAATACCATACCTTTTTCGATCTAAAATGCTCAACCTGACACCTATCGGAATTCCCAAATAGTATAACTCGTTGTGATATTCGCGGTAAGAGTTGCTGAATTCGCGTGTTTTTACCATATAGCCCAACTGTGTGTAAACAAGCCCGGTTTCAACATTCCATTTCCCTCCCCATCTCCTGCTTAACATAACGCCAAATGTAACAGGCGATTGATGAGTTGTGGCCTCAACCTCTTCAAAATAAAGCGTTTCATTGGCAAGTTCCGATGAAAATGCATCAAATGTATAATTACCTGCAGGCGAGCTCATTTCCGTAGCTTTTTGAGCTAATTCAATTGAAGAAGTGGTTCCATAACCCACTGCCATTGACCATTTTGAAATAATTTTCTTTTTGTCAGCAGGTGAATCCAAAATCAAACTCCCTTTACCATCGGTAATAAGAAGTTGGATGGCCTGATTCTTTTCAGGAATGACTTCCGTTTTGTCAGCCATTAATTCAATTGAATCATTTGTGGCATCATTGCCTGAAAGTTGAATGTGCTGAATCTCCTGGTTTTCACCTGACAGCAAAAATGATTCATTCTTTTTTGACTCAATGGGTTCCGAATGCTTGTTTGTTTCAGGAGTCAAAGGCCGCAAATGATGCTGACCAGGTGTTACAACAAGCGATAAGCCTTCTTCAACAAAACGATCATCTTCTTTTTTCAGATTAGCAGATGGCAAATTTGAAAGAATTTTTTGCACATGACCAGAATCTGTTTTTTGAAGAGCACCCACAGATGGTTGATTCAAATCAGCAAAATAACGGGGAACAAACAAAAAACCAAGCGAGAATAGCAACAATACAGAGGCGGCAATGGCCGATATTCTATAAAAAACAATTCTTCTGCGCCTTCGCATCCGGAGTTCAATTTTATCCCACAAATCAGCAGGCGGCTCGGCTTCGAACTGTGAAAGACTTGATTTTACAAAGTCTTTAATATCATCATTATGTTTGTGAGATCCATTCATAGCTTTATTTCCGCTAATCTTTTCTGAAGCCATAATCTTGCCCTGGCATACTGAGATTTAGACGTTCCCTCGCTGATTTTCAACATAGCTCCAATTTCCTTGTGTGAATAATCCTCTATTGCATAAAGATTAAACACGGTTCTGAAACCAGGAGGCATCTCCTGAAAAACGCTAAATAATGTTTCGGAATCAATCTCCATTGCTTCATTATCATCTGTCGCATCATCCTGCAAAGGCATTGAACTGTCAATTCCCTGGCTATATCTCAACACATCATGCTTTCTGAGCATTTCCAGTGAAGTATTAATCATTATGCGCCTGACCCATCCTTCAAACGACCCTTGGAACTTAAAACTATGCAACCTTGAAAACACCTTTATAAAGCCCTCCTGTAAAAAATCTTCGGCCATACCAGGGTCAGCAGCATAACGAAGACATACCCCGAACATTTTTCGGGAATACATTTCGTACAAACGCTTCTGTGCATGTACATTGCCATTAAGACAATCTTTCAGAAGTTGCTTTTCATCCATTAATAATCAGAAGCGCTGTTAAGTCCGGAACTAGGTTAAGATGCAGGGGCTATCAAATGGTTGCATAATTTTTTACAAAATCTTGCAAATTATAGAAACATGCACGAATGTAAATAAAATTCCTGCAGCACGTTCCATTATATCCTTTAAAACCTGCACATCAATACACCTCATCAAAAAGCTAACATCTGATACATCCCCTTAATAGTGCATAATTTTCATAGTCCGTATCGTTGCGAAACATTCAATATTTTACAGAGAATTAAAGAACACTTAATACATAATTGGCCTAAATTTGTTCCATCATTGAACATCCGACTTTGCTTACAAAAAGACACAATTAACTATAATCTCACCCCAAATCTCTGATGAAAGCTGAAATCATAACAATAGGCGATGAACTTCTGATTGGACAGGTAATTGATACCAATTCAGCCTGGATGGCCGAACAACTTAATCTTTCGGGCATAAAAGTTGCTCAAATAACCAGCATTTCAGACAATCGCGAGCACATTCTCAACACACTGAGGGATGCAGAAACACGTGCAGATATTATTATTATGTCAGGAGGCTTAGGCCCAACACGCGACGATATTACCAAAGCCACCCTCTGTGAGTATTTTAACACCAAATTGGTCTTTCATCAGGAATCATACGATAATATAACAAGGTTATTTGACCTCAGGCGCTTTAAAATGACACCAGTCAACAGGGCGCAGGCTGAGGTCCCTGAAAGTTGCACCCCATTGCTGAATGTGAATGGCACCGCCCCCGGTATGTGGTTTAATAAAAACGGGAAAATTTTTGTTTCAGTCCCCGGAGTCCCTTTTGAGATGAAAGCGCTGATGACAGAACAAATCCTGCCCCGCCTGCAGCACTTCAGTGAAATCGCCCTGGTACATCGTACAATTCTGACACAAGGCGTCGGTGAATCATTTCTGGCCGCTAAAATTGAAAACTGGGAAAACAATCTGCCTCACTTTATCAAGTTGGCCTATCTTCCACAGCCGGGTATTGTAAGGCTAAGACTCAGCGCATCAGGGCAAGACAAAGCAAAATTGGAAAAAGAGGTTGAATTTCAAATTGACAAACTCTACGAACTAATTCCTGAATATATTTTTGGTGAAAATGAGGATACACTTGAGGCTGTTGTGGGAAATTATTTGAAGCAACAAAATTACACACTTGCAACTGCCGAAAGTTGCACCGGAGGGTACATTGCACACCTGCTTACCAGCATAGCCGGAAGCTCATCATATTTTAAAGGGTCAGTGGTAGCCTATTCAAACGAAATCAAAGAAAATATCCTTGGCGTTTCTTCTGACACCATTAGCAGAAAAGGAGCCGTTAGCGAAGAAACTGTTTTTGAAATGGCTGCAGGCCTCATTAAACTGTTTCATGTTAAATGTGCCATTGCTGTTTCAGGCATTGCAGGCCCCGATGGAGGCACAGAAGAGAAACCTGTAGGCACAACATGGATTTGTGTACTTTCACCCAATGGAGCTGAAACAAAAAAATTTACCTTCGGCGAACATCGTGGCCGGAATATTCGCAGGGCCGCACTTGCAGCGCTCGATATGCTCATGAAACAAATTAAACAATAATTTATCCCCATATGTGAATATTTAGTTGAGTAAGGTCAAACAATTTGTATTTTTGGGCTAAATAATCAAAATTTTTCCCATGAATCCAATCCTGACTGCCGGGGTTATTATTGTAAACCTCGCCCTTGTTTTTTATTCGGTTGCTATTATCACCGAACAGAGAAGAAAAATTGTTACCCCTTTTGTATTGACATTTCTGACTGCCGGAGTTATACTGGATATCACCGCCACTGCATGTATGATTATTGGTTCGGCCAATTCTTTTATCACCTTCCATGGAGTTATTGGCTACCTGGCTTTGGCTGCAATGTTGATTGACGCCATTTTATTATGGAAACTTAAACTATCAGCCAACGGCCCTGTTCAGGTAACTTCCAAACTACATCTTTACTCCAGGTATGCGTACATATGGTGGGTCGTTGCCTATATTACCGGCGCTGTAATTGTTGCATTGCATTAACCTCCCGGAAAGAACAATAATTATTTGGGTAACCATACATTACCTTTCCGATTGTCAAATCAATGACAGCATAATCAATTATCCTGCACCAAATTCAATCAATCCGGGCATTATTTGGTACACTTAATAGTAAAACAACGAACCTAATTTTTAATAAAATTTCAAAACACAACTCTTCTTTTCAATATTTCTCTATATTTTTTGCACATTTGCATCTGCACACAATAATCAATCCTATTAATCACCAAAAACGACAATTGAAATGAAAAAAAATGACTCTTTTCTTTCTTGGCATTTGTTTAAGCATCGGACTTTCAGCTCAGGTACTTGTAAGCACCGAGCCCATGTTAAAGAATGCAGTTTTAGAAGAATTTACAGGCATACACTGCCAGTATTGCCCTGACGGCCATGCCATAGCAAAATCAATTTTAGAGGCCAATCCAGGCAGGGCCTTTGTTATAGCCATTCATCAGGGCTCTTTTGCGGTCCCTTCGGGCAGTGAACCTGATTATCGCACCAGCTTTGGCGATGCCATTGCAGGTCAGACAGGTTTAACCGGTTATCCTTCAGGAACAGTAAACCGCCATGTATTTTCCGGATCCAATACAGCACTGGGACGTGGCTCATGGTCAGGTGCTGTTGGACAGATAATTACACAAAATTCTCCTGTGAATGTTGGCATTGCATCAACTTTCGACCCTTTAACACGCCGTATAACCGTACAGGTAGAGTTATATTACACTGCCGATGCTCCAACCGCATCCAATTTTATAAATGTTGCGTTGATTCAGGACAGCATTTACGGTCCTCAAACAAATGGAGGTGCAGGAAACAATTACCTTCACATGCACATGCTGCGCCATATGATTACAGGTCAATGGGGCGATGAAGTTACAACTACTACAGCCGGAACGCTGGTAACCCGCTCATATTCATATGTTGTTCCCGATGCCATCAACAATGTACCGGCCGTTGTGCCCAATATGAAAGTCGTGGTTTTTGTCACCAAAGATCACCAGGAAATATATACTGGCGACGAGGTTGATGCCATCGGCGGGTCAAATATGTACATTGGCAGTATAGCTTCAGAAGAGCCTTACATTCAACGCGGTTATCAGGGCTTTGAAAACATATTCAATGTGGAGGCTACCAGCGGAATAGAAGGATCCGAGCCATTTAATTTCACCCTGGAGGCTGAAAATGCGCCAGCCGACTGGTCAGCTTCATTCATCATTGATGGCGAAGAATACACCAGTGCTGCAACTATTGACCTTACCAAAGGCACTCCCAAAAACATTAGTATTAAAGTTTTAGCAGGAGAAAGCGCAGGATTTCCCGGGTATGTTTTAAAAATGAGATCTGCCAACTATCCCGGCGCTCCTGAAAAATATTACAGGGTAATGGCCATCGCAGGGGTTACAGATTTGGTTGTTAATGCAACCGGAGGACCCGAAGCTACAACTCATCAGGGAGTTTACCTTGACGGACTCGCAGCTTCCGGCATTACTTCTTATGCTGTTACAAACGCCAATGTGATGCGCGACATGATCAATGCAAATGCTTTTCAGGATGTATTTACCATCTGGTTAAACATTGCCTGGACATTCCCTACACTTACTGATGATCAGGCCGAAGCTGTAATGGACTTTATGGATGCCGGTCACAGCCTTTTTATTGGCGGACAAGACATCGGATGGGATATCATGAGCGGAGCCAGCGGCTCGAATGGCAATGCAATTACCCGCGGCTTTTACACCAATTACCTGAATGCTGGTTTTACAAATGACGGTTCCACCGCCAACAACAAACTGAACGCCAACACCGAAGATCCGATTTATGGAACTGTAGCTCAAACTAACATTGTTGACGTTTATGGCGGAAATATGTATCCGGATGTAATTACCGCAGGGACAGGTGCTGACATTATTTTTAATTACAACACCACATCACTGGGAGCCGCTGTAAAGTATAATGCAACCAATTACCGTTCGGTTTATTTCGGCGTAGGTCTTGAGATGTTGAGCGATGTCGCTGTAAGAAATCAAATTATAAGCCTCACTCACGAGTGGCTCACCAATGAAATGACAGGCGTTGAATACGATGCCGCTGTTAACACTTTGATGAATGGACAGAACTATCCAAACCCGGCAAGTGATTTTACTTACATTAAAGTAACTGAAGCTGCTGCAGGTGGTTTACTCGAAATTTACAACCTGAGTGGAAATATGGTCTTACAACAGGAAATTGGCAAAACCCTGCTTCAACGCATCGATTTGAGTAATCTCTCTTCCGGGTTGTACTCTTACCGCATTGTAGCTGGAAACAAAGTTTCGGAAGCCCGCAAGCTTACAGTTATTAAGTAATTAATTTACAGATAAATTGAAAAAGGTGGCTTTAAAGGCCACCTTTTTTTTGCTTAACTACAAAATCATATGACACCCCGGTTTTGAGGGGAAATCTCCTCCCTTTTCTCAGCCAAAATAAAAAAACAGCAGTTTACACTGCCCGATTTTTTATATGTGATAATCACAAACTTTCCCTGAATTTGTAATATCATCATAAATTAACACAACGACTCTGGCGTCTGGTATTTCATCTCATACTTTGCAATTAAAACCAGATGATTTCTGAACTTTACAGTCATGAGCTTGTTTAAAGAAAATTAGCACCCCTTCATTTTTTCGGATGAACACAAACCAATCCTCAGCAAAGAAACAACAGCTTTACCTGATTCTTTCAGCCATTTTCCTCACCAATGCAATGGTGGCCGAATTTGCCGGCGTTAAAATTTTTTCATTCGAAAAATTACTTGGGTTTATGCCCGCTCAAATACCATTTTGGGGAGGCCAAAAACTGGATTTCAACCTGAGTGTGGGTGTTGTAATCTGGCCTTTTGTATTTCTTATTTCCGACCTCATCAATGAATATTTTGGAAGAGAAGGCGTTCGAAAAATCAGCTTTATAACCGCCGGAATGATAGCCTGGTCGTTTCTGGTAATATTAGCCGGCACAGAACTCCCTCCTGCACAATTCTGGCTTGACCTCAATAACACAGATCCTGCAGGCAATGCTTTTGACATCAATTTTGCATACAGCAGCATATTCAGGGCCGGCATGGGTATTATTGCAGGCTCGCTCACCGCTTTCCTGGTAAGTCAGCTTATCGATGCCTATACCTTTCACTATCTGAAACGATTGACCGGCCACAAACGGCTTTGGCTAAGAGCAACCGGCTCCACTATCGTGTCACAACTGATTGATAGTTTTGTAATCCTGTTTATCGCATTTTTTATGCTTGGAAATTGGAGCCTGCAACAGGTTTTTCAGGTGGGATTAGTACAATATACTTATAAAGTCGCACTTGCCATCTTACTCACACCGCTAATTTACATAGCTCACTGGATCATCGATCGATATCTTGGCAAATCAGCGTAATCACGTCATAAACAAGCATTCTGCTCGCCTTCTAACAACAAAACATATTCAATCAAAAGCCCGCTGACACTGCTTCTGCAGAACTTTAAACATCATATGCTGTAAAATTAAAAAGCAGCGCCATCAGGTAAAGCAGGCAGTATAACAGAATTATGCAAGCCCCGGGTTTGCATGGCCGAACTTTTAGACGCCATTTGCGCTACATCCAGATATTTTACAGCTCTTTCGTGAGAATTTCCAAATTGAGGTAATTTTTTAAAACCCTCAGCTGTCATTTTCCTCTGTAGCTCTGGATTATCATACAAAAAAATTATTTTGGCTGCAATATCGCGGGCATCAACCGGGTTAAAGTACAAAGCCGAATCCCCGCATATTTCTCTGGCAAAATTCAAATCTGAAGTCAAAATAGGAAGGCCCATTTTCATAGCTTCAGGATAAGAGGCAGAAAAACACTCAAGTAAGGAAGGCAAAAACATGAAATCACACTGCGAATAAAGATAGGGGCATTCATTAACATTTAATCTGTTGGTAAAATATACATATTTTCGGTTTGTCCCCAGATTTTTAAATTCACGCCGATGTATAGTTAAAACAAACCTGACATTAAGTTTAGGTCGGAGTATTCTTATCTGATTTATCACTTCATTGATAATTTTCAGATTTTTAAATAAATGGTTTGCTGAGATTGTAACCAGTCTAAGTTCATTCGGCTCACGGGGAGGCAACTTTGCCCTGTAGGCCCATTTTTCCGGCTGAAAATAAATGCTATTTAAAGTATTAGAAACATGAAAAACCCTTTTTGCATCAACCCGCAGATATGTTGTAAGCCTTTGCTTGACTTCAACGGTTTCAGCTATTAAAAAATCAATATTACGCATCATCAACAGCAATCTCAACCTGTCAAAAAGAGTATATTTTATTCGTTGAGAAAAAGGCACTTGTCTGAAGTAAGGAGATTCAGGATAAATATATTGGGGCGTAGCAAAGCCAGCCACATGAGGCACTCCCGGCTTCCAGTAAGTAGGCCCAAACACTGAAAAAACAACCTCAGGCTTAATCATTTTTTCTAAAAGTTTCATTCTTCTGAGTTTTTTAAAACTCATCCATTTGCGCATCAGGCGAGCTGAATATCCTGAATACTGAATAAAACTATAAAACCTGAAATTTGGCGGAAACTTATCTTTTCTGACCTGGCGTTCTACTTCCGGAGAAAGGAATACGTGATATTCATTCCCAGGAATCTCCCGAAGCTCATCAATAAACGAAAGTGCGACCTGTAACATTCCTCCTACGCGAATATTAACAGTATTGATGATTAACCTCATCTTACCTGTGCTCTATTGGTTTAGATTTGAAAATTTAAAACACTTGCACCAGCATCTCCTTTTTCAGAATGCCAATCATACTGTAATGTAAGTAAAATGACCACCAAAAAATTGTCAGAAACGACAACGTAACACGAAAATAATGCGCTGATTTTTTATCGGTTTAACTTAAAGCAAACAATTCAGGTGAATGATTGTTCACTATCCGAAACAATTACAACAACTCTGAAAATCAGCAAGACAGCTGTATAAAAGTTTACAAATACCACTTGGGTTGACAAGCACAAACCATTGCAGGTGTAAAAAAGGCAAAAATTACAATCAGAAAAACATATAGCAGCCCTATAACAAATTGAGGCAGCTGATTGGTTTGTAAAAATCCTGAATTAAGCCTTACAGGTTGAGTTTTTGATAAACAGATTTCCATAAATTCACCCCTGTCTTTAAGATGTTATCAGGAAAATCATAATCAGGGTGATGCAGTGAGGGATGCTCAACGCCAGCACCAATACCAAAAAGAGCCGCTTTGGATTTGCCTGCGAAATGAGCAAAATCCTCTGACCAGCGAAAAGGGAGCCCAGCCTCAATAATCTCAAGGTTAAGGTCAGCAGCCGCATGAAGGACATAGTCTACAGCATCCTGATGATTCATTGTTGCCGGAAACTCCTCTGTAAAACTGATTTCAGAATCAAGTTGACTTTCTTTAGCCAGGCGTTTGACCAAAGCCACAGCTTCTGCCGTTAATGATTCCATATCAGAATCCAGATAAGCGCGGAGTGTTGCCATAAGGGTTGCTTCACCGGGGGTTGTTCCAAAAGCCGGAGTTCCCAGACTTGCATAAATGAGTGTCAGCAAAATAAAGTCCTGGTAATCTCTGGAAGCCCCATCACCGGCCAAACGGGGTAATGCACTCATCAAATGAGCCATAACTGCAGCAGGACTCCTCCCCTTTTCCGGTTCACATGCATGTGAAGTCCGGCCTTTAAGTTTAATAATCAAACCTCGCGATGCAGCAGCAAAAGTACCAGTACGAATTATTACTGCATTCTCAGGGTATCCTGGCAAATTATGAAGGGCAAAACTATAATCGGGTGAAAAAGGAGCAAATTTCATATCGTTTAATACCGCCCGTGCTCCCATACCAGTTTCTTCAGCCGGCTGAAACAGAAGCAATACCTTACCTTTAACAGGTCGATGTTCTGAGATAAAATGGGCTAAGCCAGCAAGAATGGCTGTATGTCCGTCATGCCCACACTTATGTGAAACTCCATCGTTTTTTGAACTGTGTCTCATCAATCCTGACTCATGGATTGGCAAACTATCCATATCAGCTCTAAAAAGCACCTCAGGACCTTTGCGCCCACTATCAAAAACAGCCATAACCCCATGACCACCAACCTCTTCAATTAATAAATCCGGTGCGCAGGGCTTCAAGTAATTTATTATTCTTCGGGCTGTTTGCACTTCCATCCCTGACAATTCAGGAAACTGATGCAATTCACGTCGAAAGTCAAATAAAGCATCTTCCATGCTGATATTTTTTTTTGACAAAGATACTTATCAGATTGCCATAAAGCAGAAGCAAAAAAAACAACATTAGCAAAACAACCATACAACACTGGTTAACACCCATTTAACAAGCCGGAAATTTTCGAAAAGTGATTCAGGTCGTTTAATACCTTCCTGAAACAGCAATTTCAGCGATTGATTCTTCATTATTCATGGAATCCTGTTAATTTTGCAGTTGATTGAATTATTAAAATCAACATTAAATTAATCCTTCAGAAAATATCGTTCAATGGGAAGAGCATTTGAATTTCGCAAAGCAAGAAAAATGAAACGCTGGGGCAATATGGCCAGAGTATTCACCCGATTAGGAAAAGACATTGAAATCGCTGTAAAATCAGGCGGTCCTGATCCTGCTCTAAACCCAAGACTTCGCCTGCTCATACAAAATGCCAGAAGCGAAAATATGCCTAAGGAAAATGTTGAACGTGCCATCAAGCGTGCTATTTCAAAAGACTCCTCAGACTATAAAGAAGTTGTTTATGAAGGCTATGCACCTCACGGTGTGGCAGTTGTAGTTGAAACAGCTACCGATAACCCAACCCGTACAGTTGCCAATGTCAGAAGTTATTTTGTAAGAAATGGCGGAAGCCTGGGAACCATGGGGATGCTTGACTTTTTATTTGAGCGTAAATGCTCATTCAAAGTCGCTATGAAAGAAGGAATTAACACCGAAGATCTGGAACTTGAAATGATTGATTATGGTGTTGAAGAGGTCTTTGTTGATGAAGGCGAGATTATGATTTACGCTGAATTCACAAACTTCGGCCCTATACAGAAGTACCTGGAAGACAATGGTTTTGAAATAAAAACCTTTGCATTTGAGCGCATTCCCAACGACACTAAAACACTGACGCCTGAACAACAGGCCGATGTTGACAAAATGCTGGAACGTATGGATGACGACGACGATATTACAAATGTTTTTCACAATATGCGCTCAGCAGAATAAAACGCCGGCATCGGGCAGTTTTTGTCTATTATAATATTATCATCAAAAGAAACCTTCCGCAGAAAAAACGGAAGGTTTTTTTATTTATCACAAAATATCGGCTCTTAATATTATTGCTTAGTTTGAATAATCATTTTGGGTACAATTTAAGAATCAAAGTAAATGAACTTGTCCATTGGCTGATATTTCTTACATCAGTACGAATTCCCTGATCAGTAAGAAAACCAAATTCAGCCCTTGACTGCATATACTGTGTTGCAACTCCGAACTGGTATTGAGTATTAAACTCATATATCAGACGCAAGCCAGCCCCATAGGCAAAACAATTATCCCTTGACGCTGTAATTTCAAAATTAACCGGACCAATCAAAGCATATTCAGCCTTGTAGAGCTGATACGGAGTAGAAGCAAAAAAGACACCCGCCATCAATTGCCCTTCCAGCAGAAAAGGCTTACCGATACGCTTTAAATAGGATGGGCCAGCAACCAGATGTATTATTTTAAATGGATCGCTCCGTATATAAACATCATCAAGAAAAGGGTCTGCCTGCACTTTTTGATAACCCAGATATCCAACATCAATGGGATTTAAGCTTAAACCACCCTGAATGAGAATGCCCCAATGATTATTCCGCACATATTTAACTTCTGCTGCCCCTGAGAACCCGGGAAGTGCAAAACTTCCGGTTTCCAGATTGGTTCCAGCAAAATCTGACAATGGAACACTAACACCCGATTGCAGCAAGAACTGCAGCTGTGAAGTCTGAGCAAACAGGAAATGGCCATTCAGTAAAAATACTAAAAGAAAAAACAGATGTCTCATGGATACACATTTGCTGCTAAAGTACAAATTTAAGTTATAGCATATGTAAAGTATAGACTGTTCCTAAAAAAGCATTATGAACTTCATGCTTAATTGAAATGAGCAACACCCCCTTGCATAATCATCATTTCATTCATTCCTTATAATGAGCTTAAAACTACTCTTTAATCAAAATAAAAAAAAGTGGCACCCCGATGGGGTACCACTTGAACACCAATTAAACACACATTAAACCACCTTTAAAATCTGTATTGGAGTCTCATTTGCAACATGCCAACACTTTCATCATCAAAATAGTAGCTGTCAATAAGCGTATGGGTATAGTGAAGCATTAGTCTTGTGTTAGGGGTAAAATCGTAGTTAGCACCAACAGTAATTGTTTGAACAATACCTCCGGCCAGACTAGTGGAAACAGGTGGATAATCAGTAATACCAGTAGATTCGGGGAAGAACCTGTTTTGGCCTTTCCAGAAGAAGTCTCCCTCAGCAATGTCATTCAATGAAGTAAAGCTGTAACGTCCGACAAGCTCAAGAGCATTATGATCTCTGAGTCTTCCGAGAAGAGCATTCTTTTTATCATATTTATAGGAAGACCCTTTCAGTAAGTAACCAAATTCAACATAACCTCCGTAAAAATCAAGATTTGTCAGAGATGGGTTACCGTTGAGCCAGCTTTTTAGAGTTGTCCAACTCCAGTATCCGCCAAGCTGGTTTTCAAATAACAACTGGTCTGGCCTGTCACGAACAATGTGTGAACCAATAAACTCTCCTTGAACAAAAGTCTTTTTACCAACAGCAAGAAGCTCAAAACCATATTTTATTTCTTCGCTTGCCCATTTTACATCAGTTCCTATAAACTGCACACTTCTATCAACTGTAGTTTCCAGTGGAGCACCCATGTGCATATTTCTTACAAAAATTTCAGGAGTACCTTCAACATAGCCTGTTCCGATTTTTTTGTATCGGCCCATCAGACCAACATGAACATTCATATCTTCGTTTTGAACTGCACGATATAAGAAGCGGCCTGATGCGGAAAATCCCTGATCGCCTTCGTGTTGGTTATTATAGAGATTTTCAGAATAAACTCCAGCTTCTGCAAAAAGCTTATTCCCAGCATGTTTAAAAGTAACACCTAAAGCTCTGCCGGGAGCAAGAACATTCACCGGAGTTGATCTTGAGATGAAATGAATATCTGACTGGCTGGTATTGTAGCTGATTGAAAAAGGCTCAGCAGCATAACCCAATCTTAAAGAATTTTCATCAGTAAAATTATAGCGTACAAACGCATTTTTCTGAGTCAGAACACCTTTACCAAAATCAATGTCATAATAAGCATCCCATTTACCCTGAACAATGGTTAAACGAATTCGGGCATCAGAAATAGAAGCCCCCGATTTTAAAGGAGTATAATCCTGCAGATAAACAGCACCATCCATTGAAACACGCGCACCAACAGAAATTTTCAGATCGTTGTTATTAACAATGGTTTTTCCGGCATCGGATTCCTGAGCCATCATAAAGGCCGGGCTTAAAAGGAATACCAACAAAATAATATAGTGAGAAAACTTTTTCATTTTCAATTGTTTTTAGAGTTGAAACTTAATCAATAACCAAGTTGTGTAAGGATTTCCAGAGCAGTTCCTTCTGCGCCTACCGGTCTAACACCCTGTTCTTTATAGAAATTCAGTGTCATTTCAGAGCGGTTTGTAAACATTCCATCAACCAATGGTCTGTTAGGAATAGAAGAACCGGTATTGTTGTAGAAATACTCACCATAATACTGACCCATTTGCTCTCTGGTGTCAAAAGAGTAAGCATGAATTGCAGCACCTGATTTGTGAATAAGTTCTGACTGCCAGGGTTTAAGAAGTTCAGGATATTTATTGGGAGCTCCGGCAATACTTGGTCCCATGAAAACTGCATTGTTTTCAAGACCAAAATTGATAAATTCTGCATAAGTTCTTGGATCATCGGTTGGCATATCTGTTGGCCCATTACCTAACCACAGCAGGAAACAAGTAGGGATTTTACCGGCAAAAATACTATTGAGAATACGCAGACTTTCGAGTGAGAAAGTTTGAATAATCACTTTTCCGTTTGTATTGCCAACATTCACTTTTTTCATGCCGGCTCCATCAGTGTAAAATTGTTCGGTACTGGTCTCAGGCTGTGTCATAATATTCCAGCCAAGGCGATCCAACTCTGTATATAAAGCCTGCTCGATTCCAGGATTAACCCAAGGTTCTTTTGTTTCAATATAAATACCAGGCCTGTTACCATTATCCATCGGATCTGGCTCATATTCAAAAGTATATTTTACAGTTCCGTCAGCATTTTCTACTTTTGTATAAATCCTTTCCTGAGTAACAGGATCGCGTTTTATTCTCATTCCCTGTGCAATCATAATCATATCTTCCAATGTAGAGATATATTGTTTCTGCGATGAAAAAGACTCACGGGCCTGTTCTGGTTTTGCATCATTAAACCATGAACCAGCATCCAGCTGCATCAATTCTTCGTAGGTAAAAGAACTGGCAGGCAAGTATTCCCTGTCAGGGAAAATATTCTCAATATCAGTTGTACGTTTAAGTTCGTAGTCATGAAGTGCAAGAATAACGCCGTCTTTGGTAATCTGAAGGTCTGCTTCCATGTAGTCAGCACCAATATTTCTGGCCCATCTGAATGCAGCCTCGGTTTCTTCCGGAACCCAAAAAGTTGAACCACGGTGAGCAATAACTGAATTTACCGGAACATAATCCCTGACAGTTTGCATGGCAGGAGTTAATTCTGAAACTTTAACATTTTTGTAATCCTGCGTGTCATCAGCAAAATTGTCTGTTTCGCACGAGGAAATCATGAATGCACTGAATAAAGCAGCGCACAAAACTGAAGCTTTCCTTCTCATAGTTGATTAATTTAGTGTTTGGTTACTTTTTATTTTCAATTCGGCATTACGTGTAAACAAAATCAGAATAATCGACAGTACAGCTGAGGCAATCAGCAGGTAGAATCCACCATTCCACCCGTATTTCTCAACAACATAGCCCATTACAATATTCGCAAGCAGTGAAGTTCCAATCAGATATCCAAAGAGCCCAGTCAGACCTGCCGCTGTACCAGCCGCTTTTTTGGGTACCAGGTCAAGCGCATGCACGCCAATAAGCATAACAGGGCCATAAATAAAGAATCCAATCGAGATTAAGGCCAGATTATCGACCAATACATGTCCGGGAGGGTTTTTCCAATAAACAATCACAGATATCAGTACCAGCAGCATAAAGAGAATTGTGGTCTCTGTTCTTCTCCCCTTGAAGAGCTTATCGCTAATATATCCGCAAACTATAGTACCAGGAATAGCAGCCCATTCGTAAGCAAAATAAGCCCAGCCAACTTCACTGATAGAATATCCCTTAACTTCTTTCAGATAAGTAGGAGACCAATCCAGCACACCATACCTGACCATGTATACAAAAGCATTGGCAAATGCGACATACCAAAGAACCTTATTATTCAACACATACTTGAAAAATATCTCTTTGGCTGAAAGTTCCTTTTCAAATTCCTCGGAATAATTCTTTGGATAATCATTCTTATAAGCCTCAATTGAAGGCAGTCCAACACTTTGAGGGGTATCAGTAATTAAAAGAAAGGCAACTAAAGCGATAAGTATGGCAATAATAGCAGGAAATACAAACACACCAAATTGCCATGCTCCATATATCAAGATACCCAGCGTGGCAAGCGGGCCAATCAAACCGCCTCCAACATTATGGGCCACATTCCAAAATGCCATTTTCGTCCCCCGTTCACGAATAGAAAACCAGTGGGTCATAATTCTGCCACTGGGAGGCCATCCCATACCCTGAAACCATCCATTCAGCAACTGAAGTGCAAACATAATGGCCAAAGAGGAGAGCCCTACAGCAGTGCCCATAAAAAAAGTGGTTAAAGCTGACAAAATCAGGCCCAATGGCAAGAAATATTTTGCATTACTTCTGTCAGAAACACCGCCCATGATGAACTTACTTAATCCATAAGCGATAGCCACACCCGACATGGCAATACCTACCTGACCTTTATCATAACCCAGCTCGAGCAGATGAGGGGCTGCTAATGAAATATTCTTTCGAACAAGATAATATCCGGCATAACCAATAAAGATTCCTATAAAAACCTTTAATCGCTGCTTAGAATATTCTTTGTCAATAACACTCTTGTCGTCAATCAGGGGCTTGTGAGGAGCCGGTTTTAAAAATGAGATCATAGTTTTAGTAATTGTTAATTGCGTTATTACAAATCAAGTGTTAAAGTATTTAATCCCTCCCCTTGAAGTCAGGATGACTTTTCCGTTGAAGAAAATCAATCTTTCCATTCAAATAAGAGGGATTTCCCGGTTTTTCCCTCCCAATTTATTCACCTTAACATCCTTCCCGACAATTCATTTTTTTAGAGCTGCAAATATGCATTGGTAAAACTTCAAATCCTTAAAAAACTTTTAAAGATTTTTTAATATTAGCCAGGCGTTAATTAAGCATATAATTTGCAGCCACTTCTTTAAAGCTTTGAACTTGCGAATTAACCCAAGCTGTATCTTTTTGAAGCTCTATAGCCATTAATTCAGCAACAACCGGGGCTATGGCAACACTTTCGCGTGAATCAAGCAACAAACAACGGGTCCTGCGCGACAGCACATCTTCAACAGATCGGGCCATTTCATTTCTCACAGCCCAAATTACCTGTGCTTTATATAGTCCCAGTTTCTCGCTAATGACTCCACTTATTCCCGGTTCATTCTTCCCGAGGTTTATCAACATTTCACGATCGGTTCCATAGAAGTAAAGTGGATCCGTCAAATCAATCTTTTTCATGTAACCATGAATTTTCATGGTTCTTGTTTTTGAATGCGTTTTCTTCCACGATTTTACTTCCTCAACCTTCTTTACCATGTCTTCAGCCATTCTCCTGAAAGTGGTCCATTTGCCACCTATCATAGTAAATAAGTCTGAGTCTGAAATGTAAATCTTGTGGCTACGCGAAATTTCCTTTGTTTTTTTACTATCACCTTTGGGCGCTGCCAGAGGGCGAAGTCCGGCAAAAATGCTCAACACATCTTTTCTTGCGGGCGCTTTTGTAAGATAACGTCCGGTAGTATTCAGAATAAAGTTAATTTCATCCTCAAGTGCAACCGGTTCGAGTGAAGCTTCATTTAATGGAGTATCAGTAGTACCCACTACCACTTTATTGTGCCATGGAACTGCAAATAGCACCCTGCCGTCATCAGTTTTGGGAATCATGATAGCATCGTTACCAGGCAAAAAACTTTTATCCAACACAATATGCACACCCTGGCTTGGACGAATAATCTTCTTCATCTCCGGCTTATCCATTTGCATAACCTCATCAGCAAAAACGCCGGTTGCATTAATAACAGCCCTCCCTTTGATTAAATAATTTTCATTTGACTCTACATCATGCAAACGAACACCGTTGATTTTCCCGGCATCATCTTTAGTAAGAGCTTCGACTTCCATATAATTCATTAAGTGCGCGCCCAAGGCAGCAGCTGTTTGTAAAACATTCACAGCTAACCGCGAATCATCAAACTGACCATCATGATAAATAACGCCGGCAGATAATTTCTTTGGGTTCAGCGTAGGGATTCTTTGCAGAGTTCTGCGTTTTGAGATGTGTAATGATCTGCCAAGGCTGTATTTCCCGGCTAAAAGATCATAAAATGTCAAACCCACTGTATACATCAATTCATCAAATAAACCAGAAGTTGGAATAATAAATGACTGATTTTTAACCAAATGTGGGGCATTTTTTAATAACCGACCTCTTTCAACACAGGCTTCCCTCACCAATGCAATATCGCCCTGCGCCAAATAACGCACACCTCCGTGAACCAGTTTCGTACTTTTACTTGAAGTTGATTTGGTAAAATCTGACTTTTCAACCAACAATGTCTTATAGCCACGGGATATTGTCTCAAGCGCAATTCCGATTCCCGTTGCACCTCCACCTATAATGATAAAATCATAACCATCAGTCTGATTTTTCATTAATTCAATCATTCTATTTCTTTCCATTTATTTTATTTTTCAATTACAGCGAAACTAATATCGGTCACTTCAAAAGCAATCGAAAGCGCAAATATAAAACATTCAAAACTTAAAAAGCAAGTTTTCGAAACAAAAAGAAATAGAAAAACATCAAAAAAATTCTATTAACCTGTTTTTCACGACATTACAGCCAACGCCCTAGTATAATTTAAGTAAATTACCTACGACAGAGAGTGAAAAAAGAAGAGAAAAATCAAAATTTAGCATTCATTCTCCTCAATTTAGATATCTTTGTGAAACCAAATTCAACGTTTATGTCATTAAATATAACCGAACGCCATCAACTAATCCTTAATAAGTTAACCGAAAAGGGGTATGTAAATGTTAGTGACCTCAGTAAAGAGCTAGATGTTTCAGCGGTAACAATACGAAAGGATTTGAAACTACTTGAAGAAAAAAACCTTCTTTTTCGTTCTCACGGGAGTGCAACGGTACAAAATCCCTACGTAACGGATAGGCACGTTAATGAAAAAGAAAAAATTATGGCTGATCAAAAAAAGCACATTGCATTGAGAGCAGCATCAATGGTTGAAGATTATGACAATATAATTTTAGCTTCAGGAACCACGATCAATGAGTTGGCCAGGCAATTAAAATCTGTTCAGAATGTAACAGTTATATCAGCTTCACTCATTGCTTCCCAGGTTTTAACCAATTATACTGGGATAGAAATTATTCAGTTAGGGGGGATGGTTCGCAAAAGCTCTTCTTCAGTCGTTGGTCCTATGGCTGAAAAAATGCTTGAAGGCTACTCTGTTAACAAACTATTTATAGGGGTTGATGGGATTGATCCTGAGTATGGTTTAACTACCACAAATGCAATGGAAGCCTCACTGAATAAGAGCATGATTCATGCTTCACAAAAAATTATTGTGCTGGCTGATTCAACTAAAATAAATCGCAAAGGATTCGGAAAAATATGTGATATTGATCAGGTGGATATAATTATTACTGACAATGGAGCAGATAAAGGTATTTTAAGAATTCTTGAGGAAAAAGGAGTGGAAGTAATTATCGTTTAACGGCCATTCCAAAGTTTTTCTTAAACAGTCCAACCAGAAAATCCAAATGGGATTTGGTCATTGTTTGAAATTACAAATTTTGATTTTGATTTCCACTCAACCGAAGCATCGCCAGTTACGACAATTTGATTTTCTATTTCAGTCTTCAAATCAACAGCACCTTCCACCTCAAAATCAACCGTCACTTCTGTTGCATAATACGTATAGTCAGCAATCGTATTATTATTAATTAATTTCCATAAATCCTTATTGGATCTGCGCAACTCCTGAAGACGCGGAATAAGCAAAATTTTAGATTGGTGTTTAAACACCCTGCATTTGACACCGGAAATAAGAAAATTAACAGAACGAGCTTTACTGAGTCCCCCTCCGACACTAATTCCAAACTCATCCATACTAGCCTTGCCTGAAAGGCTTAAACTTCGTTCGACACTTCCATAAACGAGATTTGCAGGTTGAAGTTCTGTATCCCATGCAGGAGGAGGATCTTTAAAAATTTGCTCGAGTTTACCAGCGCAAAAATATCCACGCTTTCTTTTTTCAATAATGGCACCAGGGACAACACCGGGATCACTTGCAAAAAGAAGTGTAATACCATATCTTTTCAGAAACTGAGGGAAAGGTAAACCAGCCATAAATAAAGATATTAATTGTAAATATGTTATCCAAAGATAATCTTTTCGACTGCAAAAGTCAATGTAAAAGAGATTCCAAAATATCCAATATAAAATAAAAGCAGATTGGATGCAGTCATTAAGGATACTTAAATAAACAAAAAAGGCTATCCAAAATGGATAGCCTTTAAGTAAAAGTTTGGCGACGACCTACTCTCCCACCTGGAATGGCAGTACCATCGGCGCTGGTGGGCTTAACTTCTCTGTTCGGAATGGGAAGAGGTGGACACCACCGCTAAAGTCACCTTAATGCTTTGCGTATTTTAAATCAAGGGGTATAAGCCCATGATTCGACATGTTAAAGGAAGAAGAAATCCGATTATGAAAACAAACGAATGTGAAAGCGTTTGTACTTAAGAAAGTCTACGGGTAATTAGTATCACTCGGCTTTGACATTACTGCCTTTACACCTGTGACCTATCAACGTTGTAGTCTACAACGACCCTTAAAAGAAGTCTCATCTTGAGCTGAGTTTCGCACTTAGATGCTTTCAGCGCTTATCTCGTCCATACGTGGCTACCCTGCGATGCAGCTGGCGCAACAACAGGTACACAAGAGGTATGTCCGACTCGGTCCTCTCGTACTAGAGTCAGGTGCTCTCAAACTTCTAACGCCCACAACAGATAGGGACCGAACTGTCTCGCGACGTTCTGAACCCAGCTCACGTGCCACTTTAATCGGCGAACAGCCGAACCCTTGGGACCTTCTCCAGCCCCAGGATGTGACGAGCCGACATCGAGGTGCCAAACCACTCCGTCGATGTGAGCTCTTGGGAGTGATCAGCCTGTTATCCCCGGAGTACCTTTTATCCTTTGAGCGATGGCCCTTCCATACGGAACCACCGGATCACTATGTCCTAGTTTCCTACCTGATCGACTTGTAGGTCTCACAGTCAAGCACCCTTATGCCATTGCACTCTACGCACGGTTACCAAGCGTGCTGAGGGTACCTTTGAAAGCCTCCGTTACTCTTTTGGAGGCGACCACCCCAGTCAAACTACCCACCAAACAATGTCTCCCGCATGCGCGGGATTAGGCATCGAATAAACAAAGGGTGGTATTTCAAGGTTGATTCCACGACTCCTGGCGAAGCCGCTTCACAATCTCCCACCTATCCTACACATCGTTTATTCAATGTCAATGTTAAGCTATAGTGAAGGTTCACGGGGTCTTTCCGTCCCGTTGCGGGTATCCGGCATCTTCACCGGAACTACAATTTCACCGAGCTCATAGTTGAGACAGTGCCCAGATCGTTACACCATTCGTGCAGGTCGGAACTTACCCGACAAGGAATTTCGCTACCTTAGGACCGTTATAGTTACGGCCGCCGTTTACTGGGGCTTCAATTCAATGCTTCTCCTTGCGAATGACATCTCCTCTTAACCTTCCAGCACCGGGCAGGTGTCAGGCCTTATACGTCATCTTTCGATTTAGCAAAGCCATGTGTTTTTGATAAACAGTCGCCTGGGCCATTTCTCTGCGGCCTCATTGCTGAGGCGTCCTTTCTCCCGAAGTTACAGGACTAATTTGCCTAGTTCCTTAACTATGATTCACTCGAGCACCTTTGGATACTCTCCTCGACCACCTGTGTCGGTTTCCGGTACGGGCGCCAATAACCTGATGCTTAGAGGTTTTTCCTGGAAGTCTGTTTAGGGCAATTATCCGCTTGACCGAAGTCTCGCGGTACTATCAGGTTCGACATGCTCAGCGGATTTGCCTGCTGTGCATTTATCTACACCCTTTAACGTACTATTCCGTCAGTACGCATGCCTTTCACTACTCCGTCACCCCATCGCAGTTATTGCCGGTACATGAATATTAACATGTTGTCCATCGACTACGCCATTCGGCTTCGCCTTAGGTCCCGACTAACCCTGATCCGATTAGCGTTGATCAGGAAACCTTGGTCTTTCGGTGTGAGGGTTTCCCACCCTCATTATCGTTACTTATGCCTACATTTGCTTTTCCAGACGCTCCAGCATGCCTTACGACACACCTTCTGTGCAGACTGGAATGCTCCCCTACCAGATACGCTTTTAGCGTAAATCCACAGTTTCGGTAGTATACTTTATGCCCGATTATCATCCACGCCCGATCGCTCGACTAGTGAGCTGTTACGCACTCTTTAAATGAATGGCTGCTTCCAAGCCAACATCCTAGCTGTCAATGCAATCGAACCTCGTTAGATCAACTTAGCATACATTTGGGGACCTTAACTGATGGTCTGGGTTCTTTCCCTCTCGGCGCTGGACCTTAGCACCCAACGCCTCACTCCCGAGTATATATCATAGCATTCGGAGTTTGTCAGGAGTTGGTAGGCGATGAAGCCCCCGCATCCTATCAGTAGCTCTACCTCTATGATACTCAACCTCGAGGCTGCCCCTAAAGGCATTTCGGGGAGTACGAGCTATCTCTCAGTTTGATTAGCCTTTCACCCCTACCCACAATTCATCCAAAGACTTTTCAACGTCAACTGGTTCGGTCCTTCAGTCCGTGTTACCGGACCTTCAACCTGATCATGGGTAGATCACAAAGTTTCGCGTCTACCCCCTCTGACTTCGCGCCCTATTCAGACTCGCTTTCGCTGCGGCTCCATGCGTCAACGCATTTAACCTTGCCAGAGAGGAGTAACTCGTAGGCTCATTATGCAAAAGGCACGCCATCATCCCGAAAATTCGGGACTCTGACCGTTTGTAGGCGCACGGTTTCAGGTTCTATTTCACTCCGCTGTTCGCGGTTCTTTTCACCTTTCCTTCACAGTACTGGTTCGCTATCGGTCTCTCAGGAGTATTTAGCCTTGGCAGATGGTGCTGCCAGATTCCCACAGGATTTCTCCGGTCCCGCGGTACTCAGGATACTGCTCGTGTAAATAATTCGTTTCGCCTACGGGACTATCACCCCCTATGGTTGCACTTTCCAGTGCGATTCTGCTACAAATTATTCGTCAACTATTGCAGTCCTACAACCCCTAATATGCCGTAACATCTTAGGTTTGGGCTGTTCCCCGTTCGCTCGCCACTACTTAGGGAATCACTTTTGTTTTCTTCTCCTGCGGTTACTTAGATGTTTCAGTTCACCGCGTTTGCTTCCCGATTAATCGGGATGATACGTCTTCAACGTACCGGGTTGCCCCATTCGGATATCTCCGGATCAAAGGTTATTTGCACCTCCCCGAAGCTTTTCGCAGCTTATCACGTCCTTCTTCGCCTCTGAGAGCCAAGGCATCCACCCTGCGCCCTTATTAACTTTCTTAATTATTTTATTCAAATTTGTACTCGATTGTACTCTTCTACCTGAAGATTACTCCCGACGTTTTTACATCGGCTCATCTCCATAATAGTTTCTCTTCTTCCAACATGTCAAAGAACTTTTTGTCTTAATGCAGTTGCCCGATTAAGAACTTTTGCGCCAAATACAGGTATCGAACCTTGTCCCTGTTCCCTATTCCAGGAAACCGCTCTGCCTCTGAGCTAATTTAACTATTCTTTATTTTTAAGAACTTGTATAATCTCTGATTCTTTAGCAAAACCAAAAATTATGGTGGAGAATAACGGTCCCGATAGCTATCGGGACGAACCGATGATACTCCTTTTTTTGTCGAAACCACATCTTGTGAGCTATTTCAACTATTCAATATTTTAAGAACTTGTCTAATCTCTGATTCTTTAGCAAAACCAAAAATTATGGTGGAGAATAACGGATTCGAACCGATGACCCCCTGCGTGCAAGGCAGGTGCTCTAGCCAGCTGAGCTAATTCCCCTCGAAGTGATTCTTCTTTTGTGATGTAGTCCCGCGCAGATTTGAACTGCGGACCCCTACATTATCAGTGTAGTGCTCTAACCAACTGAGCTACGGGACTATGTATTGCATAGTGTCCTATTCCTCAGTGTGTTAAGGGATAGAGCCCTCACGCGTAATCCTTCAAGGTATATATCCTGTAAGTTATGAAGCAAACAAATAAGCAAGCAATGACTCCGGTTAACCGAAGTGATTAAATCTACTCTAGAAAGGAGGTATTCCAGCCACACCTTCCGGTACGGCTACCTTGTTACGACTTAGCCCCAGTCATTGGTTTTACCCTAGGCGACTCCTTGCGGTTATCGACTTTAGGTCCCCCCAACTTCCATGGCTTGACGGGCGGTGTGTACAAGGCCCGGGAACGTATTCACCGCGCCATGGCTGATGCGCGATTACTAGCGAATCCAACTTCACGGAGTCGGGTTGCAGACTCCGATCCGAACTGAGACCGACTTTGGAGATTTGCATCCTGTCACCAGGTAGCTGCCCTCTGTATCGGCCATTGTAGCACGTGTGTAGCCCTGGACGTAAGGGCCGTGCTGATTTGACGTCATCCCCGCCTTCCTCACTACTTGCGTAGGCAGTTTCTTTAGAGTCCCCAGCTTGACCTGTTGGCAACTAAAGATAGGGGTTGCGCTCGTTATGGGACTTAACCCGACACCTCACGGCACGAGCTGACGACAACCATGCAGCACCTCGTAGACAGCCCCGAAGGGATATAAGATTTCTCCTATAGTCTCTCTACGTTCTAGCCCAGGTAAGGTTCCTCGCGTATCATCGAATTAAACCACATGCTCCTCCGCTTGTGCGGGCCCCCGTCAATTCCTTTGAGTTTCAATCTTGCGATCGTACTCCCCAGGTGGATTACTTATTGCTTTCGCTTAGACGCTGACTGTGTATCGCCAACATCGAGTAATCATCGTTTACAGCGTGGACTACCAGGGTATCTAATCCTGTTTGATCCCCACGCTTTCGTGCATGAGCGTCAGTTATAGCTTAGCTAGCTGCCTTCGCGATCGGTGTTCTGTGTCATATCTAAGCATTTCACCGCTACATGACACATTCCGCCAACTTCAACTATACTCTAGACTATCAGTATCAAAGGCAGTTTCTCGGTTGAGCCGAGAGATTTCACCCCTGACTTAATAATCAGCCTGCGCACCCTTTAAACCCAATGAATCCGGATAACGCTTGCATCCTCCGTATTACCGCGGCTGCTGGCACGGAGTTAGCCGATGCTTATTCTTCAGGTACCTTCAGCTATCTACACGTAGATAGGTTTATTCCCTGACAAAAGCAGTTTACAACCCATAGGGCCGTCTTCCTGCACGCGGCATGGCTGGTTCAGGCTTGCGCCCATTGACCAATATTCCTTACTGCTGCCTCCCGTAGGAGTCTGGTCCGTGTCTCAGTACCAGTGTGGGGGATAACCCTCTCAGGACCCCTAGACATCGTTGCCTTGGTGAGCCGTTACCTCACCAACTAGCTAATGTCACGCATGCCCATCTTTAACCGCCGGAGCTTTAATTGCTGTGTGATGCCACACTGCAATGTTATGGAATATTAATCCCGATTTCTCGGGGCTATCTCCCTGTTAAAGGTAGGTTGCATACGCGTTACGCACCCGTGCGCCACTCTCATCAAAGTATTGCTACCTCGAATCCCGTTCGACTTGCATGTATTAAGCCTGCCGCTAGCGTTCATCCTGAGCCAGGATCAAACTCTCCATTGTAATAGAAAAGTTAAATGTTCTCAAGATTTAATTCCAATTTATTATTCACATAATAAATCGCATTGCTGCTTATTTTCGTTTTGCTTCAATAGTTCAAAGAACTCGTCTTTATTTCAAATCTTCTTTCTTAACCCCGCTTTCCCACTCTTTCATTCCCTGCGTTTGGGGCTGCAAAATTAATTACTTTTTTTAATTCTGCAACATTTTTTGAAAATTATTTTTTCTCAACGTTTCTCTCAAAGACCTGAACCCGTCCCTTCGCTTTTCCTTCAAAGTTCTTGCGTTGAACGGGAGTGCAAAAGTACACCCTTTTTCTTTACATCCAAATCATTTTTTAGTTTTATTCCATTTTACCCCTCAATCGCAAACCATTCTGCCTATTTACCAACACTTTATAACTTCTATAAAATTTAATCTTTTTTTTTAAGCGTCTGTTATATCTCCAAACTCATTCCACGCCATTTTTAGCAATACACTGTTTATCAACTATATCAATTTTTAACACATCTGTTTGCCAAACCTCGGTTTATTCAAGACAAGCACGTTTTCACCCTATCATTAATTGATTTTTCTTGAATTTTCTGCTCCCATATCTTAATCTCTTCGTGAAAACAAAGCAAAAATTTGACGCCACATTTGTCCAACTTGTCTCATTAAGGGAAACTCAACTGCTATTTATTCATTATAATTGCTCCTCAAACAGCCAAAATCGGGAACCTTTACTTAATTTCTTTTATTGAGACTACATAATTAAGTCTGGATTTAGATGAACTAGGTTGAAAATATAAAATGTTAATCAAATGCATGAGCTTCATTACAGTTAATAAAATACAGGTCAAAATAATTCCAATTGAATAGGGATTAATTTTATTGCTATAGGTAATGCCACTCTTTATAAAATTTACATCTTTTTTACCTGCCATATCATGATAAATAACACTGTTGGCAAATTTTCTCTATGGTTTAAGCGCAGTTTTTCGATTTAACTCAGGAAGAACGAGCAGTTTAATATTTTATATTCAGGCAATGGCATACTGTAATCCAATAGCAAACCATAATACTGGTTCTCGAGTTCTTTCTTATCTAAGAGTTGTTCCAATTATTCTACTTTTCTAACTTATGGGGGCACTTGATGAGAACCAGAGTTTCCGGTATATGAAACCTTTTTCAATTAATTTCATCTATTTCCATATGCAGGAGAGGAAAAACGTAGCATAAACTATACCTTTCTATTATGTCAGTACATACGAATGCTTTAACATCAAACAAAATGAAGCTTACCTTCGATGGTTAAAATTTTGATCATCTTAAAGATTACAGATAATAATTCAGAACGTTTGAATACTACAGCCGCTAGTGCATAATTTAACGACAATGTCTTTGAAACCAATGATAGATCTCAAGCGCAAAATTGTAAAATATTTTCTTGCAGCTATCTTATTATCTGCTTTTGCAGATATACAATATTTCTATCCAATATATTATGTTCAAACAACAATCCCCTTTTGTAAAATTCAGTATTAAGTAAAAAAGAGTTACAAGTCTAATCAAATAAACGTAGAGCATCAGGAATCTATGCATATTGAAATACTTACACCAGGTATTAAAATTATTTTGCTCAATGCTTTTATTCAAATAATACCAGCATTGCTTTTATTCAAATACGGATAAAAAAACAAAAAAAATAATAATTTCATCAACCATCAAATAGGTCAAAGAATGATAATAACAAAATCTGAACAACAGATTAAGAAGGAATCTAAAAAAGAAGGGAAATGAAGGCAAAACATTTGTTTAACCTGGAGAGGCTACATTTTAATACAGAACTATAGAATAATCATAAGAGAATACCGGATAACAAAAAAGGCTATCCAAAATGGATAGCCTTTAAGTAAAAGTTTGGCGACGACCTACTCTCCCACCTGGAATGGCAGTACCATCGGCGCTGGTGGGCTTAACTTCTCTGTTCGGAATGGGAAGAGGTGGACACCACCGCTAAAGTCACCTTAATGCTTTGCGTATTTTAAATCAAGGGGTATAAGCCCATGATTCGACATGTTAAAGGAAGAAGAAATCCGATTATGAAAACAAACGAATGTGAAAGCGTTTGTACTTAAGAAAGTCTACGGGTAATTAGTATCACTCGGCTTTGACATTACTGCCTTTACACCTGTGACCTATCAACGTTGTAGTCTACAACGACCCTTAAAAGAAGTCTCATCTTGAGCTGAGTTTCGCACTTAGATGCTTTCAGCGCTTATCTCGTCCATACGTGGCTACCCTGCGATGCAGCTGGCGCAACAACAGGTACACAAGAGGTATGTCCGACTCGGTCCTCTCGTACTAGAGTCAGGTGCTCTCAAACTTCTAACGCCCACAACAGATAGGGACCGAACTGTCTCGCGACGTTCTGAACCCAGCTCACGTGCCACTTTAATCGGCGAACAGCCGAACCCTTGGGACCTTCTCCAGCCCCAGGATGTGACGAGCCGACATCGAGGTGCCAAACCACTCCGTCGATGTGAGCTCTTGGGAGTGATCAGCCTGTTATCCCCGGAGTACCTTTTATCCTTTGAGCGATGGCCCTTCCATACGGAACCACCGGATCACTATGTCCTAGTTTCCTACCTGATCGACTTGTAGGTCTCACAGTCAAGCACCCTTATGCCATTGCACTCTACGCACGGTTACCAAGCGTGCTGAGGGTACCTTTGAAAGCCTCCGTTACTCTTTTGGAGGCGACCACCCCAGTCAAACTACCCACCAAACAATGTCTCCCGCATGCGCGGGATTAGGCATCGAATAAACAAAGGGTGGTATTTCAAGGTTGATTCCACGACTCCTGGCGAAGCCGCTTCACAATCTCCCACCTATCCTACACATCGTTTATTCAATGTCAATGTTAAGCTATAGTGAAGGTTCACGGGGTCTTTCCGTCCCGTTGCGGGTATCCGGCATCTTCACCGGAACTACAATTTCACCGAGCTCATAGTTGAGACAGTGCCCAGATCGTTACACCATTCGTGCAGGTCGGAACTTACCCGACAAGGAATTTCGCTACCTTAGGACCGTTATAGTTACGGCCGCCGTTTACTGGGGCTTCAATTCAATGCTTCTCCTTGCGAATGACATCTCCTCTTAACCTTCCAGCACCGGGCAGGTGTCAGGCCTTATACGTCATCTTTCGATTTAGCAAAGCCATGTGTTTTTGATAAACAGTCGCCTGGGCCATTTCTCTGCGGCCTCATTGCTGAGGCGTCCTTTCTCCCGAAGTTACAGGACTAATTTGCCTAGTTCCTTAACTATGATTCACTCGAGCACCTTTGGATACTCTCCTCGACCACCTGTGTCGGTTTCCGGTACGGGCGCCAATAACCTGATGCTTAGAGGTTTTTCCTGGAAGTCTGTTTAGGGCAATTATCCGCTTGACCGAAGTCTCGCGGTACTATCAGGTTCGACATGCTCAGCGGATTTGCCTGCTGTGCATTTATCTACACCCTTTAACGTACTATTCCGTCAGTACGCATGCCTTTCACTACTCCGTCACCCCATCGCAGTTATTGCCGGTACATGAATATTAACATGTTGTCCATCGACTACGCCATTCGGCTTCGCCTTAGGTCCCGACTAACCCTGATCCGATTAGCGTTGATCAGGAAACCTTGGTCTTTCGGTGTGAGGGTTTCCCACCCTCATTATCGTTACTTATGCCTACATTTGCTTTTCCAGACGCTCCAGCATGCCTTACGACACACCTTCTGTGCAGACTGGAATGCTCCCCTACCAGATACGCTTTTAGCGTAAATCCACAGTTTCGGTAGTATACTTTATGCCCGATTATCATCCACGCCCGATCGCTCGACTAGTGAGCTGTTACGCACTCTTTAAATGAATGGCTGCTTCCAAGCCAACATCCTAGCTGTCAATGCAATCGAACCTCGTTAGATCAACTTAGCATACATTTGGGGACCTTAACTGATGGTCTGGGTTCTTTCCCTCTCGGCGCTGGACCTTAGCACCCAACGCCTCACTCCCGAGTATATATCATAGCATTCGGAGTTTGTCAGGAGTTGGTAGGCGATGAAGCCCCCGCATCCTATCAGTAGCTCTACCTCTATGATACTCAACCTCGAGGCTGCCCCTAAAGGCATTTCGGGGAGTACGAGCTATCTCTCAGTTTGATTAGCCTTTCACCCCTACCCACAATTCATCCAAAGACTTTTCAACGTCAACTGGTTCGGTCCTTCAGTCCGTGTTACCGGACCTTCAACCTGATCATGGGTAGATCACAAAGTTTCGCGTCTACCCCCTCTGACTTCGCGCCCTATTCAGACTCGCTTTCGCTGCGGCTCCATGCGTCAACGCATTTAACCTTGCCAGAGAGGAGTAACTCGTAGGCTCATTATGCAAAAGGCACGCCATCATCCCGAAAATTCGGGACTCTGACCGTTTGTAGGCGCACGGTTTCAGGTTCTATTTCACTCCGCTGTTCGCGGTTCTTTTCACCTTTCCTTCACAGTACTGGTTCGCTATCGGTCTCTCAGGAGTATTTAGCCTTGGCAGATGGTGCTGCCAGATTCCCACAGGATTTCTCCGGTCCCGCGGTACTCAGGATACTGCTCGTGTAAATAATTCGTTTCGCCTACGGGACTATCACCCCCTATGGTTGCACTTTCCAGTGCGATTCTGCTACAAATTATTCGTCAACTATTGCAGTCCTACAACCCCTAATATGCCGTAACATCTTAGGTTTGGGCTGTTCCCCGTTCGCTCGCCACTACTTAGGGAATCACTTTTGTTTTCTTCTCCTGCGGTTACTTAGATGTTTCAGTTCACCGCGTTTGCTTCCCGATTAATCGGGATGATACGTCTTCAACGTACCGGGTTGCCCCATTCGGATATCTCCGGATCAAAGGTTATTTGCACCTCCCCGAAGCTTTTCGCAGCTTATCACGTCCTTCTTCGCCTCTGAGAGCCAAGGCATCCACCCTGCGCCCTTATTAACTTTCTTAATTATTTTATTCAAATTTGTACTCGATTGTACTCTTCTACCTGAAGATTACTCCCGACGTTTTTACATCGGCTCATCTCCATAATAGTTTCTCTTCTTCCAACATGTCAAAGAACTTTTTGTCTTAATGCAGTTGCCCGATTAAGAACTTTTGCGCCAAATACAGGTATCGAACCTTGTCCCTGTTCCCTATTCCAGGAAACCGCTCTGCCTCTGAGCTAATTTAACTATTCTTTATTTTTAAGAACTTGTATAATCTCTGATTCTTTAGCAAAACCAAAAATTATGGTGGAGAATAACGGTCCCGATAGCTATCGGGACGAACCGATGATACTCCTTTTTTTGTCGAAACCACATCTTGTGAGCTATTTCAACTATTCAATATTTTAAGAACTTGTCTAATCTCTGATTCTTTAGCAAAACCAAAAATTATGGTGGAGAATAACGGATTCGAACCGATGACCCCCTGCGTGCAAGGCAGGTGCTCTAGCCAGCTGAGCTAATTCCCCTCGAAGTGATTCTTCTTTTGTGATGTAGTCCCGCGCAGATTTGAACTGCGGACCCCTACATTATCAGTGTAGTGCTCTAACCAACTGAGCTACGGGACTATGTATTGCATAGTGTCCTATTCCTCAGTGTGTTAAGGGATAGAGCCCTCACGCGTAATCCTTCAAGGTATATATCCTGTAAGTTATGAAGCAAACAAATAAGCAAGCAATGACTCCGGTTAACCGAAGTGATTAAATCTACTCTAGAAAGGAGGTATTCCAGCCACACCTTCCGGTACGGCTACCTTGTTACGACTTAGCCCCAGTCATTGGTTTTACCCTAGGCGACTCCTTGCGGTTATCGACTTTAGGTCCCCCCAACTTCCATGGCTTGACGGGCGGTGTGTACAAGGCCCGGGAACGTATTCACCGCGCCATGGCTGATGCGCGATTACTAGCGAATCCAACTTCACGGAGTCGGGTTGCAGACTCCGATCCGAACTGAGACCGACTTTGGAGATTTGCATCCTGTCACCAGGTAGCTGCCCTCTGTATCGGCCATTGTAGCACGTGTGTAGCCCTGGACGTAAGGGCCGTGCTGATTTGACGTCATCCCCGCCTTCCTCACTACTTGCGTAGGCAGTTTCTTTAGAGTCCCCAGCTTGACCTGTTGGCAACTAAAGATAGGGGTTGCGCTCGTTATGGGACTTAACCCGACACCTCACGGCACGAGCTGACGACAACCATGCAGCACCTCGTAGACAGCCCCGAAGGGATATAAGATTTCTCCTATAGTCTCTCTACGTTCTAGCCCAGGTAAGGTTCCTCGCGTATCATCGAATTAAACCACATGCTCCTCCGCTTGTGCGGGCCCCCGTCAATTCCTTTGAGTTTCAATCTTGCGATCGTACTCCCCAGGTGGATTACTTATTGCTTTCGCTTAGACGCTGACTGTGTATCGCCAACATCGAGTAATCATCGTTTACAGCGTGGACTACCAGGGTATCTAATCCTGTTTGATCCCCACGCTTTCGTGCATGAGCGTCAGTTATAGCTTAGCTAGCTGCCTTCGCGATCGGTGTTCTGTGTCATATCTAAGCATTTCACCGCTACATGACACATTCCGCCAACTTCAACTATACTCTAGACTATCAGTATCAAAGGCAGTTTCTCGGTTGAGCCGAGAGATTTCACCCCTGACTTAATAATCAGCCTGCGCACCCTTTAAACCCAATGAATCCGGATAACGCTTGCATCCTCCGTATTACCGCGGCTGCTGGCACGGAGTTAGCCGATGCTTATTCTTCAGGTACCTTCAGCTATCTACACGTAGATAGGTTTATTCCCTGACAAAAGCAGTTTACAACCCATAGGGCCGTCTTCCTGCACGCGGCATGGCTGGTTCAGGCTTGCGCCCATTGACCAATATTCCTTACTGCTGCCTCCCGTAGGAGTCTGGTCCGTGTCTCAGTACCAGTGTGGGGGATAACCCTCTCAGGACCCCTAGACATCGTTGCCTTGGTGAGCCGTTACCTCACCAACTAGCTAATGTCACGCATGCCCATCTTTAACCGCCGGAGCTTTAATTGCTGTGTGATGCCACACTGCAATGTTATGGAATATTAATCCCGATTTCTCGGGGCTATCTCCCTGTTAAAGGTAGGTTGCATACGCGTTACGCACCCGTGCGCCACTCTCATCAAAGTATTGCTACCTCGAATCCCGTTCGACTTGCATGTATTAAGCCTGCCGCTAGCGTTCATCCTGAGCCAGGATCAAACTCTCCATTGTAATAGAAAAGTTAAATGTTCTCAAGATTTAATTCCAATTTATTATTCACATAATAAATCGCATTGCTGCTTATTTTCGTTTTGCTTCAATAGTTCAAAGAACTCGTCTTTATTTCAAATCTTCTTTCTTAACCCCGCTTTCCCACTCTTTCATTCCCTGCGTTTGGGGCTGCAAAATTAATTACTTTTTTTAATTCTGCAACATTTTTTGAAAATTATTTTTTCTCAACGTTTCTCTCAAAGACCTGAACCCGTCCCTTCGCTTTTCCTTCAAAGTTCTTGCGTTGAACGGGAGTGCAAAAGTACACCCTTTTTCTTTACATCCAAATCATTTTTTAGTTTTATTCCATTTTACCCCTCAATCGCAAACCATTCTGCCTATTTACCAACACTTTATAACTTCCATAAAATTTAATCTTTTTTTTTAAGCTTCTCCCAATTCTCCCAACAAACATTCGCCTGATTTCATCAATACATTGTTATTCAATCACATCTATTTATTTGCTATCTTTAAACATGTCATTGAAATTTTGTAAATTAGCTGCCTAATTCAACACTTATGAAACCTATTTTAAACTTTTGCACCTCTATTTTAATTTTAGCTCTCATGTTTTTGTCGGAGATTTCCATGGCACAAACCAATTCTGACGTAAAAAAAAGCAACTTTACTGACAACATCTTCTTTGGCGGTGGCCTTGGATTACAATTTGGCAACCTCACCATGATAGATATTTCCCCTGTTATAGGTTACCGGGTAACTCCAAAATTTGAAACGGGCATCGGATTAACTTACAAATATTACAGGTACAAAGATTATTACTTTGATTATTCTACAGGAATCGGCTATGATTTAAAGAGTAATATTTTAGGTGGTTCAGTATTTGCCAGGTACCATATTCTTGAAAACGTGTTTGCTCATGCTGAATTTGAACATTTACGCTATAATTATGATGACTACTATACATCAGGAGGCAGCCTCTGGACCGAATCAAGGATAGCCAATATCAATAGTTTCTTTGTTGGCGGAGGATACAGGCAAAAAATCAGCCAAGGCTCCTACTTTTTTATTATGGCTCTTTGGAACCTCACAGAAGACGCTCTATCTCCCTACTCAAACCCTGTGTTGAGAATGGGTATTATCATTGGGAAATAGTTCCCAACTTACCCCTTACAGGATAATAAGAGAATCATTCTTAAAAGTAATGTCTCAGAATTCAGGTCAGTCATCTTTAATCATCATGAGCATGACTAAAAGGGAGTTCATGCTCTGAAAAAGAATCCTGCACAGAAATCTGAGACATTATAGATAGACAATCCGTTGTAATTGGCAATCAATGACGGAGTCCTATCTTATAACACTGAACTTATGATTGGTAACACCTGAGGGCCCGAGAATCCTGATATTATACATGCCTGCATCCCAGCTCCCTGTATTTATTTTTACGGAACTGTTGCTTCCCAAATTAAGGTTGTATACCAGCTCGCCCATCATATTGAAAACACAAATATTTGTCATATCGGGTGACTCAATAGTCAGATAACCGTTTACCGGATTGGGATACAAGCGGGTTATTTGTTGAGCAATTGCGGGAGTATTTAATATATAATCAACAAATACTTCAACCGGCGAAGATTCTCCGGGCAATGGGTCGCCATAAACAGCAGTAACACCATAAGTATGGCCACCTTCAGGCACAAGAGGATCGGTGAATGTGAGCGTACCGGCAGAAACCTGGCCAATTTGAGAGTTATTACGATAAATATTGTAACCTGTCAGAACCAGATTTTGACTCCCGCTCAAATCAGGAGACAACCACTGCAGATCAACATCGGTATAATTGATAGCATAAGTTAAATCCAGAGGTGCCGGGAATTCAATCGGAAGATTAGTTCTGGCAATATATCCTGACCTGTCGTTACTACCTTTATATGTACCAAATAATACATCAGCCTGTTCTACTGGGACTAAAAGCTCATAAACATTTACATAGGCTGAATCGCTTGGAGTAAAAGTCAGTTCATAGGAAAAAGAGACCAAATCAAGCAAACCATCTCCATTCACATCACCCAGTGTTGGCCCATTCATAAAAGTAAAACCTGTTGGTCTTAGAGGAAATCCATTAATCTCTCCAGTGCCATCAGTTCTGTAAGCATGAATAAAACCTTTCAAATCAACCATAAGGTTGCTGCCAAATATTAGATCTTGATTTCCATCTCCGGTAATGTCAGCAACACAAATAGTACTTTCAAGACCTCCTGATTTAACAATGGGGAAATTATCCATCATAGTGGCATCCGGATGATATCCAAATAACATTGGAGCTGCATCCTCCCCTATCGGTTTACTGGTGAAAATGCTAAAATTGTTATTCCCAGTTAGATCAACAACAGTCGGTGGAGCATAAGTCCAGTCATTCCCCGGAACCGGCACAGGCCATCCAGTGCGATAAGAGCCATCGCTATTTCTGACAAAATATTCAGGTGCATCTCCATGTGCAGCTCCTATTATGCTTAATTGTCCGTTTCCATCCAAATCGGCCAACAACGGTGATTGATATGAAAAGCTATAACCATTGGAAGGTATGGGGAATCCTGTTTTTTCCGTACCATCATTTGCGTTAAAAGCATACATAGTTCCATTAGAAATAGCAGTAACAATGTCTTTGATGCCATCGGAGTCAATATCAGCAACAGAAGGAGTAACGGCCGGAGTTCCGCCAAGCGTGGCTGTCCAAAGCACTGTGCCATCGGTTTTCAATACATGAAGATTATTAGATGTGCGGGTTTGAACAATTATTTCCTTTGTTCCATCATTATCTGCATCAGCAATTACCGGCGCACAAATAATCCAATGATTGTTAAAAGTTAATGGCCACCCTGATATATCATTTCCATTCACATCCAAATAATAAACCCTGCCATTGTTTGGTGAGCCGCCTGTAACCTGAACTATCCCCAATGTGCCACTTCCATCCATAACTGAAACAGACGGAGGATAGATGGGCGTTCCGGTAAGCAATTTACTCCACAAAAGCTCCCCGGTATACGTAAACACCCTGAGAGTATTCATAGAAGGAATCAGAATTTCATCTTTTCCATCGTTATTGATATCGGCAAGTGTTACATTGCGAAAGTTCTTGAAGTTAGGATGTACCGGAACTTTTTTAGGGAAACCTGCCATTTGAAGTATTTCAGAGGGCTGTCGGTCGCTTGAAAAGTCATCATAGGTTATATAACTTTCAGAAAGAATTTCACCATCGTTACCAAGGTAAGCCCGGCTTACATTGGTCTGCGATGATAAAATTAAAGGCATTAATAATGACCCAAAGAGAATAGATTTAATTTTCATGACAGAGAATTTTGTTAGGGAAAGATAAAAACATACGCTTTTGAATAACAAACTTAAAACATTTTACCAGTAAAGTAAACTTTTATTCTATTTATTACGCCAGGCAGCTCCATTAAGTGATAATAAAAACGGCCCCTCTCGGAGCCGTATAAATATTTTATGCATTTTCCACGTTGGGAACATTCAGTAAAATTTCGAGCGTCAAATCCCAAAATTTTTGAACAGTATCGATTTTTAATCTTTCATCAGGAGAATGTGCTCCTTTAATGGTTGGCCCATAGGATATCATATCCATCCCAGGATATTTCTCACCAACCAGTCCACATTCAAGGCCTGCATGAATCGCCAGAACTTTAGGCTCGGTGGCAAACAGTTTTTGATAGGCTATTTTTGAAATTTCCAGAATTTCTGACCTTGGGTTAGGAGTCCATCCGGGGTATCCATCGGTATGAACAGCTTTACCACCGGCAAGATTGAAAACAGCCACAACCATATTTCCGATATTGTCTTTGGCAGATTCCACTGAACTTCTCTGACTGGTTGTAATTTCTATTTTATTGTCAAATGTTTTGACAGAAGCCAGATTGGTAGAAGTTTCAACAAAGTTTGGAATATCTGCAGACATAGCAATGACTCCATGAGGGCAGGCATAGAGTGCATTAAGAAGTCTCTCCTGCGTAGCCACATCAAATAAATAATCGGGCAAATCGGTTGATTTAAACTGAACATTCAGGCCTGGTTCTGTCACTTTTAACTCATTTTTAACAGTACGTCCAAAATCAATTACATACTGCTCAAACTCTGCCATAAATCTTTTCGGGACAGTAACGATGGCCATAGCTTCGCGAGCAATAGCATTCCGAAGGTTACCTCCGTTAAACTGAGACAGGCGCATTTCAAACCGGCGATTTGCTTCCCATAATAAACGGTTGAGAATTTTATTTGCATTACCAAGTCCTTTATTGATATCATCACCGGAATGGCCTCCTTTAAGTCCGCTGACTTTTACAACATAACCCGTAAAACCTGAACCTACCGGCACTTTGGAATAGTTCATACTGATGAGGGTATCTTTACCACCAGCACAACCAATAAAGATTTCCCCTTCGTCTTCCGAATCCAGATTCAGCAAGATTTTGCTTTTCAACAAATCAGGTTTCAGGCCAAAAGCCCCGGTTAACCCTGTTTCTTCGTCAACTGTAAATAAGCACTCAATGGGGCCGTGTTGAAGATCGGAAGATTCCAGTAAGGCTAACTGAGCGGCAATGCCAATACCGTCGTCAGCGCCAAGCGTAGTTCCTTTAGCTTTTACCCACTCACCTTCAATAAATGGTTGAATTGGATCAATGTCAAAATCATGCAAAGTATCGGAATTTTTCTCACATACCATATCCATGTGACTCTGAAGTACAACAGATTTTCTGCTTTCAAATCCGGGGGTAGCCGGTTTCCTGATTAGCACATTTCCGGTTTGGTCAACAATAGTTTCCAAGCCCTGACTTTTACCAAAAGAAACAATAAATTCCGCAATTTTTTCTTCTTTTTTAGAAGGACGTGGTACTTTACAGATTTCCTGGAAATAATACCACAATCTTGATGGTAATAGTTGCTCTAATTCTTTGCTCATAACATTAGGGGATTTTGCATTCGGGGTTTTATCTTTACAAATATATTATTTTTATGTTTCCAAAATTATGAATGAAGATATTTCTGATCTTTGTATAAACCAGTAAATTCACGCAGATGGAACTAGTTCAAACAATAGAAAACAGGGTAAGTGTAAGAAGTTTTACGGATGAAATGGTAAAACCTGAAGTTTTAAAAGAGATGGTAAGGCGGGCTGCACTAGCCCCCAGCATCAATAATTCTCAACCCTGGAAATTTCTGGTCATTACCAATCAGGCATTACTCAAATCAATGGCAAAGGCGGTTTCAGATACTATTTCAAGCCTTCCGGTGAAAGACAAAGAGGATGTAAACCGCTCCTTTTTATCCAGATTTGAATGGTATTCCACATTTTTCGAGGATGCGCCCGCTTTAATAGCCCTTATCATGAAACCTTCTGTTTCGGTAATGGAAACAGGTATTGAGCTTTCGCATGAAGAAATAGAAAAGATGCGAAACCGGCCGGATTTGCAAACTGCCGGCGCCGCCGTTCAAAATATACTGCTTTCGGCTGTTGATTTGGGGTATGGTGCATGTTGGATGAGTGCCCCCATGATTGCTAAGCCCGGCCTTGAAAAATTACTTAAAATTGAAGCCCCCTGGAGTCTTGTAACATTTGTGGCAATAGGCAAGCCATTTGGGGCTCCGGCAAGAAAGTCTAAAAAGATACTCAGTGAGGTGATTGAATTTATTGAATAAATATAGTCTTATTTCACCGGCGTTTTTAGTCTGGCAATTGTTTCCCGGGGATTTTCCGAGGAAAATATTGTGTTGCCGGCAACAAGCACATCAGCACCTGCATGAATAAGTGCGGGGGCATTTTTCAAATCCACACCTCCGTCAATTTCAATCAGTGCCCGGGCATTTTTTGACACGATTAAGGTTTTTAATTTTTCTATTTTCCGGTAAGTTCCTTCGATAAATTTTTGGCCACCAAAGCCTGGATTCACTGACATAAGAAGAACCAAATCCAAATCCTCAATAATATCTTCGAGAAGCGTAACATTTGAATGAGGATTCATTACTACTCCGGCTTTCATACCTAACTCCTTAATCTGATGAACCGCCCGGTGCAGGTGGGTCACCGCTTCAAAATGAATACTCAGGTAAGTGGCTCCCAGGTCGCGGAATGTTTCAAAATACCGCTCCGGCTGAACAATCATGAGATGTACGTCAAGAGGTTTGGTGGCTGCCTTCCCAATAGCTTTGATCACCGGCATCCCAAAAGAGATGTTAGGAACAAAAACCCCGTCCATAACATCAATGTGAAACCAGTCGGCTTCGCTTTGGTTGAGCATTTCAATATCTTCGCCCAAACGGGCAAAATTTGCTGAAAGTAAGGAAGGGGCGATCAAATGCGGACTCATATTTCTGTTTTTTATGCGAAAGTACAGTATTTTTTATGAATAAAGTTAATTGTTTTTCAACCGTGTAACCGTCGTAACAGTTACGAGCAATACAATATATCATGAAATTTTATAATTGCAAAAGTGAGATGAGTAAGCTCCCCCGGGTTCAGCACTTATCGTTTAGTGACTATTCCCTCTTTCGATAACATCTCAAACAATAACTATTGCCTAAATAACATTACATGCACCAGGTAATTACTATGCCCTTGGTAATTTTGAAAATTCCTCAGTAACCATCGGAACCATCTGTTCAACAATATTTTCACTGTGAAAATTGATCAATAACCCTTTAGGCTTACCAGTTAGTTTAAGATAGGAAAGTAACTGAGCCCTATACAAAGGAATCATAATATCGGCAGCTTTTAATTCAACAATTACAAGATTTTCCACCAAAAGATCAAGTTTAAGTACACCACCTAAATTTTTATTTTTGTATTTAATCGGCACGTATAACTGTGATTGGACAAAAAAACCAGCGTCTGATAATTCTTCAATCATACATTTATGATATACGGATTCCAGTAAACCTGGACCAAGATATTTATGTACTTCAATTGCGCTGCCTACAATCTTATAAGCAATGTCGTTTATGTATTTTTGAGTTATCATTTTTTGAGATTTTTCAAACCACTAAGGCACTAAGGGCACTAAGAGCCACTAAGTTTTCCAGTTGCATTGTTGTTACACAAATATCGTAGTTTTTTTTGTGCATCTATGTGATATATGTGCATGATTAGCAATTTTTTAACCACTAAGACACTGAGTACACAAAGGGCCACTAAGTTAATGTCTGCAATACTGCATGGATTATATCCTTTCCTTAGTGCATCTCAGTGATATTAGTGGTAGCTTTTTAAAACCACTTAGACACTGAGTACACAAAGGGCCACTAAGTTAATGTCTGCAATACTGCATGGATTATATCCTTTCCTTAGTGCATCTCAGTGATCTTAGTGCCTTAGTGGTAGCTTTTTTTTAACCACTTAGATATTGAGGACACAAAGGGCCACTAAGTTAATCACTGTAATACCTATTATATCTTTTCCTTAGTGCATCTCAGTGGTCTAAGTGCCTTAGTGGTGATTTTTTCTATCCCTTCTTAATGGTATTTTTTTTACAAAAAAAGAGCGGAGGTAAGTCCGCTCTTGTAATTTTTATCCCAGATAAGTTTTCAGGATTTTGCTCCGTGAAGTGTGTTTCAACCTCCGGATGGCTTTTTCCTTGATTTGCCTCACGCGTTCGCGGGTAAGGTCAAAACGTTCGCCAATTTCTTCGAGGGTAAGCGGATGTTCGCCACCAAGACCGAAATAAAGCCTGATAACATCGGCTTCGCGCGGGGTAAGGGTTGAAACAGCCCTTTCAATTTCCTTGCGAAGTGATTCATAAAGAAGCTCTGTTTCCGGAGTTGGGCCGTCGTCGCTACGCAATACATCGTACATGTTATTATCTTCATCCTGTACGAGTGGTGCGTCCATAGAAACATGGCGCCCCGAATTCCGCATAGATTCCTTAACTTCATTCTCACTTATTTCGAGCAACCCGGCAATTTCATCAAAATTTGGCTCACGCTCATACTCTTGTTCAAGTTTAGCGTAAGCTTTGTTAATTTTGTTGATAGACCCAATTTTGTTGAGAGGCAGCCTTACAATACGCGATTGTTCAGCTAAAGCCTGCAAAATTGATTGCCTAATCCACCAAACAGCATAAGAAATAAATTTAAATCCTCTGGTTTCATCGAAACGCTGGGCAGCTTTGATAAGTCCGAGATTGCCTTCATTAATTAAGTCAGGAAGACTTAACCCCTGATTTTGATATTGTTTTGAAACAGAAACCACAAATCTAAGATTTGCTTTGGTCAGTTTTTCAAGCGCAGCACGATCTCCCTGTTTGATCTTTTGAGCCAATGCCACTTCTTCATCAGCTGTAATCAGTTCTACCTTGCCAATTTCCTGAAGGTATTTGTCGAGTGATGCAGTTTCGCGATTGGTAACCTGCTTTGTAATTTTTAGTTGCCTCATTTTTTGCCAATAATTTTAACAGTGAACCCTTTTACGTAAAAAATCTGTAATAGTTACATTATTTATTATCTGGTTCAGGTTTTGGAAGCAATACTTTGCGTGAAAGTTTAAGTTTACCGGTTTTAGCGTCGATTTCAATTAACTTAACATCAATCTGATCGCCCACTTTTAATACACTTTCAACATCTTTCAGGCGGGTCCAATCTATTTCAGAAATATGCAGGAGACCATCTTTTCCGGGAAGTACTTCAACAAAAGCACCAAAGGTTGTAATGTTTTTTACAGTTCCGTGATAAACAGTTCCGATTTCAGGGATAGCCACAATTCGTTTTATTTTTTCGATAACAGCATCAATAGACGCTTTGTCAGCAGAAACAATATCAATTTTCCCAAATTCACCAACCTCTTCAATAACGATAGTTGATCCTGTTTCGCGCTGCATTTCCTGAATAACTTTTCCACCAGGACCAATTACGGCACCAATAAATTCTTTAGGAATTGTCATTTTAACGATACGGGGCACATGAGGCTTATAATCTTCACGAGGGGTTGTAATGGTTTTGGCAATTTCGTCAAGAATATGCATTCTACCGGCGCGTGCCTGGGCAAGAGCCTGAGAAAGCACTTCAAAAGAAAGTCCGTCAACTTTAATATCCATTTGGCATGCAGTAATACCATCGCGGGTACCGGTAACTTTAAAGTCCATGTCACCAAGATGATCCTCATCACCAAGAATATCACTTAAAACTGCAAAACGGCCGGTTTTTGAGTCTGAAATCAAACCCATGGCAATACCTGAAACCGGTTTTTTCAGTTTAACACCTGCATCCATCAGCGCCATGGTACCAGCACACACAGTGGCCATTGACGAAGAACCGTTAGATTCAAGGATGTCAGACACTACACGAATGGTGTATGGATTTTCATCCGGGCCGGGCAACATACTCTTAAGTGCGCGCATAGCAAGGTTTCCATGTCCGATTTCGCGACGGCTTGTACCCATCATTCTCTTTACTTCACCAGTTGAAAATGGCGGGAAATTATAGTGCAGCATGAAGTTTATTTTTTCTTCAATGACCACACCATCAATCAATTGTTCATCAAGTTTAGTTCCCAGGGTAACAGTGGTAAGGGACTGGGTTTCGCCGCGTGTAAAAATAGCAGACCCGTGAACTTTTGGCAAATAATCAACTTCGCACCAAATGGGGCGGATTTCATCCAGTTTGCGTCCATCAAGGCGCTGGCGCTTGTCAAGAATAACGTTCCTTACAGCCTCTTTTTCAACATCATGATAGTAGCGACTGATCATATAAGCCTTTTCTGCAGCTTCTTCTGCAGGCAATGAAGCAATAAACTCTTCTTTTACAGCTGCAAAAGCTTCAGAGCGTTCATGTTTTGAAGTAGGGTTGCTGGCAATTTCATAAACCTTGCTATAAGTAGCAGCTTTCACCTTCTCGCGCAACTCTTCATCATTAGTTTCGTGGTTATATTCACGTTTGGGGTTAGCCTTGGCCACCATTGCAGCCAGTTCAATTTGGGCCTGACACTGCAGTTTAATGGCTTCGTGAGCAAATTTCAGCGCGTCAATCATATCAGCTTCTGAAACTTCTTTCATTTCGCCTTCCACCATCATAATATTGTCCATTGAAGCTGCTACCATAATATCAATATCGGCAGAAGCCAGGGCGCTGATAGGCGGATTTACCACAAAAGCACCATTGATGCGGGCTACCCGTACTTCAGAGATCGGGCCATGGAAAGGAATGTCAGACACCGCAATTGCTGACGATGCTGCCAAACAAGCCAGTGCATCAGGTAAAATATCATTATCGGCAGAAATCAGGGTAATAATAACCTGAGTTTCTGCATGAAAATTATCCGGGAAAAGAGGACGTAAAGCTCTGTCGACAAGGCGCGCAATCAGTACTTCGTAATCTGAAGGGCGGGCCTCCCTTTTAAAGAAACCGCCGGGGAAGCGGCCTGATGAGGCATATTTCTCACGGTATTCAACCGAAAGTGGCATAAAATCAACATTCTCGGCTGCTTCTTTGCGTGATACTACAGTTGCCAGAAGCATGGTGTCGCCCATTCTGACGACGACGGAACCATCCGCCTGCTTGGCCAAACGGCCGGTTTCGATAGAAACGGTCCTTCCGTCTCCAATGTCAAAGGTTTTTACGATTCCTTGCATATCTAATATATTGAAAAAATGGTGGTTGTACCCACAGCGGAACATCCGCCTAAACGGGCACAAAATTACGCTAAAATTGAATAGGGTTGGTAAACACAAAAAAAATTAACCCATAAGGAAACAAAAAGAGGCAATTACAAAATTGCCTCTTTTAAAGTATCGGATGATACCAGAACTTATTTCCTGATATTCAATTTCTTGATGATTTCTCTGTAACGTTCGATGTCTTTTTCCTTCAGATAATCCAACAACCTTCTGCGTTTTCCTACCAATCTTACAAGTGAACGCTCGGTAACGAGATCATTCCTGTTGATCTTAAGGTGGCCCGTAAGATGCTGAATCCTGTGGGTGAACAGTGCAATCTGACCTTCTGCTGAGCCGGTATCACTGGCACTTTTGCCATGTGCACTAAAGATATTGGTTTTTACTTCTGGAGTTAAGTACATGTGAAAAAAATTTTAATAGCTTTTGTAACGGGCTGCAAAAATAGAACAATATTTTAATTTGCACAACCTTTTGCAAAAATTTTATTGCTTTTTTTCTGCAGCGAAAAGAAAATGACTTTAATACCAGCTAATCAGAGTTTTATAATTTTCCTGTTAGAATGGCTGTTCCTGTATTTTTTTTTGCAAAGATAATCATTTTAATAAAACCTTTATGGCATCAGACTTGTAATCTCTCTTTTTAGATTCTTCATCCCGCGGCATTTTCAGCAAAACGCATTCCTCAAGGCTAAACAGTCCTTTGATAGAATGATTATTGTATGATTATCCAAACGTTAAATCACTTTGTGGGAATCATAATCCTGCACCTTCAGGTATGAATTTTACAATCATCATTCCATCTCATTTAATTGATTTACATTAAAATGACCATTGCAAACTACCAATCAAAGCATTTGCTGTAACTGATTCGCCAGACCTGCCCCCAATGGAAAATATTTGTGATGTAAGTACTGCATCCACATCAGGTAAAAGCGACCATGTTATAGAAGGAGAGATAAAGAATGCATGAATATCAGGCAGGCTCATGACAGAGAGTGTTCCATTCAATAAAGGTGAAAACGGATAAGAAACAGAGGTGGTTAATGCATATTCCGAAAACATGATATTATCGGCAGATAAAGGACGATAGAGGTCTATAGCAGCATATTCCCCGGATTCAAATCCGCCATTATACAAAGCTTCAACTACCATGTACAATCCAACCTCAAACATATAATCACCCGACAGAGATACTATAACATTCGTCTTACGGCCCGTTTTTTCAATATCGGTAAATGTCCCGATTTCACCTTTAAAGCCAGCATTCAGAATATTACCTGCCCAACCCATTCCCAAGGACAGGCGGTTGTGATAATAACCTGTAATAAACTGAATATCAAATCCATTTCGATTGATGGCATATAAGAAAGCTCCTACTGCATCTTTGATATGATCAGCAGGCGCAAAAGCCATTTCAACATGCGACATCGTGCTCCTGTAATATTGTATTCTTAATGCATCAGCGCCCGGCCTTTCAGGGTAGTCAAAATCGAAAAATGAATATGTATTGAACAGATCATTAGGATTGCTCACCAGATTTATGCCCCAGTTTATGCGTTGCCGGCCCGCCCGGATTTGCCACTTACCGGCATTGTGCTCAAAGAAAAGGCGATCAGCCATCGTATGTATTACTGCTCTGCTGCCGCCCACCGGTGCAGCTGCCCCCAGGTTTATCCATCCATTGTTTTGCTGCAATGATTTCAGGATTTGACCAGTCCCCCATTCAGTATCTCCAAACATCAACCGGTTACGCATCTCAAGATGTATATTTGTTGAATTAGAGATATTGACGGCAAAATTCAAACGCAAGTTCAGAATATTGTTAAATGTAGTGGTTTTGTTATTGACAAACTGCAGATAAGGCAACTCCTTAACATATCCGTTGACGCTTACCACTTTTGTTGTGCTATCAACAACCTGGTTGTATGCAGGAACAGAAACAAAAAAGATATAAAGGATGAAGACAAAGAGATATTTAAGCAAATGGCGCAAAACTGACATACACCTGCAACACGTATTCCAATTGCGTTTCACTTTCATTTTTGTAATTTATCGTTCAAATCTCTCGTCATTTGCAATAGCCCCGTCAACAAGTGTAATAACTCTTCTGGCCTTGTCAATTACCCGCTGATCGTGAGTTGAAAACAAGAGGGTAATATGTTCATTCTTATTTAGCTCAAGCATGATATCAAGTAAATTGAAAGCCGATTGCGTGTCGAGATTTGCAGTTGGCTCATCGGCCAGAACAAATCGTGGATTTGAAGCCAGTGCACGTGCCACTGCCACCCTTTGCTGCTGGCCTCCCGAAAGTTGCTGAGGACGAACATCTGCTTTATCGGTTAGCCCAACCTGTTCGAGCAAGACCCTGGCCCGTTGTTCCATTTTATCTTTAGGATACTTTTGCAACAACATGATAAAAGAGATATTTTCAATGGCAGTAAGTACAGGAATGAGATTGTAAGACTGAAAAACAAAACCGATGTTCTTTAAGCGAAAATCAATCAGTTTGCTTTCTTTCATTGAAGTTATATCAGTTTCATCAATGAATATTTTCCCATCAGAAGGCTTGTCCAAGCCACCAAGCATATTGAGCAATGTGGTTTTTCCGCTTCCTGAAGGCCCGACAATGGCCGTAAATTCACCTTCCTCAACCTCGAGATTCACATTGTCAAGTGCTTTTACAGGCACCACTGTGTGATTATATATTTTCGTAAGATTGCGGGTGCTGATAATTTTCATCATTTCAGATTTTAGTGTACTTGAATTTTAATCTTTTCTGATTGCCTCGGAAGGTTTCAGTTTCAGCGCCTTGTATGCCGGATAAAGAGCTGACAGAATTGACGTTAGCAAAACAAGGATGACAATGTTTACAAAAAATTCGGGAAAGAGAGAAGGGTAAACAATGGCCTCATAGCCATAATCACTCAAAGAATCGCCTCCCACTGATGAAAAATCAATTCCTGTACGGCTGGTAAAAAAGATGGTAACTGCCGACAAAACTCCGCCGGCAACAGATCCGCTGACGGTCAGAAAAGTAGTTTCCAGCAAAATCATCAAAAAAACTTTTGTTTTGTTCATCCCGACAGCCATAAGCATGCCCAGTTCGCGCGTACGCTCAAATACTGTCATCAGCATGGTATTGAGTAATCCAAAAGCGAGTGCAAGCATGATAATTATCAGCAATACCATTAAAGTCACACCAGCCATTTCATTCATATACAACAGGTCAGGTGATATTTGCCCCCAGGTTTTTATATCCGAACCGGGAAATTTGCGCTGATACGTTGCTTTAAATCCATCAACGGCATTGATATCCTTTAAAAGAATGGCAATTTCGTTGATACTTTTTCCTCCGGTAAGATGTTGCAGATCGTTTTGCCTGACGTACAGCTGCAATTCGTCAAGCATAGAATGCACGGTCCTGTATATTCCTTCAACCCGAAAGGATGCACTTACAATTTCGCCATAAACATCAGTAAAAGTGAGTATAATTCGTGAACCGACGGTCAGTTTCATTTTTTCGGCAAGCTGTTGACCGATGATTACAGGATTTCTACCCTTATCTGACAAGAAATGTCCTTCAATCATTGCGGCGTTTAGCTGAGTAGTACGAGCCTCTTCCTGTGCATTTATGCCAAATATTTTCACACCTTTTGTAAGGGTAGCAGTGGCTATCATTCCGCTACAAAGCGTTCTGGCCGAAAAAGCTTTAACCAGGGTATCACTTAACAGATCATTTACTATTTGCTCACTATGTTGAACAGAGAATTTTATATTATCGTCCTTGATAAAATCAGGATTGTGAATCTGAATGTGTGAGATCTGCTTTTCAATTGAGTTTTCGAATCGCTGATTCATCATTCCTGCTGAAATTGAGGTGGCAAATATTCCGCCCCATAATCCAAAGGCAATAGCCAGCAAAATGGTGATGCTTCGCGACTTATTACGCCATACATTTCTCCATGAGATCGTTATGAGTGTTTTCATGGTTTATTTTTTTGAGGCATCCACAATGCGGAGTTTGAAAATTTTATAAACCGGATACATGCCGATTATAACTGCAATACCAAAAACAACCCATGCCTGGGTCATAAAAATTGCCGGATCGAGCGAAAAAGGCATGATGGGTTCAAAACCATACTGCAGAATCATTTCGGCCATCTCCCCTTCCAGCCTGATTGGATTATAATGATACCATAATACCACAGGCAAAGCCGATGCGGCACCGGCAACAGCCCCGATAAAGCTCATCAATAAGCTTTCGGACAAACATATCAATGCCAGTTGCTTCCGCTTCATGCCTAATGAAATTAACATTCCAAACTCTTTTGAACGTTCAACCATCATGGTAAGAACGGTTCCAAAAATGCCAAATGCTATGACAATATAAAGAATATAAATAATTACCATATTCCCCGCAACATCAAATTCCATCAAGCGCAGCAAATCCTTTAACATCACCTTCCAGGTAAGAACTTTATACCATTCTTTATCCACCGCTGATTCTATTTCTGCCGCAAGCTCTTCTGTATCTTCCGGATTTACAGGCATGACGATCAGTGAAGTTAACCTTTCTTCAGCTGAATAAAAGACCCTGGCTGCTTCAAGGGGCATGTAAACTGAACGGTTATTTAGCTCAGGAACACGTAATTTGATAATTCCCTTGACAGGAAATTTCCCGGCTGCCATCGTCCCCTGGTAGCCCTGACTAATCAGTACAAGTGTGTCGCCTGTTTTAACCTGAAGCATTCCGGCCAGGCCCTGAGCCACCAGAACAGCATTGTCTTCTGCATGGATAAAATCACCTTCAGTAATCAGGCCGGTGAGGTTATTAAACCTGTTTTCACTATCAGGATCAATGCCGGTAACTACAACACCCCTTGTTGTATTGTTTGTTGCTGCCAGCGCAAAACTTTGCATACGCGGAACGGTATAGGCTATTTTGCTGCTGAATGGTTTAAGCGAATGCTTCAATGCAGCATCGTATAGCATTGAATTGTCCATAGAAGGCTCATCTTCAAAAAGCACATCCTGAATCTGAAGATAACCGGTACTGTATTTTACCATATTGTCAATCATCAGCTCATACGATCCTTTTTGAAACGATTGGGCTGTAATGGCCATGATAACAGCAAAAAAAACAGAAGCCACGGTAATCAATGTTCTGCGCTTGTTACGCCAGAGATTACGCCATGCCAATATGAAAACAATTCTCATAATTTCTTCTCCTTTAATATTGACGAAGGATTTACCGGTGGCTATCGAAGCTTCTTTAGATTCTGAACTGAAAAAAAGCTGTCTTCAATTTTCGGATTAAAGTCAATTTTACTAACGGTAATGATGGTTTTGTTTCCTTTTTTATCGGCAGGAATCATTTCCATAACAGACGGCAATTCGCGCCCGCCAAGCATCGTAATTTTACTTTGAACAATGCTATTGGCTAACTCCATGCGTTCATCAAAGTTTTCGACTTTCAATTGCAAAAATTTGTCTTTACTAATCCACATCAACACTTTGCTATAAACTATGGCAGATTCAGGTTTTGGAATCAATTCAATTACAAAACAATCAATGCCGTTCAGCTTTTCGGAGGGAAGCAACCGATGGGTATAATCATCAAGCGTTGAACTCCCTCTTACCAAATCGTCGTTGGTAAAATCAGACCCCATCCATGACTGCGACATCATTGAAGGAGGCATTTTAACCATCCGATCAATGGAGGGCAAATAATTCCAGATTTCTTTCTTCCTCTTTAAAAAACCTGTTCCCTTATCCCTGGCAGGCGAAGTCACAAAAATGAGAGAAAAATCATCTCCCTTACTCCAGATTTTCATACTCATATCTCTGGTATAGCGCGGCCTGACTGTTGTCATTGTCATTTCCATGTAGGAAGCATCACCTTTCATATGATCTTCCATTCGTTTGATAATTTCGCGGGGCGTTTGCCCGAAAAGGCTGAAGGCCGACAGAAACATCAGCAATGTTAAAATTCGATTTTTATCGCAGCACATTATATATTTCATACTTGCAGGGAGGTTAAAAAAGAAAGAAGATTGTAAGTAACCAAAGAGAATCAAGTTATGCACATCACTGTTTATCTGCACATTAAACAAATTACTTGCCACAACCTGGCCTCCATTTTGCACAACTTACGTTCAAATGTCGACAAATTCTTCCACTTGACAAAATCCGTATACAAAAATTGAATCAACGATTCAGGTATCTAACAAATTCACTCAAATAAGTTTAAAATTACTGATTGCAAAATCATGGCATGAATAAATGACAAGTGAGGCGTTAGGATTGATTTTGGTACTAATTATAAGATAAACTAAATTATGCTCATTCCATGTTTTCCATATCTGATTATCAGGTGTAATTTCAATCGGAAACACACAAAATCAAATTATTTGAGGGTATATTAAATTAAGCAACATTAACAGTATGAGTTAATTCAGTCTTTATTTGAAGAATGCTTAAGCACCACCTTAAAGCCGTAAACCAAAGCAGGCAAGTCAAACAGGTAATATTAATTGAATAATTGGATATTGAACAGATCAGACTGAATATTTCTCTAACAAATTGTTTATGAGCACAAAACAGAACATGTTATATAAAATCATTGAGCAATGTTTTCCTGCATAATAAGTTTCGCAGCTTTTTCGCAAAGATTGAATACTACTTTCCTCATCCTGGCTTTGGCACTGAAGACGAGCTTGAAAAACCGGATACCGTGAGATGCGATTGGAAGGATGTTTCAGGCCCCATCATAATAACAATCTATTCCAATAACTCTGGCGATAACATTCTGGCCCGCAAGCTGCATTTTAGCTTTGAAAGCACTGGAACATCAACCCTGATGATGGAGGCCGGTACTGGTGTAAATCACCATATGAACCTGCCAAAAACAGCGATTTAGTTTCACTTGTTCTCTCAGGCCTGAATGGCAGACAGTCTGGCGTAATAATTAAACAAACAAGTAAAGTGAATGATGGCCTGATTTAAAACACTAATCAACAGTCTGTCATACTATTTTCCTATTCAAGCATATTGAACCCCTGACCTCCATTTTGTTTAATTAATCTTTTGATTATTTAAACAACCTTAAGGCAATTTTGTTAATACTGTTTAAATGAACAAAATCTCCTGGAAGTCAACTCCCGGTTTAAAAATAAAACAATGTCAACAAAAAATATCATCGTAATAGGAGCAGGTTTCTCAGGGTTATCAGCTGCAGCTACGCTGGCTGCTGCAGGGCACAAAGTAACAGTGCTTGAGAAAAATGCGATAGCGGGCGGGCGGGCCCGAAAATTCTCAGCAGAGGGTTATACCTTTGATATGGGGCCGAGTTGGTATTGGATGCCTGATATTTTTGAGGATTATTTTGCTTCATTTGGAAAAAAGGTTTCAGATTACTACAAATTGAACCGCATCAGTCCTTCATACAAAATCTATTTTGGCCCTGACGATGAAGTTGCTTTGCCAACTGAAACAGAAGAAATCTACAAATTATACGAATCTATCGAACCCGGCAGCTCGAAAGGGCTAAAGCAGTTTTTAAAAGAATCGGAGTATAAATACAGAATTGGAATCGGTGAATTTGTAAAGAAACCCAGTCACTCAGTTACCGAATACATGCACTGGAAAATAGCAGCGGCAGGCATTAAATTAAATCTGTTCAGCTCATTTGGTGCCTATACACGAAGATTTTTTAAAAGTGAAAAGATAAACCGAATGCTTGAATTTCCGGTTTTGTTTCTCGGCGGAACGGCCAAAACCACACCTGCGCTGTACAGCATGATGAATTACAGCGATATGATTCAGGGAACGTGGTACCCCGAAACCGGAATGTATGCCGTTGTGGAAGCTATGGAAAAACTTGCCCGCGAATTTGGTGTAGAATTTATTTATAACCAGGGTGTTACATCGCTAAACATCGAAAACAACCTGTTAAAATCAGTCAGTACTTTGCAAAATGAATTTCAGGCTGATTATGTAATCGCATCTGCCGATTATCATCATGTTGAACAGCATTTATTACCTGAAGCTTATCGCAGATATGATGATAAATACTGGGACAGCCGGGTACTTTCTCCTTCATCGCTGATCTTTTACCTTGGCTTTGATACCCGAATTACAAAGCTTGATCATCACACTTTGCTTTTTGATGAAGATTTTGAAGATCATGCCGATTCCATTTACAAGAAACCGGAGTGGCCAGAAAAACCATCGGTTTATATCAGTTGTACTTCGCGCACCGACAGCACCGTAGCGCCTGAGGGTCACGAAAACGTTATGGTACTTATTCCGGTTGCACCAGGGCTTACCGATACGGAAGAAACCCGTGAGCACTATCTTGACCTGGTAATCAAGCGCATGGAAAAATATACCGGCCAATCACTACGCGAACATATTGTTTTTAAAAGAAGTTATGCTCACTCGGATTTTGAAAAAGATTACAACGCATATAAAGGCAATGCTTATGGGCTGGCAAATACATTAATGCAGACCGCATTTCTAAAACCAAAAATGCGAAACCATAAGATTAAAAATTTGTTGTATGCAGGACAACTTACTGTCCCAGGACCCGGAGTTCCCCCGGCCATTATTTCAGGCCAAATTGCTGCACATGAAATCATTAAACTAAATTAAGCATCCATGAAAGATCTTTTCGATATGATTTCAAAGAAATCGAGCAAGCTTACCACCGTAACTTACTCAACCTCCTTTTCTATGGGCATTCGATTTTTCAGCCGCAGGTTTCACGATCCGATTTATGCCATTTACGGTTTTGTGAGGTTCGGTGATGAAATTGTGGATTCATTTCATGGTTTCGACAAAGCCAAGCTGCTTGAACGATTCAAAAACGACACCCGCCTGGCCATTGAAGAAAAAATAAGTCTCAATCCCATCCTGAATAACTTTCAATGGGCTGTGAATAAATACAACATTGAATGGGAACTGATAGAGAAGTTTCTGAACAGCATGGAAATGGACCTCAGAGATATTCATTATGATCAACCCGCATTTGAAGAATATATACTTGGCTCTGCCGAAGTTGTCGGGCTGATGTGTCTGAGGGTATTTTGTGAGGGCGATGAGGAGAAATATCAGAAGTTAAAAGGGCCGGCCATGCGGTTGGGTTCGGCTTTTCAGAAAATAAATTTCCTACGCGATCTGAAGGCTGATTACCAAGGGCTTGGCCGATCGTACTTCCCAAATATTGATTTAAGCAGATTTGACGATGAAGCAAAGCGAAAACTTGAAGATGACATTTCCATTGACTTTGCCGACGGGCTTGACGGAATCAGAAAACTGCCGCGCGGAGCCAGATTCGGAGTTTACATGGCCTATGTATATTTCTACAACCTGTTTTTGAAAATCAAACGGACGAAATCATCACAAATTATGAATGAAAGGGTTCGCATCCCCAACTCAACCAAATATAAACTTCTGGTAACATCATATATCAGACATCAGTTAAATATGTTTTAAAAATTATGTTACGTCCTGCCGTTATTCTCAGCTTCATTTTGATTGCCACGCTTTCAACCGCTCAAACAGTGAGCCTGAATCTTGCCCGTGAAACCTACTTTGGCATAGAGGCAGATGAATGCAATGCTCTGCGGCTAAGCGATAATTTTGCGAATAACCCGCCTAAAACAGCCCTGCTTCTAGCTTACTACGGAGCATCAACGGCAGCAGCACCGGCATGCCTGAGTAATCCGGCAAAGAAAATTTCCTATTTTCGCAAGGGAAAACAATTGCTCGCTGAAGCTGTAAAACTTGAGCCAGATAGTTTCGAAATCAGATTTCTAAGATTTGCAACCCAAAGTAAAACACCTTCATTTTTAGGCTATAACCAGCATATTGAAGAAGATAAACGTTTTTTACTTGCCAATCTATCGAAAGGACAGAAATCCGTTTCAAACGACAGAATTTTCAATAAAATGATAGAATTTTTAGTCGATTCGGACAAACTTACCAAAGCTGAGCAGAACACCATACGCCTGTCAAACCAAACCACATTGAAATAAAGATGGAAGAATACGTAATACTTGTTGATGAAAATGACTTCGAAACGGGCACTATGGAAAAAATGCAGGCTCATGTTGAAGCCAGACTACACCGTGCCTTTTCTGTTTTTATTTTCAACCAGGCCGGCAAACTGATGTTACAACAGCGGGCTTTTACCAAATATCATTCTCCCGGATTATGGACCAATACCTGTTGCAGTCATCCACGACCCGGCGAAAGCACTGCCGATGCTGCCCACCGAAGGATGATTGAGGAAATGGGATTTGATTGTGATTTTGAAGAAGTGTTTGGGTTTGTTTATAAGGCAAAATTTGACAATGACCTTACAGAACATGAGTTTGATCATGTATTTATAGGCAAATCAGATATTTTGCCAGAAATAAATACGGAAGAAGTTGCTTCATACCGCTTTGCTGATATGCATGAAATCAGACATGAAATGATTGAGAATCCCGAAAAATTCACCATCTGGTTCAGGATTGCCTTTGACCGGGTTGAGCAATATTTCAATCAAAAACTCAACAATCATACCGCCTGAAAAGAATGCATTTTTTAAACAAAACAAGAATCCGGGTTGTTTATTCAGTCACAAAAAAACGCATTCAACAATCTGAATAACTTAACAATAGCTTTCACACTATGGAAATAATTCTCAATGTACTTTTGGTGATTGCAGCGTTTCTGTTCATGGAATTCATGGCATGGTTTACCCACAAGTTTGTGATGCATGGATTTTTATGGGTATTGCATAAAGATCATCATATACGCGATGGCCGTAAATTAGAATGGAATGATGTTTTTGCCATTATATTTGCCATTCCGAGCATACTGCTTATTTATTTTGGGGTAACCAACCCCAACACGTACCTGCTAAGTTTAGGGTTAGGGATATTTTTATATGGATTCGCTTACTTTATGTTCCATGATGTATATGTACACCAGCGCATCCCGATTTTAAAAAACTTTTCGAACCGGTATCTGCGGGCAACTGTAAAAGCTCATCTCGAACATCACCATCCACATGCTCATTATAATTATGGATTTCTTGTTGCTCCGATGAAATACTATTTTGAAGAGTTTTCAAAAAAACACAAGTCAAAAGATGTAAAAACATCCTGAAATGTCCTACTACTTCTGGATTAATATCCTGTCTATCTCCATCCCCTTTATTGTAAGTTTCGACCACAGGTTAAAATTCTACAAACAATGGAAGTTTCTCCTCCCTGCTATGCTGGGAACCATGCTGATTTTTATCCCCTGGGATGTATACAAAACAGCTGCTGGTGTATGGGGTTTTAATGAACGGTACTTACAAGGGGTCAACATTTTCAACTTACCGGTTGAAGAATGGCTTTTCTTTATTGCCATTCCATATGCCTGCCTGTTTACTTATCATTCATTTGAATATCTGATTAAGCAGGACTATCTGGGCCGCTATGCCAAAGGCATTACCATTATACTTATAATTATACTGACGGTGGTGGCTCTGCTGAATCCTGAACGAACCTATACATTTGTGACATTTCTGGCTACAGCCTTATTTTTAAGCCTTCACCTTTTTGTATTCAAAACCAACTATCTTGGCCGCTTCTATTTCACTTTTGCGATCATACTGATTCCATTTTTCATAGTAAATGGAGCACTAACCGGCAGCTTTACACCTGAACCGGTAGTGTGGTACGACAACACCAGAAATCTTGGCATCAGGCTGGGCACCATACCCATTGAAGATTCGGTTTATGGCTTACTACTCCTGCTTATGAACACAAGCATTTACAAATGGCTTCAGGGCAGAACACTTATTTTAAAGAATCTTCCTTCCTGATGGCTCTGAAATCTGCACCTGATGGATTCTGGAACACTTTAAGCTCAAATTCAGGAATGCTGGCCAGAATATGGTCAAAAATATCAGATTGAATATCCTCATATTTAGCCCATTCCTGCACTTTGCTGAATACATAAATTTCGATAGGAATACCACTTTCGCGAGGTTGAAGCTGCCTCACCAGAAAGGTCATATCTGTTCTGATATCAGGATTATTTCGCAGATAAGCCGACAAGTAGGCCCTGAACACTCCAAGATTGGTTTGACGCCTCCCATTGACAATAATGGAATCATCAATGCCACTCTGCCGGTTAAAATCTGAAAGTTCCTTTTCTTTAAAATTGATATAATTTCGCAATAAATCAATCTTTCTGAACTTTTCAATCATTTGTGATGAGCAGAATTTTACACTGTTCACATCAATATTGACCGATCTTTTGATACGTCGTCCGCCCGATTCTTCCATTCCACGCCAGTTGATAAAACTTTCTGACACGAGAGAATAAGTGGGAATGGTAGTAATGGTTTTATCCCAGTTCTGAACCTTTACAGTAGTCAGCGAAATATCAGTAACTTCACCATCAGCACCTGATTTATCCATTACAATCCAATCGCCGGGGCGAACCATATCATTGGCCGAAATCTGAATGCCGGCTACCAGTCCTAAAATAGGATCGCGGAAAATTAATAGCAATACAGCTGAAAAAGCGCCCAGACCTCCCAGAAGAAAGACAGGTGATTTATCAAGCAACATAGAGATTACCACTATAATGCCCACAATAAACATTATAATTTTAAATACCTGCAGATATCCTTTAACCGGTTTTGATTTAGAAACTTCATAACCCTGATAAATGTCATACACAGCATTCAAAAAGGCATTGATAGTAAACAGTGTAACGAATATCATGTAGATTTGCGTCAGCCTTATTACCCAGTTCAGTGCATCAGGAAACTCATTGAGTGTAAAGGGCGACAAAAAATTGAGCAAAAACCCAGGAACCAGTAAAACGGCTTTATGAAAAACCCGGTTATCATACAATGCATCGTCCCATGTGGTTGAAGAGCGTTTGGTTATACGATGAACAACCCCGAGAACGATAAATTTTACAACATAATAGGTTAACACAATCAGAATAAACGCGATGATAAAATCAGTAATATCACGCATACCTGATGTGAAACTTTCGGAAAAGCCCCACTTTGTCAGCAATTCCTTTACTCTTAATCCAATTTGAAGTACAGTCATAATTACGGATTGATTTCTATTTCTGGTCCAATATACTTAACCCCTTTTTCATTCAGCCGGGCAATTTTGATAGGACGGTCGTGCCGGTACAACTGAAAATCATAAATTGTTTCGTAAGCATCCTGAGGAAGCAGCCTTGGATCAAGGTAATAATAATCAGTTGTATTAAAATCATCATACTGACGTTGCAGCAACTGCATTTTACCCAGCGTAATATAAAAAGAAGTTGCATGTTCAGTTTCTGAATTCTTATAGATGTGTAGTTTAGCGCTGCCTGTTATTGCAGCAGCCTTCAGTGCTCCATCTTTGTGAACCTGAAAATCATCATACCTCGGCGGAATTATAAACCAGTCGAATCCAATACGGAGCATAAGCATGGCTGCAGCAAAAATTATCATTCGCTGCTCTTTTACTTTCAAATAAATCCAGGTTAGCATGGCCATAACAGCAAACATAACCGAAGCCTTCAACCAGGCAAAATTTACGAAACCGGTTTGTTTAAGTATGGGCATGGGAATAGCTGCCATTGTCCCTAAAATCAAGACAGCCAATAAAAAACCTTCCACAACTTTACTCCATCGTCCTTTTGCAGCACGATCGAGAAAAAACATATACACAAGAATGGTAAATAAGGGTGGGAAAAGCATGAAAATATACCTGGGGTAAGATTCAGGAGATGTCCAGTAAATGATGATATTGTAAATGAACACCAAAAAATTAAACCTCAGAAACGGATGATCGTGCAGTGTTTTCCTGAAATCCTTCTTAAAAAAGAAAATCCATAACACCGACCAGGGGAAGAAATGATAAAACATCTCTAGCGGGAAAGTAAACAAATGACTTACAAACCGCTTCCACCCGTAGTTGATAATGGTTCGTTTTTCCGACTCACTGAATAATGTCACAAAAACATTGTCGAGTGAATTGTAGCGAAAATAAGCCAGGTAATATGAACCCACAATAAGAATAAACAACCCTATTCCGGCGAAGTGCCGCCACGAAAATAACTTCTTAAACTCCCTGTTGTAGCTAAAAAACACCAGCAGGGTAATGCCTTGAAATACCAATGATGGCAAGCCTTTCATCATAAATGTCAAGGCTGTAAGCAGGTAGGAAACAAGGAAAAGCGCCAGGTATTGCTTTCGGGAATGGAAATAATAAATCAGCATAAAAGCGCTGTAAACCAGCCATGAAAAAGTAATATCTATCAACCCCAAAAATGAATCCCAGAAAAGTATACGACCGGAAGTAATAAACAACATTGCCACCACAAACCCCTGCATATTTCCAAGGTGACGACGAACAAACTGAAAAATAGTAAGGCCAAACAGCAAAAGTGAAATAACCATTGGCAATCGCAGCGTAAACTCTGAATAGTTTCCGGCAAGCTTATAAAAAAGCACAATTATCCAATTGTAAAGCGGAGGTTTATTGAAGTAAAATTCGCCATTGATGGTAGGTGTGATATAATTTCCACTCACAATCATCTCCAGTGCAACAATGGCTCTGGTTGGCTCATCGGTAGGAAAGTTGATTGCCAGGAAGCCAAGATGCCACAATAAAGCGGGGAATAGCATGACAATGCTGAAAGCATAGAAAAACCAAGGATTTTTTCGAAAAAAATTTAAGAATTCTGTTAGCATAGTTTGAAGAAAATCTCGGTAAGGTAAATAAATTCTGTATTTTAGGTAAAGTTAAGAGAATCAGCCTCCGGCAAGTTTCACTTTGTATCCTTTTTTTAACAGAAAATCAAGAATTTTTTGCCGGCAGTCGCCCTGAACTAAAATTTCGCCATCGCCAGATGAGCCTCCTGCCGCACAAAGATTCTTTAGTTGCTTTGCCAAATCTGACAAATCAGCAGACGTGCCGACAAATCCGGTAACGACAGTAGCTTTTTTGCCGCCTTTCAGTTTTTTATCAAGCATCACCCTGAGGTTTTGCTGCTGCGGAGGCAAAGTCGCCTGTTCTTCTTCAGTATCAAACTTATAATTGTAATCCTGATTGGTGGAATATACCACTCCCCTGGCCTGATTTTTATTTTTATTGTTGCTATTTCCCATCAGAATGCAATTTTGGAACAATTACCCTCAAAGAAAGAGGGGCTACATCAATTCGTAACTCTTTATGAAGTTTTACCGGTTCACCGTCAACATTTACCACTTTATTTTTGTTGCGGACAAGTTGTACGCTTTTGGCCCTGATAATTTCAACAAAACCGGAATTATCAATCCGGCGCGTCAACAAAAGGCCCACCACCCGGGGCGCGTATAACAAAGGAACCTTCTTTACAATACAAACATCAACCAAGCCATCATCAATTCTGGCATCAGGAGAAATAATGGTATTGTAACCAAATTGATTGGTATTGGCAAAACTAACAAATAAAGCCTGCCTGACAAAGGCTTTCCCGTCAATAATCATTCGGTATTTTCGCGGGCGGTAATAATGATATTCTTTGGTAACAATTTTAAAATAGGAAAAAAAACCTCTGCGCGATACTTTAGAAAAGCGTTTGGCTACCAATGCATCAAACCCAACGCCGGCTATTGAAACGAAAAGGCTATCATTTAATCTTACAGTATCTATCAGTTGAGACTCTCCGGCATTTATAAGCTGTACACTCTGAACAATGTCAATCGGAATTTTCAGATGGCGGGCAAGTCCATTTCCTGAACCTGCCGGAATCAAAGCCAGGGTTGAAGAGCTGCCAATCATTCCTTTTACTACCTGATTAACAGTGCCATCACCACCTACAGCTGCAATGATATCAACTCCTGCAACAGCAGCAGCATGGCTCAGTTCTTTGGCATGTTCGGCTGAATCTGAAAATTGAATTTCCCAATCAAAAACATGAGGATTAAGTTCAGCTGAAGCAATATCAGCAAGCAATGCTTTTCGCGACTGGTTAACCCCCGAAACAGGGTTTACAATAAAGAGCACACGCTTTTTCTGATTTGCCATTCCTGTCTGCTACACTTGATTTTTTTGATGAATTGATGGTGCAAAAGTACAAATTAAGCCGTAGAAAGGAGTAAAATCATGCCTGGCAAGGTGAATGATGGTAAATTCAGGATGCTATTCGCATAAAAAAAGCCGCCTGAAAGGCAGCTTTTTTTATCGTAGTCTAAGAAACTTATTTTTCCATTACAACATCAATTTTCATCTTATCGCCTTTGGTGTAGAGACTTACGATTTTGATGAGTCCCAGCTTATTGCTCTGGGTTTTGAACAAAAATACATCTCCAACCTCAAGTTGGTTCATTTTTGTCGTTTGCTGATTTACGTCAAAACTTGGGAACTGGAAGTTTCCACCAATTGCATCAAATTGAGCAGCTGAATAAGTTGATGGGTTAAAACGGGTTTGGTTTTGATTTGTCCATTGTCCAAGCTTAAGATCGGTAATGGTATTGGCATCAACATCATCAGGAGAAGCAATGGTATTGGCATTGGTTACACCTTTAAAGAACAAAAAGTCAATTTTAGCCTGGTTAGCAGGTACGGTTGCAGTCTGGGTAACAGTATAAGCAATACCTTCTGCTGTAGAGAAAAAGCTACCAATTGCATCATTCGATGAACCTAATTCAATATTGGTATACTTAACGGTTTCAGGACCTTCAACTGTAATATTGAACCCCTTTTCAGCTTTCATTCCACCTTTATCTGTAAGTTCGAATGAAAGTCTGCCGGTACCTACTCCTGAAAAATCAAGTTCTGTTTCCCAATTGAAAGAATCAGCATTCAGGGTGGTATCTAACAATGTTGTGGGAACATTATTGGCCGTGTATTTGAATACAAATCTAGTAAGTTTATTGCCAGAAACACTGCTTTTACCACCTACTACACCTACTTTAATGGTAGTTCCAATTTGGATGGTTGCATCGTCGGATGTATAACCTGCACCGCCTTTAATGGTTAGTGATGGCCCCGGATCGGTTTCTTCACTATCTTTTGTGCAAGAACTTACCATAACGGCTGCACTCATAAATAATGCTGCAATAAAAAAATTCCATTTTCTCATGTCTTTTGATTTTTGGGTTTCTAATGGTTGGTTTATTGATTTCTGCCAGGCAGAAGTAATTTTGATTTATCTCAATGCTATTGCAAAAACTATTCCGTTTTTAAAAGCTGCTATTAAACCAGCGAAAGATTGTTTTGTTCAGCTTTTCAGTAAAAAGAACGATGCAAGGGATTTGAATACAAAAATACACAAAAAGTATTCATTTTTCTATCATTGTTTAGCGATTCATGTGTATTCTGGCAATTACCCTTCAAAATCAAGAGGCACAATTATTTAAATATACAATAAACATAAAAACCCCAGGCATTCACCAACACACAGTTTATCAGCCACATAACTTTAAGTAAATTGCTCTGACTTTTCAAATACATACATTTTTACATGTCAGCATATTTTTAATAAATGTCAGCTTCAATACAACACTTTAATTGATTGCACACTAAATAACCGTACCGTTAATTTTACCAAAACGAATCAGGCATTCATTAAACATTTAATTTCCCGCATTTTAACGAGAATTACCGAATACCAAAAGGTATCTTTACATTAAAGTTGACATTGTGGTGCAACATCTTTAAATTTGGTAAATAATTATTTCAATACAACTATTAAACTCTGCCAGGCATTCAAAAAAAAGGAAACATCTTTAAACTATAAAACCGGAGGATGATGTGACAAACACAGCAACAACAGGCAACAAAGGAAAAGGAGTCAGGTCAGATTGTCATGTCACGCTCGAATTAATGACAGTTGGTGGCATTGACATTCAAGTAAACAGTAAAGTAATGGCTCTTTACGGCAAATCCATTATCGGGCTTTGCGAAAAGATCTTCCAACATTATGAAATAAAGCACGCGCGGCTTTTACTTGAAGATTCAGGAGCGCTTGAGCTGGTTATAGCTGCCAGGCTCGAAGCGGCCATCAGGCAGTTAACAGGCTCTGAAAAGGAATACCTTCCTGCTTTTTTGCCTCAAAACAATTATGAAACAAGCAAGGAACAGGATCGGTTTTCAAGGCTTTATCTTCCGGGCAACAGCCCAAGCCTGATGATCAATGCCGGCATTCACAAGCCCAATGGCATAATTCTCGACCTGGAAGATGCTGTTGCTGTTCAAAAAAAACCTGAAGCCCGTTTACTTGTCAGAAATGCGCTGAGAGGACTTGATTTTTATGGAGCTGAAAGGATGGTCAGAATCAACCAGATACCTGAAGGGCTTCAGGATCTTGATTACATTGTTCCCCACAATGTGAATCTGATTCTCGTGCCAAAGTGTGAAAGTGCTCATCAAATAGAACTGGTTAATCAACGGATTGATGCATTAAAACAACAGCACGGAATCAAAAGCCATATATGGCTGATGCCCATTATAGAAAGTGCTCTTGGCGTGCTAAAAGCACTTGAAATTGCCAATTGTCAAAATGTAGTTGCTTTGGCCATTGGCCTTGAAGACTATACAGCAGACCTTGGTACCCGCCGCACCAACGAAGGATCAGAATCGTTTTTTGCCCGCAGTATGATAGTGAATGCATGTAAAGCGACAGGTATTCAGGCCATCGACTCTGTTTTTTCAGATATTGCTGATATGGAAGCTCTCGGTCAAACGGTGCAACGTTCAAAAGCGATGGGATTTGATGGAATGGGATGCATACATCCGCGGCAAATAAAGGTAATTCACGATAATTTCGCTCCAGATGAAGCAGAAATCGAGAAGGCCAAAAAAATTGTCAGTGCGTTTATCGATGCTACCGAACAAGGCCTGGGCGTTGTTTCACTGGGCACTAAAATGATTGACCCTCCTGTTGTAAAAAGAGCGCAACAAACCATCACACGCGCCATAAAAATGGGCAAACTGCCGGTTGACTGGCGCAATGAATTTACTACTGGCTGAAAAACTTGAATAATCATTAACCGGGTTAAAAAGAAAATCATGTCAAAATACGGTAATCTAACAACCAACGCAGTGGGAAGGATTGTTCCACAAATCATCAATGGTAAGGAATCAACTCCATATCAGGGTGTTGGAAAATTCAGACCATCAGGCAGAAAATACGCTCCACCCATTAGTTCGTGTGCCGATTACCCCGAAGACGGAAACAAAGTCATCTCTTCCTTACGTGAAGCGCTTATCAGGTGCGGCCTGAAAGACGGGATGACCATATCCACGCATCATCATTTTCGCAATGGCGACCTGGTTGGAAACCAGATTTTTGATGCCGCTGCTGAACTGGGCGTTAAAAACCTGACATGGGCGCCTTCTGCTTCATTTGAATGCCACAGTCCATTAATCAGATATCTTGAAGATGGCACCATTCATCATATTGAAGGAAGCATGAATGGCGCGCTTGGCAAATTCACATCAGAAGGCAAAATGCAGGGAATGGGAATTTTGCGTTCTCATGGAGGGCGCTACCAGGCCATTCAGGATGGTGATCTCCACATCGATATTGCTGTAATTGCGGCGCCGACAGCCGATATGTTTGGCAATGCAACCGGCGACCGCGGCACCGCAGCCTGCGGATTGCTCGGGTTTGCCCTGGCCGATTCACAGTATGCCGATAAAGTTATCGTTGTCACCGACAATCTTGTGCCTTTTCCTTGTGTTCCCTGGCAAATTCACGGCAATTATGTTGATTTTGTGGTTGTACTAAGCCAAATAGGCATCCCTGAAAAAATCATTTCAGGAACCACTGAAATTACCAAAAGCCCCGACAGGCTGCTGTTGGCAGAATTAACCGCCCGGTTTTGTGATGAAGCAGGCATTATTCGCAATGGATTTTCATTTCAGGCCGGTGCAGGCGGAACAGCTCTTTCTATCGGGATATATTTTGCTGAAATGTTGCGCAAACGAGGCATGAAAGCCCGTTTTGCCCGCGGAGGAAGCAATAAATACCTGGTTCAGATGCTTGAAGAAGGCCTGGTTGATTACATTCTTGATGGACAAACTTTTGACCTGGAAGGCGTAAGATCTATGCGCGAAAACAACAATCACCTGAATACAAGCCCTTTCACAAGCTACAACTATCATGGCAAAGGCAACTTTGCATCAATGGTTGATGTGGTTATTCTGGGCGCTACTGAAGTTGATGTCAATTTTAACGCCAACGTTGTTACACATTCTGATGGTCTTTTACTTCATGGAATAGGCGGTTGGATGAATTGCCTGTTTTCAAAATGCGTCATTCTGCCAATTCCGCTTTTCCGCGACAGAATGCCTGTTATACGTGATGAAGTAACTACGATTTGTGGCCCTGGCGAACTGATTGATGTTATTGTAACAGAAAGAGGAATTGCCATCAATCCATTGCGTACTGATCTCCTTGACAGACTAAAAGGATCGGCTTTACCCATAAAAACCATTCATCAGCTCAAGGAAGAGGCCGAACGCATCTGCGGAAAACCATCACTGCCAGTGCTTGACGATGAATTTATTGCAGCTATTAAATGGGTAGACGGTACGGTGATTGATGCGGTGAGAAAAGTGATTAGCTGAAAATCACTATCACTATAAATCTATCAGGCCTGTACAAACTTGTGCAGGCTTTTTTTGTTTTTAATCACGAAGACACCTGACAGATAAAACTATACGAGATGAAAATTGCAAATACTATTAGCCAATTGATAGGCAACACGCCTCTGCTCAGGCTAAACAGGCTCGGGCAAGAGTACAAGGCAAATATCCTGGTAAAACTTGAATCCAATAATCCTTCATTTTCAGTCAAGGATCGGCTTGCGCTGGCATTAATTGAAAATGCGGAAGAAAAAAAACTTATCGGGCCAGAAACAGTCATTATTGAACCAACCAGTGGAAACACCGGAATCGGTTTGGCCATGATTTGCGCCGAAAGAGGTTATAAACTCATCATCACCATGCCAGAGAGTGCAAGTATAGAGCGCCGCAGTATCATAAAAGCATTTGGAGCTGAAATTGTGCTTACTTCAGCAGAATCAGGCATGAAAGGCGCCATTGCCAGGGCACATGAACTTAAGGATTTCCATGGAAATGCCTATATTCCATATCAGTTTATCAATACGGCCAACCCTCAGATGCACCGCCGCACCACCGGCCCTGAAATATGGAACGATACAGAAGGCAGCATAGATATTTTTGTAGCAGGAGTCGGAACCGGTGGAACCATTACAGGCGTTGCTGAAATGCTGAAGACTAAAAAATCATCCATAAAAGCATATGCAGTTGAACCAGCAGACTCCCCAGTGCTATCGGGAGGGTTACCTGGAAAACACAAAATCCAGGGAATAGGCGCCGGATTTATACCAGATATCCTCAACAAAGACATCCTTGATGGTGTAATAACTGTAAGCACTGAAGATGCGATGTTAACAGCCCGGAGACTGATGCGGGAAGAAGGTATTCTTTGTGGAATATCTTCAGGTGCTAATGTTTGGTCGGCTATTCAACTGGCCTCAAAACCCGAGAACAAAGGAAAAACCATCGTAACCATTGTTTGCGATACAGGAGAAAGATATCTGAGTACTGATTTGTTTAAAATCGACTGAAATATGAATCACTCAAATCCTTCATTCAGCAACATTGTTGAAACATTGAGCAACCTTCAAAATGAGGCCAGCCTGTTTCATCTTCCGCATCCTGAAACTTCCTTACCATCTACCGGGGAGCTCAAGCAAATCATTTCAATCCTTAAAGAAATACTTTTTCCCGGGTATTTTGAGGAAGTAAATCCGGAAGAAAACACCTACAAGGCTGCTCTGACAATTAAATTAACGCTATTGAAAAAAAAGCTGTCGGAACAGATAAACGTAGGATTTTGTTTTTTCTGCAAGAAAAGCGATTTGGATTGCAGTTCATGTAAAGAACGCTCGGAAAGGATAGCAGAAAAGTTCATAGACACCTTACCCAAAATCAGACACAGCCTTGCTTCCGATGCTTTGGCAGCCTATACCGGCGATCCAGCTGCAAAACATATCAGTGAAACCATTCTGTGCTACCCAAGTCTCACTGTCTTAACACATTACCGTATTGCACATGAACTGATAAAGCTTGACATTCCATTGATTCCACGCATGATTTCTGAAATGGCTCATGCCGAAACCGGTATTGACATACATCCGGGTGCTGAAATCGGCGATAGTTTCTTTATTGATCACGGGACAGGTGTCGTAATTGGCGAAACATCGGTCATCGGTAAAAATGTAAGAATTTACCAGGGCGTTACCCTTGGCGCAAAAAGTTTTCCACTTGACGGGAATGGGAAACCCGTAAAAGGAATTCCCAGACACCCTGTAATTGAAGACGATGTAATTATTTACGCCAATTCAACTATCCTGGGAAGAATCACTATAGGAAAGGGAGCCGTTATAGGAGGGAATATCTGGGTTAGCCATGATATAGGTGCCGGAGAAACAATCACACAATCATCTGCCATAGGTAAAAAGCCCGCTTCCAACACATAAAAAGGAATCACAAATTTTCGCCAACACCCACTATACACCTACATTTCAACACTTTAACTTTATAACATAACAGATATTCTATAATTTCTTTCAATAATTTGCAATTTTGGATGAAATAGTAGTAAATTTATCGCTGTTAAATTCTTTTACATAAACTGGCAATAAAAACCAACAATTACTCTTGCGGCTGGTTGGTTTCCATATTATTTAGATTATATATTCAAATTCAATACAATGAGTAAAATTCTGGCAATTGACGATGACTCTATCATCAGGACACTATTAACAAACATCCTGACCAAAGCTGGCTATGAAGTAGTAACCGCTTCAGACGGTGAAACTGGGCTGGAACTGGCTTCAACCACAAGCCCTGATTTGGTAGTCACTGATTTTCAAATGCCAGGCATTTCGGGGCTCGATGTCGTTACTGAATTGCAACGAACCCAACCCGGACTTCCCGTAATATTACTCACCGCGCATGGCGATGTAGCCCTGACCATAAAATCTATTCAGCTTGGCGCTTACGACTTTATTGAAAAGCCCATCCAAATGCAGGAACTGCTTGATGTAATCCGCAACGGACTGGAAGTATCAAAACAAAGCCGGAGTCTGACAGAAACAATTTCGCCTGAAGCACGCAAAGCCATTGAAGACAACCTGCTTGTTGGAAAAACTCCCGTGATGCGCGAAATCTTTAAAAACATTGGAAGAATATCACTCAACAAAGTAAATGTTTTGATAACCGGCGAAACAGGCACCGGGAAAGAACTGATTGCCCGACTCATCCATTATAGCGGTGTAACAAGGGAACATCCATTGGTTGTTGTCAATTGCTCAACGCTGAGCGAGAGACTTCTTGAACACGAATTATTTGGATACACCAGCACTGCATTTCCGGGAAACACAACCGAGAAAAAAGGAAAATTCGAGCAGGCAGGGGAAGGCACTCTTTTCCTTGATGAAATCTCGGAATTGTCGGACGATATCCAAACAAAACTCCTCAGAGTATTGCAGGAATTAGAGTTTGAAAAACCCGGCTCTGATGATACCATTCCTTTAAAAGCAAGAATTATTGCAGCTACAAACAAAGATCTTGAATCATTGGTTAAAAGCGGAAAATTCCGCGAAGAATTGTACTACAGACTTAAAGTATTTACAATTGCGCTTCCACCTTTGCGTCAGAGAAAAGATGATATCGCTGAACTAGTAAGGCATTTGGTACAAAAGCTTAACCGGAAATTAAATAAAAGAGTTCTCAAAATTGGCGATGGCGTAATTGATCTGCTAAAAACCCATGAATGGCCCGGAAATGTCAGGGAATTGGAAAATACGCTGATGCAGGCACTTATCATGACCCGCAGCGATGTATTGGAAAAAGAACATATTGTTTTGATGCACCCTGCCGAGGATTCAACGGCCGAGAAATTCGAGCTCAAATCAATTGCCGATATAGAAAAGGTCCATATCAAGAAAGTGCTGGATAAGGTAAAATGGAATAAACAGGAAGCCTCCAGAATACTTGAAATTACCAGACCAACACTGAATGCAAAAATTGAAAAATACGGACTGAAACATTAAATGTAATCATACCCTCGTTATCAGCCCGAAATCTTTATCGGTCCTAATATTCTATTTACGAATGCAACTCCGATTGCCTGCAATCCGGACATGATGATTACAACTTTGTAATTTACCCCTTCCGCGCACTATTTCTTTTCCAAAGAAATTCTCTTTAGACATCAACAACGATGCTCTATGCTTACATCATTATTTATTTGTAAATTATTTTAACCCCCCAAATAGTAAAACTAATTTACAGATAAACACCATGCAAAACCATGGTTAAAATTTGACAGATTTGTAAATATATTTTACACTGCTTTTACGGCAATTCATCAAAACAACGATATGTAAACTTTTTTTACACTTTCCTTAATTCAGTATGTCATTCTTTAATTATTGATTTTTAATTACTTACAAATTTTGTAAAAATTATCACTAAATATTTACCAACAAAATGTAAATTATTTACACAAAATACTTGACAAGGGGCATTGTAATACATACATTTACATCAGTAGTCAAGAGCAAATATTTTTTACAATGAAACCTGCCCTCAAAATATCACTCACAATCATCCTGATTCTTTCAGGGCTGCTTGGATATGGTCAGGTGAGGGTTACGGGTCATGTAAGCGCTGAGGTGGTTGAATCGATTTCAGCAAGTTGCAACAGCAATATTGACATGAGTCTCAACTCCCAGGAAATAAAACAATTTAATCTTGGCAGTTTCAGTATTTCAGGCAAAGCAATGTCTACCTGTATGGTAGTTATTGACAATGCCAGGATCAGCAACAACAAAGGAGAGTCCTTTACGATTCAGACTTCAGCAACTGGAGCAGGCGAATCACTAACTGCTGATCAAAACGGCAATCAAAAACTTAATTTAGTTGCCGGAACAAATGAACTACTTGCAAACGGTAATTATCAAGGCATCTACGGGGTAACATTTGCCTATAATTAATTTGACTACTAATTGCTTCATTGATTTAATCAGCTGTAAACCAATTAAGGGGGTACAGCTGATTTTTTTTAATCTCACCCGATTACAGTAATATTCATGACAGATTTACGCAATGGCTCCCCCCGGAAACAAACGTTTATAATCGTCCGGGGTATTTACATTCACGAATATTCTATCATGATCAGCTTCCATGTGAGCCCTGCCAAATGATTTAAAAAACACATCCAGCCTCACATTTATATCAGCCAAATCAATAGCAGCTTTACACACCAGCTGATTAATCAATACCGGATGGCCTGACCTGCCGGAAAAGGACGGAACTACAACATCGGCCTCATCAATTAAACTCAACATTGAAATCAACAAATTAACATCAACAAAAGGATTGTCAACATTCTGAACAAACACCAAATTATCGGGCTCAGCCAATGAAAGTCCTTTTTTTAATGAGTAAAAACGCCCCAATCCGGGACGATGATTCACCACAATCTCAGCTTCCCCGTTCTCAAAAAGTTCTGAGCCTGAAAGCATTTCTTTAAGTTCCTCATTTACAACAACTATAACTTGCGAGGCGCCTGCTTTTCGGTAAGCCTTTATTATCATTTCGAGGAAAGAAATATTTTGATTTCCAAAAGAGAGTAAAGCCTTATGACGCCCCATGCGAAAAGAATTACCAGCCGAGAGAATTATACAGGAAAATCGGGGCAAAGCGGACATCTAGCAGTATTTTTTTTACCTTTACAAATATAAAAATTAACACCCGCATAGCATGGTTCATACTACAGAGTTTTCAACGATTCAAATTGATAAACTATACCGACTTATAGATTCAGAGTTCAATACAAAAAAAGAAATTTTTGGCATTCCCGAGGCATTATTCTTTAACCCGACAAAAAGTACAGGCATTGGGATGCAGATTTTTAACCAACAGCTGCACACGCCAATAGGGGTTGCAGCAGGGCCTCACTCTCAGATGGCTCAGAATATCATCGTTGCCTGGTTATGCGGCGCCAGTTATATTGAGCTTAAAACAATACAGACCCTGGATGAACTTTCCATTTCGAAACCCTGCATTGACATGCAGGACGAGGGATACAACTGTGAATGGTCGCAGGAATTGCACATTCATGAGTCATTTGAAGAGTACCTGAAAGCCTGGATTATCATCCACCTTTTACAACACAAATTAGGACTAAAAAAAGGTGGTTTTATATTTAACATGAGCATTGGCTATAACTATGAAGGCATACTGAAAGAAAATGTACAGTGGTTTCTTGACAATATGAGAAACTGCAGTGAAACCAAAAATAAATTTATCAGCATACTGGCCCCATTATATCCGGCAATACATCAATTGCATATACCTGATTGCCTTTCCAACAATATCACCCTCAGCACCATGCATGGCTGCCCTCCTGATGAAATTGAAAAAATCGGGCATTATCTGTTGAGTGAGAAAAAAATTCACACTTTTATCAAACTCAACCCCACCCTGCTGGGGAAAGAGGCATTGCGCGAAATTCTGAACAACAAACTAGGCTTTAAAAACGACATTCCGGATCAGGCATTTGAACATGACCTTAAATTTAAAGATGCAATAGGCATAATTCGCCGCTTACAAAACACGGCAGATCAGGAAAATCTGGAATTTGGCCTTAAACTCACCAATACCCTGGAAAGTGTCAATCATAAAGATATTTTTCCGGAGCACGAAAAGATGATGTACATGAGCGGCAGGGCATTACATCCTATCAGTATCAACGTTGCCCGTAAGCTACAAAATGAATTTAATGGCAGTTTAAATATTTCGTTTTCAGGAGGAGCTGACTGTTTCAATATCAAAGACATCCTTCACTCCGGACTAAAGCCGGTTACTGTTTCGTCCGATTTGCTCAAACCCGGGGGATATGGACGACTACATCAATACATTGAGAATATTATAGATGACAAAGACAACCAAACCATACAACCGCTTCAGTATCTGAACAGTTATGCAGATGCCATTGTTTCCCAAAGCGCCTACAAGGCCGATCCGTACACTGAAAAAAACATCAAATCTGCCAGAAACCTCGGGCAATTCGACTGTATTCATGCACCCTGCGTGGATGAATGCCCTACCAATCAGGACATCCCTGAATACATGTATTATACATCAAAAGGCGATTTCCAAAAAGCTTTGGATGTGATTCTGGCCAAAAATCCATTTCCAAATGTTCTGGGTTCGGCCTGCGATCACATATGCCAGGCTAAATGCACCCGTATCAATTACGATCAGTCGCTTAAAATCAGAGAGATTAAGCTATTTATTGCTGAAAACGGAAAATCTGCTGATATAATTCCGGCCGCTGACAATGGGTATAAAGTAGCCATCATTGGCGCCGGACCATCCGGATTATCCTGCGCTTATTTCCTCAGATTGGCAGGCTTCGAGGTAGAAATATTTGAATCGAAGCCTGCAGCTGGAGGTATGGTTTATGATGCCATTCCCGGCTTCCGAATGAAAATGAATTTACTTGAGAAAGACATTGAACGGATTAAAACGCTGGGCGTTAAAATTCACTATCATTCAAAAATTGACCGCAACTCCTTTGACCAGCTTCGGAAGGAATATAGCTTTGTGTATATCGCGGCCGGAGCCCAGCGCTTTAAATCGCTGCAGATGGAATCAGATGATGCAGCGGGTGTGCTGGACGCGTACGAGTTCCTGAAGAAAGCCAAAAATGGAACTTCTTTGGATTTAGGAAAAAACATTTTGGTAATCGGAGGAGGAAATACAGCGATGGATGTAGCCCGCACCGCTAAACGCCTGGCAGGGAATGATGCTTCAGTAAAAGTTCTATATCGGCGCACCAGAGGCGAAATGCCTGCCGACCGCGAAGAAATTGAGGCACTTTTTCATGAAAATATTGAACTGTTAGAGTTGCTTTCTCCCGAAAAAATCCATGTGAAAGATGGCAGGATAACTTCACTTTCCTGTGCAAAAATGAAACTTGAACAAGCGGGTAAAGGAAACCGGCCTAAACCAGTAAAAACCGGAGAACCGCTGCTTAAATTTGCTGCTGATACACTAATTCCGGCCCTTGGACAGGAGATTGATATTCAGTTTGCCAGCCAGGAAGAATTAAAAACAAAAGGTAACTCTTACGAAACAACGCTAAAAAATGTATTTATTGGCGGAGATGCCTTGCGGGGAGCTGCAACAATTGTAAAAGCGGTTGGCGACGGACGTAAAACTGCTGTTCAGATTGCAGCAAAAGCCGGGGTAAAATTAACTGACGGCAGCTTACAGACAGAAAAAGATCTTACACCCAGCGAGCTGCTCATCAAAAAAAGCACACGAATAAATATTGCTCCCGAAATTTCAGGTTATAAGGCTATTACGCAAGATAAAGCGGCCCGGGCAGAGGCCTCACGTTGCTTGCTATGCAACGAAATTTGCAACGTTTGTGTCAGCGTTTGCCCCAACCGTGCAAACACCTATTACCATGCTGAAGCAGCCGAAATCCCTGTCTGGAAAATTGATTTTGATGAAAAAGGGTACAAAAGTGAATTAACAGGCAACCTGTCAATACATCAAAAAATTCAGGTCTTAAATATTGCTGATTTTTGCAATGAATGTGGCAACTGCACCACATTTTGCCCCACAGCCGGTCAGCCATTTAAAGACAAACCCCGCTTTTGCCTGACCAAAAAAAGTTTTGACCAAACCCAGAACAGCTATCTTCTCCAGTGCAAAAATCAGCATCTAGCATTATTGCACAGGAATGGCGATATAATCAGCTCAATGATTAAAAACGATGACGGATATTTATATAACACGCCTGAAGTTGAAATCTCATTTAATCTCCATAATTTCAGCGTCACAACAGTAAAAATAAAGGAAGGCTATCCAGCATCTGTTTTCTTAAAACATGCGGCTGAAATGAAATTTCTGATTGATAATGTTTCTCACTCCTTCATCTGCCAAACAGCAGAATAAATCACCCTATTAAAAAACCGGAATTTAAAAATACTTCCCATGATCTCACTTAGCAACCAAATTGTAAACCCTGCTGCCAGGCAAAAAGCCATTGAACGTTTCCGTGAAAAAGGAATCATACTGCCCACTTTTAGCCAGATGCGCAATCCGGAACTCGTACCCGGAAAAATCAAAGAAAGTCTGAAAAACATAGGTCTATGGGATTTGCACCCGGCAAACCTTTTCAGAATAACATGGAAAAACGAACCAGTAGAAACAGGAGGATTATATGGCGGAGTTAACTACCTTGAAATCCCTTCATCTCTTACAGGAGTAAAAGCCAGAATTATATTGCTCATTGGCAAATACTTCCCAACCGGAGCTCACAAAGTAGGCGCTGCCTATGGCTGTTTGGCTCCCCGGATTATTACAGGTGAATTTGACCCATCCTATCACAAAGCAGTCTGGCCATCAACCGGAAATTATTGCCGTGGAGGTGCATTTGATTCTTATCTGATGGGCGTTACCGCTGTGGCTATTCTTCCGGAAGAAATGAGTAAAGAGCGATTTTCATGGTTAAGAGATATAGGCGCAGAAGTAATTGCGACTCCGGGCTGCGAATCAAACGTAAAGGAAATTTATGACAAATGTTGGGACATCCGGCGCAACCGGCCCGATTGTGTTATCTTTAATCAGTTCGACGAATTTGGCAATCCTGCCTGGCATTACAATGTGACCGCACCAGCCATTGAGGAAGTTTATCAATCGGTAAAATCCGAAAAAAGCCAACTGGCTGCTTATGTTTCTGCAACCGGCTCAGCTGGCACCATTGGCGCAGGAGATTATCTGAAAAACCTCTTTCCTCAGATGAAAATTATTGCTTCAGAAGCACTGCAATGCCCTACCCTGCTGAACAATGGCTTTGGCGGCCACCGTATTGAAGGAATTGGCGACAAACACGTTCCCTGGGTACACAACACAAAGAATACCGATATGATTACAGCCATTGACGATGAAGACTGCATGCGAATTTTCAGACTCTTGAACGAACCGGAAGGTCATGCATACCTCAAAACCTGTGGCATTGAGGAAGAGCTGATTAGCAAACTGCACCTGCTGGGAATCTCGGGAGTATCTAACTTACTTTCTGCCATCAAAGCTGCCAAATATTATGAAATGACCGGCGAAGATATTATTTTCAGTCTGGCAACCGATTCTTCTGAAATGTATCATTCGCGACTTGAAGAGCTCACCGCTGAAAAAGGACCATACAGCAATCTTCAGGCGGCCAAGGATATGGAAAAATGCATTTTGGGGCAAGGCACTGATAATTTAAAGGAACTCAACTATTATGATCGCAAAGCCATTCATAATCTTAAATACTTTACCTGGGTAGAACAGCAAGCCAAAGAAATTGAAGATTTGAACCAACTCTGGCATGACAGAAATATTTGGCATAAGCAATTCAATCAGGCAGCACGCTGGGACGAAATGATCCATGAATTTAATGAAGAAACCGGGGTGCTAAAAAGGCTCTAATCCTTTTTGAGCATCGTCCGGATTGCCGGTTCGAAACCAGTTAAATCATTTGTTCAAAGAAATGCAAGAAAACAGCTTTTATTTCTTTGTAATGTGTTTCATTGATAAACCAGGATTACTTCATGAATCAAAAATTCACATATCAGTGCAATGACTGCGGCACAGAGTTTCCGGCAAACGGTGTAGTATATGTTTGTCCGATTTGCAGCAAACAGCAACAGCCTGGTCAACCTCCTCATGGCATATTAAAAGTTAAATACAATGAAACACCGCTGAGAGGCAAAACATTTGAATCAATAGAAAACAATCATTTTATTGACCTTTTGCCATTAAAAAGCAATGACAGCCGTCCCTTTCTAAAAGTTGGGGATACTCCGCTTTACCGAATCTCAAAATGGAGAGGTCAGTCCTTTGATCACACGCTTTATCTGAAAGATGACTCTCAAAATCCAACATTTTCATTTAAAGATCGGGCATCAGCGGTTGTATCGGCCTTTGCCATGGAGCATGATATAAAAATGATTGTCGCTGCTTCAACGGGTAATGCGGGTTCTTCACTGGCGGGATTGTGTGCTGCACAAAACCAAAAAGCGGTGATTTTTGTTCCGGCTGCAGCTCCCAAAGCCAAACTTACACAAATACTGATGTATGGCGCAATTCTGGTCCCGGTAGAAGGAAATTACGACCAAGCGTTTGACCTCAGCATTAAGGCGACTCAAAAATTTGGCTGGTATAATCGAAACACCGCATATAATCCACTTACCATTGAAGGCAAAAAAACTGTTTCGTTTGAGCTTTTTAGTCAAATGAAACATCAAATTCCCGACAGAATATTCGTACCTGTTGGCGATGGCGTTATCATTTCAGGCGTTTATAAAGGCTTTGAAGATTTGATGCAACTTGGGATTATTTACAAAATGCCAGTGATTGTTGCTGTTCAGGCAGAAGGCAGCAGTAATTTTGCTGATAATATCAAAACCGAAACATTTTGTTACAAATCGTCATCCACCATAGCTGACAGCATCTCGGTGGATATACCCCGTAACTTCAGGATGGCAAAAAAATACATTCAAAAGTACAGTGGCGAAATAATAAAAGTAAGCGATCATGAGATTCTTCAGGCTGCAGCCATAATGGCAAGTGAAACTGGCATTTTTGCCGAACCGGCGGCAGCAGCAGCATTTGCAGGATATAACAAATATCTGCAAACAAATCTGATAACAGAAGACTCGTCAAATGTAATTCTACTCACCGGAAGCGGTTTAAAAGACCTGAATGCGGTTCAGCCCCTTTTGAACCTTCCTGAAGCAGTAAAACCTGACATGCAGGCGGTTGAACAATTTTTAACAGGAAAAATATAATGGCATGATACAGTTTAACCTGAATGGGCACCCCATTCATTATACTGGCAATCCGGAAAAAAGATTGCTTCATTTTCTGCGAAATGACCAGAACATTACATCGGTAAAAGACGGCTGTTCGTGTCAGGGCGCATGTGGAGCCTGTATGGTTGAAATCAATGGAGAAGCCAAACTCTCCTGCATGACCCCGATGAAAAACCTTGCAGGTGCCTTAGTTTACACGCTTGAAGGAATTCCTGAGAGTATCAAAGATGTCATTGCACAAACATTTGTTGAAAAAGGAGCTGTACAATGCGGCTTTTGCACTCCCGGTTTTCTCATGCGGACAAAAGTTTTACTGCAGAAGAACGCGACCCCTACCCGTGAAGAGATTAAGAAAGCCCTTACATTAAATTTATGCCGTTGCACAGGTTATGTAAAAATCATAGATGCCATTTTTGAGGCTTCAGCCAAACTGGCCGGCCATGCAAAAGCAGATACCTCTGCAATAACAGCCAATGTGGGAAGTTCATACCCCAAATACGAAGCTTACGAAATGGCTGTTGGAAAGCGCAAATTTGTTGGCGACCTGCAGTTTAAGGGTATGCTCCACAGCGCATTAAAATTTTCGGACCACCCAAGAGCCATTGTAAAGAGCATTGATACAACTAAAGCCTTAGAATTAAAGGGTGTTATAAATATTTTCACTGCAAAAGACATTCCTGGTGAACGATTTATTGGCCTGATAGTAAAAGACTGGCCTTTGATGATTGGCATTGGGGAAACAACCCATTACATAGGTGATGTAATAGCCGGAGTTGTTGCTGAGAATGAAGAAATTGCCAGACAGGCTGTCTCGCTCATCAATGTAGAATATGAAGTTTTAAGTCCGGTTACAGATCCGCATGAAGCTTTAAAACCAACAGCAGCACAGGTTCACAAAAATCAACCAAACCTGCTTGAAACCTGCCGCGTTTATCGTGGGGGCGATGCAGATAAAATTATTACCGGTTCAGCCTTCGTTGCAAGTGGCAAATATCAAACCCAGCGGATTGAACACGCCTTTCTTGAAACTGAAGGGGCTGTTGCTATACCCGAAGAAGATGGCGTGCATTTGTATGCCAACGGCCAGGGAATTTATGTAGACCGCAAACAAATTGCATCTTTACTTGAATTGCCGGAAGAAAAAATCAGAGTTACACTGGTATCAACCGGTGGAGGCTTTGGAGGCAAGGAAGACATGACTGTTCAGGGGCATGTATCACTCTTTGCCTGGTTACTGAAGCGCCCAGTAAGGCTGGTTCTTTCCCGGGATGAGTCAATCAGAATGCACCCAAAAAGGCATCCGGTGTATATGGATATTACTGTTGGATGCGACAAAAATGGTCAATTCACAGGCTTGAAACTTTTTGCTGTGGGTGATACTGGCGCATATGCATCGGTAGGAACAAAAGTTATGGAACGGGTTGCCGGGCATGCAACCGGAGCTTACCATTTTCCTTGTGTTAATCTGGAAGCACTGACAGTGTATACGAACAATATTCCGAATGGAGCCATGCGTGGATTTGGTGCCAATCAGGTGTGTTTTGCCCTTGAAGGTTGTATTGATGATTTGTGCAAACAAGGTCATTTTGATCGATGGCAATTCAGATATAACAATGCACTTGCCGAAGGAAAGATGACCGCTACAGGCCAGGTGCTGAAAGAAGGCGTTGGTGTAAAGGCAACGCTCGAAGCCATTAAGCCTTATTATGATAAAGCTGCATTCAAGGGCCTGGCCTGTGGCATTAAAAACAGTGGCGTTGGCAATGGCATGGCCGACTTTAGCGATGTTATTATTGAAATAAAATCAGAAAAACGGGTCATTATTCATCATGGATGGACCGAAATGGGACAAGGTGTTCATACCATTGCCCAGCAGGTCCTATACCAGGAAACAGGGATTCCACCTCAATTCATCGAAGTAATATCAGACACAAGTGCAGGCATTCCAACAGGTATGACAACCTCATCCAGAGCCACGGCATTACTGGGCAATGCTATTCTTGACGCTTCAATACAAATACGTATAGACTTAGAATCATGCACACTGCATGAACTAATCGGGAAAGTATACAAGGGAAATTACACCTGTGACTGGACTACCAAACCTGGAGCTGAGGCAAAGGAAATTATCACTCATTTTGCATATGGATATGCAACCCAGCTTGTTGTACTTGATGAGCAGGGTAATATTAAAACTGTTTATGCCGCGCATGATGCAGGCAAGATTATGAATCCAACCATGTTTGAAGGGCAGGTTGAAGGAGCTGTTCATATGGGCCTGGGGTATGCGCTTACCGAAGATTTACCCATGCAAAACGGTCAACTGGTTTCAACAAAAATGCGCGATCTGCAAATATTAAGGGCAAAAGACATTCCTGAAATAGTTGTGTTGGGTGTCGAAGTAAAAGATCCCGTGGGGCCATATGGAGCCAAAGGACTTGGCGAAATAGGTTTAGTACCTACTGCAGCTGCGGTGGCAAATGCATTCTGCGATTTTGATGGAATCAGAAGATATCAACTGCCAATGAAAAGAAAAATCTGAGCAAAACCCGAAAGCACGAAATTTACTACCGGGCATACAGAAACGATGAATACACTTCACGTTACCGTGAATGATTACCTAAATAAATATTTAATTATGGCTATCCTTTTAACCAACGGAACTTACATTGACCCCGAAACACTTACCTTTAGTTCAACACATCTTTTAGTTGAAGAAGGGGTGCATGGAAAAATATCTCAATTAAACGAAATTCCGGAAAACAACACTTCTCCGATAATTGATTGCACAGGAAAATATATCACCAAATCATTTGCCAACGGGCATCACCATGTTTATTCGGCACTCGCCCGCGGAATGGGTGCACCGCGCAAAAATCCGGAGAATTTCAATGAAATACTCCAATACATCTGGTGGACACTTGACAAGGCCCTCGACCTGGATATAATACGCTCAAGTGCACTTGTTACAGCAATGGCATGTGCCAAAAACGGAGTCACATTTGTCATTGACCATCATGCGTCTCCCTATGCTATTCAAGGAAGTCTTGAAACCATTGCCGAAGCTTTTGAAGAAGTAGGTGTTGGCCACTTGCTCTGCTATGAAATTTCTGACCGCGATGGACTGGAAATTGCCCGTGCCGGACTCGAAGAAACAGCAGATTATTTATCTAAAAGACCGGGGCTGGTTGGACTTCATGCATCTTTTACTGTAGGCCATGAAACTTTAAATCAAGCCGTTGAACTTGCCCGGCTTTCAAAATCAGGCATCCATATACATGTAGCTGAAGACAAATCAGATGCATTGCATTGTTTTGAAAATTACAATCAGTGTCTTATTGACAGGCTGGCCAATGCCGGTGTGCTTGATTTTTCGAAAACCATTCTTGGACATTGTTTGCATTTAAGTGAATATGAGCGGGAACAAATAGCGAAATCACCTGTGTGGGTAGTTCAAAACATGGAAAGCAACCTCAACAACTCGGTTGGATTTTTCAACTCTGCCGGGCTTGGAAAGCGCATTATGCTTGGCACCGACGGCATGCACAGCGATATGCTGCGCAGTGCCAAATCAGCATTTTTTGCAGGGCATAATTTCGATCAGATTGACTATTCCGAAACTTACAGGCGATTCAGAAATGTTCACCATTATTTAAATGCCAACAATTTTTCAGGTGATGGCGAAAACAACCTGGTAGTCATTGATTACAACACTCCAACACCTTTCAACTGTAACAACTTTTTGGGTCATTTCCTTTTCGGAATTGAATCACAGCAAGTTCAACATGTTATTTCGCAAGGCAAAATAATAGTGGAAAACGGCAGACTTACAACCGTAAACGAAGAACAGATATTGGCGGCAGCCAGAGTTCAAGCAGATCGGCTCTGGCAAAAAATGCATTAACTATCCTGCTTTATCCTAACTTTGCATCCATTTTTCAACAAGCCGGAACTATGTTCAGGTTGCTTAAATATTTAATAAAATGGATACCAATTTACTAGAATGGGTGGGGTACCTCGCCTCGGTTATCATTGCCGTTTCAATGACCATGAACTCCATTCTCAAATTCAGATGGATAAATCTTGCCGGAGCTGTCACTTTTTCCATGTATGGATTTCTGATTGGCGCATGGCCTGTTGGTTTTCTCAATGGGTTCATTGCAGTTGTTGACATTTATTATCTCTACCAGATTTATTCCAAAAAAGAAGTTTTTGAAATTCTTGAAGTAAGGGCTGATAACAAGTACCTGCTTCGCTTTCTGCAGTTTCACGACAAGGAAATACAAAAGTTTTTTCCTGGTTTTGAGTATAAACCCGAAATGAATACCATTAGCTTTTTTATCCTGCGCGATATGGCTGTAGCCGGTATTTTTCTGGCTCACCGCGAAAAAGACCATTGCCTTTCTGTTGGCCTTGACTATGTAATTCCGGCCTATCGTGATTTTAAAAACGGGAAATTTATCTACCTCAGGTTGCGCAAACGTTTTATTGCCGATGGATTTACAAAAGTAATTTCTGAAAGCAACAGCAAGCAATATTCCATGTACCTGAGAAAACTCGGATTTCTGCAGAATGCGAACGGAAAATTTGAAAAAGCGCTAAATTAGCTGCAATCAGCCAGGGCATTAAAAAATTACATTGCTTTTCAGGCCAAAAACCATAATTATGGAGCAGGTTCTTATCAAAAATGGCATTTTAGTTTTGTCAAACAGGATGGAAGAAAACGATCTTCTTATCGTTGATGGAAAAATTAAGAAAATTGGTAAAAATCTGAGTTATGATGCAGATAAAACGAACCTGACAGAAGCCTCAGGCAAAATTATCCTTCCCGGTGGCATTGATGCACATGTTCATTTTCAACTTCCCACTCCAGCCGGCCCATCCTGCGATGATTTTCTGACAGGCAGCCGGGCTGCCCTCGCCGGAGGTACTACTTTTTGTTTCGACTTTGTTACTCCATCCAGAGGACAATCATTAAAAGAAGCATTTGAAAACCGGCAGAGAGAGGCACAAAAAAGTTTAACAGAGTGCCGGCTGCACATGGGTATAACCTGGTTTGACCATACCATTCCCCGGCAAATGCATTGGTGCGTTAAAGAAGCTGGCATTCACTCCTTTAAAGTATACCTGGCCTACAAGGGAAGTATTGGCATCGAATATTCCGAACTTGAGGAAGTGATGAAAACAGCCGCTTCACTTGGCGCTGTGGTGATGGTGCACTGTGAAGAAGGTGATACTATATTGAAAACCCAAAAAGCACTGCTCGCTCAGGGAAAAACTGCGCCCCGGTTTCATGCAGTATCACGGCCAAATGAAACAGAATCGGATTCTGTAAAAAAAGTTATAGACCTATGCAGAGAAACAGGCTGCCAGACATATATCGTTCACACCTCAACCGCTCAATCAATTAACTACATCAGGCAGGCTAAATCAGAAGGATTGCCGGTTTTTTGTGAAACATGCCCGCAATATCTGCTGCTTGATGAAAGTGTTTACGAAAAACCATCGGCAGAGGTTTTGAAATATGTAATCAGCCCCCCTATCAGGAGCATACAGGATCAGTTAGCCCTTTGGGCTGCACTGCAGGATGGAACTGTTGATGTCATTTCAACCGACCATTGCCCGTTTAATACTTTTGGCCAAAAGGATACCGGCCTTCATGATTTTACTAAAATTCCCAATGGCGCAGGAGGTGTTGAGTTTCGTTTAGCGTTGCTGTACACATACGGAGTAATGAAGCAGCGAATCAATCTTCAGCAATTTATCTCACTCACCTCAACAAATGCGGCAAAAATTTTCGGACTATTTCCACATAAAGGACAGATAAGCGAAGGAGCAGAAGCTGATTTAATTATCTGGAATCCGGAAAAGAAAACTACTGTTTCGGTCAACAGCCAATTACAGAATTGCGACTCCAATATTTACGAAGGAATGGAGTTGCAGGGGCATGCTGACATGGTATTTATAAAAGAAAGATTTGAGATTTTATGATGTCCCATTTGGGGAAACAAAGAAATTAGCCTTTTTATAATATTGATTACATGCAAATTACAAGTCGTCCTGCCAAATAATTTAAAGTAAGTTCGCATAAGTTTACAGACCGTTCTTGTCAAAAAGCTGAAGGTAAGTTCAAACTCAGGATTATTTTTTTGGGAAAAAGCCTTAAATTGCAGGGATAAAAGCCTCATCCTAAACCCTGTATGATGAAACGACTGGTAAAAGAAATCAAAAACCGGAATCAGGTTGAATTTGACAAAGGAATATTTGACGATTGGTGCGTTTATCTGCTTCGTCAGGGCAAGCCTCGTTATGCACCCCGCGATCATGAATATTTCAGTTTTATGCAAACATTAGGCATCAAGCATGGAAGCCAGAAACTTTACAATGACTTTGTAAGCATTTACAACCAAACAGGGAAGGAGATCAATTCTGAAACCCTGCAGCTTATATCAGACATATCAAATGCTTATGGAGCTGACGCTGAAGAAGCCGACATTTGGTTCACCGTAATTTATGCTGGAATGGTGGCTGAAGAAAATAAACTGAACACCAAATTAGGCAAACGCATTAAAAGACTGGGCATTTATCAGATTTTGATTGAAAATTCAAGCCCGGAAACTTCAGCCGTGTTTTCGAAAGGAAAAAAATGGAAAGATTTGGATGAGGTTATGAGGACTAAAGGATTCTGACGGCAGAAAATAAGAAAGAATAAACAGGGAAAAACAGCGCTCACCTTCATCCGTAATTTGAAATAAGTAATTCCTTAATCTCACCGCGTTTTGAGGGGTTTGAATTAATCCTTCGGCTTGCATTTACACGCTTGATTGAAAAAGCGGCATACAAATCATCAAAGAAAGTATCAGTTTGGTCAATATTTTTGGGATCAGAATTACTTAGCAGCCATAAATGATTTTCGGAATGAAGAAGATCACAAAAACGATAAAGACGCTCCTGCTCCCTGTCATTAAAAATTTCAGCAGAATAAGAGTTAAACGCAGCTGTTTTATTCAAAGGCCGGTAAGGTGGGTCAAAATAATAAAATGCCTGACCTTCGATATAATTGGCTGTTTCAACAAAATCGCCATTCAATATCGTTACTTTTTGCAGGGCTTTGCTCACCAGTAAAATATTTTCAGGATCACTTATTTTAGGATTCACATATCTGCCAAAAGGGACATTGAACTCATTTTTACTATTAACCCTGTAAAGCCCGTTAAAACAAGTACGGTTTAAAAATATCAGGTATGAAGCGCCTGTAAGAGCATTATAACGTCTTGCATTATATAAACGCCTGATACTCAGATAAAATTCTTTTTTTTCACTTTCTGTTGCAATTTTTTTATACGTAGCCTGCAGCAAGTTCAATTCATTTATCAAACTTTCGGGGTTATCTCTGATGACAGAATAAACCCCGGAGAGGTCTGGGTTAATATCATTGATAACCGCCTTTTTCAAATCTGGAAACTTACTCAATATCCAGAACAAAACAGCACCACTGCCTATAAAAGGCTCAACATAAGTTACGTTTGGTCTACTTAAAAATTCAATTGGCACAATCTTCCCAATTTCAGGAATCAACTGAGATTTCCCTCCGGCCCATTTCAGAAAAGGTTTAGCAGCAACTTTATCGGAAGTTAATTTCATGTATTACAATCAGTTAATATTATAAAATCAGGATTTATTACTGACATCTTACCAGGTAAACATCAGAAAAAAGCGCATAAACGGCAAAACTCATCTGCAAAGGACGTAAAAAAAACACCCTCCGGGCTATAAAGCATCCCGATTTACTTCAGGCAGCAAACCGGGATGTTTAAAATTTAATTGAATTTAACTTATTCTCTTACGATTCTCCGTATAAAGCCTTTGAAGCACTTCAGCAGCATTTTCAAACTTATTATTCAATATCATAGCGGCAATGATATAAGGCTTGTAACCGGCCTCCTTGTATGTTTCGATGCGATAACGTTCAAAAACAGAAGCCTGTACTTCGCCTTCCCTGCAGGAAATGCCTGAAATATCAGCCGGCAGGCAATGCATATAAAGCGCTTTACCGCCCTTGGTAAGTTTCATTTTCTCTTCAGTGCATTCCCAATCTTTAAAACGGGCGTTGTTGGCCAGGCATTCCTGCTCGAGCAGTTTCAAACCATCTTTGTCACTATTTTTAAGCAAAGCAGTACGACGCTGCATAACAGCAAAAGGAGCCCAGCTTTTAGGATAAACGATATCAGCATTTTTAAAAGCCTCATCCATACTATTCACTACTCTGAATTTTCCTCCGGAAGCAGTCGCATTTTTTCCGGCCAAATCTACAACTTCAGGAATCAGGCTGTAGCCTTCGGGGTAAGCCAAATCGACTTCCATTCCAAAACGGGACATCAAACCTATAATTCCCTGAGGAACAGAAAGTGGCTTTCCATAACTGGGAGAATAAGCCCATGTCATCGCAATTTTCTTTCCTTTCAGATTTTCAATGCCACCAAAATAATTTGCCAGGTGCAACAAATCAGCCATTGACTGAGTAGGATGATCAATATCACACTGCAGGTTAACAATGCCAGGACGCTGAGGCAATACGCCATGCTCAAACCCATCGTCGAGCGCAGCGCCCACTTCTTTCATATAAGTATGTCCTTCACCCAAAAACATATCATCGCGGATTCCAATCACATCGGTTAAAAAACTGATCATATTGGCTGTCTCGCGCACTGTTTCGCCATGAGCAATCTGCGACTTTGTTTCATCCAGATCCTGAACTTCCAGACCTAGCAAATTACAGGCAGAAGCAAATGAAAAACGGGTACGGGTTGAGTTATCTCTGAAATTAGAAATGGCCAGTCCTGAATCGAAACATCTGGCTGAAATATTATGATCGCGCAGATGTTTGAGCGCCTCAGCCACTAATAGCGTTTGCTTTAGTTCATCTTCAGTTTTATCCCAGGTGAGCAGAAAGTCCTTTGCATAAAGCCCGGAATTTAATTTTTTAAGTTCTTCAATCAGTTGAATGAAATTTGACATAAAAAAGTTCTTTTCTGTTAATAAATTTTCACGATGCTTTCATTTGCACAACTTATCAAATCAAATAGGCATAGGCTGCATAAAATGCGGCTGCTACTTCGAGGTGATCGATGGGTACTTTTTCGTTGGGCGCATGAGCCATTACCTCATTGCCCGGCCCGAATCCGATAATGGGAATGCCATAATAACCATTGATGGTCACTCCATTGGTGGAAAAAGTCCATTTATCAACCACAGGCGCTTTGCCAAGCAACTGTGAATAGGCTTCCACGCCTGTAGTTACAGCCTTATGGTCGGCCGGAATTTTCCAGGTGGGGTAATATTTTTCCATTCCGTATTTGAGCCCTGTATAGGCTATCTCTTCATAATGAAGCACTTCAACCGAAGCGTCCATATCTTTGATAATCTCCTGTATTTCAGCAACTGCCGATTCTTTACTTTCGCCCCAGGTAAGCCTGCGGTCGAGGTGAAACTGAGCATAATCGGCCACTGCACACAACGAAGGACTTCCTGATTTAATTTCAGAAATGGTAATGCTTCCTTTGCCCAAAAAATCATCGAATGGAAGACGTTCATTCAGTTTTTCAATTTCAAGAGCAGCTCTGGCTGCCGCATAAATGGCATTTTTACCACGCTCGGGTGCGCTACCGTGGCAGGAAATGCCATTGAATTTTACCACAATTTCCATTCTGCCACGATGTCCGCGATAAATATTAAGATTGGTTGGCTCGGTGCTGATGGCAAAATCAGGTCTGATACCTTCCTCCTCTACCAGGTATTTCCAGCAAAGCCCGTCACAATCTTCTTCCATTACACTTCCCACCACCAAAATTGTCAGATCGCGATCAAAACCAAGTTCTTTTAATATCCTTCCGCTGGTTACTGCAGCTGCCGGACCACCTTTTTGATCAACCGTTCCGCGCCCATGCACAAAACCATCCTTAATTTCGCCGCTGAAAGGATCGAATGTCCAGTTGGCAGCATTACCTACATCTACGGTATCCATATGCCCATCAATAGCCAGGATTCTTTTTCCGTTCCCAATCCGTCCAATCACATTGCCCAGCCCGTCGATACGAACTTCATCAAAACCAGCCTCTTCCATCTGGCGTTTTAATTCCAGCTGCACGTCCTTTTCGAACATACTGGTGGATTTTATCTGCACGAGTTTCGACAAATTTTCAGCAGTATAGTCTCTGTATTGATGAGACAAAGCATTGATTTTTTCAAAAATTTCTTTCATTCTATTATCGTTTTTAGAATTTGAAGTGTGCATTAAAAGGTATTCTTCCCCGAAACAACTAACACCACAGAGCATAAGAAAGACGTTAAGTCCGAAAGCATCAACGTCAGGAAAATGTTATGGATGCATTTTTTTATTCATATTCTCAATACTCAGCAAAACCTTTTCAGCCGTTGCCGGCAATGAAAAATCAGGTTCATATTCATGATTTCCGACGGCAGATATAGCATCTTTTATGGCCAGCCAAACCGAAAACGCCAGCATAAAAGGAGGTTCTCCGACGGCTTTGCTTTTGCGAATAGTACCTTCGTTGGGAAAATCGTGCAGTAATTTTACATTAAAAACGCGGGGAATATCATTGACTGTCGGAATCTTATAAGTATCAGGTGAATGGGTCAGCAGTTGTCCTTTTGCATTCCATTTAATTTCCTCGGTAGTACACCATCCCACACCTTGAATAAAACCGCCTTCCACCTGTCCTATATCAATATCTTCGTTTAACGAATCACCTACATCGTGCAGAATATCAGACCTTAACACCTGATACTCACCGGTTAAAACATCTACCTGAACTTCTGAAACGGCCATACCATAGGCATAGTAGTAGAACGGATTACCTGAGCCTGTTTCGCGATTAAAGTGGATGCCCGGTGTTTTATAAAACCCTGTTGCACTCAAACTAACCTGACCCAGGTAAGCTAACTGAATCAGCCTTTGGAAATTAATTTTGGTTTCAGGAAAGTCAAATGCATAAACTTCATTTTCAGAAAAAATAATGGATGCAGGATTTATATCAGGCAATCCTTTTTTCAGCAATTCAGCAACGGCTACCTCAGCAAGTCGGAGTTTAAGAATATCTATCGCATTTTTAACAGCCATTCCGTTCAGGTCGCTGCCTGAAGAAGCCGCTGTTGCAGATGCATTGGGCACTTTAGAGGTGTTTGTAGCACTTATTTTAATTAATGACGGAGAGATGCCCAGTTCCAGAGAAGCAATGCCTAACATTTTGGCATACAAACCTTGTCCCATTTCTGTACCGCCATGATTCACCTGCACTGTTCCATCTTTGTAAATATTTACCAACGCCCCTGCCTGGTTTAAAAATGAGGTAGTAAAGGAAATGCCAAATTTTACAGGTGTTAGCGCCATTCCCCGTTTTACAAACCTGTTTTGCCGGTTAAACTGGTTAATTTCTTCTCTCCGGTTCTGATAGTCTGATGAAACCATCAATTGATCGAAAATAGCAAACAGCCGGTTATTTTCAACTATTTTACCATAAGGCGTAATATTTTCAGATGCAATTCCATAGAAGTTTCTTTTTCGAATTTCAACAGCATCCTTTTTTAGCATTCTGGCGATACGGTCGATGGCATTTTCAATGACAGCCATGCCCTGTGGACCGCCAAATCCTCTGAACGCAGTGTTTGACGGAAGATTCGTTTTATATGCCTTTCCTACAATGCTGATATGGGGAATGAAATAAGCATTTTCAGCATGAAACAATGCTCTTTCGAGGATGGCCATACTCAGGTCGGTTGAAGAACCGGCATCGCTGTTTAACACAACTTTATATGCCAGAATTTTACCGGAAGCATCAAACCCAACACGATAATCGGAAATAAAACGATGGCGTTTCCCTGTCATTTTCTGATCATCATCACGAAAAAGGTGAATCTTAACCGGTCGCTTTGTTTTACAGGCTAAAAGTGCAGCCCAGGCTGCAACATGATTCCCTTGCGTTTCTTTTCCTCCGAAAGCGCCACCCATGCGCTTGACTTCCACATCAACCTCATTTTTAGAAATGCCGAGCACCTCTGCCACAATAGCCTGGGTTTCGGATGGATTCTGGCTTGATGCATAGATCAACATTTCATTGCCCTCGCCGGGCACGGCCAACGCTGACTGCGTTTCAAGATACCAATGCTCCTGTGCACCAGTTTCAAGAGTTCCGGCAAGTGTGTAAGGGCAATTGTTGAAAGCCTCGTCAGCATTGCCTCTTACTATGCGGCGGGGCGGCGCAATCAACAAATCCTTTTTAATAGCTTCATGAAGGTCAGTTACTGAATCAAGTTCTTCATAATCAATACGAATAAGTTTTTCGGCCTCCAAAGCAACCTCTTCATTTTCGGCAGCAATCAAAACTATTGCCTGTCCTGTAAAGGTAACTTCATCCTGAGCCAGGCAGGGTTCATCATGCACTACCGGCCCCATTTGGTTGGCACCCGGAATATCTTTATAAGTAAGTACAGCATAAACCCCCTGCAGGTTCATGGCCTCAGAAAAATTTACTGATCGAATCCGGGCATGCGACAACGGGCTGCAGACCACACGGCCGGTAAGCTGCAAAGGGCTCACATCCATATCATTTACATACACTGACTGCCCGGTTACATGTTTGATGGCACTGTCGTGCTTCAGGTTTTGGTTTTTCATAACTGAGCTCCTTCCGATTCAACAAAGAATTTCATCAGTAAGTTGCGAGCCACCAAACTCCGGTAATCAGCGCCGGCGCGCGCATCGCTCAATGGCGAAAACTCATGATGCAAAATATCCATGGCCTCCCCTACTACAAGCTGTGACCAGGTCTTACCTGTAAGGAATCTTTCAGTGCGAACCGCACGCATAGTTTGAGCCGCCATGCCGCCATATGCAAGAATAATTTCCTGCACTGTCCCATTTACGGAAACAAGGGAAAATCCTGCACTCACGGTCGAAATATCCAGATCCTTACGTTTGGAAACCTTATATGATTTGATGAAACTTGATTTGGCCGGTTTGGGAATGAGAACCTCTGTAATTAATTCATCTGGCTGGAGATCTGTTGTGCGGTATCCTTTGATAAAATCTTCCAGGTAACAATACCGGGTTTTTTCAGCCGATTGCAGTTTTAGTTTCGCCTTACAGGCCATCAATAATGGAAGTGTATCTCCTATAGGTGAAGCAGAGCCAATATTTCCACCCAAAGTGGCCACATTTCTGATTTGAAGTGATCCAAAAATATCAAGCATGTTTTTTAAAGCCGGCAACCTTGTTGCTGTCCATTGCCGCAGCATTTCCATTTGCACACCTGCGCCTATGTAATAGGTATCAGCATCTTCACGCAACATTTTTAACTCGCTGACATCTGAGATATCAATCAGCCCGGTAAGAAACTCTCTTTTCTTGGTTTGGCGTAGCGCCACGTCAGTCGCACCACTCACAACCATCGCACCGGGATGTTGTCCTCTGTAATTCAGCGCATCCTTCAACGTAAACGGTTTCATATACTCTTGATTCATGGCCGCTATTACAACCGGCCTTGTATCCGAAGTAATGGAATTGAGCCGCAACAGCAAATCATCTGATTGCGCACTGAATTGGTCCGTGTCAGTTCCTTTGCACGACGCTGCAGCTGCATCCACTATAGGACGGTAACCTGTGCAACGGCAAAGATTTCCGGTAAGTGCATCTTTGATCACTTCAGAACCGGGATTCCGGTGATTTTTATATACACCAAACAATGACATTACAATACCCGGGGTGCAATATCCGCATTGGCTTCCATTCTGATCGACCATGGCCTGCTGAACAGGATGCAGTGTTTTATCATGGGCCAGATGCTCAACTGTAATCAATTGTTTGCCATGGAGCATTGGCAGAAAAACCAGACAACTATCGATGGTTTTATACGTCAGCGATCCGGCAATACTTTCAGCAATCACAACGGTGCATGCACCACAATCACCTTCGGCACAACCCTCCTTCACCCCTTTATAAAAAGGCAACGAACGCAGATAATTCAAAACTGTAGTTGTAGGCTTATATTCTGTTTGGTTAAAGTCCAGTTCAATCAATTGGCTATTTAACAGAAAACGGATACTATGCTGCGATTCTGTCATCATTTTTTCAGTGTATTTTTAACATCAATCAATTTAGCAACAATGCTGATGGCAATTTCGGCAGGTGTTTCTGCGGCAAAGGGAATGCCTACAGGCATATCTACTTTTTTCAGCAAATCAGGGCTGATATGATATAACTCTTCGGCTCTTCTGCTTATTTCAGCCACTTTTCTCCTGCTGCCAATCATGCCCAGATAAGCATATTCGCGGGGCAAACAAGCTACCAGCACTTGTTCGTCAAAGGCGTGTTGAGGAGTTACAATGACAATATATGTCTGCTTGTCAAAATTCAGACTATCAATCACCTGAAGATAATCACCTGTTCTGGTTTCTGTTTTCTGAACATCCCAATTTTGAAAAATATCTTCACGCTGATCAATCACCAATGGCCTGAAACCCAGACCTACAGCATACCCAGCAAGCGCTTTTCCTATATGGCCACCGCCGAAAATATAAAGCCTTGGCTGACAGCCCAATGGTTCGAGGTAAACCTGCATTGAGCCGCCGCACTCCATATTTAAATCATCTTTCAGATTGAATTGCTTCAGCACGGGTTCACTGCCATTGCACAACATTTTAACGGCATCATCAATCACCTGATGTTCAATGCTTCCGCCCCCTATTGTACCTTTGATTGAGCCATCAGCAAACACAAGCATTTTAGAACCTGCTTTGCGGGGCGTAGAGCCGGAAGTTCTGGTTACAAGACAAAAAACAGCAGAAATCTGCTGCCGGTCAATTTCATTCAATTCATCAATTATATCAAGCATAAGCGATAGTTATAGCATGCTAAATTAATAAAATCGGATGACAAATAAAAAGAGAATTTGCTGCTCTTCATTTCAACGCCACCTTCCAACTCTTCTTACAAATCCCCAGGGTTTATTCAATGTTGGTATTTGATTTTAATGCGTTTTATGGCAGATAGATTCTATTGCTTTTGACGATTCATACATATTCCGGATTCCGAAAAACGTCCCGTTTCGGGAATACCCTGTCCGCAGATGAAATAAATCAGCATTACCTGCCCGCTTCAACCTGCGCCCCTCAACTTTAGACACTTTCCAAATAACATATTTATTCCATTGCTTTTGTGATAGTTACAAAACTTCAACTATTCACTTTGCATTTCTGGCACGCACCTTTTTGCCCGATTGGCATGTTTTCTGACTTATACCTTGCAACATTGAATCAGCCAAGGCTGACCAAAAGCGAAAAAAAATCAAAAAAATATCAAACAACAAAAAACAACAAAACAATGAAAAAGGTAACTATCATTCTTACGGGGGTAATTCTGATGAGCATCGCAAGTTTAAGCGTGAAAGCACAAAATACTGCATCAGTTCCTGAAGCTCAAGCTTCAGCTACTGTTATTAAACCTATCAATATTGAAAATCCAGTAATTTTAAATTTTGGTAACCTAATCAGTTCTTCAACAGCTGGAACTATTGTTTTAGATGTAAATGGCCAACGAAACGCTTCAGCTGGTGTTACATTACCAACTGCCATTCCTGGCAACGTGAGTGCAGCTCAATTTAATGTTTCTGGTGAAAACAACGCTCATTATGCTCTCTCAATCTCCGAGAGTGTTAATCTTGAAAATTCCTCAAGTAATATAATGGTGTTAAACAACTTTCAACACAATGCAACAAGAATTCTTTCAGGAACAGGAGTTGAAACTTTCAACGTAGGTGGCACACTAAATGTTTTAGCTGGTCAAGCTTCAGGTCTATATGAAGGTACTTATACTGTAACTGTTACCTACGAATAAAAAATATTCATTTTCTAAAGGGTGCAGTTCGGCTTCACCCTTTTTTTTTGCCCACTCAGTTCTTTTACATTTTAAAGTCCTTATTATCATGAACCGCATATTAACCGCAGTACTTTTTATCCTGCTGGTGTCCGGTAAAGCCTGGTCGCAGGCCGCTGTTACCGGGCAGGCCTTTGCGGAAGTGATTGCAGCCCTTACGGCTACGGAAACCAGCCAGATGAACTTCGGCAGGTTTTCGCCCGAAACCAATGGCGGACAGATTGTGCTTACCCCCGACGGGGTGCGCTCAGCGCAAGGCTCAGTGGTACTGGGCGGTGGATTGGCCCAACCGGGTATTTTCAATATTACCGGTGCACCGGATGCCACCTTTACCATTCAGCTGCCCAATGAACCCGCCTATCTTACCCACCAGGGCAGCAATAAAACCATGCAGGTCACCAGTTGGGAGTCAAACCCTCCGGCAGGTACCGGTACAGGAACCCTCAACGGAGGCGAAGAGATTGTCAGCATCGGAGCTACGCTCATGGTCGGCTCCATCGAAGATAACCCCGTAGGTATGTACACTGGAACTTTCAGTCTTACCTTTGCCTACAACTAACGTTGTAGGCCTCATTCAGGAAGCGTTGCCTGAAGGCAACGCTTCCGCTTTCCTTCTCCAATAAAGCTACATTAACCTCACGACTAAGCAGTGTAAATTTTGGCTGTTTCATCAAAAATACGTAGGTTTGATTCCAAATTTAAATAATCTGTCCCATGCACAAAATCAATGGTTTTTATCTACGGGTTATCATAGCCATATTCACAAGCATTTTACTCACATCCAGCCACTTATCAGCCCAGGGAGATCTGCTGATTACTCCACGCCGTGTAGTTTTTGAAGGCAGCAAACAATCGCAGGAATTAACGCTGGCCAATACAGGCATTGACACAGCACGTTATAATGTTTCTTTTGTACAATACCGAATGAATGAGAACGGATCTTTTGAACAGATAGAAGTTCCCGATTCAGGACAATATTTTGCTGATAAATATCTTCGCTTTTTCCCACGTTCGGTCACGCTGGCTCCAAACGAAGCACAGGTAGTGCGCATGCAATTCCGTAAATTGCCTGATATGAAGAACGGAGAATACCGTTCGCATGTATACTTCAGGGCAGTACCCAAAGAAACTGCACTTGGCGAGGAACAACTAGCTGACTCAACCGCCATTGGCATTCGGCTGATACCCATCTTTGGCATTACCATCCCCGTAATCATCAGAGTTGGTGAATTAAATCTCAACGTTGATTTGACAGACATCAGCCTGGACACGAAATCAGATACTATTCCACAATTAGCGGTTACTTTTACCAGAAATGGAGATAAATCGGTGTATGGCGACCTGACAGTGAACTGGGTATCCAACACAGGAGGTGACCCGATTGAAGTTGGGGTTGTGCGGGGCATTGCAGTTTACACACCTAATAAGATCAGGCGCTTTAACATGCAGTTGCGTAAAACTGAGGGCGTAGACTACAGCAGAGGCAAACTTGTAATTAAATACCAGGCGCCGAATGATTTAAAAGCCGAGGTATATGCTGAAAAGGAATTTGCAATAAAATAAGTTTTGCGAATAAAATAATTGGCATTACAGGCGTTCAATGAACTCAGAAACAACAAAAATACTACTTGTAAGAGTAAAGAAGAACCCAAAAAAACATGATGAAGACCTCTCCAACCTGTAAGCCATGTTTTCAAACGCTATTTTTGATTGCTGTTTTAATTGCAGTTGTTGGGTTTAATCAATTTAGTCAGGGACAAACAGTTATATATAGTGAAACGTTTGAAAGCTATACAACAACAAATAGCCTAAATTCAACAGGAACAAATCAATGGCTTCAATTACTAATAGGAGACAACAACAATCCATGGGGAATTGGAGGCTCTTCAGAAGCAATATCTGGCTCAAGAAGTTTAACTATCTATCACAATAATGGGACAGCTTATACATATAGAAACAACAAAGCAACAGAAAGAATTGCTTATTTTTCATCTAAAATAGATGCCAGTCAATTCTACAACCTGAAATTAAGTTTTAAATGGAAATGTGGAGGAGAAGTTAATTATGATTACGGAAGGGTTGTTTGGTCTACAGATGGTTCAAACTGGAACGACATTTCAACGACTAATTATAACTCTCAACCGACAAATCAAACTGTTTCAGATTTAAATATTTCACAGGTTGATCTACAACAGTTTTATTTAGGATTTAGATGGATTAACGATAATAATTTAGGAGCAAATCCAGGCTTTGTAATAGACGATATTGTCATCACTGGCACACCCTCACCATATTTAATAATCACGCCTGCATCTCTTGACTTCGGCTTTACAAATAATGGCAGCACCTCTGCCGAACAAACCTATACCCTAAGTGGTACAAACCTCCAGGGAGCTCCCGGAAATATCACCATCAACGCTCCTGCCAATTTTGAAGTATCGCTTACTTCAGGCACAGGCTTTGGCTCAGGTTTGCAGGTGCCTTTTGCAGGCCCTACCCTTGCCGAAAGAACTATATATGTAAGATTTAAACCAACATCAGCCAATACAAATTATACAGGAGTTATTACCCACTCGGGTGGAGGCACTTTCAAACCTGTGGCTGTCTCAGGCACTTCGGCATATTGCATACCATTATATTCTACCGGAACAAGCGATGGCGACTTTATCTCACTTGTACAATTGGGCAGTATCAACAATTCAACCGAAGCGCTGTCTTCTCCCTACTATTATTATTACAGCAATTTATCAACTGATTTAAACCGGAACAATTCCTATACCATAACCCTGACAGCTGGCACTTATCCTTCAGGAAACAATATTTCAGTCTGGATAGATTACAATCAAAACGGAACTTTTGAATCATCAGAAAAGCTTGGCAATGTAACCCTTGCAGCCTCTCCGGCCTCAGGTACAATCAACTTCACTGTACCTGCAGATGCCATCACCGGAACCACCCGTATGAGGGTAAGGGAGGTATGGAACAATGCTGATTTTGACCCATGCGCAACTTATCAATATGGCGAAACTGAAGATTACAACATAAACATTATCAACCCCTGCAATGTAGTTTTATCCTTAATGTCTACCGAAACCTGCGTTGGAGCCACTTCAGGAACCGGTACAATTACAGCTACTGGAAGCGGAGGCACAGCCCCTTACGTATATAGTCTGAACGGCGGAGCATTTCAATCCTCAGGGATATTTACAGGATTAAACTCTGGCACATACTCAGTAACTGTGAGGGATAACTATCTGTGTACGGCCACTTCATCAGTTAGCATTTCAGAGCCCGCTATATCGCCTGACGATCAAACAATTGCCGGGACAAACACTTGGACTGGCCATCTTTATGACGGGACCAACTTCAATAATTACTACGGAACGTTTTCAGAATCAGAAACATTCGACCAGGGATTTGGTGGCAACACCAACTGCTTTACAGTAAATTCCAGTCTTGGAAGCCGTTCTGTATATACTGAAACATTCAGTGTAAGATACAGAATGAATTCAACCCGCAGAGGGTTATACACTGTTGATTTAGGTTCAGATGACGGAAGTCGCTTAACCATTGATGGAACATTGGTATATGACAATTGGAGACTTCAATCATTCAGCACCCGATCACGTGTATTGATGAGCCTGACAGGAACAAGCCCTCTAGTGTATGATTTTTATGAAAATGGAGGTGCAAACAGGGTGATTTTTCAGAACCTCACCTTACTGTTACAAAACAATCTATCAACCAATACTACCCAAAATATTTGCCTTGGAAGTTCAGGAGCTGCTATTGGTGGAGATGTGTTTGGCACTTTACCATCAGGCATCAGTTTAGCAGGCACAGGATATCAATGGACATACAGCATCACACCAACCGGGCCGAGAATTCCTATTTCAGGAGCAACCGGTGCAACCTTTACACCCAACTCAGCAACATCACCTTTCAATGCAGAGGGCACCTATTATATTTATAGAAATACCAGCCTGAGCAGCACAAATAACGTCTCTCCCATCCCTTATGTAGCTACACTTGAATCAAATGCTGCAACCATTTATGTTACAGCTTTACCTGTAGCAACATTCAGTTATACAGGCTCGCCTTATTGCGCTAATGCAGCCAATCCTTTTCCAACGTTTACGGGTGGTGGAATTGCCGGAACTTTTTCTTCCACACCCGGGCTGGTGTTCGTAAGTACAGCTACCGGACAGGTTAATTTATCATTAAGTACACCCGGCACGTATACAGTTACCAATACTATCGCTTCTTCGGGCGGTTGTCCTCAAGTTACAGCTTCCTCAACTATTACAATTACCGCAGCACTTCCTGCCTCTGTTTCAATTTCGGCCAATACCGGAAATACCATTTGTGCCGGTACAAGCGTTACATTTACTGCAACTCCCACCAATGGTGGCAACTCTCCTTCCTATCAGTGGAAGCTTAATGGCGCCAATGTGGGGAGCAACAGCCCCACTTATACCAGTGCGTCTCTGGTGAACGGAAATACCGTTTCCTGCGTGATGACTTCGAATGCGCCTTGCGCAACGGGAAGTCCGGCTACTTCCAACACCATTACTATGACGGTAAACCCGGTTTTACCGGCTAGTGTAAGCATTGCCGCTTCGGCAAACCCGATTTGTGCAGGTACAAGCGTTACATTTACTGCAACTCCCACCAATGGTGGCACTTCTCCTTCCTATCAGTGGAAGCTTAATGGCGCCAATGTGGGGAGTAACAGCCCAACTTATACCAGTACGTTACTGGCGAACGGAAATACCATTTCCTGCGTGATGACTTCGAATGCGCCTTGCGCAACGGGGAGTCCGGCTACTTCCAACACCATTGTTATGGAAGTCAGCTCATTGATTGGCAACAATATTTTGAATATTGCTTATGGGGCTCACGGTACAATCTGTGCAACTGCCAATGAAAATTATAGTGCCACCATAGCCGCTCCTTCAGGAACTTATTTTGCACATATTGTATTTGCCAGTTACGGAACTCCCAATGGGTCATGTGGAAATTTCACATACAGTTCATGCAACGCAACAACCAGTTTTCCAGTTACAGAAAATTACCTGCTTGGAAATAACGCTGCTGTAATACCAGCTACCAACGGTGTATTTACCGACCCATGTGTAGGAACTTATAAGAGATATTATGTTGAAGCCATTTATGCTGAGCCGATATGCACCGGCACTTCTCCCGGGCAAATCATTGGTTCAGTTCCTACTGGTGGTAACGGTGCATTTACCTATTTGTGGGAAAGCAGTACAACCAGTGCAACCAGTGGATTTGGCCCTGCATCAGGTGTTAATAATGAGCAAACCTATACAGCAGGTAACTTAAGCCAAACCACATGGTTCAGAAGAACAGTTTTTTCAGGTGCCTGCAGCAATACATCCAGGGTGCTCCGGATTACTGTAACGCCAACAATTACAAACAACTCCATAGCTTCTGAGCAAACCATCTGTGAAAATGCAATCCCTGAATCCCTGACCGGATCAACTCCCGGCGGTGGAAATGGCACATTTACATACCTTTGGGAAAGTAGCACAACCGGCTCATCATCAGGATTTTCTCCGGCAAATGGAACAAATAACTCAATAAACTACACTCCGGCAGCATTATCTGTTTCAACCTGGTACAGAAGAACAGTATTTTCAGGGGGATGCTCTGATATTTCTCCATCAGTTAAAATTACAGTAACACCTTTACCCATTGCCAGCATTCAATACCCGGGCACACCATATTGTTCAAATGCAGGCCTTGTGTCCGTTTCGTTAACAGGCTCACCCGGTGGAACTTACAGCTCATCCCCTGTCGGACTCTCGATGAATACTGAAGATGGAGAAGTTAACACAATAGCCAGTGTACCAGGAATATACACCGTTACGTATACAATTGTTGCTTCGGGAGGCTGCAGTCAGGTAACCGCAACTACCACCATAGAAATTAAGTCAGACGGAGTATGGACCGGCACTTTTAGCACTGACTGGAACAACACCGGTAACTGGGAATGCAACATCCTTCCCACTTTATCCACAAACGTGATCATTCCCGGAAGCCTGGTTAATTATCCAACACTCAGCACAGGCCTCACCGGAAAAGCAAAAAACATAACCATTCAGAACGGAGCATCACTCACTGTAACCGGGAATACGCTTCAGATAGCCGGGGATGTTTCCAATAGCGGAATATTTACTGCAGGCAATGGTACAATTGAAATGGCGGGTAACTCACTGCAAAACATTACCGCCAATCTATTCGCTGACAACACTATTCTTAACTTAACCATCAATAACCCTTCAGGTGTTAACCTGCTTGGCACATTGAATATCAGTGGAGTATTAAAAGCGCAGACCGGTAATTTGAATACGGGAGGTTTCCTGACCCTTTTGTCTTCGTCAACCCAAACTGCCCTGATTGACGGTTCAGGGAATGGTGAAGTTACAGGCAATGTTACGATGCAACGCTATTTGCCTTCCGGTTTCGGGTACAAATATTTCAGCTCTCCTTTCCAATCAGCCACAGTTGCCGGATTTGGTGATGACATGAATTTAAACGCATCATTCCCTTCGTTTTATAATTACATTGAAAACAAAGAATCAACCGGTTGGAGTGTTTACACCGACCCCTCAGGATTATTAAACCCATTGAATGGTTATTGTTTGAACTTTGGAACTGATATGGCCTTTGTTACTGCAGACTTAACAGGCATTGTAAATAATCATCTCATTGGCCCCATTGCACTTTCTAACAATAATAAAACGTACACTTTGGGATTTAACCTTATTGGAAACCCATACCCATCACCTATTGATTGGAATGCTGCAAGTGGCTGGACAAGGAACAACATTGATGATGCCATCTATTTCTTTGATGCAGGAACCACCGATCAATACACTGGAACATACAGCAGTTATATCAATGGTATTTCAAGCAATGGTATAGCTTCAAACATCATTCCTTCCATGCAGGGGTTCTTCGTACATGTGTCAGATGGCTCGTACCCGGTAAATGGCTCATTGAGTATTAATAATCCAGCCAGGATAAATATGTTATCTCCTGTCTTTCACAAGAACCTTCTGGATGAAACCAGACCAATAATAAAACTTCAGGCTGCCTTTAATCATGAAAATGCACAAGCTGACCCACTGGTTATTTATTGGGATTATGCAGCAACTGCAACTTTTGACAAAAAAATGGATGCCTTAAAAATATACAATACTGATATCAATGTACCTAATTTATATGCATTATCAGATGATAGGCGAAGGCTTTCCATTGGTTCATTCCCATTTCCTGAAGCAAAGAATGAAATCCCTCTTGGCATCAAAACTGAAAAAGGCGGCTCCATTTTACTACGCTTAATATCAGAGAATAATTTACCGGCTGAATACGGTATTTATTTAAAAGACAAGGCTTCTGGAAAAATACAAAACCTCAAGTTAAATCCTGAATATTTGTTGTCGGTTGGAACCGGCTTACTTGAAGAACGTTTATCTATTGTTTTCAGTAATACTGACATTTCGCAGGAAGCATTCGGCAGCGACAGCTTCAGAGCGTATGTAATGGATAATACTTTGTTTGTCAGTGTTTTATTGAAAGACGAACAGGTAAATGTGCAGCTAACCAATATGGCCGGTCAGATTCTTCTTCAAAAGAGACTGAATGGTGAAGGTCAGCATCAACTGTGTCCGGCTCCGGTTACCGGCATTTATCTCATCACTTTCTTTACCGATATGGGTACTATTTCGAAAAAAATATACATTCAATAATGTCAAAAGAAAATATATCGAGGCATATAGCGCGTTTGTTCACAATGGTTCTGCTACTATTGCTGGCAAATCAGGCATTGCGTGCACAGGAAGATCCCCCAAAACCCATGCAGGTTTCAACCTACCAACATTTAAGTTTTGGTGCATTTATCAACGGAAACAGTGGCGGCACTGTTACTATTGAACCGGGCGGCAACAGAAGTGTAACGGGAGATATCATCCCGGTTTTTCTGGCTCACCAGTACCATCCTGCCATATTTGAAGTGGAAGCCAATGCCGGAGTTATTCTCAGTTTAATCAATGGGCCGAATGTTACTTTAAGTGGGAGTAACGGCGGTACAATTATGCTTCAACTGGGATCTTCATTGCCGGTTTCTCCATTTATCAACACCACCCGGCCACCATTCAGAACACAGGTAACTGTTGGAGGCACCATTACCATCGGCAATTCGCTGGCCAACCCTCCCGGTGACTATACAGGCGAGTTCTTTGTTACTTTTGTGCAGGAATAAACAGCATTAAAATTATGATGGAATTCATGAACAGCTCCCTGATCATTCGTTGTGCCCAAAGGCTGGCATGGAAAGGGATACTGTTGATGGGTTTTCTAGTTTCCCTTATCGGGACAAGCCACCAAGTGTACGCTCAGGACAGTGACTATCCTGAATACGACGAAATTGCCGTATTCTTAATGATTCAGGGAGTTGGCGGCTATGAAATGAATGCCATTTACATGGACGATAAACTTTATGTCCCTGTAACCGATCTATTCCAGATTCTTAAAATAAACCACGTCGCTTCACAAAATTATGATTCAGTAAGCGGTTTTTTCCTTCAGGAAAACAATTCTTACTCTATAAGCCAGCCATCACTGTTAATCACAGTAGGCAATAACCAGATACCCATCGGTAAATCGGCATTGTTTAAGACTGACATGGGATTATACTTACGCACCGATTTGTTTGGAAAAGCTTTCGGGTTGAATCTGAATTTCAATTTCAGGAGCCTTTCACTTGAATTGAAAACAACCCTTGAATTGCCTGTAATCAAAGAGTTGCGGCTAGAACAGATGCGTAAAAATGTGAATCTGCTTAAAGGAGAGATTTCAGTAGATACAACGCTTAAGCGCAACTACCATCTGTTCAGGGGTGGTATGGCAGATTGGTCAGTGATTTCATCACAGGCTTCCGGAAGTTCAGGCGATACGAGAGCAAGTCTGGCTCTTGGAGCAGAGGCCCTTGGAGGCGAAGTCAATGTTTTGCTCAATTATTCTCAAAATAGTGGATTTGACAAACGTCAGCAGCAATATCGCTGGCGATGGGCTAACAACGATGCAAAAATTGTAAGACAAGTCTCAGCCGGAAAAATACAAACACGCTCTATATCATCTATTTACGCCCCAGTAATTGGCATTTCAGCCAGTAACACTCCTACTACTTTCCGGAAATCTTTCGGTTCATACATACTTTCTGATTATACAGAACCCGGATGGACAGTTGAGCTATACATCAACAATGTAATTGTAAACTACACTACTGCTGATGCTTCAGGTTTTTTCAGTTTTGAAGTGCCTTTGGTTTATGGAGCTTCGCAAATAATGCTTAAGTTTTATGGCCCATGGGGAGAGGAAAGGATTCGCGAACAAACCATCAATGTCCCATACAATTTCCTTCCGAAAGGAACTGCCGAATATAATGTGAGCAGTGGAATTGTGCGCGACAGCCTCAATAGCATTTATTCGAGAGCTGAAACATTTGTGGGTTTGCACAGAAACTTCACATTAGGTGGCGGTGTAGAATATTTATCATCGATTACTACAGGTAAAACCATTCCTTTTCTTTCGACTTCGGCCCGGTTTCTGAAAAATTTCCTTTTTACAGGAGAATATGCTTATGGTGTAAAAGCCAGAGGACTGCTAAATTACCGGCTCCCTTCAAATCTGGTATTTGAACTGGATTACACCAACTATGTCCCCGGACAAAAAGCCATCAGTTTCAATTATCTTGAAGAGCGAAAAGCAAGCCTGTCGCTTCCGCTCAAAGTTGGCACATTCAGATCTTTTGCCAGGATGTCCTATAAACAAAATGTTCTGAAAGAAGTTACCTATTCCACTGCTGAAGTTTTATTTTCGACCTATTTCAGTGGCGTAAGTGCCAATATATCGGGCTTTGCCAGCTGGTTAACCGAAGGCACTCCCTATATTTATTCAAATATTGCATTGGGCTTTAAACTAGGGCATAATATCAACATCAGACCTCAGGCCCAGGTAGATATCACCAACAAAAAACTTATCTCCATCAAAACAGAGATTGAAAAAAGCTTTTCGCGAAAAGCGTTTCTTTCATTGGTTTATGAAGAAAACTTAAGATCAGCCCTCCGAAGCGTTGAAGTTTCATTCCGCTACGATTTACCCTTTGCCCAAACAAGTGCCTCTGCCAGAATGACCAATGAACAATTGCTGACCACCGAAAGTGCACGTGGCAGTTTTGCTTTTGGAAGCGGAAATGGATACGTTAATATTGACAACCGATCATCGGTAGGCCGCGGAGGTTTAACTATTACTCCGTTCTTAGATATCAACCACAACAATAAACGTGACAAGAATGAACCAATTGCCACTGGATTAAACATCAGAATGAACGGAGGCCGGTTGCTCGATTACAACAAAGATTCATTACTACGTATTGTTGAGCTTGAACCTTATGCCAGCTACCTGCTCGAAATTGACGACAACAGTTTTGAAAATATCGCCTGGCAACTTCAAAGCAAAACCATGCGCATCCAGATAGATCCGAATCAGTTTAAAAAAATTGACATACCCGTGAAAGTAATGGGTGAAGTAAATGGTATGGTTTATTTAAAAACCGGCCGCAATATTAAGGGGCAGGGCCGCATCATTATAAACTTTTACGACAGTACGGGCCAATTTGTAAACCGCGTGCTTTCAGAACAGGATGGTTTTTACAATTATCTTGGATTTGCCCCTGGCCGTTATACAGCTGCAGTTGACACCATACAATTAAACAGGCTTAACATGACCTGTGAACCCGCTGCAACAGAATTTGAAATACTGCCGATGTCTATTGGCGACATAGTGGATGACATTAGTTTTACCATTATTTCTCATGACATTCAGCCAACACCTGAACCCCAACCGGAAAAAAGCTCCCAAATAAAACCGGTTGAAAAAGAACAAAAACCTGAAATTGTTAAACCTCAGTCAAAAATTGAGGAGCCCTTACCTGCAAAAACTGACAATGCCGCAAATAAAAACAACAATGAATCAAAGTTGGGTAAAACAAATAATAGTGTAGAAGAAATAAAGAAAGCACGTCTGTCAGGTGAAGCATTTAAATCAGATGTATTAATACTTCAAAGAAAAAAGGTTGACATTGTTTTTGGAGATGTTGATTTGGAAGCCGGCAATTTTATTGTACAAACAGGGGCTTTTGAAATAAAGGAAAATGCAATAAACCAGGCCGGAAGTCTGAGCAAACTGACAAACAGCAAATGTGGAGTTATACTGGAATACAAACTGTACAAGGTAAGGTTTGGCTACTTTGCTACCGCCGATGAAGCAGTTAAATGTGCTGAAAAACTTAATAAAAATGGCAAATATGTATTTATAGGAGTGTTGGAATAGCTTACCGGTTTTCGATTATTTTATTGTATTGCAAGTAACTATATGAACACAGTCGCTTTCCCAAAAATTGAAACAGAAAGGCTTATTCTCAGGGCTTTCACGATTGCTGATTCATCCGAAGTACAGCGCATGGCTGGAAAGGTTGAAATTGCATCCAACACTCTGGCTATGCCTTTCCCTTATCATGATGGCATGGCTGAAGCCTGGATCTCAACCCATCAACAGGAATTTGAAGACCATAAATCAGTGATACTGGCCATTGAGCTGAAATCGCAGCATATTCTTGCCGGCGCTATTGGTCTCAGCCTTCAGTTTCCCTATAACAATGCAGAACTGGGGTACTGGATTGGGCAAGAATATTGGGGGAAAGGTTATTGTACCGAAGCAGTAAAAGCTATGATTGAGTTTGGCTTTCAGCATATGAAGCTGCACAAAATTTATGCAAACTATTTCCACAACAATCCCGCCTCAGGGAGAGTAATGGAGAAAGCAGGAATGAAATACGAAGCTACATTAAAATCGCATTTATTACACTGGGGCGAATATAAAGACCTGATTTGCTATGGAATATGGAACAAACAGGATGAACTAAATATAAAATACTAATTCATTTTATTTCTTTTCAGCATCTACATTGCAACTATTGATTTTTTGCAATCCCTGTTACTTCTTACTCCTGATTCAAAGATTTCTTATATTAGCCAATATTCTGAATCATCAATAGTTTGAGTTAAATACCTAACAGATTGTTCTTCATCTAAAATACAAAAATCATGTCCGGCAAATTCAAATGTATTCGCCTATGGTGGTGGATCCCGTTTATTATTTTTGCAGCCTGCTCACCAGGAAACCAGATTAAAGTTGATTCAATGAACTTTGACAATCAGGTAGATATGTACCAAAACCTGGAGATCACCTTCAATCATGAACTGGCTCCTGACTCCCTGCTGAATAAATGGGATTCAACTCAATATTTGACTCTTACCCCTGAGATAAAAGGAAGATTTCAGTGGACCAGTGTCAGTACCCTGGTTTTTTCGCCCTCCGTTCCTTTCGCTCCCAACACTGACTACAGGATGAAAATTAATCCTGTAGTTTCAAAATATCTTACAAAAAGATTGGAAACCGATGAAAACGACATTAGTTTTCACACACCTTACCTGAGTGTTGAACGCAGTCAGACTTATTGGGGAATTGATGAAAACAATCCTGGGCTGGCCCAACTAAGAATCAGCCTGAATTTTAACCACCCGGTTGATATAAACAATGTACGCAAATATGTTTCTGTAAAAATCGACAATCAACCTGTTCTTTCAACCCTTCTTACCCGTGAAAACGGGAATGAAATGGTATTTTCAATTGAAGCGCCGGGCAATGACCCATCATCCAAAAACCTGAGTGTAACCATCAGCAAAGGTATGTCTTGCATTGGTTCGGCAAGGGTAAACCCTGACAATGAGATTGTTGAGCTATCCCTTCCACAACGCGACAGGCTTGAAATTTCAGATATTATTACCGATTTTGAAGAAGGAGAAGGGGTGGTTTATATATTTACCTCTCAGCCTGTAATAAGCCAGGGCTTGCGCACCGCCATAAAAGTATCACCTGATGCTCAGTTCGACGCTTTGCCTATTGGTAACGGGTTTAAACTCAAAGGGAATTTCGCCGATGGCAAAAGCTATGAGTTGACCATTTCAGGCAGACTTAAAGGAATATTTGGTCCCGAACTGGGGGCTGACCATTTGGAAACTATTTCATTCGGCTCGCTTGAGCCCTATATCGCCTTTGCCGATCAATCCGGCATGTACCTTTCGCCCGGAGGCTCAGGAAACCTGGGAATCAACATTATTAACGTACCAACTGTCAGGATTACAGTTTTTAAGGTTTTCGAAAATAATATTCAGCACTTTATGCGTATTGGGAAACAATGGAACTGGGATTACGAAGACGACGAATATCATGATTCCTATGCATATAGTCTTGACGAGGATTACGGAAAAGTGGTGAGCACGCGCGAACTGGACACACGCGCACTTCCGCGTAAAGGAAATATCAGGTTACTCAACCTGAGACCTGAACAACTTGAGTTATCAAACGACCTGAAAGGAATATATCTGGTAAAGGTTGAATCAACAGAAAAAAAATGGTTGTCAGATGTACAACTAATATCCTATTCAGACATAGGTTTGATTGTAAAAGAAGGGTTGGATGATATTTTTGTTGCAGCCCGTTCAATAGCGACAGCCCAGCCATTGCCGGGCGTGGCTATTACTCTTGTTAGCCGCAACAACCAGCAAGTATATAAACTTACCACCGACAGAAATGGAATTGCAGAGCTGAAAAACCTCGGAAAAACCATTCCCGGGTTTAAGATATCTATGATTTCAGCCCGTAAAGATCAAGACTTTAACGTTCTGTTGTTCAACAAATCACAGATTGAAACATCGCGGTTTGATGTTGGCGGAAAACGTACTGCCGGCCAAAATTATGACGTATTTATTTATGGCGACCGCAATCTATACAGGCCGGGCGATTCGGTATTTTGCAACGCCCTGGTGCGTAGTTTTAAATGGGACGCCGTACAGGATATTCCTGTTAAATTCAGGGTAATTGCCCCTGACGGGAAAGATTACATAATCCGCAGGGCTCAGCTCAGTAAAACGGGTTCAGCTCAACTTTCGTTCAGGCTTCCCGAATCGGCACTTACCGGAGGATATATCATTGAAGTGCTTGCTTCAAATGATGTGTTAATTGGCAACTATCGCATTGGCGTTGAAGAATTTATGCCTGACAGAATCAAAGCACAGGTCAAAACTGACAAAGAAAGTTACTTCAATGGCGAAGTTCTGAGAGCCAACACCACAGCAACCAACCTGTTTGGCCCACCTGCTGCAAACCGGAAAATTGAATCTGAATTGAGAATCAGCCGCAAAGATTTTATTGCCAAAGGTTATGAGAATTTCAATTTCAGTATTACAACACCCACTGATATATACTTTGAGAACTCAGTGAATGAAAGCACTACAGACGCAAAAGGAATGTCGGAACAGCAATTTACACTTCCTGATTTTGCAGAAATAGGACTTTTGTCAGGCCGCTTGTTTACAACCGTATTTGATGAGACCGGACGCCCTGTTAACCGCTACAATGAAGTAGAGATTCTTACACAAAGCACTTTTTACGGAATAGGACCGGTTCCCGGATGGGTTTCAACCGGAAGACCTCTCAGCATTCATACAACTGCCCTTAACCGACAGGGAAAAGCCGTTAAAGGCGATGCCAAACTTGAAGTAGTGAGTATTCGATGGGAAACCGTACTTGAACGCAACTATGGGAGCACAAATTACCGATCACAACGAAAGGAAAAAGTTATTTTAGCCCGCAACATCAGCATCGGCACCGGAGGCTACAACCTTCAGTTTTTGCCTCCCGTTTCCGGTGAATACGAAGTAAGAATAAGTTCCCGAAACAGCTCCAATTTTGTAAAGCAATCATTTTACGCATATGGATGGGCTGATGCAGGCACTTCGTCATTTCAGGTTAACCGTGAAGGAGAAATTGACATTGAGGCAGATAAAGCTTCTTACAAACCGGGAGAAACGGCCAGGCTTCTTTTCAAAACACCTTTTGCAGGAGAATTGCTCATTACTATCGAGCAAAACAAAGTGCTAGAATATTACAGCATACCAGCCAATGCACAAGGTGCAAACCTTGACCTTAAAATAAGGGACGAGTTCATGCCCAATGCCTATATTGGGGCAACGCTCATCCGCAAAATTGACAACTCAGGCCTTCCGCTGACAGTAGCCCATGGATTTGCTTCCGTAAAAGTTGAAAAGCCTGAACGAAGGCTGAATGTAACAATTGATGTTCCTGAAAAACAGCGTTCAAAGCGCAATCAACTTATCAAGGTAAAGACCAGCCCCGGAGCCGAAGTCACCATCGCGGCTGTTGACGAGGGCATATTGCAAATAACCGGATACAGCAACCCCGACCCATACAGTTACTTTTATCAGAAACGGGCATTGGAAGTAAATGCTTATGATTTGTTTGGCGAGTTATTTCCTGAATTATCTTCGGGTCATTCATCCTCAGGTGGTGACCGTGGGTTTGACATGGGTAAACGCCTGAATCCTCTTACTTCAAAACGAGTGAAGCTGCTTGCCCGCTGGAGCGGCACCCTAAAGGCTGATGCCAATGGAAACGTAAATTTCAACCTTCCTATACCCCAGTTCTCAGGAGCCATCAGGGTAATGGCAGTAGCCTTCAAAGGCAACGAATTTGGAAGTGCCGGAAAAACGATAAAAGTAGCAGATCCTTTGGTTATCAGCAGTTCGCTGCCTCGCTTTCTTAGCCCTTCCGATAAGGCCATAGTCGGCGTAACCCTTACGAACACGACTTCAAAATCCATGCAGGTAAAATTAAGTACAAAAGCTACAGGCCCCGTAAAATGCGGCCCCTTTACGGAATCATCTGTCACTGTACCTGCTAACAGTGAAGCATCAATTGCTTACCATCTCGACGCAGCAACAACAATTGGCAAAGCTAAAATCCAGCTCTCAGCAATAGCTGCCGGAGAAGAGTTTACTGAAGAAACAGATATCAGTATCAGGCCTGCTGTAACTCTAACAAAAACCGGAACTTCAGGACAAATCAAACCTGGTGAAAAAATCAAAGTTAAAGCTCAGACAGATTTTTTAAATGGAACAGCCTCCTCCAGGTTGTTGCTCACAAAATCTCCGGCAGGACTTTATGCACATGACCTGAATGAACTTATAAATTATCCTTATGGATGCCTTGAGCAAACAGTATCCATTGCTTTCCCGCAATTATACTTTTCAGATTTGGTGAAACTGCTGAAGCAAAAGCCTAAAGCACCTGCATGGAAAGTAGATGAAAACATCCGGGAAGCCATACTCAAAATTGAAGGATTACAGCAATACAACGGCGGTCTGGCATATTGGCCCTCTGGCTATTCAACCATAAACTGGTGGAGTACAGCATATGCCGGCAATTTTCTTTATGAAGCAACCAAAGCCGGATATTCAGTTAACCCGAAAGTAACTGAAAGTATTAACCGTTATTTGACCGAAATGGTCAAACAAAAAGGTTCTACAGATTATTTTTACACCAACAGTTCAGGAGGTTGGATAAAAAAAACACAACCCAACCGCGAAATATTCTACTCGCTTTATGTACTTGCCCTTTCAGGCAAACAACATATTCCAACCATGAATTACTACAAGGCCAGACTTGCCGAGCTGAGTAATGACAGTCGCTATATGCTCGCCTGTAGCTATGCTTTAACTGGTGATATGCGAAGTTTTGAAACTGTCCTCCCCAAATCATGGGATAATAAGGATCAGCCCGGCTGGATGACCGGAGGTTGTTTCAGTTCACCTGTGCGCGACAAGGCCATTGCCTTATACACCCTGATTAACGCTGATATTGACAATCCACAGGTAGCTTTACTCGCACGACAATTAGGCGAGATGATGCATAACAAACAATGGCTTTCTACTCAGGAAAGGGCATTTGCAATGCTTGCCTTAGGCAAACTTGCAGGCATGAGCAAACCTGGCAATGCAGAAGCACAAATTGAATCAGGAGGCCGAAAAATTGCTGGATTCAGAGGTGACGATCTGATAACAGACATCACCGGCACTGAAGCAACCATCACAGCAAGCGGAAAGGGAACCGTTTTCTACTATTTGGAAAGTGAAGGCATTCCTTTATCAGGAAATACAAAAGAAGAAGACCGGATTCTGAAAGTCAGGCGCACTATGCTGAATCGCAACGGAGAAACTATTAACACCAGCGATATAAAGCAAAATGACCTTATTGTAGTAGCTATTACCATTTCAACAACAGACAATAGTTCAATTGAAAACGTTGCAATCACCGACATACTTCCAGCAGGCTTTGAAATTGAAAATACAAGGCTGAATACTGAAAGAGAGATAAGTTGGATAAAAAACAGGGCGATGCCTGATTATCAGGATATCCGTGATGACCGTATCAGTTTCTTTACCACAGCCACCGGACAATCCCAAACCTTTTATTACCAGGTAAGAGCTGTTAGCAAAGGAACATTCGTTCAGGGTCCTGTGGGTGCCGATGCCATGTATAACGGACAATACTATTCCTATTCCGGAGCCGGAAAAGTAGTGATTCATTAATCACTGCCAGCGGTTTTTACGCGGTTAAGGTATCTGCTCCGGCTAAGTCTTCCAATGTTGACTTAGCCGGGGTATCTTTCCATGCGAATCCTCTTGCAAATGCCTGCTTTATCATTGTGAATGGGTACGTTCCCCGTATTCTTCCACCTGAGAAGGAAAATTAATTAATTCTTATATCTCAAAACACCTCTGTTTGCTTTTATGCCATACAAAAAAATGCTCCCTGCCTGCCTGTATGCCGCACAACCCATAGACAATAAACCATTTACCCTGTTTTGGACCATAGCCTTGCCAATGATTAGAAAAAGTTCAAAAACGCCAATTCGTGTGCTGCTTTTAACATGTTCCAACATTCTGAAATTTTTCAGAATTGAAAGTTACCAAGCATAACGCCTCCCTGATACTCAAATCCTGTATTTTTCATATTCTGCATTGAGGTTATCAAAAATGCCTTTGAAATCAGATTTGCCTATTATTAGTTCTACCAATGATTCAAATTTATCTTCTCCTGCCAAACTTTTTAATCCGAACACAAAACAGGCTCCATTTCACAGCTTATTTTGTAGGATTTTGCCTACATTAAAATCAGATTTCCCTTACAGACTTTCACAATTAATTAAACTTATTTTGTTATCATCTTTGCCCTGATCCTATAAAAAGGTATTACACTTCATCATCATGAATCACAATAACTTTCAAATCAATAGAAAGTAAAGTATTGATTTCAGGATAGTACTGTTTATCAACTCTTTGTTAAGATTAAAGCCTGAAATTAACTAAAAACTGTTGTTTGTGAACATCATAAGGCCACAGAAAAGCAGACCAATTTTCAAATCAATCGGAAATAGTTTTTAAACCAACTCTTGTTTTAAATCACCGGATAATACCGAAATCAGGCTCAAAAAAATGCAGCTTATTATATAAAACAACAGGATTGGGAAGGAAAATACATTGTTCAATGCACGTAAAATATTGAAACTAAAGAAAAAGATGAGTTTTCATCTTTTAAAAGAAAAACGCTTTCAAAAACCAATTAAAAACACCACTAAAAGACAAAGACTTTACGAGTAACACAATGCAATTACATATTGCATGTAATTTATTGTGAAAATTTCCAGAAAACGTAAATCGAATAACTACAATAAAAACTAAATAAGGAGAGAACTAACATGATTAGGGAAAATTACTCTTGTACTTTTATAACCCATGGAAAGGGAATAAGGTCATCAGCAAGAAAATTCATATTCAGTAAAATTTCTGGATTTAAATCTTTAGCCGCACTGTCATTATTCTTTTTATTGTTTTTTACAATAAAACCCTCCTGCGGAAGCAATCAACACGTCATTGTTGGCTGGAATTATGGTAACGGAAAAGTGATGTACTGTGGGTTGGGATATATGATGACACCTAATGCCCTCTATTGGGGAGATTTTTTCCAGCATCAGGCTGAAAAAACGCTGTTTGTAAACATGGTTAAAGCGAATAGCTATATTGCCAATCCAAAAGTCGGAATTTTTTGCACAACAGCTTATTATTCCACTGTAGTAAATGCAGATACCTTAATTGCCATATTGGGCAGAGCTGGAATAACCGGCGTTAAGGTTACTTCCGACATGATTGACACGCAGGCAGAGATAAACAACTACAATGTACTTATCTTGGGCGGAAGTGGTCATTCAAACGGAGAACTTAATGCAGGATATGTTACCGTTCAAGGGGTGATTAAAGATTTTGTGCAAAATAATCATGGAGGTGTAATTTTTACAGGTTGGTCAGTTTATACACTTCGAGGTTTTAGCGCACCGGATTATAATGATATGATTCCGGTAGAACTAAATCCTAGTTATGGATATCAACTTGGCTACTCGCTTTTGAAACACCTTCCTTCCGATCCTTTATTTGAGGGTGTTGGCTCATTGGCCTGCACAGGCTATTGTGAATTTCCTGTGGGAAATATCAAGTCAGGAGCTATTGCCTATGGCGGAATTGCTCCATACATTCCATTTGTTTTACCTACTGTAACCACAAGCGCAATTACGACCTATACTTCAAACTCAGCTACCATGGGAGGTAATGTCACAGCAGAAGGTACAACTCCGGTTACCGCAAGAGGAGTTGTGTATTCTTCAACAGACAACACTCCTGAGCTTGGCGAACCAGGGGTTACGGCAGATGCCAATGGGGCAGGCACAGGCAGTTTTAGCAAATCTATTGAAGGACTCACTGCTGGCACTACCTATTTTGTTAGAGCTTATGCCACAAATAGCATAGGTACTAATTACGGCAATCAGGTAAGTTTCACAACTACATCTTGTAGCAACCCGACAAACGGAGGAAGCATCGCCGGAACGCAATCAGGTTGTGCTCCGTTTACGCCTGCAACACTCAACAGTACAGCATTGCCAGGCGGACACAACGGAACACTGGAATTCTTATGGCAAAGCTCAACCATAGGCAGTGGATCTGGTTTTACTGACATCAGCAGCAGTAACTCTGCCTCTTACAGCCCGGGAACCCTTTCTCAAACTACCTGGTTTAAACGTATAGCAAGGGTAACCTGTGCCTCATGGACTGGTGCTGCAGAATCTAATGTAATTCAGGTAACAGTTGAAGCTACACCAATTGCCGGAACACTGGCCAAAACACCAAACGTACTGAACGTTTGTGAAAACGACATCGTTTCTGCTACGCTCACTGCCGGAAACGGCGGCAACGGCACCGACGAACTCGAATTCCGCACCAGCAACGGAACATGGTCAGCATGGGCTGCCTATACTTCTGGAGCGAATATTTCAACTGCTGATTTATCCGGCGTTGAAATCCGCACCCGCCGCACAGCAACTTACTGCGAAAATTCAGCTTACACAACTGTTGGCTGGAATGTAGAAGCCACGCCAATCACCGGAACACTGGCCAAGACACCAAACGTGTTGAACGTTTGTGAAAACGAAATCGTTTCTGCGACGCTGACTGCCGGAAATGGCGGCAACGGCACCGACGAACTCGAATTCCGCACCAACAACGGAACATGGTCGGTATGGGCTGCCTATACTTCTGGAGCAAATATTTCTTGTTGGGGTTTATCAAGTGTTGAGATCCGCACAAGAAGATCTGCCAGTACTTGCGAACCTTCAGTTTACACGGTTGCCACATGGAATGTAAATCCACTACCGGTTCCGGTAATTAATGGCTCAAACAGCGTTTGCTTAAATTCAACAGGCCATACTTATTCAACCGCCGCAAACATGACCAATTATTCATGGGCAATCTCAGCAGGGGGAACAATCACAGCAGGGGCTAACACCAGTACTATTACAGTCAACTGGAACGCAACGGGCGAACAAAGCGTCAGTGTTAATTACATCAATGAAAATGGATGCACAGCTCAAAATGCCACAATTTTTGAGGTAACTGTTAATCCGCTGCCATTACCGAGCATTAACGGCCGAAACTTCCTGTGTGCAGGTACAAGCGGTGAAATTTATACAACAGAGCCTGGCATGACCAACTATTCCTGGACTATATCAGACGGTGGAATAATTACTTCCGGAGCCCTTACCAATACCATTACCGTTACATGGAACAATGATACAAGCCAGGGCCTGAGTGTAAATTATATCAATGAAAACGGATGTACAGCGCCCAGTGCTACCTTTTATGATGTAACAGTCGCTTCTCTACCGGTACCAACAATTACCGGCCCGGCATTTGTTTGTGCCGGCGAATCAGAGGCAACCTATACAACACAATCTTCCATGAGTGGGTATGACTGGTCGGTGTCACCAGGAGGGGTTATTACTTCGGGTAACGGAACCAATCAGATTACCATAACCTGGAATACTGACGGGCCTCAAACCGTTAGTATCAATTACACCAACGCAAATGGATGCACCGCAGAAAATCCTTCTGTGATGGATGTAACTGTCAGACCATTGCCAACTTATTCATTTGACATTTCTGCTACAGAAATATGCTCTGGCGGAACCGTTGATTTTATCAATTACTTCAGCGGTGTGGCACCATGGACAGTTGTTTACTCCTACAATGGAGCTCAATCATCGTTTACCACATCCAATAATCCTGATTACTACTCGGAGGTATTTACAGAAACCACTGAAAACAGGATTATTTCAGTTACCGATGGAAATGGCTGCACTGCCATGATAAATACAGTTACAATCATTACAGTGAATCCTTTGCCGGTTCCGACCATTTCAGGCGCAGCTTTTGTTTGTGAAGGAGCCACTGGAGAAACCTACACCACCGAATCAGGCATGACTGACTACAACTGGGCAGTTTCTGAAGGAGGAACTATTACTTCAGGAGCGGGAACAAACACCATTACTGTAGACTGGAGTGGTGAAGAATCTCAGACTGTAAGTGTTGTATATACAAATGAGAATGGGTGCTCTGCCTTAAATGCATCTGTTCTTGAGATTACAATGAACCCATTACCACAGCCAGAGATCTCAGGTCCTGAATCTGTTTGTGCTGGCACAAATGGCGTAATATACACAACTGATGACCAGATGAGTGACTATAATTGGACAATTTCATCAGGAGGCAGTATCACCTCAGGCAACGGAACTCATGAAATTACTGTTCACTGGTATGTGGCCGGCAATCATGTAATAAATGTAAATTATACCAATTCCAATGCTTGTACTTCGGTTATTCCGGGCATGATAGAAGTTGAGGTGAACCCGCTTCCGGCTGCTGCAGGAACAATTACCGGAACACCAACTGTTTGTGCCGGCACACAAGGAATGGTTTATTCAGTTCCTGCTATTGCGAATGCCAGCATCTGCTTCTGGACACTGCCTGCAGGAGCCGAAATTGTTTCAGGTTTTGGCACCAACTCCATAACAGTTGACTTTAACAATACGGCAAGTTCAGGAATTATCACTGTTAGAGGAGCCAACAGTTGTGGTCAGGGAGCAGCTTCACCCATTTTCCAGGTGCAGGTAAACCCGATTCCTGAAAAACCCGTCATTACACAAATTGGCCAAATCCTTACCAGCAGTGCCACTGAAGGGAACCAATGGTTCTTTAATGGAATTGAAATACCCGGCGCTACCAGCCAACAGATAGAGGCTTTGAACTCAGGCGAATATTCTGTAATGGTTACTCTCGATGGTTGTAATTCCCAAATGTCAGATATTATCACAGTGATAATTACCGGCACCATTGAAAACCTTGCATTGCAGGAAGTGGAAATTTATCCTAACCCGAATCACGGAGAATTTACCTTATCTGTTAGCTCTGAAAAACTGAAGAATATGGATTTGCAGATTCTTACCAGTCTTGGAGTTGTGATATACGAAAAAGCAGATTTAAATGTACAGGGTAAACTGATTGAAAAAATCAAATTATCAGGAATTGCTCCGGGCATTTATTTTGTAAAACTATCAACAAGCGATCAGCAATTGATCAGAAAGGTGATCATTCATTAATCATAACATCAACCCAAAATCAAAAAAGGCTGTTCTTGTTTGGAACAGCCTTTTTTGTAAACAACGGAATGATTGCCATTGAGCACACGTAGTAAAAACAAACCCAAAAAGTTAAGCAACCGTTACATTTACCATCCTTTCAAACTTTTTCGCACCTGTTCCGGCAAAACAGGTGATACGGAAAATCAACAGCGTAAATAGCACACCTTAAATGATATCCCAAATAAAAACTGCCCGGGATAACGGGCAGTTTTTATATTTAATGAAGATTAAAAAGGCCAGAACTGGTTGTCGTACCAGATACTTTCCTTCAACTCTTCGTTCAGCTCATGTAAAATTTTATGATGACCCTTTTCCCAATCAGCAAGCCAGGCAAACAGCTCCTTCTCGTTGGGATCGGTTGCCTCAGCCGCCTGTTTAGAATACACTTCAATGGCTTTGGTTTCCATATCAATGGCTGCTGAAATAGCTGCAGCTTCGAAACTGGCGGCAGATATCTGCTTTTTAATATCTGCTGAAAGAATAGCATCGGCCACACCTGCATCAGATTTAAGCTCAACTTTTGCAAACTTTTTATCCTGGTTGTAGCTTGCAAACTGTTTTGAAAGAAACTCAACATGGGTTTGCTCCTCTTCTGCCATCATTGTGAAAATCTTTTTCACCTCAGGGCTTTCGGTTTGCTGAGCAACTTTTTCATAAAATGCTTTTCCGCGTTTCTCCATCAAAATGGCAGTCTTCAGAATTTCAATTGATTTGTTTTCCATAACTTGTTTTATATGATTTTAAAAATGACCTGCACAACATGACAAACTTAATGAATTTACAGGAGAAAATCTCATGCTTAACCACAGTTTTAACCTTCAATAAACAGTTACGAACTCTATTATGTTTAGTGATTGCCGCAGCATTTAAATCATTAAATTTGTAATTGCAAACCAACTTATTTAAAACAAGCCTACACAAGAATAACTCACTGAATGACTGATTCTAAAGAAATACTTTCCCGATTATTCACTCAATGGAGCGGCGAACAAGCCTCTTCAATCAAATCGCTGCCGGCTTCGGGCTCCGACAGACATTATTTTCGCCTGTCAGGTAACGAAACCAATGCCATAGGCGCATGGAATCCTGATGAAAAAGAAAACAGGGCGTTTGTAGGCTTTAGCAAGCATTTCAGTTCAATCGGGCTTCCCGTGCCAGAGATTTTCGCCTTTCACGAGGATGAGCAGGCCTATATTCAAGCCGACTTGGGCAACGAAACCCTTTTTGATATTTTATCGAACGAAGGAACAAGTGCCCGCGTGAAAGATCTTTACCGGCAAACAGTCAACTGGTTACCCCGGTTTCAGATTGAAGGTGCCCAAGGCCTCAATTTCGACCTTTGCTATCCGCGCAAAGCCTTCGACAGACAATCAATGCTTTGGGATCTGAACTACTTTAAATATTACTTTGTCAGGCTTGCTGGCTTTCCATTTGACGAACAGGCGCTTGAAGATGACTTCGAAAGTCTGATTAATTTCTTAGCCGCTGCCGGTTCTGATTACTTTATGTACCGCGATTTTCAGTCGCGCAATGTCATGATAGCCGGAAACCGCCCTTTTTTCATTGATTATCAGGGAGGCCGCCGCGGTCCCTTGCAATACGACATTGCCTCTCTGCTGTTTGATGCAAAGGCCAACCTGCCCAATGACTTCAGAGAAGAAATGCTACAGCTTTATATCACTGAAGCATCTAAATACACGACGATTGAACCTGAAAGTTTTTCACGATATTACTCAGGATTTGTGCTCATTCGGATTCTTCAGGCACTCGGTGCTTACGGATTCAGAGGATTCTATCAAAAAAAGGAGCACTTTTTGCAAAGTATACCTTTTGCGCTTGACAACCTGAACTATTTGCTTCACTACCGGAATCCGGGTATAAAAATCCCAACACTTGAATCATTACTCCGAAAGTTTATAAACAGTGAAACCCTCAGAAATTACGCCAAACCGGGACTTAAAGTAAGAGTTTGCAGCTTCTCATACAAGGCTGGAATGCCTGAAGATACTTCAGGCAATGGTGGGGGATTTGTTTTTGACTGCCGGGCACTTCCTAACCCAGGCCGACTGGAAGAATACCGTTTATTTACCGGAAAAGATGAAAAAGTAGCTGCCTACCTGGCTTCTCACCACGAAACAAGCTTTTTCCTGAACAACATATATAACCTTGTCGATCAGGCTGTTGAAAACTACATCTCACGCGGATTTCAACACCTGATGGTAAGTTTTGGATGTACCGGCGGGCAGCACAGATCAGTTTACAGTGCCGAACAACTCTGTAAACATTTGAATAACCGGTTTAAAATGAATATTTCACCCGACCATTTACAAAAAGAAAAGTGGCCTGTAAACATCTTATAATCAGGCACAATCCCTTTCAATTCATTTTTGAAACTCAATAAAACCCGAAATCTGTTGCAACTAAAAGCCTTCATTCCGGTTTATCAAAAAAAATACATCTATGAGCAAAACCATGTGTGAAAAAGGCAAAAAAGGAGAAAAAGATACCGATAATCCTAAGTTCAAATGCAAAAAGTGCGGGGCAACTGTCAAAAAGGAAAAACAGGTTTGCAAACCTAAAGAAATTTAACACCATCATTGCTTTTATGAATGAACCATTTGATATAGAACCGTTTAAAGCTGAAGAATCTGTCATCAGACAAACTATAAGCCAGATTCAGAAAGACTTTGGTATGTTTGGAATGGATGTAGACTTTCCGGTCAATATGAATTGTATCTATGAAGACCTGTTCCGCTATCTTGAATACCATATTTCGGGTTTACTTGTCACCAATGTAAACAAACTGATGGCACTGCTCTACCAAATAGATTTAAACGAGAAAACAATTATGGCTTCCTGGGAAGAACACCCGGAATTTACTCATGCGCAGGTGATTGCAGAATTGGTCATATACCGTGAATTAAAAAAAATACTCTTCCGCAACTATTACAAGCATTATAAACTCAAAGAACTCCCTGAAGAATGAAGGCAATGATACTGGCGGCCGGTTTGGGAACCCGCATGAGACCACTTACAGATAATCTGCCCAAAGCCCTGCTCCCCATCGGGAAGTACACGCTGCTTGAATTTGCCATTCTTAAACTAAAGCATGCCGGATTTGACCAAATCATTATCAATGTACACCACTTCCCTCATCTGATTACAAGTTACCTTGCCGAACATAAAAATTTTGGCTGTCAGATTGAAATATCAGATGAAAGCAGCCGCCTGCTTGAGACAGGTGGAGGGATAAAAAAAGCCGCCTGGTTTTTTAAAGATGAAAAAGCAGTTCTGATATACAATGTAGATATTGTTGGTGACCTTGATTTGCAATTGCTATACAAGTATCACAACGAAAGTAATAACATTGCCACGCTGGTACTTCGCCGGCGACAGACCACACGTTATTTACTCTTTAATAATCAAATGCAATTACGTGCATGGCAAAATGTTGCTACCGGAGAACAACGAGTCGCCCTTCAAACCAATGAAACACTTCAGGCATTCGCTTTTAGTGGTATTCATATGATTAATCCGGCGTTGGTGGATTACATGCAGCATGATGATACTTTCTCTGTAATTGACACTTACCTGAATATAGCCGGAAAATTAAATGTGGGTGGATATGTGGATGAAAGTCCCTTATGGGCCGATGCAGGTAAGCCCCGGAGCCTGGAAGATGCTTCGAAAATAGCTGCCGGGATGAAGTTATAAGCTTCAAAATGCTTTTCATGCGGCGAAAATAGTATTTGGCTGTATATTTCTGAATTTGCTGACCAATAATTATATAATTTTATAAGCATTGTTATACATCGCAAAATGTCATAAAGCAAAGGCTTCAGACAAAGGGCAAAGCAATATAAATACTTATGAGCCAGGCTTTCCTTGAACAAGTAGCTAATAAAATTAAAAACAACTTTCCTGAAAAAGGCAACCGCCTGTGCGTAGTTATGCCCAATCGCAGGGCCGGACTATTTCTCAAACGCTACCTTGCACCTGCCGATCAGAAACCGGTATGGGCTCCTGCTGTTTTCTCAGTAGAAGATTTTTTCGCGCATGTATCTGGCCTGGCCATACCAGACACTCTTGGCCTGATGCTGGGACTGTATGAAGCTCACTTAAAAGTAGAGCAAACTTCTGCCCAGTCCTTTGATGAATTTACAAGCTGGGGACGAGGTTTGTTGCGCGATTTTGACGAAACAGACCATTATCTGGTCAATCCGGAAAGCATGTTTCACTTCCTGAGCGAAACCAAAGCCCTGAGCCTGTGGAATATGGATGAGCGCCCACTCACCAGTTTCGAACAGCAATATCTTCAATTTTTCAACTCTCTTCCCGCTTATTATCAGGTTTTTTCCGAAAATCTGCTCAATCAGCAACAGGCTTACCACGGGCTAGCCTGCCGGAAAGTAGCTGAGCAACCCGATAAATATCTGAAAAATACACCCTGGGACCATTTTATTTTTGCCGGTTTTAATGCCATTACTCCTGCCCAGCTCCATTTAATCAGGCACCTTATCAGTAACGGTACAGCAGAAGTGATTTGGGATGCAGATGCACATTACATCAACGACCCGATACAGGAAGCTGGCCGATTTCTGCGACAATATAAAAATGACCGTTCCTTAGGTGAGTTTGGAGAAATTTCCGATTTTTTTTCCCATGGCAAAAAGGAGATTAACATTGCCGGCGTTCCACGCAATACAGGACAAGCCAGGCTTGCAGGAACACTTGTAAAAGCACTCATGAACGGTGGAGATCCTGATATACTCAGCAAAACAGCCGTTGTGCTGGCAGATGAATCATTGCTGCTGCCTTTACTCAATGCCATTCCTGCCGAAGCCGGACAGTTTAACATTACCATGGGTTATCCTCTTCAGTTTGCCCCCCTCTATAAGTTTTTCGAAAGGCTGATGATGATGCATGCCAACGCTTCTGCCGGCAAAAATAAAACTGAGGCCTATTTTTACTACAAAGATATTCGCGCTGTGTTACAACACGCATATTTCCCGTTCATTATCGACCCAAAAGCATTACAAATAGCAGTTGCAAATCTGCAAACGGCCCGAAACCCTTTTTTGTGTATCTCTGACCTCATCAGTCAAACCAACACTGAAGTGATTATTCCGGAATCGTTAAAAATCATTTTCGAAAAAATCACCTCTCCTGCAAACTTAACCCATCTTATCATCAGGGTTATTGACATGTTCAGAAGTGCCATGACCGGTAAAAATGAGGAGAATGCCTGGCAGAATACAGATATAGAAATATTATACAATCTGGCTGTAATTGCCAACAGGTTGCATACGCTGACATCTGAATCCGGCATTATTACCTCATTCTCAACGCTTCATTCCCTCTTCAGGGAAATGGCTTCATCCACTCCTGTGGCCTTTTATGGCGAGCCACTCAAAGGTATACAGGTGATGGGAATGCTTGAAACCCGAACGCTCGACTTCGAAAATGTAATTTTGCTGTCAGTCAATGAAGACACTCTCCCGGCTAAAAAATCATTCAATTCATTCATTCCTTTTGATGTAAGGCAACATTTTGGCATGCCAACCCATCAGGACCAGCAGGCTGTTTATGCTTATCATTTTTACCGCCTGTTGCAACGAAGCAAAAAAACATGGCTGATATACAACTCCGAATCAGATGAACTTGGCGGTGGTGAAAAAAGCAGATTTATCAGTCAGATCACATATGAACTGCCACGGATAAATCCCGAAATCCGCATTCAGGAGTATAAACTCTCTCAAGGAGCAAGCTTGAATGAATCAAGTGCCATTTCCATATCAAAGGATGAAACTATCCTTCAGAAACTTGGCGAGCTTTCAAAAAAAGGCCTCTCTCCTACTGCCCTGAATAAATACCTGAACTGCACACTCCGGTTTTATTTTACCTACATCCTGAAGCTAAGCGAGCCGGAAGAAGCCGAAGAAACCATGGATTACCGCACACTTGGCAATATCGTACATGATGTGATGTATGAATTTTTCCTGCCATTCACCGGAATGGTTCCCGACAGAGCATCACTCACATCACTGATTCAAAAAATACCAGGTGCCATTGAAAAATCAGTTGATAAATATTTTAATGGCGGCGAGATTACCCTCGGGCGCAACCTCCTCATTATTAAAGTGGCAGAAGTTTGGATTCGCAGATTGATTGAAACAGAAATCAGCGAAACAGAAACCCGTGCTGAAAAACTAACCATCATTGCACTGGAAGAAACCCTTGAAAAAGAAATGCTGCTTCAGGATGCCCAATCAGAAGAAAGGGTGATTAAACTGAAAGGAACCGCTGACCGCATCGACAGAACGGGTAATCAGATCAGAATAATTGATTATAAAACTGGTAAAGTTGAACAACGGGATATCAAGATTAAGCACCCCGGCGATCTTTTCGACCAGGAAAAACCCTTAAAGGAAAAAGCTTTTCAGCTTTTGTTCTATATGCTGCTGGCCCGTGATAATGATAAAATAAAGCAAACACAGCCGGGGCTGAAGGCTGGCATTATCAGTTTCAGATCATTAAATCAGGGATTTATACCACTGTTAATTGAAGGAACAGATATTGAAACAGCGCTTCATGATTTTGAAGAAAACCTGAAAGAGATGCTACTTGAATTATTTAATACGGAAATCCCTTTTAAACAAACATTGAAAACAGAAAACTGCTCTATTTGCCCTTTCAAACCGATTTGCCATAAAGGAGAAGAAAACAAAGCCTGGTAATTCATGCAAAAAACTAAAATATATAGCCAACGCGAAGAAAAGGCTAATTACCTTACTCATGCTTTGGGCGTAATTATCGCCATAGCCGCAACAATTATATTGGTGCAAAAAGGCCTGAAGGCTGATAACGGGTGGGCAGTTCTGGCCTACTCCATCTACGGTTTTGGGATGTTTATCTGCATGCTGTCATCTACCGTTTACCATTATGTTCAACAAGCTGAATTAAAGGCTTTGCTGCGCCATTTTGATCATGGCAACATCTATGTGCTTATCGCAGCCAGTTACTCTCCACTTACCTTGATATTGCTCCGAAATGAAGGTATCTGGGGCTGGGGTCTTTTTTTCTTTATATGGCTATTTGCCTTTATAGGCATTGGCTTGAATTTTCGTAAACTCAAAGCCAACAACCATCTTAAAACAGCTTCGTATGTACTTATGGGCTTGTCCCTATTTATAGCCATCAAGCCACTGATTGATGTAGCGCAAACCAAAAATTGCCTCGATGTTTTATATTGGCTGGGAGCTGGAGGCGTGTTTTATATTGCAGGTTCATTCTTTTATGCACTGGCCCGGCATGAGTTTGTTCATGCAGTGTTCCATGTCTTTGTGCTATTGGGATTAATATGTCATATAATCGCAAACTACCTTATTCCGCTATAAAGCAGGAATAATATTTTAATTGCCGGCCGCATTCTTTGAACTTGCAGTAGCAGAGATAATCAACAATTCAGGATTCTTAATCAAAATTTTATTATTTTTGATTATAGTATGATAATAGTAAAGTCGTTGGCAGTATCGTAATTCATAGACCCGGACTCAAAGATGGAAATAAGATATCAGATATTTAAGGAAGATGAACTTTTTATTCAAAAATTCACAGGCCTTTTTTTGCCTGATGACTATGTAAAGTATAGCAAGCACATATCAGAATATCTTGCCTCAGGTTCAGTCAAAAAAGTATTGATTGACTTTAGAGATTTATTATTTGGCGAAACAAATGATGTTATGCCTCCTGCCCTGAAGGAGAACGTTGACAAAATGGTTGCATTTAGAAAAAAAATAAACAACAGGGAGCATACTGGCAAGAAAGTGAAAATTGTAATTTGGGTTGACAAGCCACTGCCCACAGTAATTGTACACCTGTTTGTTAACAAATTTTCAGACTCAGACTATAATTATTGCTCAACAGAAGCTAAAGCAATAGAAATGCTGGATTTAAAAATTATTGACAAGGCACTTGAATCTAAAATAAAACACCTTGAGCACTCCTTTATCAGCCATTAAACCACAAACAAACACGCCTTTTACAAAAGCTGCAACAGCTTAATACACATCATTTTACAAACCTCAACTATTCATAAATCCATCATCAGCTTCACAAAAGGGCATTCGTTTTATACTGAATGAACTTCAGGAATAAGAATATATTTTTTGCGTTAAATGAAATCTGCATAAACATGGCAAAAGATAACTTTATGTTGTATTTTTGAACAAAAACGCATGGTATTATTACTTATTTACCTCTTTCTTGCACTCATCGTATCCTTCCTCTGTTCCATCATGGAATCCGTATTGCTTTCCACACCTCAATCTTTTCTTATTGTGAAGCAAGAAAACGGGAACAAATGGGCAAAATCATTCCTTCACCTTAAATCAAATATTGACAAACCACTTTCGGCCATTCTTTCATTAAATACAGTTGCTCATACCATCGGAGCGGCCGGAGTCGGAGCGCAGGCAGTTAAAGTATTTGGCGAAGCCTCTTTCGGTATTGTATCAGCCGTACTCACCATACTGATACTCGTAATCACGGAAATCATCCCCAAAACGATTGGGGCCAGGTATTGGAGGAGCCTGGCAAAAATTTCCGATCTGGTTATAAAAGCAATGATTTTCATTACTTATCCGTTGGTAGTCTTATCCGGGCTGGTCACCAAAATGATTACCTCCCATAAACAACAACAAACGACCAGCAGAGAAGAAATTGCTGCATTGACAAATATTGGCGCCGACGAAGGCGTTTTTTCAAGTAAAGAGCATAAAATCATTCATAATTTGCTCAGGCTTAAAAACGTAAAAGTGGCGGAAATCATGACACCACGGGTGGTAGTCGCCGTTGCAGATGAAACGCTTCCACTGAGCGATTTTCTAAAAAACAAGGACTATCTGAAGTTCTCACGCATTCCCGTATATTCCGAAAACGATGAGAACATTACAGGCTATGTTTTCAGACAAACAGTTTTTGAAAAGCTTGCCGAGGACCACCACGAATTAAAACTCAATGACATCAAGCGTGAAATTGTCATAGTTCCCAACACTATTGTTTTATTTACTTTATGGGAAAAACTTCTCGAAAAAAAAGAACACATTGCACTTATTGTTGATGAATATGGCGGTATGGATGGAATTGTTACAATGGAAGATATCATTGAAACCTTGCTTGGGCTGGAAATTATTGATGAAAAAGACACCATAACCGATATGCAGAAATTTGCGAAGGACAGATGGAAGGAAAGACAGGCCAAATACAATACACTGGACAAGCTCAACAATCCCAAAGTCGGATCACCCGATTGAGAATAACAGCAACGAATAAACTGTTTGAAACTCATTTTTCAAATAGTTTTTTATGAATGAGAAAGTAGCTTTTTACGATATTTTCAGAATTGAAAACAGCAAAGTTGTAGAACACTGGGATACCATTGAAAAAATCATTCCTGAATCTGAAGCTAAAAATCCGAACGGAAAATTCAATTTTTAATAATTTGCACAAATTGTTGCAGGATGCACCAATGCCTTTCGCCTAAAAGCCGAAGGGCATTCTGCTATAATACAATTACCGGCCTTAGGGTAATAGTTTAATCTTCCTTGGTTTTCTGCTGTCTAACAAGTAAGATAATACTTTTTTTGCCTTACAGATTTTTAGGACACTGATATTACAAATCCTTTCAAAAAGGAGCGTGCTTTTTGAAAGAATTTATAATAAAAACGGAATGATTATGTAAATGATGTACCTATGTTATAGGTATAAAAAAGGAAAAGCCTGTAACTGGTTAAATTACAGGCTTTTTTACTCCTCATTGGCGGTCCGGACGGGACTCGAACCCGCGACCCCGTGCGTGACAGGCACGTATTCTAACCAACTGAACTACCGAACCAATATTTTTTTAAAGAACTTGTCTCAAATGAGAGTGCAAATATAGAGCCTTTTTCTGAATCTGCAAGGGCCTGCAAATATTTTTTTCATTTTTTTTAGCCCTTCCGGCCGACTTTAAAGGCAAATGCCTGAATTACAATTTAAAAGTATCCAAAAAAAAATTAAAAAAAAACCAGGAATACTTTCTATTCATTGACTTTTTCATAGTTCTGGCAACCACAAGAGCTGAAATGAGAACCCTTAGTGGTTACTTTCCATCAATAATAACTGAACCTGGTTTTTTAGCATCCATAAAAATGAGCTTGGCATTTGGCGAAGTAGCAATAGCTTTGATCATTTCGTACTGCAGCAATTTATCGCTCAAGCCAGTACTCAGTATCCGCTGATAATCGGCTATTCCCTGTGCTTCTACTCTTTTGCGCTCTGCTTCCTGTTTTTCCTTTTGAAGCACAAACGTCATTTTTTGCGCTTCCTGTTCAGCGTTTATTTTTGATTCAATAGTCGTTTTCACCGACTCAGGCAAAGTTATATTACGAACGAGCAATTGCTCAAGAATCAGTCCCCGCATCTTAAAATCAGTCTCAATAGATTTAAAAATCCTGCTCTGAAACTCGTCGCGTTTGGTTGAATAGAGCGCAACAGCATCATAATACACAGCATTATCCCTGATTTTGGTACGGCACAACGGCCTTACAATAGTATTCCTGTAGTCAACGCCCAGTTCCCTGAGAATACGCGGCGTTTCCGAAGGAACAACTTTATAAAGAACAGTAAGGTCAATCACCACCTCTAGTCCGTCAGCAGAAAGCACCCTGATGGCATCGTCGCCTGATTTATCGCCCTCGTCGTTGACGCCTGACATGGTATAGTTTTGTGTCCTGATATCAAACGGCACAACTTTCACCAGTGGATTTATAATATTCAGTCCGCTTTCAAGCGTATTATCACTTACTTTTCCAAACAGTTTTTGTACTCCCACCTGCCCGGGTTCAATCTGATAAACAGCTGAAAAAGCTGCTCCAAGCACCAAAAGAACAATTCCAATGACTTTTACAGTGCCTACATAGCGTTTTATAGGAGAATCAACCCCTCCAAGAATAAAACCTACCAAAAGAACAATAATCCCCAATACAATAGCGACCATATTGATACAATTTTTATGTTAATAATGAAAAAAATAGCATGTTGTAAATATAGCAAAAGCACTGACAATCTGTATATTTGATATGAAGAAGTTATAACTTGAACTCCTCAGGATAAAGACCAATTAAAAAACCAGCATAATTAACAGTTATTCAAGGCATTGACAACAAACAAACAAATCAAAAAGCACAAATAAAGAGCTTTCATTTGTTCAGACCGCTCACAATACCCATCATTAACTGTAGAAATCATGACCAGAGTTCAACAACAACAGACAAAAACTGTTTATCATAAAAATTGAAAGCCATGCCTGATTTTAATAAAGGAGTGATTCAGTTCCGTCAAAACGATTTTGAAGCCAACCGCCAGCATTTTGAGGAAATAGGACGGCAACAAAGTCCTCATACGCTTTTCATAGGATGTTCTGACTCCAGAGTAGTGCCATCGCTTATTACCCAAACAATGCCTGGCGAATTGTTTATCATCCGGAATATTGCCAATCTGGTGCCGATGTATCGGGAGTCTGGCGAGTTTCTGGCAACAACTTCAGCCATTGAATATGCCGTTAAAATACTCAACATCAGCAATATTATCATTTGCGGGCACTCCAACTGCGGAGGATGTGCCGCCCTTTATGAGTCAACTGAGCGGCTTTCAACCATTCCCCATACGCGGCGCTGGCTCGAGTTAGCCATGCCGGTAAAAGAAAAAGTATTGAAAGTAATAGGCAACACCGATCATGCAGCCCGCGAATGGCTTACCGAGCAAATGAATGTAGTGGAGCAATTGGGGCATCTGATGACCTATCCTTATATCAAAGACCGTGTTGAACAGGGCACTTTAAAACTTATTGGCTGGCACTACATGATTCATACAGGAAATATTTATGAATACCATCAGGACTCAGGGCAGTTTGAACTTATTGACCAATAATTGCAAATAGCTAGCTATACGCAAATCTTATTCACGCATATTGAAGAAAACGAAAATGCGATTGATTACTTTTGTTGTAAATACGCTAACTGATTAAAAATATCACCAACTAAAACACTGAACTAATCATGTCCAAAATCATTGAAGCACCCTCTATCATTAAAGCTGCCGGCAACAAGGAAAAACGTATTGAAGAATATATTGGCCGTGTAAACAGCGGCAACACTGAAGTGAGCATTGCCCGTATGCTAAGCGAAGCAGGCTGGACAGAACCGGGGCAGTGTCCCGGGTTTGCCGAATACACAATAGTGCTCAGGGGTACTTTGCAGGTTACAACCAAAAAAGAAGTGCTTGAAGTAAAAGCAGGGCAGGCTTTTGTTGCAGAGCCCAACGAATGGATTCAGTACAGCACTCCTTTCGAAGGTGGCGCAGAGTACATCGCAGTTTGCCTGCCCGCCTTCTCGCCCGATGGTGTTCACCGGGACGAATAAAGGAATTTTAAACTGTATTTATATTAGATAATATCCGACTATCTTCCTTTAAGATTACAGCACTGATAATGCTTAAACGGCAGTGAAGATTTATTCTGCTGCGCGCCTGAAATGTGGAAACTGGCTTTACTTGCAAAGCTTAATTTCTTTACCTTACTTTGCGCGAAAAAATATGAAGCAAACTTTCTACCTCATCTTACTGATTTTAACCTCCTTATCCATACCAAACCAACTTTATTCTCAGGAAAATACCAACCCATATAAATTATCGGTATCGGGCTTTGTTCGGGCCGACGCCATTTTTGACAGCAGACAGGTAGTAGAAGCCCGCGAAGGATTTTTGCTTTTCTACCCCCAAAAGCCAGTTTTTGATGCCAATGGAAAAGATATAAATGCCAGGCCGTCCTTTAACCAGTATGCCATGACAAGCAGACTGACGGCCAAAGCAACAGGGCCCGATGTGATGGGAGCCAAAGTTTTTGCAATCATTGAAAGTGACTTTACTGGTGCATCCAACAGCGAAAATAACAGTTTCCGGTTGCGTCACGCTTACATTTCACTGCAGTGGACAAAAACACGTTTACTCATTGGCCAGTATTGGCATCCGCTCGATATTCCCGAAATGATTCCTAACGTTTTATCGCTCAACACAGGAGCTCCGTTTCATTCATTCAGCCGCCAGCCACAGATGCGCATTGATTATAAAACCGGCAAATTCAATCTGGTGGCAGCAGCCACTTCGCAGCGAGATTATGTAAATGCCGGACCTTCGGGCAGCAGTTCAATTTACCTTCGCAACAGCATTATACCCAATCTTCATGGGCAAATACAGTTCAAAAACGCAAATATCTTTGCCGGCATAGCTGTTGATTATAAAATACTTACACCCAGAATAGTTACTGACAGTCTTTTTGTGGCAAACGAAGCGCTCAATTGTGTATCCTACTCCGGATTCATCAACTATACAACCGGAAAACTAAATATAAAGACGCAGTACACCTACGGACAAGCCTTAAACGACCACCTGATGATGGGCGGGTTTGCAGTTAGCCATACCGATGCAACAACCAACAAAAACGAATACAGTCCGATAAGTTTTCAGTCAATATGGGTAAACACAACATTCAATGCTGAAAGCTGGCGTCCGTCACTTTTCCTTGGCCTGACCAAAAACCTGGGAGCTGATGAGACTATAACCGGCCCCATATATGCCCGTGGCGCAAACATTGACTATGTATACCGCATTGCCCCAATGATTACTTACATCAGTGGCAAATTCAGCCTGACTGGTGAAATTGAATACACTGTGGCAGCTTTTGGCGTGAGTGATGATAAATTCAAAGTAGTCAACAGTTCAGAAACCGGCAATGTGAGGATTGGACTGGGCGCCGTTTACAGCTTCTGATAATAAAAATACCGTATTCCTGTAAATAAAATGCAAAAGCCGGCTGCGCTTTAAATAACGTGGAATTCGCGCTGCCTCATTGCTTCAAACACAAGCACGGCCGTTGAAACGGATACATTTAGCGAATCGATACTGCCGAGCATGGGAATAATGACACGCTTATCGCAGAAATCAATCCATTTTGCTGTAAGGCCGTCGGCTTCAGTTCCCATCACAAAAGCGGTTGGGTTCTGATAATTAAACTGATGATAGGGAGCAGAAGCTTTCAGTTCGGCCGCATAACTTTTTATCTCCTTATCTTTGAGCCACTTCTGTGCCTCATCAGTAGAACAGGCCACCACCTGCCGCGAAAAAACGCATCCAACACCCGAACGTATAACATTCGGATTATAAATATCTGTTAACGGATCACATACAATCACAGCATCCACATCAGCCGCATCTGCAGTGCGCAAAATAGCACCAAGGTTACCAGGCTTTTCAACGGCTTCGAGAATGATTACAAGTGGATTGTTGCGCAGTTTCACATCTTCAAGCTTTAACCAACGGGGTTCGAGCAAGGCAATGCATCCATCCGAGCCTTCGCGGTAAGCCAGTTTCTCAAATACATTCTGGCTAACAACAGTAACCGGGGCCTCCCCTGCTACCTTTTTGTAATCGTGAACATCTGCAATCTCAGGACAGACATAAAATTCGCAAATATTAAAGCCGTTGGCTACTGCTATGGCAGTTTCACGCAAACCTTCCACCACAACCCGGTTCTGCCTGCGTCTTTCGCGCGATTTCTGCTGTAAAAGCACAAGATTTTTGATTCTCGGGTTTTGAACACTGGTAATCGGGTCGGCCATGGTTGATTGATTGAGGTATATACAGAGCAAAATTAGAGAAAATTCGCATCTTTGCACTTTAGTTTCATTCCGAAAGGAAAATTGCCTGAACGTAAAATCCGCAAATTATGATTAAATCACTAAGTCCCGCTAACTGGATTGACTACGAACTGATTGACACAGGGAACTTTGAGAAACTGGAACGTTTCGGGAATCAAGTGGTTACCCGCCCCGAACCTCAGGCTGTTTGGGACAAGTCCTTGACTGATGCAGAATGGCAAAAACGCTCACAGGCCATTTTTCGCAAGGAAAAAAACGATCCGGAAAAAGGGAAGTGGTTTTTAAACAAAGGTTGCAGGGAACAATGGCACATCGATTATAAATACAAATCGATGAAGTTAAAGTTGCGACTGGGGCTAACCAGTTTCAGACATATTGGTGTATTTCCGGAGCAGGGTGATAACTGGGATTTTATATACGACCGCATCAAAACGATGAAAATGGAACGGCCCAGAGTGCTCAATCTATTTGCTTATACAGGCGGCGCTTCTTTGGCAGCCTGTGCCGCCGGAGCCGATGTTTCACATGTTGATTCAGTGAAACCTGTGATAACCTGGGCTCGCGAGAACATGGAATCGAGCGGGCTTGACAACATCCGGTGGATTGTTGAGGATGCACTTAAATTTGTCAAAAGGGAAGTTCGCAGGGGCAGCAAATACAGCGGTATTATTCTTGACCCTCCAGCTTACGGCCGTGGTGCAGATGGCGAAAAATGGGTCCTGGAGGAAAATATCAACGAAATGATTAAGCTTTGCAGCGAACTGCTTGAACCCAAAGAAAATTTCCTGATTATGAGCCTCTATTCCATGGGCTTTTCATCCATGATTGGTGAAAACCTGATTAAGTCAGCCTTTGGTAATCAACCCAACCTGGAGTCGGGCGAACTTTTTTTACAGGACAACTTTGGTAAAAAACTACCATTGGGAACAATCGTAAGATTTAGCAATCCCTGACCAGGTAATTACGAAACAGCTTAAAAGGCCGTACCTTATTCCGGCTTCATTTACTTGAGAACCGTGTGCAAAAACAATGATAAACATTAGCTCAGTTTCATCAGAATAGCATAAACCACCGGACAAATTTCAGCATTTTTCAATGACAGCTTTAACAGTTGATAGAACCGGGCCCGGTTGGTGTGCGGGTATTCACTGCATGCCCTGGGACGATGACTGTATACATGGCAATAATTCTCCCCATCAATAAAAGGGCACGGAGCAGAAGTAAACACATAATCGCCATCTTCATCCATCTGCAAGTGCCTGGTAACAATCTCCGAAGGCCTCATTTTAAGTTTCAGCGAAAGTTGCGCCACATCATTGTGACTCATAGCCGGACTGATACTCCGGCAACAGTTAGCACATAAGAGGCAGTCAAAAACTTCAAAGGCATCATGATGCAAAGAATGCACAACTTTATCAAGTTCGCGTGGATTAAACTTAGCAAGTTTCTGCGTGGTTTTTTCAAGCAACTTCCGGTTAACCGCCACAAGTGATTTAAGTTCGCCGGGCCGCGGAATATCACTTAGCTTAACAGACAGTTTAGTTAAATCCTCTCTGTTGCTTGATTTCATTGTATGCTGCATTCAACTGTTGAAACTTCTCTTTGGCCGCCTTCTGCACATCTTCTCCAAGGTGTGTTACCTTGTCGGGATGATATTTTAACGCCATTTTGCGATATGCTTTTTTTACTTCTTCATCAGTGGCATCTGGTGTAATTTCAAGGATTTTGTAAGCACTGGTAGTATCCTTGATGAACATGGCCTGAATGGAATTAAAGTCATTTTGCCTGATACCCATATGCAAACACATCCTTTTGAGTACTTCGGCTTCAGCCGGATGCGGCTCTCCATCGGCAGAGGCAACACCAAAAAGAAAATGCACCAATTGTAAACGCGATGGATACTCCATATTTTCCTGTATCTGTTCGCAAATTTCATCCACTTCAAGTTCCTGCCTCAGAATTTCGCGCAAAAGCAATAGCAAACGCTCAGCTTCTGTTTCACCAAACTGGGCAAGTAAAAACTGTTTTACAAAAGACAACTCTGATTTCAGGATTTTTCCATCGGCTTTCATGATGGCTGCAATCATCACCAAAAGGCTCACCTTGAAGTCGCCTTCCTGCGTGGGAGTAAATCCTTTATGCTCATAATCCCCACTTTGCATACTATCGAACATCGAACCAAAAACAAAGCCCAGAATACCTCCTATTGGTCCGCCAAGCGCCCAGCCCAGACCGCCACCAATCCATTTGCCAAATCTTGTAAAAGCCATAAAATCAATAATAATTAAGAAGTTTATCTTGTTTGAATTCTAAAAAAGAAGCTTGTATAAAAAGCACATACTGATTTCATAAAAAGCCTCTCAATGTTCCTGCCATGCAAAAAAAATAACTGGCAGCATCCCATAATTATTGAATGCAGCCAGTTTGCAAAATTATAAAAGTAAATGCAGGCCTATACAATATTTTCACTTAAAGGCAATCCAAACTCCTCCCGCATGCTTATATTGAGCTTTTCAAGCTCACTCAGAACAGGTTGATAAATTTCGGGGATAACAGGCCTGAAAACACCCTTAACAGTTATTTCTCCTTTAAGAATCATTTCAGCAGCGATGGCAGCGGGCAAAGCAACTGTGCGGGCGATGGACGTATCAGTGGCTGGCGAGCCATAATCAAGCATTCTTGAACGTATTACTTCTTTTGAACCATTGGCATAAGCAGCCACAAAAGTATGCTGCATAACCACCATGTCGCGCTCAAAGGTCTCAAGTTGCATTTTGTCAATCATCAAATCACTGGTTACCTCAAATGCAGAATCAACATTTCTGAGCATAGGCTTGTTTTCAAAAAGCCCCAACCATTCCATCGCTTGAATAGCAACTGAATCTTCAGGCACACTCAGATATCCGGCCACCATTGCTTTTATATTCCCCTCATTTTCAGCACCTATCTGGCGAGCCACAAGTTGAGCAAAGGTAAGATCAGTTAAATCAATCTTATCGTATGAAATCAGGTTTAAACGTTTTAAGGCATCCATAATTTCGCACCAGCCAGGAAACCTGAATGTTCCGCGCATCATGTTCTTAACTTCCGGAATTCCATAAATGCTGATATATGAAATGGAGTCACGGTTAGGATAAATATCAAGATTGCCCACACTGCTAAAGTTGATAGTCAGGGGATTTCTGAACAACTGGGCTGTCGGAACAAGAACTTCCCCGCCATTTTTCAGAAACCTTGCATCATTATTACCCGCCATAACAACCCCTTTAGGGCTCCACGAAAACTTATACCTGAATGGATTTGTAGCCGCTTCCGGCGCAGGCAATGCGCCACAAACACTATAAAACTCTTCAACTTTTCCACCTCTTGCATGAATATGATCAATAACCCTCATCGCCGACATATGATCAATTCCCGGGTCGAGCCCCATTTCGTTCAATATAACAATACCCGCTTCTTTGGCAGGAATATCAAGCGCCTCCATTTCAGGTTTTACATACGAGGTGGTAACCATGTTACGGCGAAGGGCCACACAAAGTCTGGCTACCTGAACATGAAACATATAGGGCAGCAAACTTACGACCAAATCATGTTGTTCAATACATTCGCCAAGTGCGGATTCATCATGCACATTTAAGGCAATAGCCACTGCATTTGGATGATTTTCAATAAGTTCAGCAGCTTTATGTTGCAAAATATCAGCCACAGTCAATCGGTATCCTTTTCCGAGCAAATGCCTGATAAGAGGCCTGGCCACAAGCCCGGCACCAAGAATTAATATCTTTTCCATTTCTGAATATCGTTATTTCATTATTTATTACCGATTACTTGAGCTTTAGCATAATATTTCAGGCAAGTTTATCGATAAATTGCTGAAGATAATTATAGTCAGCCGTAAGCTTACCATTATGCAGAATCAATGCTTTTTTAATTGCACGTGGCAGTTCAAGATCGTCATAAGGTTCATGAAAATCGCAATCGGCTATATGCTTCACAAAATTAAAAAGAGCATCTGCAAAACCGGCTGAAGAATCGCGGGGCAGTTCACTAGGCAAAATATCAACCGCCATCACCATCATACCTTCTCCTTTAAAACCCATAACAGGTAATCTTGTTGCGGGATTATAAATAAAAACAGGATTTTCTATTTCGGTTCCTTTGTGTGTAATTTCAATACTTCCATTTATATCGCAAGAAACATCTCCGATAACCGAAAGTTTCGGCCGGCCTGATTGAAAGGCTTTTTCCAGGTAGTCTTTTGTAACAATCCTGGGGTATCTCATATCCCAATACATACAATTCATCAATAGCGAAAGATGAGGGATATATTGCTCGAAAACACTGTGATATTTTTCGGGCTCTTTGTAATAGTTATGCAATTCAAATAACAGGCCATCGTTATGCGCCGAAAGATGCTCCTCCTTAAAAACGATTTTATAGATTAAATTATCGGGCAACAGATTGCGGCTGCTGAGGTTTAAAAGCTTTTCGGGCGAAATCTCTTTAACAGGAAGCAGACCTAATATCTCCTGAGCGCCCTGCGAAACATTCCCATAACCGGTAAAACCAACAGTAAAGGGCCGGAGCGCAGCTGGCATTCCCTGTTCGGCAATCTCCTGCCCAACCTCTGAAATAAGTTTTTTGGCTTCATCAAGCGAATGATAAAAATGGGCTTGTTGTATTCTTAGAAAAGGCGTGTCAAAACCATATTCCTTTAATCTGACCCCAAGCGCCCACAACGAATTAATCATTCCGGCAAAACCGGCATACCGACCAAAGAAAATAAGACGCCTCCCCTGTTCATCCACAATCTTTTCGTAATCAATCAAATTGCACTTTAAATCCATCATTCTTTTTAGCATGGGCATATTTTGTGCTTGTCCTTTAATTACATGCGAAAAAAACACATAAGTTTTATCGGGCTGAAAGAATGAAACCGGAATTTCTTTGACTCCAAGAATAATACTGCAATCATCCAGATTTTCGGAAACCTTAGCCCCCGCTTCCAAATACTCCTTGTCATCGAAAATTCTTTTAGCAGATGCCTGAACAACAATGTCGAGTTGCTTTTCCTTTATTAAACGCCCAACATGACGGGGAGTAAGGGGCGCACGTCTTTCCATTGCATACTTGTCTTCATGGCGGATTCCGATAAATTTACTCATAATATTTATGTTAAATGAGAGATTTATATAACGATAAGATAACAAACATAAGAAAATTAGTCCATTATAACATCATTTCCCCTGTGGTAAATTCAAATGCTATGGTAAAAAAAAGAAAAAATCAACTTAAAAACAGGGCATGATAGAAAAAAATATTTTGTTAGGTTTGCAAAAGATTCCACATTGCAAGTTACAGGTATGTCAACCAAAAAGTCCGTCTTTCGCAAATTGCTCAAACTGCTCCGGTTGATTGTATTTTTCTTCATTATTTCAACCATAGCTGTAACTATTATTTACAGGTTTGTGCGTCCTCCGGCTACGCCCTTGATGATGATAAGGCTGATTGAGCAATGGTCGGACGGTGAAAAAACCAAACTATCGAAGGATTGGATACCTTTAGAAGATATTTCGCCCAACATGATTCAGGCTGTGGTGGCATCAGAAGACAATAACTTTTTGATGCACAATGGCATTGATTTCGAAGCTGTAAAAAAAGCTCGGGAACTCAATAAAAAGCGGAAACGCCTGATAGGTGCCAGCACCATTTCGCAGCAAACTGCCAAAAACGTATTTTTATGGCCCGATCGCACCTGGCTAAGAAAAGGAATGGAAGTTTACTTTACCGGTTTGATTGAAATATTCTGGGGCAAACGGCGAATTATGGAGGTTTACCTGAATGTGATTGAGATGGGCGATGGCATTTATGGTGTTGAAATGGCCTCGCAACTTTATTTCAAAAAACCGGCATCCGACCTGAGTAAGGCAGAAGCAGCCCTGATTGCTGCCGTTCTGCCCAATCCGCGCCGCTGGAGCCCGGCACATCCGACCAGTTACATACAGCAAAAACAACAGCGCATTATGCGGGCTATGAGCAGAATTGGGAAAGTAGAGTTTTAGTTCCAATCATCAAACACCTTCCCTATACAGATTAATTCCAAATTACAGCGCCGCCATGGAAAGTAAATTAGCTGGCATTATTTTTGAATTTTCGAAAATGCCGGCATACAATTCCATGAGGCCGGTACACAATACCTTAAACAACATCGGTTTCTTCATTCATTTGCATCCTTTATTTGATTCAACAATTTTAAAAGAATGATTTTGACACAAACAAACCACTGACGAACATGAGAAAAAAGCTACCACTTCTGCTTTTACTGGCAGCCCTGCTTCAACTAAGCAGCTTTGCCCAGCTTAAATCAAATCTAGTATTTTTTACCGAACAAGGTGAAAGGTTTACAGTTATCCTGAACGGGATCAGGCAAAACCCCACACCAGAAACCAATGTAAAAGTTACAGATCTGATTGCCCCCAACTATAAACTTAAAGTAATATTTGACGACCCGGCATTGGGCGAAATTGACAAAAACCTGATGTTTAATCAGGGTTACGAAACCACTTTTTCGGTAAAACGCAACAACAAAAACGAATATGTGGTTCGCTGGATGAACGAAGTGCCCATTGCGCAGGCATTACCACCTGCGCCCGGCCAGCAGGTTGTTGTTTACACCACACAGGCAGCCCCCGCCGCTCCTGTAACTTACACCCAGACAACAACTACAGTAACTGATACATATGCCGAGCCTCAAGAGGGAAATGTATCGATGGGTATCAATATCAACGACCCTGAGCTGGGAGTCAATTTCAATATGAATGTTAATGGAGGAAGCATCAATACCGGATCGCAGGTTACTACAACACAAACTACCACATCCTACTCCACCACAACCACAACCGGTGGATATCAGCAGGCACCGCCTACACAACAGATGCAGCAAACATATGTAATGCCAGGCTACAATGGTCCTGTTGGTTGTCCTTATCCAATGCATCCGGGAGATTTCCAGAGTGTAAAACAATCCATTGCCAGCAAATCGTTCGACGATACGCGATTAACCATCGCAAAGCAGGTCATATCTTCAAATTGCCTGTTGAGCGACCAGGTGAAGGAAATCATGCTGCTCTTTACCTTTGAGGATACCCGCCTCGAACTGGCTAAATATGCCTATGGATACACTTATGACATTGGCAATTATTACCGGTTAAACGATGCTTTTACTTTTGAATCAAGCATTGAGGAACTAAATGATTATATGAACGGATATCGCCGATAATTTTCACCAAAATCAGATAATTAAAAAGGCCGGAATCAAATGACTCCGGCCTTTGCTTTATAAAAAGTAATACCAAAATTAATTACCAAATATTCCAAAACACCGTAAGTTTAAAAACCCAGAACTATACTCCTGCTTCAAACTGTTAGTTGTTATTTTTAACTTTTAACTGAGTTTCAGCCTTACCGCATTATCACAATCTTACCTGAGTTTGTTGTTTTATTCAATTCAATACTGTACACATACAGCCCAGGTTTTACCTCACGGGTATCCCATAACGTTTTTTCGCCGGTTACAGGTACTTTTGCAATTTCGCGCCCATAAATATCTGAAACTGAAATTATTTCATTTGGGATATTCTGGGTTTCAAATTTTATATAGTCTTTAGCGGGATTGGGGTAGACTTTTAGAATATATTGAGTATCATTTTCACTTATTCCCACACCGCTATTGCCACCCCAGGGATCAGTTTTAAGCAGGAATGGCTGGTTGAATCCGTTTACTTGCTGTCCTCCGCTGATAATATAACCGCCGTCATTACATAAAGCGATACTAAATGGAGTATTACCTTCAGTATAATTTCTTATTCTCGTCCACAGGCTATCGCCTTCCATATTCATTCCATAAATAATTGATTCAGAGTAAGATGCTCCGATACCATTTCCAATAACAACTATATCGTTATTGCTATTAATAACATATTTGTAAGGATATAACCCATGTCCTGCGATTATTATCTCTTTCTGCCTGATGATGCTTCCATTTGGTTCGTGGTGTACAAGATAACTCTGCCCCCACCCATTAATTCAGTTTAATTCAAAGCTTACCTCACCAAACATGTTCGCTTTTTAGTTGTGTAGCAAAAATTTGTGAAGTATAGAGGATTCAAGCTACAAAAGACAGGCCCTGCCTTACATAATCTGGTTGGCAGTAAACAATCATTTGCCTTTAACAGCCAATAAATTAATCAAAACAGTGAATACAATACCCGGCCACTAAGTAAAAACCAATTAAAAATAAAACAGGTTGCAAGTATTTACAATGTCGCGAAAAATATTTTTTTGTACCTTTGCACCCGTCTTTTTGCAGGCCTAACCTGCATAAAATCAGACCTGACAATATTCATTTAAATCAGATAAACCTAAGTAACAATGGGAAAAGAAAAGACCAGAAAATCGGTTTACACATTTGGCGACAAAAAAGCCGAAGGTGATGCCAGTATGAAAAACCTGCTCGGTGGTAAAGGTGCTAACCTTGCTGAAATGAACCTCATCGGGGTTCCTGTTCCTCCGGGATTCACCATCACTACCGAAGTTTGTACCGCATACAACCAGCTTGGCCGCGAAAAGGCAGTTGAAATGATTCGCCCCGAAGTGGAAGCAGCTGTGAAGTATGTTGAGAAGATCATGGGCGCTAAATTCGGCGATAAAAAGAACCCTCTTTTACTGTCCGTTCGCTCAGGGGCCCGTGCTTCTATGCCAGGTATGATGGATACCGTATTAAATCTTGGTCTGAACGACGAAGCTGTTGACGGAATTGCAAAAAAATCAGGCAATGAGCGCTTTGCATGGGACTCATACCGCCGTTTTGTACAGATGTTCGGCGATGTGGTTCTGGGAATGAAACCTGCCTCCAAAGAAGATATCGATCCTTTCGAAGAAATCATGGAACACATGAAAGAAGAAAAAGGGATTGAACTTGATACCGAATTTACCGTTGACGATCTGAAAGAGCTCGTTAAACGTTTCAAAAAAGCAGTAAAAGAAGTTACCGGTCACGATTTCCCGGTTGACCCATGGGAACAGCTCTGGGGTTCGGTTATGGCTGTATTTGACAGCTGGATGAATGAGCGCGCTATCTACTATCGCAAGCTTAACAATATCCCTGCCGAATGGGGAACAGCCGTTAACGTACAAGCGATGGTTTTCGGAAATATGGGCCTCAATTCAGGTACTGGTGTTGCATTTACCCGCGATGCCGGAACCGGTGAAGACCTTTTCAACGGAGAATACCTGATCAATGCTCAGGGAGAAGATGTGGTTGCCGGTATTCGCACACCACAGCAAATTACCAAAGAAGGTTCAAAACGTTGGGCAAAACTTGCCAATGTTTCTGAAAAAGACCGTGCTGCCAACTTCCCATCGCTGGAAGAAGCCATGCCAGCTATTTACAAAGAATTGCTTGAAACACAGCAGAAACTTGAAGACCACTACCGCGACATGCAGGATCTTGAATTCACCATTCAGGATGGCAAATTATGGATGCTTCAGACCCGTAATGGAAAACGCACCGGTGCTGCCATGGTAAAAATCGCCATGGATATGCTCAAACAAGGCATCATCAGCGAAAAAGAAGCAATTCTCCGCTGCGAGCCAGCTAAACTTGACGAGCTGCTTCACCCTGTATTTGACCCGGCTTCTGTTAAATCTGCCAAAGTTCTTGCTAAAGGATTACCTGCTTCCCCGGGAGGCGCTACCGGACAAATCGTATTTTTTGCTGACGAAGCAGAAAAATGGGTTGCTGACGGACATAAAGTAGTACTGGTTCGTATCGAAACCTCTCCGGAGGATTTGAAAGGAATGAACGTGGCCGAAGGTATTCTTACCGCTCGCGGAGGTATGACCTCACACGCTGCCGTTGTTGCCCGCGGAATGGGCAAATGCTGTATTTCAGGTGCCGGCACTATTAAAATTGACTACAAAGCCCGCACACTCACTATTGACGGCGTTAAACACAAAGAAGGCGACTGGATTTCACTTAACGGTAGCACCGGCGAAGTTTATGAAGGTAAAATCACAACCAAAGATCCTGAATTAAGCGGCGATTTTGGCAAACTGATGAAACTGGCTGACAAATATTCAAGAATGCTGGTTCGCACCAATGCTGACACACCTCACGATTCAATCGTTGCCCGTAACTTCGGCGCCAAAGGTATTGGTCTTTGCCGCACCGAGCATATGTTCTTTGAAGGCGATCGCATCAAAGCCATGCGTGAAATGATTCTGGCTAACGACGAAGAAGGCCGCCGCAAAGGATTGGAAAAACTCCTTCCTATTCAGCGTGCCGACTTTGAAGGCATCTTCGAAGCCATGCAGGATCTTCCTGTAACAGTTCGTTTACTTGATCCGCCTTTACATGAGTTTGTTCCTCACGAAGAAGCTAACCAGCTTGAAATGGCTAAAGAACTGGGCATCTCTGTTGAAGAGGTTAAACAAAAAGTTCACGATCTGGCTGAATTTAACCCAATGCTTGGTCACCGTGGTTGCCGTTTGGGAAATACTTATCCTGAAATTTCGGAAATGCAGGCACGCGCTATTATTGAAGCAGCCCTGAATCTTAAGAAAAAAGGCATCAAAGCCATTCCTGAAATCATGATTCCGCTTACCGGAACCCTTGAGGAAATGAAAATGCAGGAAAACATTGTACGCGAAACTGCTGCAAAGGTTTTTGCTGAACGCAATGATAAAATTGACTACCTCTGTGGTACCATGATCGAAATTCCAAGAGCCGCGCTTATTGCCGACAGAATTGCTGAATCAGCAGAATTCTTCTCATTCGGAACCAACGACCTTACCCAGATGACCTTTGGTTACTCAAGAGACGATGCAGGCAAATTCCTTCCGGTTTATCTTGAAAAAGGCATTCTGAAAAACGACCCGTTCCAGGTTCTTGATCAGGAAGGCGTTGGACAATTGGTAAAATTAGGAATTGAACGCGGCCGTACCACCAGACCCAACCTTAAAGTAGGTATCTGTGGCGAACATGGCGGCGAACCTTCATCAGTTGAATTCTGCCATACTGCAGGCATGAACTACGTAAGTTGTTCACCTTACCGTGTACCCATTGCACGTTTGGCCGCCGCACAGGCTGCAATCAAAGAAGAAGCTGCTTCTGCAAAAACTTCTAAAGATGACGCCAAGGCAAAAAAAGCCAAAAAATCAGATAAGAAGAAATAATTACCTTTCAGTTCTTATCTCTGAATAATGCAAAAAGGGCAGCTTTTAAAAGCTGCCCTTTTTGCATTATTTAATTATTTATTTACTTTTGCAATCGATTGCATACAGCCATAGAGCATACTCAATCATATTTAGATGCATGCATTCATACTTTTAAAAATTAAACAATCCTATTCATATGACAAGTCAGAAAAACAGCGTGTTTGAAGTTAATGGAAACACCATTGATCTATCACAGTATGGCATCACCAATGTTGAAGAGATCTTTTATAATCCAACATTCGAGCAATTATTTGAGCATGAAATGAACCCTGCTCTCGAGGGTTTTGAAAGAGGTGTACTTACCAATTCAGGTGCTGTTTCTGTCGACACCGGAGTTTTTACCGGCCGTTCTCCAAAAGACAAGTATATTGTTCATGATGCTGTCAGCGAAAATACTGTCTGGTGGTCTACGATTGGTAAAAACGACAATAAGCCAATCTCTCCCGACATTTGGTCGCATTTGAAAAAAATCGTCATTAAACAACTCTCAGGCAAAAAGCTATATGTGGTAGATGCTTTTGCCGGTGCTAATGAAGGGTCTAGACTGAGTGTGCGTTTTATTATGGAAGTAGCCTGGCAGGCACACTTTGTAAAAAACATGTTTATCAGACCATCTGACGAAGAATTAAAAAACTTTAAGCCTGATTTTGTGCTGATTAACGGAGCCAAGGCCGTGAATCCGGATTGGAAAGAACAAGGCCTGAACTCTGAAAATTTCGTTGCATTTAATCTTACTGAGCGCATGCAGATTATTGGCGGCTCATGGTATGGTGGCGAAATGAAAAAAGGTATTTTTTCAATGATGAATTACTATTTGCCATTGCAAAATATTGCTGCCATGCATTGTAGTGCCAATGTAGGCAAAGAAGGCGATGTGGCCATTTTCTTCGGTCTTTCCGGAACCGGAAAAACAACCCTTTCTGCCGATCCCAAACGGGCGCTTATCGGCGACGACGAACATGGATGGGATGATGATGGTGTATTTAACTTTGAAGGCGGTTGCTATGCCAAGTGTATTAACCTGAGTGCCGAAAACGAGCCTGACATTTACAGGGCAATCCGCCGCGATGCTTTACTTGAAAATTTGGTGGTTCGCCCCGACGGTACAATTGACTTTGCCGATGCATCCAAAACCGAAAACACACGTGTTTCGTACCCGATTTACCATATTGATAATATTGTAAAACCTGTATCAAAAGCCGGACATGCTTCAAAAGTAATATTCCTCACAGCTGATGCTTTTGGCGTATTACCTCCTGTATCAAAACTCACAGCAGCTCAAACCAAATATCACTTCCTCTCTGGATTTACAGCGAAGTTAGCAGGAACCGAACGTGGCGTTACCACACCACAACCTACCTTCTCAGCATGCTTTGGAAATGCCTTTCTTACACTTCATCCTACCAAATATGCCGTAGAACTTGTAAAACGCATGGAAAAATCCGGCGCAAAAGCTTACCTCGTCAATACAGGCTGGAATGGCACCGGGAAACGCATTTCAATTAAGGATACCCGCGCGATTATTGACGCCATTCTTGATGGCTCAATCGATCAGGCACCAACCAAAGTTATTCCGTATTTTAACCTTGAAGTTCCCACTCAACTGCATGGCGTAAACCCTGGAGTGCTCGACCCCAGAGATACATACGCCACAGCTTCTGTATGGGAAGAAAAAGCCAAAGACCTTTCTAAAAAGTTTATTGACAACTTCGATAAATACACCGACAACGAAGAAGGGAAAAGTTTGGTAGCAGCAGGGCCTCAGCTTTAATCTTTTTCACTAATTTATTTCAGGGAGCATTTGCTCCCTTTTTTTATGTTCTTTTCTCTTCCAAAAGATTAATTTTGGCCTCTGATAATTGAAATGATTCATACTGGCGCTACCCCGCGATAGATTCAACCTGCTCAGGGTTGCCAAAAGTTTCACTCATTTTGTTAATTAAAAATGTTTATGGAATGTCGTTCAGGCTGCGGAGCATGTTGCATATTTCCCTCTATCAGCTCTCCAATACCGGGTATGCCTGAAGGGAAACCCGCCATGACCCCCTGTATTCACCTGCTACCTGACAAAAAATGCGCAATATTTAACCATCCCGACCGGCCCGCTGTATGTAGTGGATTTAAACCTGAGTTCATTATTTGCGGCCATTCATTTGAAGATGCTGCTGTAAATTTCAGATGGCTACTTGAATCATAAATTTTATTGTGATACAAAATAGCTGCATTCGTAACTTTTTGCATGTCTCATCAACAAAACCTGGGTTTACCAGGCTATATCGCTTCATTATGATTGGTTTATAGTATTTTATTGATTTGATTTCACTGTTTTTTTTATTACATTTGTGTACCTAATCACTAAATATCAATCATCATGCCTACCGGTAAAGTTAAATTCTTCAATGAGCGTAAAGGTTTTGGTTTTATTGTCGACGATGAAACCCAACATGATGTTTTTGTTCATGCAACCGGCCTCACTGAGAAAGTAAATGAGAATGATCTTGTTACTTTCGAAATTGCAGAAGACAAAAGAGGAAAGAAAGCTGTAGACGTTAAAAAAGTTTAGTATTCTTTTCAATTTCCTTCTTAAGAGGCTGTTATAAACTAACAGCCTCTTTTTCTATAATCTTAAACACGTACGCCAAATTGCATGACACTTCATCTATAATCCTATCTTTGCAAAAAAAATTGCATTGAACTACCTTTTAATTGAAAAACTAAGCAAATCATACGGTGAAAAGGAACTTTTCAGCGATATAACCTTTGGAATTGACCAGGGCAGCAAAGTTGCCCTTATAGCACGCAACGGGGCCGGAAAAAGCAGCCTGTTAAATATCATCAGCGGAAAAGATCTTCCTGACAGCGGCTCGGTTGTTTTCAGAAAAGACATACGATGGTCATATCTTCCTCAAAATCCATTGATGGATGACAACCAGTCCGTTTTTGATGTGCTTTTCCATTCTGAAAACGAGTTTATGCGCGCCATCAGAGATTACGAGTTTAGCCTTAACCGGCTTAAACACGACGACTCTGCCGAGGCTCACCGCATGCTTGAATTAAGCACCAATGCCATGGAAATGGTGGGTGGATGGGATTATGAAGCAAGGGTAAAAGAAATCCTGAGCCGGTTTAAAATTATTGACCTGGAGCAGAAAACTGGTGAATTATCAGGTGGTCAGCGAAAAAAACTATCGCTGGCCAAAGCCCTGATTGAAGAAACTGACCTTCTGATACTGGATGAGCCCACCAACCACCTCGACATTGAGATGATAGAGTGGCTTGAAGAGTACCTTTCAAGACAAAGCCTGAGTCTGCTTGTTGTTACCCACGACAGGTATTTTCTTGATAATGTTTGCAACGAAATTCTTGAACTTGACAACAACAAACTTTATCGCTACAAAGGAAATTACTCATACTTCCTTGAAAAAAAAGCTGAACGGGAAGCCATTGAACTGACTGAAACCGAAAAAGCCAGGGGGCTCTACAGAAAAGAACTGGACTGGATGCGCCGTATGCCACAGGCCCGCACTACCAAATCAAAAGCCCGTATTGACAATTTTTATGACATTCAGGACAAAGCTTCCAAACGAATTGAAAAAGATACCGGCCCCCTGGAAGTAAAAATGACCAGAATCGGTGGTAAAGTGCTGGAAGTAAATAATATTTTTAAATCGTTTGGCGACAACAAACTCATCGACAATTTCTCCTACATCTTTAAAAAAGGAGAAAGGGTCGGAATTATAGGCAAAAACGGTTCAGGAAAATCAACCCTGCTCAACATGATAATGGGCAAATTTGCCCCTGACATGGGGCGGATAAGTGCCGGACAAACCATTGTTTTCGGTTACTATTCGCAGGAAGGATTTCAACCTCAGGAAGACAGGCGGGTGATTGATATCGCCAAAGATATTGCCGAAGAAATGCCACTGGGAAAAGGCTATATTTCTGCATCGGCCTTTCTCGCGCATTTTAACTTCAATCATACACTACAATACAACTATTTTTCAAGCCTGAGCGGCGGTGAGAAGCGCCGGCTTTTTCTGCTCATGCAATTGCTTAAAAACCCTAACTTCCTGATTCTGGATGAGCCTACCAATGATCTTGATATTCATACACTCAATCTGCTTGAAGATTTTTTAATGAACTTTGGCGGATGCCTGCTTATTGTATCACATGACCGCTACTTTATGGACAAGCTGGTGGATCATGTTTTTGTTTTTGAAGGCGATGGCAAAATTAAAGACTATTATGGCAACTATACCGATTTCTATCGTCTGAAACTTGCGGAAGAAGCCAAAGCTGCCAGACAAAAAACAATAACTACTTCAAAACCGGCAAAAGAGACCGTATCTGATAACAAGCCCAAAAAACCAACCTATAAGGAAAAAACCGAATTTGAAGCATTGGAAGCCGAAATTCCCAAACTGGAAGCTGAGAAAGAATCTATCATTGAAAAAATGAATAGCGGAGCTTATTCACCTTCTGAATTTGAAGAAGTTGCCAAAACTTATGCAACAATTGAAAAAGAAATAGAACTGAAAACCGATCGCTGGCTTGAATTAAGCGTTCTGTTTGAATAAAAATAAAAAGACCGGAAGTTCCGGTCTTTTTATTTTTATTATCTGCATGCTTACAAAGGCTGTACAGTCATTTTAATTCTTGATTGAAGAGCTAATCCAATTGTTGCCACAGGTAAAGGCGGCGTAAAGTCAGCATAAACCCTCAGCACAAAAGTTCCTGTGGAAATTACGGATGAAACGTTGGTATTGGTTAACTGCAAATCAAGAGTTCTCCCATCAGGATTAACAGTAGTGATGGCGGCAACCTGAGTTTCGGCCAAATCTTGAGCACTAACTGTAACCCTGGAAGAGTTAAGCCATGAAAAATTTACATTATCCGGATCTTCAATCACAAGCCTAACATATTCAAATCCGGTTTCGCCAATACCATCCAGATTATGCTTCTGAATAATACTGTCAACGTTTAAAGTTAGCGTCTGTTCGATCAACAACTGCTCAGTTTTAGGAAGATAATTGGTTGAATCTATTGAAAAGTGGACATCAGGCAAAGTGTATGCCACATCAAATTCAGCCAGTTCTTTAACTTTATCGCATGAAAACATGAATACAGATGATGTTGCAATGACAGCAACCAGAGCCATAGCTCTGAACAGGTTTTTCAATTTCATAATTTAGATTATTGGTAAAACAGATTTTAGTGGTTAGAAACATGTAAATATTTGCATATTTCATACGCTAACCAACAAACACATGTAAGAAAAGTTTAATCAGATTAATCAGGAGTTGAGCATTACCGGCATTACCAGCATCAACAAATCTTCCGATTGATTTTCACTGTCAACTGGTTTGAGAATACCGGCACGATTAGGTGCTGACATTTCCAGCCGAATATTTTCGGTTCCCATATTCACCAGCATCTCCACCAAAAAGCGGGAATTAAACCCGATTTCCATATCATCACCAGTAAAATTACAGCTCAAACGTTGACGTGATTCATGAGCAAAATCAACATCCTCGGCATCAACAAACAACTCCTGACCGGTAATGGTGAGTCTGATTTGATTGGTTGACTTATTGGCAAAGAAGGAAGCACGCTTAACAGTGGTAATGAATGACTGCCTGTCAACGATAAGGGTATTTGGATTATCAGTAGGGATGACTGCTTCGTAATTCGGATAACGTCCTTCAATCAACCTGCAGATCAAATCAACATTTTTAAAGGTAAAGCGGGCATTGGTTTCATTATAAACCACATTTACTTCTGAAGTATCGGAAGGAAGAATACTCTTAAGTTGATTCAATGGTTTTTTAGGCATAATAAAAGAAGTGCTGTTTTCGGCACTTACATCAGTACGTTTGTAACGAACCAGTTTATGTGCATCAGTTGCCACAAAAATGATGGAATCGGGAGAGATATCGCAATAAACCCCTGACATAGCCGGTCTCAAATCATCATTACCGGTAGCAAAAATGGTTTTATTGATGGCTGTAAGTAACAGATCAGACGGCAGCACAAATGAAGCGGTTGCTTCCATTTGGGGTGAACGTGGAAATTCTTCAGCGTTATGGCCTGTGATGCGAAACTTAGCTTCATCAGCGGCAATTTCAATTCCCTGATTTTTATCAACCGTAAATGTAAGCGGCGTATCGCCATATGTTTTAAGCAACTCAAGCAAGATTTTGGCAGGAATAGCAACAGAACCTTCATCCTCAGCCAAAGTAGCTTCAACCACAACCGACATAGTTGTTTCGAGGTCTGAGGCAGTTACTTTCAGTGAATTTCCGGAAAGTTCAACAAGAAAATCGTCGAGAATAGGAAGAGTATTGCTCGAATTTAAAACGCCACTGATCGACTGCAGGCTTCTTAGCAGGTTCTGACTTGATACTATGAATCTCATATTTAAGCTTTTTTCAATGAAACTGTTAGGTTCTTGTGTTCACGGTAAAATTAGAAAATATATTGACAAACTACCAATAAAGCTTTTGACTTGTGAAGAAAATTATCAACATGATTTTAACCATCTGAATTACTTTCTGATGCGGTTTTTGCCAAAATCAAATTTCTTCTCTGTTCCAGCCATCAGACGCTTGATATTTTCGCGATGTGTAAATGGAACAAATAATGCAATAATAATGGCCAGTATGATGAGAGGTACTCTTGTTTCATGAAACATAAAAACTGCAACAAACGGAAAAATAACAGCACTGCTCATAGATGACACAGAAACAATGCGCGTAATTACCATCATGAGTGTAAAAAATACAAGAATTACCAAAAAGGAATATGGATACAGCGCCAGAATAACACCCACAAGCGTTGCAATGCCTTTTCCGCCTTTAAAACCTGCAAACAACGGATATACATGGCCCAGCACAGCCAAGCCTCCTAAAAGTATGCAATAGATCACTTCCTGATTTTGTGTAAATTCAGGATTAGTAAACCAAACTGACAAATGCACTGCAAACCATGCTTTAAAAACATCAAATAATAGCACAGGTAATCCCGCTTTCAGGCCAAACACTCTTATTGTATTGGTTGCTCCGGCATTTCCACTACCCTGCGTGCGGATATCGAGCCCGAAAAACCATTTTCCGACCCAAACTGAGGTAGGAATTGAACCCAGCATATATGCCATTGTCAGTGCAATAATCGTTTCTACGGTCAGCATTAATTCGTTTTTTTCTGTTTCTACTTTGTTTTATTGTGAGTTACGCGCCTGCATTTTACGTAAAAAGGCAATGCGACGCTCCGTAGTGGCAATAATAAACTGGTACCCGTCTTCATCTGTTTTACCTTTTAAGGTCCGTTTATCTTCCTTTATTGAGCTAAGAGTTTCATTAAACGCATTGTTTGATGAAATGGCCTGCATAATACCGTTTCCATAAGTAAAGAAGTACCACTCGGTTTTACTTATTTCAATATAAATATTCAGAATATCGCCTGTTCGACGTTTCCCAATTTCCACATATCCTTCCACCTGCCTGTTTATCAAATCACGCTGAACACCTGCAATGCCAAAAGGCCCGGTACTGATATAAGATTTCAGATCAGGATCCCAGGTCATAGTCAAATCGGTTAATATCAATGATTGGATAAGCTGTTGCGGCAGCCTTTTTACCTGTCCGGTAGTATTCAGTTCGTTCAGCACATCCTTAGCTGCAGCTGGCCCGACCAAATTATCAAGCATATTAAAGTAAATGTCAGAGTTCACATCTACGCCCTTAAGTTCACTGGCCTGCAAATCATCGCGAAGCTTACCCAAAGCCTGATCTGAGAAAAAGAAATCAAGAGCCATGGCCAATCGGAAAGTAGTTGAATCAACCAGCATAAAATGGATGGCTTTTCCAAATGATTTTAAATTTACTTGTCCTAAGCCGGCGCCAAGTTCAACGGCCCCTTCACCTGTTAATATACACTGTCTGGTATCCAGTGTCAGCAGATTTCCGGCTTTTGATTTTTTATCAAGCCGGTCATTAGACCCAATTCTGAACGATTCGGCAGCATTATCATATTTAACAAAACCGCTAGCTGTTGCAACTATTGTATCACCCCAGGCCCTGGGTTTTTCAAACATGGCAGGATATACGCTACTAAAGAAATCAGAATAAACAACAGCTGCCATCAAAGGATCCCCAATCGTATCCTTCATGGCTTCAGCTACAGGCAATCTGATATCGGCAGGGTTCAGTTCAGCCGAAAATGCCACCCACGGGTTTTCAGCCTTTAAACATTCGGTTAGCATGCGATAACCTCCTGTAAAAGTGAGATATGGCCGGTTGGCATGCAGCTCAATTTTTCCGTTAAAGTTAAAATGTCTGTTCAGGCCAAAAATTTCTTTTTTGCCAAGTATGGCCACTCCGTAAGTATTTGAGAGACTGTCGACTGTTAATGCATCAAACCTGACAGGCTGAGCGTTTCCTGCTTCGTCAACATAATCAAGATATCCGGAAGCGAAATAGTCCTTTCGCGATTTTACTTTAACAGAAGCATCATAAATCCGGTGAAACTTGTCTTTACGATTGGCAATAATTGATGCACCTTCAAGCGGCATCATATCTCCGTCAGAAAGAATTGACACCTGACCATTTCCGGGAAACACTGCCACATCAGCCACACGAATCATTTTAACTTCACGAGCGTTGATTTTGTTCTCTTTCATATGGTAAGTGGCTTCCATAGCAAAAAATTGCAGGGAGTCGCGTTGCGGATCAGTAGAGATAAACTCGGAGCCGCTAAAGTCAAAGTCGACCAGTTGCCGGAGATTGGTAGTATCTGACAGGGCTGAACGCCTTGCCAAGGAATTGGTAAGATTCAGTTCGCCTTTACCCATGCTCCATTGAAGCTTATCCATAAAGCAAATGTATTTGCTCAACGGAAGTTCAATTCTTACACTACGACCGGGAGTGCCAAAAGTGGCTGTCTGATTGGCAAAATCAACCCTTCCGGGGTATATTCTTGTAGCAAGTGAAGTCGTTGGTCTTTCAGGGTAGTAAATTTTAAAGTCGGTAGTATCTGTGTTGAATGACTGATTCTGAAACACAAATGTATTTGACGCCAAATCGGCATTATCCAACCGGCTGCTTCCTTTACCCATAAGCCCGGCCGAGGTCAGAGATAAGCTTCCGCTATGGAACAGTTTGCCATTAAACATACTGAATTCCTTCCCTGGCAAAGTATTTAGCCTCATTACATCAAGCTGAGGAAGCCAGAATTGATGCACGCCCTCAGCCAACACCTGAGGATAAGCCGGAATGCCCGCCATTTCACTCATGCTAAACTTTTTAAGATCGGCAACCAATGAATCGGGATAAAACATAAAATCAGATGATTCAGACAAAGATGTCATGTATTTCATACTCCCATTTCCTTGCAACCCTTTGTTGCTCAATGTGATATCGGAATAGAACAGAGCCCTGTCGTCATAAACAGGAATACCTTCCTTGCTTAGCTTTTTGCTGAACCCCAATGAAAAATCATCCATCACCCTGATGGGTTCCTCTATATCAGGCATTATTCCCCCGGAGAAAAGATGACCTTTAAATTTCACCCCTTTGGTTGTGTAGCTATTCAGGCTATCAAGCGTAAAAGGGTAAACTGTATAATAGAAATTGTCGCGTTTATATGCTCCTTTTTCAATGCGGTGGTAGTCATAATAAACAAAAGCGTCGTTTTTGCTGACAAAAACAGGAAATACGGGCAGTTCTTTTAAACCGGATTTATTATTCGGATCATCTATCAGCAGTTCGCCACTCAAATTGGCAAGAACATTTCTGACAAGTACTTTTTCCCATCGGTTCGATTTGCGTGAAAAGGTATCTACTTTGAACGAAATGGAGTCGATAAGTGGCATATTCAGCTTAAACTTATCATATTCAAATGAGCTTTGATTGGCATAAAAGTCAAAATATCCGGCTTTGACAAGGCCTGTAAAAACAAAATCCCTGTTTTTGCGCAACAGAATTTCTTTATCTCTGGGGTAAATAAAAACAGCCTGCGAATCACTGAGCGACACCTCTGCAACACCTCTGATTTTCAAATCGAATGTATTTAAGTTCAGGACAGCATTGCTCTGTCTGGTCACCTGCGATTTAATCTGAATCACATCATAATCAGACTTTTTACTTCTGGCATTCAGATAATCAAACAAGCGCTGCGTAACTTCAACCCTGTCGTTATCAATACTATAAGTAAGATATCCACCGTTTGAGAGATTAATGATCATCACCTTTACCTGATCAGGTGGTTTACGCATAAATTCAGCAAGTTCGTACAAATAAAACACACGCTTATCAAACTTCTCTGTAAAATTATAAACAACATTAATCGGGTTAATATCATCAATTCCCTGGAGGCGGTTATAACGTTCTTCAGAATAGAAGCTGGCCGATTCAAAAACTGCATTTCCCTGTTGCTTAAGACCTCTGAGCATTTCAAAACTCAAGCTATCAGCATTCATATTGTAATAGATGGCCTCAAAATACATATCAACCTTATGGTATGAATCGTAATACGGACTTGAAGAAGCACCATCATCGCTGCGCAAAAGAGAAAGCTCCTTGCTTTCATCAATGTATCGTAATTGAAGACCAGGGTGATAAATGGAATCGCTTTCATGATAAATAGTAGCTGAAGCTCTTTGTGAGATCAGGCGGTCGGGTCGGATAACAAAATTGCGCGAACTTAGCACAATGAAAGGCAATCCCTTGCGATAAACCCAAAGATTGGCATTTTCATCACCATACCCTGATCCGATGATGCGACTACCCTCCAGTGTGAATCCACCACGATAATCTATATCTTTGAAAACCTGCTTTATTTCAATGTCGGTCTGATAAGAAACAAACCGGGGGAAAGTGGCTTTCTCCATGGGAACGCCGGCCAGTACCCTGTCTTCTAAACGACCCATTAATGGAAACGGAAAAAAATCCTTGTGATAAAAGTTAACAGTATCGGCTGACCAATAGGTTTGTTTTAGATTGAGCTGATAATTACCCAATATAGCATAAACTCTGTCAGGCTTAAAGCCAAAAGCTTCCCAGAAAACCTTGCCTCCCAGTCCGGCAAATTTATCATTCAGAGGAAAGCTAACGCCCGATGTTTCATGAATTCTGATACTGTCTTTGCCTGATATACAAACCAGGTCAACTTTTTCAAATCTGACAATCAGCGTTGTGTCAAAATCATAATGAAATTTCCCTTTTCTAAACTGCCATGAATTGGCATTTGATTTGAACAAGGTTGACTTTTCGTTCAACTGAATTGTATTGTCAAGAAACCCACTGAGCATTCTTAATTTTTTACCATCAATAAACGGCAAAAGTCCTTTATGCCAGGCCAGTAGGCTTTTACTATCAGCTGATGATGAGAAAGAATTGAGTGCTAAAAGGTAATCTCTGAATCCGGGGGTTGGCCTCATACGCTGCACAAGCATAAGATTGCAGCTTGAAATAATCTCTTTCTGAAGAGCCTGGCCATATCTTCCGGTATTCCAGTTCTCCGTAAAAGTCTGTAAAGCCACGCGTGTTTCCCTGTCTTTGGTTTCATCCAAAAAGCTTGTTAATTCAGAAAGGAAAGCAGTAGGATCATCAGAAAAAGCTTTTAGTTCCTGCGCAAAAACAGCTGGCCATGCAGTAAAAAACAGCAAACACAAAAGTACAATCCGGAGTTTTAACACACGCATGGCAAAAACATTAAAAAGAAAAAATAAAGTCCAATGAAGCAACTGTTTTATGGTTACTCAACCACATCAAACCGGGCAGCAACCCATTTGTTTCGTTCTTTATGGCCTTTATAAGAAAGCCCGTGCAAAGCGGCTTCTGCGGTTATTACAGGTAAATCGTCATCATAAAAACCACTCATCAGCAATACGCCATTTTTTTTCAAGCAATGACGATAATGCACGATGTCGGCCAACAGAATATTGCGGTTGATATTGGCAATTATCAAATCAAACTGCATTTCATTCAACATGGCTGCATCACCTAAATAAACGCTGATATTGGCCGATTTATTTTTCTCAACATTCTCAATAGAGTTGTTATACGCCCATTCATCATTATCAATGGCAGTAACTGCAGCTGCATGGCGCATAGAAGCCAGGATGGCCAAAACACCGGTACCACAGCCCATGTCAAGTACAGCGAGGTTTTCTACATTTGTTTCAAGCAAATGTTCAATCATCAGTGCTGTTGTTTCGTGATGTGCAGTGCCAAACGACATTTTAGGTTCAATCACAATTTCGTATTCCATATCTGGCTTTTCAGGATGAAAAGGAGCACGAATATGGCATCTGCCGGCCAAAGTAACGGGTTCGAAATTCGACTCCCAAACAGCATTCCAGTTTTGATCAGCGATTGTTTGCCAGGTGTATTCCACATGAACACCCTCAGGCCAAAGCTCTTCATTATTAAGAACAGAAGGATCAAATGAAGCTGCCGGAATATAGGCCAACAGGCCATCTTCTGTTTCTGAGAAACTTTCAAAACCAAGCTCACCGAGTTGAGCCATAATCACTTCAGCAAATGCAGCCTCACCCTCAGCAAGGCTGCATTTAAGTTCTATATATTCCATAAATCGGGTTTGCTAAAACGATCAGAAACTTCTGATGATTTTAATAAAATCTTCGGCTTTAAGAGAAGCACCACCAATCAGACCACCATCAACATCGGGGTTCGAAAATAATTCGCGGGCATTGGCTGCATTGCAACTGCCTCCGTATAGAATGGTTGTTCCGGCAGCCAGTTCGTCGCCAAACTTGGCAGCAAGAACCTTACGGATAAAGGCATGCATCTCCTGCGCTTGCTGCGGCGAGGCTGTGCGACCTGTACCAATGGCCCAAACAGGTTCGTAGGCAATAATAACTTTTGTAAACTCTTCGGGTGATAAATGAAAAAGCGCTTGTGTGATTTGATTTTCAACTACTTCAAAATGCTTTTCTGCTTCGCGCTCAGCCAGTACTTCGCCACAGCAATAAATTGGGGCAAGTTCATGCTTTAACGCCTGTGAAACTTTTACAGCCAATAAACTGTCAGTTTCACCAAAATAAGTTCTGCGCTCAGAGTGCCCGATAATAACATAGCCAGCACCTGCAGACCGAATCATGGCTGCTGAAATTTCACCGGTATATGCTCCAGCTTCATGCTCACTCATGTTTTGTGCGCCACAGCCAAATTCATTTTCAACTGCGATGTCGGTAGCCAATTCAAGATAAATGGCAGGCGGACAAACAACCACATCCACATTTTCAGGACGGCCCTCTTTTAACTGATCAGCTATATCAAACAACAAATCTTCGGCCTCTCCAAAAGTTTTATTCATTTTCCAGTTGCCCGCAACAATGTTTTTTCTCATATCATCTTAATTTTAAACACGTTAACACTTCAGACTACCCTAACCCGTGGGTCAAGAAGTCCGTAAATAATATCTACAAAAATATTAATAATCACCAACATTACCGCAATGAAAAGTACCGCTCCCATAACTACCGGAAAATCATACTTTTCTAGGCCGTCAACAATCACTACTCCAATGCCTTTCCAGTCGAAAACATATTCAACAAAAACGGCTCCGGCCATCAGGGAAGCAAACCAACCTGAAACGGCTGTAACCACTGGATTTAATGCATTGCGCATTACATGACGACTGATAACCAGCCTGTTAGACAAGCCCTTGGCTTGTGCAGTTCGGATATAATCCTGTGAAAGCACCTCGAGCACTGAGCTACGGGTGAGTTCTACAATAATAGCCAATGGCCTGATGCCTAATGTGATAGCCGGAAGTATCAAATTTTTTAAATCCATGTATTCGCCCCGCCCAAAGTCATCAACCGAATAGAGCGACCCAAACATACTCAGGCCTGTAAAATCGGCCAGCACAAAAGCGAAAAGCCAGGCGATTAATATAGCTGCGAAAAACGAGGGTAAGGACATTCCCAGCACAGATATGACCAAAGCCAGGTGATCGAAAAACGAATCCTTGCGCAATGCTGTAAAAATGCCGATTAAAATTCCGGCAATAACAGCTATTCCCATCGCTACGGTTGCTAGCAGCATGGTATTGGGAAATGCTTGCGAAATAATTTCTGAAACCTTACGCTTACTTTGATAAGAACGGCGTAAAAAAGGTTTTTTAAGAATGACCTGCTGATGTTTATAAGAAAGCAACACGGTAAATGGAGCATATCTTGCACTATCGGGATACCATAGACTACCCGGCGAATTAGTTTTATGATAAGACACAGGCGAAAGGTCGTTGAGGAATCCCAGATATTGTTCATATAAAGGCCGGTCACGACCCAATTCGCGGTTGATGGCCTCAACAGAGGCGATATCAGCCCGCTGCCCAAGCATCATTCTGGCTGGATCGCCGGGAAGGATATTGAACAGAACAAAAACGAGGGTAACCACTCCGAAAAGAACAAAAATGCCGTAATAAAGTCTTTTCAGAACAAACCGCACCATACAAATTATTTGTCTTTTGAATTGACGAGATATCTGCTTTCAAACGACTCATAATCAGGGAAGTCATTGTAATGCCATTTATCAATCACAATGCCATTCTTCAGCAACAACAGGCCGGGATTAGCTCTCACCATAGTTTTAAGGGTGATGTCATCAGCCTGATAAAAATCATACTGCAGATTTAACTGTAAGCTTAAGGCATTAACAGCTGCAGGCAATGTGCTGGTGAGAGCCACAAAACCCAGCCCTGCAGCTTCGGCCTTTTGAGCCAACACATTTACATCTGACAGACTTTTTTGATTTGCGCTTTCTAAATCCCAGGCGACCAGAATAAACTGATAATCAGGATTGCGTATAATGACATCGGTAAGATCAGAACCTAATGAATCAATAATTTGCAAATCATGCCCTTTAAAGGAATTGGGATCTTCAATCCGGGTATCAACATACTCCCATTGGGTCATCCAAACAGAATCGTTGTATGGATAATCGGGCGATAAATACTCACGTGTTTCGCCACTTTCCTTGTTGCGATATATCAGGTAATACTTAACCGGCTGAGGATTTTCAACATACATTTTGTTGCCTGTTTTCCAATCCATAAAATCAATAACAGGCAAATGCCTGTAACAATATATGCTGAGTGAGATAAAAAGCAAAGCAACCATAGATGCTGTGCCATAAGCAACAATATTTCCAGCTTTATCATTGGCTTTTTTACGCATCCCGAATAAAATGAGTGCAAATACCATGAGCACCACATTTTTATAAAAAGTTTGCCAATTTGTGAGTTTTATGGCGTCACCAAAACAACCACAATCGGGAACTGGATTGTAAATGGCATCATTCAGGGTAAGCAAAGTAAAAAAAGACATGACCACCAATAAAATCCAGGCATTTGTTTTGGGTTTCAGGTTAAGTAAAACAACTACGCCCAGCACAAACTCCATTGTGCAAAGTAAAACAGACAAAGTAAGAGCGAGAGGCATCATAAACTGAGCATCCCAGGCAATAAAGTAATCTTCAAGCCTGTAAGCTGTCCCAAGCGGATCAATACCTTTGACAAATCCCGAAAAAATGAAAACAAGCCCAACCAGCAGGCGAGAAAATATATGTATTATTTGAGTGCCCCGAAGCTTCATAGTTAACCAGATTAATAATTAATTCTCAGCTAATTTTGATTTTTGCTCAGTTAATTTAATGAGGGCAAAGACAGCATAATTAATCATATCAAAATAATTCGCATCCACGCCTTCCGAAATAAAGGTTTCGCCCTTGTTATCTTCAATTTGTTTCACCCTGAGCAATTTCATCAGAATAATGTCGGTGAGTGAGCTCACCCTCATATTTCTCCAGGCTTCATCATAATCATGATTTTTATCCATCATCAGGCCTTTGGCAGCAAAAATATACTTATCATAAAGCCTTTCAACTTCGGCAGGATCCATGTTCAGTTCATCGCTATTGCCCAGTTCAAGTTGTATTAAAGCAATAACTGCATAATTTATGATACCAATAAATTCGGGCCATTCATCTTCAATAACAAGATGCGTACCTTTGCCCTGAATACTTCTTATACGATTTGCTTTAATGTAAATCTGATCGGTAAGAGATTCAGGTCGCAATACACGCCAGGCAGTACCGTAATCTTTCATTTTGGTTAAAAATATATCTTTGCAGGCTGTAACTGCTGCATCAAATTGTCCGGAGGTATCAGACGTCATAAACAATTAATTATTAATTAATTAAAAACAAAAATGAAACCCATGGCATTTACTGCCGGTTTGCCCGATAAAGGTATGGATTTTTCACAAACCTGTCTAATTTCCTGTGGAAGTAAACAGCTCGATCTTTCACAACCCCGTATTATGGGGATTCTGAATCTTACTCCAGATTCGTTTTACGCCGGAAGCCGGCATAATAAACCCGATGAACTTCTTCGTAAAGCAGCAGAGATGATTGATGAAGGAGCTTCCATTCTCGACCTCGGCGCGGCATCTACCAGACCCGGCGCCCAAACTGTGAGTGAAGAGGAGGAAAAAAACAGATTAATGCCCGCTTTAGAGGCCATTGTAAAAGCATTTCCCGAAATAATCATCTCTGTAGACACATTCAGGGCCAATATAGCCCTCGCATCATACAACGCAGGAGCCGGCATTATCAATGACATCTCGGGAGGAACTTTAGATAAGGCCATGTTCAGCACTGTTGCAAAAACAGAGGCTGCTTACGTGCTTATGCACATCAAGGGAACGCCGGAAACAATGCAAACCAACCCTGAATATTCTGATGTGGTTAGTGAAATAAGGGAGTTTTTTTCCGAAAGGATATTGGCATTAAATCAGCTTGGAAAACATAACATTATTATTGATCCCGGCTTTGGTTTTGGAAAAACACTTGCTGATAATTATAAAATCATGAATAACCTTGATGCATTCGGCTCTTTCGGCCTTCCCTTACTCTCAGGCATTTCAAGAAAATCAATGATAAACAGGGTGATTGGAACAGCTCCTTCTGAAGCATTGAACGGAACCACGGTACTGAATACAATTTCATTAATGAAAGGAGCGAAAATTTTACGCGTTCACGATGTAAAGCCGGCAATGGAAGCCATCAAACTTGTAAAAGAATATTTACTGCAATCATAAATACAGCAATTTGTCTAGCCCACAAACTGTTACAATAATCCTGACATGATTTTCTGCAAGTCGTTTACTGAATTGACAAAGTTTTACAATGCAGGCAAAACGCTGAAGCCAATAACCAGAAGAAAATAAAAATAAGGCAGAATTGTTATAACAGTCGCCACTTAATTCTAAATTTGCAAAAAAGCCGTCCTTCAATGCCAGAACTTGTTATTCCATTTTTTATAGGTTTCCGCTTACTCGATGTAATCGATATATTACTGGTGGCTTTCATGCTGTATGAACTTTACAATCTGGTAAAGGGAACTGCTGCTATTAATATTTTGCTGGGCATTGTTGCTGTATTTCTGGTATGGCGGTTAGTCAGAATTCTTGAGATGGAATTGCTCACCGAAATACTTGGCGCATTTATCAGTGTAGGTTTTATAGCTCTAATTGTTGTCTTCCAGCCCGAAATCAGAAAATTTCTGCTTTTACTTGGCACCCCAACCTTTATCAGGAAAAACCACCGGCGGTTTCTGTTCTGGAAAATCCACTACAACAATGACGAATCTCTGAGTATTGACCCGATAGTTCAGGCATGTCATAAAATGGCATTGTCAAAAACCGGTGCACTCATTGTCCTTGGTAAAATCAATGATTTGGAAGAGTATATCAATACCGGTGAAATTACCGATGCCCGTATCTCAGAACAACTCATTATCAATATCTTTTACAAAAATTCACCGCTTCATGATGGAGCCATGGTCATTATGAACAACAAAATAAAAGCTGCCAGTTGCATTTTGCCTGTATCAAAAAAAGCTGATTTGCCTGCCCATATAGGACTCAGGCATCGCTCTGCCATAGGAATTACTGAAAAATCAGACGCAGTGGCGATTGTTGTTTCCGAACAAACCGGAAAAATTTCGTGGTGCAAAGGCGGTGAACTAAATCTGAACATTCAGCCTTCAAGATTAAAAACTCTTCTCGAGGAAGAGTTTAACCTTGAAAAATAGCGGTTACTGTTGTGAGGCTGCAGCCTGCTTCGCCGCGTTTGCCTCAAACTCTTTCACCAATTCTTCGGGCGACATGCCCAAATATTTAAGTGCTGCTTCAGCATCATCGGCTAAATCATGTTCGGGATATTTTTTCAGAAAATCATGATATACTTCCGAAGCCTGCCCGAGATTACTGAGCAAATTTTCATATACATAAGCCTTTAAAAAGACAGTTTCAGGCAGATACTCACTTTTTTGAAAATCATTGATTGTCCGGTCAATCAATTCCATGGCTTTATCACCATTGCCCATGCCCACACAAAGGTTCACTGCTTTATAAAGGTATGCCGGGGCCGATGAGTCCTGGCTGTTGTTATCGACAAAAGCCACATAAGCATCAAGCAAAGCTGTTAGTTTCGCAGGGTCGGGCTTTGCTCCTTCATTTTCAAGTTGCTTTTCAATTTTTGTAATGTTATTGATTTCTTTATCGCGTTTTGAGGCACAAGAAACCGATATCGCCACGATTGCGATAAAAAGCATGAGTTTAAGAGTACTCCGCATAGTCAATTAGTTTAAAGAGAAAATTCAGAAAGCCGGCTTTTTCTTAGCCATTGGAAAAATCATTTTATAGTCTGTTTTAACCAGCCCTTTTGTTATATCGTTTAATTTGCGTTTCAGCATAATTTTGCGAAGCGGATTAATCAAATCAACAAATAAAATACCATCAAGGTGGTCGTATTCATGCTGAATTACCCTGGCCAGCACGCCCGATTTTCTTTCATCATGAAAAACAAAATTCTCATCATAATATTGAATACGCAATTCGGGTTTGCGCATCACATCTTCACGGATTTCAGGAATGCTAAGGCATCCTTCGTTAAAAGCCCACTCTTCTCCGGCTTCTTCAATAATACGGGCATTGATAAAAACCTTTTTCAACTCAGTTTCACCAGGAAAATCCTCTGCATAAGGAGTGGCATCAATAACAAACAAACGAATACTTCTGTTTACCTGCGGAGCAGCCAATCCAACCCCATTTGAAGCATACATCGTTTCAAACATGTCGGCAATGAACTGCTCAAGGCCGGGATAATCTTTATCAATATCCACTGCAACTTTTCTTAAATTGGGGTGGCCAAAGGCAACAACTGGTAAAATCATGCTAAACTTGATTATATTGTTTAAAAAAAATCTTCAATTCACAATTTTAATTTCATACATCAGGAAGGTAACCCGAATGACCTCATTTCAAGATATGACTGAAGTATAACAGCCGCACTGATGGTATCGACAAGTGATTTATTCTGCCTGTCCTTTTTTTTAAGTCCGGAGTTTAAAATAACCTGCTGGGCTATCTTAGAAGTAAATCGTTCATCAATACGCACCACTTTTATTTCGGGAAATTCCTTAGCTAAAAGGCGTACAAAAGGATCAATATATTTAACCGATTCAGATGCCGTATTGTTCATCTGGCGGGGTTCTCCAACCACAAACAACTCCACATTTTCAGACTTGATGTAATTTTTCAGGAAGCTTATAATATCCTTTGAATGTACGGTTGTAAGAGGAGAAGCAATAATCTGATCTACATCAGTAACAGCCAGTCCTACCCGCTTTTGTCCATAATCAATCGCCAGAATCCTTCCCATTTACAATAAGTTTGAGTGTGCAAAATTACAAATTAAGCGCAAACGGTTGAAAAAATCTATAATTTTGACACTCTGCATAATCCTACGACAATGACCGAAAGTTTAGAAAACATTATAGAAGCAGCATGGAACAACCGCGAACTTCTGAAAGAAGTCAGAACCTGCGAAGCTATCAAAGAAGTAATAAAACAGCTGGATGCCGGAGAAATACGCGTAGCTGAACCTAAAGGCGAACATTGGACTGTAAATGAATGGGTTAAAAAAGCGGTCATTTTGTATTTCCCCATCATGCAAATGGAAGTAACAGAATCAGGCCCGCTTGAATTTCATGATAAAATTCCATTAAAACATCACTACAGCAACCTTGGTGTCAGGGTTGTTCCTCACGCCATTGCCAGATATGGTTCCTATCTTGCACCGGGCGTAATTTTGATGCCTGGTTATGTAAACATAGGGGCTTACGTTGACAGTCATACGATGGTTGACACTTGGGCAACCGTAGGTTCATGCGCCCAGATTGGCAAAAATGTTCACCTTTCGGGCGGTGTTGGCATTGGCGGAGTGCTTGAACCTGTTCAGGCAGCGCCTGTCATCATTGAAGACGGTTGTTTTATTGGCTCCCGTTGCATTGTGGTTGAGGGCGTTCGCATTGGCCGTGAAGCCGTATTGGGAGCAAATGTTGTGATTACACAATCCACCAAAATTATTGATGTTTCGAAAAGCGAAGCAGTTGAATACAAAGGATTTGTTCCTCCGCGGTCTGTAGTTATTCCCGGGTCTTATACAAAACATTTCCCTGCTGGTGATTATCAGGTTTCATGTGCATTAATTATCGGGCAACGTAAAGAATCAACCGATCTGAAAACATCGTTGAATGATGCACTTCGTGATTTTGGCATACAGGCATAATTTTTCTGATTAATGGCTCATACACAACCCACAGAAGCTCACTTAATGCATCATATGAAGCATACGGCATTACCTCAGCGTATCCTGATTATTCAAACCGCTTCATTGGGCGATGTAATTCTATCAACAGCCCTTGCCGAAACTCTGCACCAGGCGTTTCCAGGTACCTGTATTGATTTCCTGGTAAAAAAAGGATATGAACATCTCTTCCTGAATCACCCGTTTGTAAGCAAAGTCCATTGCTGGGACAAGAAAAATCACAAATACCGTAACCTTTTCCGCATTATCCGCGCCGTCAGAAACAGTCACTACAATGCTGTTATCAATGTGCAACGCTTTGCCTCCTCAGGCCTTATAACCGCATTATCCGGCGCACCAATCCGATCAGGGTTTTCAAAAAATCCCTTTTCATTTACCTTTACCCATAAAGCTATACATACCATCAACGCTAATGGCAGTAACGAGCATGAGATTCAGCGCAACCACCATCTGATAAGTTTCATGAAAGAAATGAATCTGATAAAACCTGCCATTTATCCGGGTAAGAATGAAAAAGAATCGGTTCTTCAATGGACCAAAGAAAAATATATAACCATTTCTCCTGCTTCATTGTGGTTTACAAAACAATATCCAATACATAAATGGATTGATTTTGTCAGCAACATTCCACAGGGTTTAAGTGTTATATTGCTTGGCTCAAAAGATGATAAAGACTTGTGTCAATCTATTATGGAGGCAAACAATGAAAAAAGGATTTATAATCTTGCCGGAGAACTGAGTTTTTTACAATCAGCAGCTTTGATGCAGCAGGCTGAGATGAATTTTGTAAATGACTCTGCTCCACAGCATATGGCTTCTTCGGTTAATGCACCGGTAACAGCCATTTTTTGCTCAACTGTGCCAGCTTTCGGATTTGGACCAGTGTCAGATAATGCCGTGGTGATAGAAACCAAAGACAAACTGGATTGCCGGCCTTGCGGCCTCCATGGCTGGCAAAAATGCCCTGAAGGCCATTTTAATTGCGCTGAATCAATTACTACACAACAACTGCTCAACAGAATAAAACGATGAACGAAGAATTTGAAAATGAAGTCAGTAGAACATTGAAAACACTTAAGGATGGAGGTATTATCCTTTATCCTACTGACACCGTGTGGGGTTTGGGTTGTGATGCCCTGAATCAACGTGCTGTTGATAAAATTTATAAATTAAAGCAACGCGAAAGTTCAAAAAGTCTGATAATTCTGGTTGACAGCTTTGATATGCTGAAAACTTATGTCGACAAAGTTCCTGAAATTGCACTTGATTTAATCAACAGTATTGACAAACCCGTTACTGTGATTTATGACAATGCACACAATCTCCCTAAAAACCTTTTAGCTGCCGACAAAACAATTGCCATCAGAATTGTAAAAAATGATTTCTGTCAGCGCTTAATCGCTGAATTAAAACGTCCTATTATTTCAACTTCTGCCAATATCAGCGGTGAACCTACCCCGTTGGTGTTCAGCAAAATATCTGAAAATGTTAAAAATCAGGTAGATTATTGCGTTCAGATGTTCCATGAACAGTTTATTCAGGCCAAAGCCTCTACTATTCTGCGACTTTTCGAAAATGGCGAATATCAGGTTATCAGAGACTAAATAAATCAGTCCTGGAATAGAGCTGTTTTTATCAAATCATCCGATTGTTTTTTGCTGAATCGAAGCAAAAGGCAGCCTGTAGCTTTCTCAGTTTATCAATTATAAAATCAAATCAGTGGTTTGGCAACCAGCTAAACCCTTGTTATAGTACCCTTTAATGAAAAGACTAGCATATTTTGTCAGCCTTTATATTTATACTTTGTTGATACCCCAGAATGTTTTGGGGCAGGATTCCCTTTCTGCCCAAAAAATCAGTTTGTCACTCGACATTTACAGCAAGCATCTCTGGAGAGGCTTTTCAAACGGCACTTCAATTAGTATTCAGCCCGGCTTCCAATACAATTACCATAATTTTTCTGCAGGAATCTGGGGAGCTTATGCAATCGACGGAAGCTATACTGAACTTGATTTATATGCTAGTTATACTATCGGCAATATAGAGGTCATGCTTTTCGACTACTTCTGCCCGGTAAATCCGGTTCAGACTTTTAACTTTTTTGAATTCAGAAAAGGGAGAACAAAACATACATTAGACCTGAATGTGGTCTATTCCAATCAAAGCAAACACCCTTTTTCATTACACCTTGCAACAATGATTTTTGGTGATGATTTAAACACAGACACCGGCAACAACTATTATTCTACATACATAGAACCAGCATTAAATCTGAAATACAACAAAACCCGCATAAAACTTTTTGCCGGATTTTCCCCATTTAAAGGTTACTATGCAGCTAACATTTCCCTTATCAATACCGGCTTATCTGTTTCCCGAAAATTTCAGATTGCCCGCAAATTTGTGTTGCCCGTAAATACAATTATTGCCTTAAATCCATCAAATGGAAAACTGGCCATCTCCCTTGGCCTGAACATATAGTCGTTTTATTCGCCAGCAAACCTTTATCAAATTCAACAATTAGGTCTGCCTGATGTTGAACAAAGCCATTTATGGGTTGTTATATGCCGTAAAAAGGTGCACCACTGCATTTGCGCTGAATTAATTTTATTGTAATACCTGATTTACGAAGAATGAAAACTTTTGGGATTAAAAATACTGACAAAGAAACACTAAAAGAATGGTACTATTTGATGTCGCTTGGTCGCAAGCTTGACGACAGGGCACCAAATTATCTGAAACAGGCACTGGGATGGTCATACCACGCTCCATATGCCGGACATGATGGCATACAACTGGCCATCGGGCAGGTTTTTCAAAAAAACACTGACCATTTCTTCCCGTATTACCGCGACATGCTCTCTGCAATTTCTGCAGGAATCAATGCTGAAGAGATTATTCTCAACGGAATTTCCAAAGGCACTGACATTGCCAGTGGCGGAAGGCATATGTCCAATCACTTTGCAAAACCGGAATGGAACATTCACAATGTCTCATCTGCCACGGGAAATCACACACTCCATGCTGTAGGAGTAGCCCGGGCCATAAAAAAATACGGAGCAAAGGCAGTTGCAATCAGCAGTCAGGGTGAATCTTCAACATCCGAAGGATATGTTTACGAAGCCATCAACGGGGCCTCTAACGAAAAACTTCCGGTAATTTTTGTTTTTCAGGATAATAACTATGGCATTTCTGTTCATAAACGCGATCAAACAGCCAATTGGAGAGCAGCTGATAATTTCAGAGGGTTCAAAAACCTCAGAATCATTTATTGTGATGGAAAGAATGTATTTGATTCGATGAATGCCATGACTGAAGCCCGCAAACATGCTATTGAGAAACAGGAACCTGTTATCGTGCATGCGAGTGTTGTCAGAATACATTCACATTCAAACTCTGATAAACATGAGTTATATCGTGATGAAAACGAGCGCTTCTGTGCTATGGCCAACGATCCTTTTGACAGGTACAGAAAAACTCTTATTATCTCAGGCCGGGTAAGCGAAGCTGAACTTGACGAACTCGATAAAAAGGCCAAGGATGAAGTTTCAAAAGCGCACAAAAAAGCCCTGGCAGCTCCAGATCCAAAACCTGAAAGCATATTTAACTTTGTGATACCTGAAGCCTATGCCGCTGCAAAATACCCCGAAGGCATACACAACCAGTCTGCTGGCGAAAAACTAAAACTCATACAAGCTCTCAACAGCACACTTAAAGCAGAGTTCAGGCACAATCCTGACACATTTATTTGGGGGCAGGATATTGCCAATAAGGAAAAAGGCGGAATTTTTAATGTCAGCAAAGGACTTCAACAGGAATTTGGCATTGAACGTGTGTTTAATGCACCCATCGCCGAAGATTTTATTATGGGAACGGCCAATGGAATGAGCCGGTTTAACGACAAAATCAGAATTGTGGTGGAAGGAGCAGAATTTGCCGACTATTTCTGGCCGGCAATGGAACAATTTGTTGAAGTTACACATGATTATTGGCGCAGCAATGGTGCTTTTTCACCCAATGTAACCATTCGCCTGGCTTCAGGTGGGTATATTGGCGGCGGCCTTTACCATTCACAAACCATTGAAGGTGCACTGGCTACGTTTCCGGGCATCAGAATTGTTTACCCATCATTTGCCGATGATGCTGCCGGTTTATTGAGAACAGCCATCCGTTCAAAAGGACCCACACTTTTTCTTGAGCCCAAGGCCCTTTACAACGATCCACTGGCCGAAACCTATGTACCTGACGATTTTGAAGTGCCTTTCGGCAAAGCACGTGTCCGCCGCGAAGGAAAGGATCTTACCATCATTACTTACGGAAATACAACACACATGAGTTTGGCCGTGGCCGAACAAATTGCGGCCGAAACCGGAAAAAGTATCGAAGTCATTGACATCCGATCTCTTATTCCTCTTGACAAAGAAACCATTCTTCATTCAATCCAAAAAACCAACAGGGCTTTGGTTGTTCATGAAGACAAAGTCTTTGGCGGATTTGGCGGTGAAATTGCAGCCATTATTACCGAAGAAGCTTTTAACTTTCTTGATGCCCCGGTAAAACGGGTTGGCTCAACCTTTACCCCTGTCGGATTTAACCGGATTCTTGAAAAAGCAATTCTGCCTGATAAAGAACGAATTTATAAAGCAGCTGTTGAGATACTTCACTTCTGAGATATCGATTTATGGCAACTTTATTTTCTTGATTTACTGCATTTTAAAATGCTCCAAACGGAGCATTTTTTTTTGAATATTGCGCAGTAAAACATCCCGAATGGAATAAAAATATATTTTTGCTATTCTATTATCCACCTACCTTAACCGCAACATGAAAAAAATTTCGCTTTTTTTAATCTTATTTACAATGTGTTCATTATCAAACCGAAGCAATGCGCAAGAAAAAGACAGCTCCAACCCCTTCTTTAGCGCATATCAGACCCCATTTGAAGTTCCGCCTTTCGATCAGATAAAACCCGGGCATTTTTTACCGGCTATTGAGCAGGGAATTGAAGAACAAACCAATGAAATTAACAACATCATAAACAATCCTGCAGAACCTGATTTTGAGAATACTATAGCCGCCCTGGACAACAGCGGCAGCTTAATCCGCAAAGTCAACAGCGTATTTTCAAACCTGAATTCGGCAAATACAAACCGTGAGTTACAAGCCATTGCCAAACAAATCGCACCCAAGCTTTCGGCCCATTACGATAATATCAACCTTAACCCCCTACTTTTTGCCAGAATAAAAACAGTTTTCGACAAACGCACTGAGCTGAATCTGAGCAAAGAACAAATGCGGTTGCTTGACGACAGGTACAAAGGATTTATCAGGGGAGGCGCCGCCCTTACAGGAGTGCAGCAGGAACGTTTCAGACAAATTAATAAACTGTTATCAACCCTCACCCTCCAGTTTGGAGAAAATGTATTGGCAGAAACAAACAATTATAAACTGGTCATTGACAACCAGGATGACCTCAATGGACTTCCGGTTTCGCTGATAGAACAAGGTGCCGAAGCTGCCCGCGATGCCGGCCTTGAAGGAAAATGGGTTTTCACATTGCATAATCCAAGTGTGATGCCTTTTCTGCAATATGCCGAAAACCGCGAACTTCGCGAAAAAATTTACACAGCTTATATAAACAGGGGCAATAATGGAAACGAACATGACAACAACGAACTTATAAAGCAAATAGCATCGCTCAGGCTTGAAAAAGCAAAAATGCTTGGGTATGAAAGCCATGCTGCTTTTGTGCTGGAAGAAAATATGGCAAAAAATGCAGCCAATGTTGTTGATCTATTGCAAAAACTATGGGAACCCGCCTTAAAAAGAGCCCAAATGGAAGCGGCCGGACTGAATTCAATCATTGCCCGCGAAGGAGGTCAGTTTAGCCTTCAACCATGGGACTGGCGATACTATGCTGAAAAGCTGAGGAAAGAAAAGTACGATCTCGACGACGAATCACTGAAGCCATATTTCGCATTGGAAAATGTAAAACAAGGCATTTTTATGGTCGCCAACAAATTATATGGCATCTCATTCACTGAAAGAAAAGACATTCCTGTTCATCACCCTGATGTAATGGCTTATGAAGTAAAAGAAGCAGATGGCCGCCATATAGGTATTTTGTACATGGATTTTTTTCCGAGAGAAAGCAAACGCGGTGGTGCCTGGATGAACAGCTACAGAAAACAGTATACTGAAAATGGTGTAAATATCAGCCCCGTTATTACCATTGTATGTAATTTCTCCAAACCAACTTCAAGCCAGCCATCATTGTTAACTTTTGACGAAACCAGCACTTTCTTTCACGAATTTGGACATGCATTACACGGACTTCTCTCCAATTCGACATATTACAGCCTGTCTGGGACCTCAGTCCCCAGAGATTTTGTAGAATTACCTTCGCAAATTATGGAAAACTGGGCCGGAGAACCTGAAGTACTTAAAATGTATGCCAAACATTACCTTACAGGCGAAACGATACCTCAGGAGCTTATCAACAAACTGCACAACAGCAAATACTTTAATCAGGGATTTGAAACCGTTGAATATCTGGCTGCGTCATTTCTCGATTTGGGCTACCACAATCAAAAGGAAGCAAACTTTAATGATATTGCTGCTTTTGAAAAGAAGACACTTGATGAAATTAACCTGATCCCCGAAATCAACAGCCGTTATCGGTCAACCTATTTTAATCATATTTTCAGCGGCGGATATTCCTCAGGATATTATAGCTATATATGGGCTGCTATCCTTGATGCTGATGCTTTTGAAGCATTTAAAGAAAATGGGTTATTCGATAAAAAAACAGCCACCTCATTCAGAAAAAATATTCTTGAAAAAGGTGCTACCGACGATCCTATGGTTTTATATCAAAACTTCCGCGGTGCAGAGCCTGACATTACGCCTCTGCTAAAGCGCCGTGGCTTAGTTGAAAATTGATATACACAAAACTGAAAAATCCCCGGTAAGAACACCTATCGGGGATTTTATTTATTCTTTCAGGGTCTTGAAAGATACAATGTGATAGGTGACTCCTGCCCCTATTGATGACAGCATTAACCAAAGCCACCACCATGGAGGCGACAAAACAGCCGAGGAAATAAGAGTTAACCATAAAAATACAAGACTATAGATTTTATTTTTCAAAGTAATGCCATGCCTGGATTGGTAATTTGTGATATAAGGCCCCAAATAGCGGTTTGTCAAAAGTTTTCTGTTTAGCTTTTCAGAAGCCCGGACAAAACACCAGGAAGCCAGCAACAGAAATGGAGTAGTTGGAAGCAAGGGCACAAAAATGCCGATTAAACCCAGCAACATGGCCAACACCCCCAACAAAAGAATTAAAAACCTGATTACAGGGCTTTTATATAATTTAGATTGAAAACGAAATTTATTTCTATTCATTGGAATGATTGATTATTACAAAACATACCTGCTGTCAACCCGGGAAAATGGTCAGCCGGCAAAAAGTCAAACCATATTAAAATTTCCTTAAAATAGCTTTACAGCTATTGACTTCTCTGATACCAGCCGTATCTTTATTTCACATTAAGCAAAACAAGTAATCAACCCGGAAATGAGCCTGAGTAACTCATTTCCGGGTTGTAGTTTATTTGAATGGCATGAATCAAGAGTTTTTCTGCTAACTGACTTTCAACTGAATGATAAGCATTAACCTTCAAATGACCTGTTAAGAAAGTGGTTAAAGCTGCGCATCGATTCACAGGCATGAAGCACGGTTGCATTGAACTTATCAGATAAAATCAAATTGTCATCAAGGCCTTTGGCGACCGAATAACTCTTATATTTAAGCAACTCAATATCAGGAAAATCGGCTGGAAAATCCTTGGGTGGCCGTTTGAGCATATCCCAGGTTGCCAGTTCACCAAATGTGGATTTAAAATCCTTATCGTTCAAAATTGCTTTAAACTCCGGAACATTAAAATAAATTTCCTGTCTGAGCTTTTTAAGCAAATCGGGCTGTGGCATATAAATTCCACCGGCAATCATTGAATGGCCGGGCTCCACATGAATGTAATAACCTGCACGCGGGCTTTTGCGGCCACCATTGGCAATAAAAGCTCCAAAATTTGTTTTGTATGGTTGTTTATTGGCCGAAAATCGCACATCCCGAAATATCCTGAAAATACAATCCTTAGCAACCGGAATTCCTATTGAAGGATCTATGGCAGCAATTTCTGCAATCAGCGTAGAAACATACTCCTCAAATCTGACTTTAACGAGCTGATATTCTGCGCGGTGAACATCAAACCATTCGCGATTATTATTCGCTGAAAGCGCGCTTAAAAATTTAAGTATATCATGCATACAAGTGTATTCATTGGTTATGAAACAAAGATAATGGAATAATGCCAACTAATATTTATAAACAATGAATAGTCCTTCAACTGAAAACCCTTATATTTATGCCATTAAACACCTTGTAGTTTATGTATAAAACATTAGTTCATCTATTTTCACCAGAATAAAACTGAATAATTATTGATAGATCAGAAAACCGGAAAGTTTAATCCCTATACTGACACAAATCAGGAAGAATGAAAAATATGAAGCCATTTATACTCCTTCTCTTAGCTGGTACAATTTTTTCTGTTGCATTTGCCGGAGGTGAAAACCGTCCTTCAGGAGCCAGATCTGCAGCCATGGGCAATGCATCTGTCGCATTAAGTGACATCTGGTCAGCGTTTAACAACCAGGCTGGCCTTGCCCGCATAAATGAAGCCGGAGCCGGGTTTTATTACGAAAACAGGTACATGCTTAAAGAACTGGGTTATAAAGCCGGCGTTTTTGCACTTCCCACCAAAGCGGGCAATCTTGGCCTTAGCTTTAACCACTTCGGCTACTCGGCTTACAACGAAAGTAAAATCGGGCTTGCATTTGCCAAAGGCTTTGGCAAACACATTGCATTTGGAGTTCAGCTTGACTACAATATGGCCAGGCTTGCTGAAAGTTATGGAAACCGTAATTTTCTGACATTTGAAGCAGGAATGCTTGCAACAATTACGCCCAAACTTTCTGTTGGAGCTCATGTATATAATCCAATAAGTGCAAAATTATCTGAATTCAACGACGAAAGAGCCCCTGTTATCTTCAGACTGGGAGCTGCTTATCAAATAACCGATAAATTTTTAGTTACAGCAGAATCTGAAAAAAACATGGATGCCGGCACTGATGTAAGAGCCGGACTCGAATACAGAATTATTCCACAGTTATACCTGCGAGGAGGAATATCCACCAACCCCGTTGCCAATTCATTTGGTGCCGGTATTTTCATTGGTCATTTTATCCTTGATGTAAGTGCATCTTATCATCAGGTACTTGGATTCTCGCCTCAGGCTTCATTATCTTACAAATTCTGAGCGGGATGAAGTATAAAGGTTTAAGAATATTCGCTTTAGCCCTGACGGTTTTGCTTTCATGCAAAGCTGGTTTCGCTCAGGAACCAGCTAAGACCGAATCAACCGGATCGCAACAGATGGAAGACAAGATTGAACAGCTCTCGTCTCAAACAGATGCTGAAATCGACTATTCCGACTTTGTTGATGACTTTGCGCAATTTTTAAACAACCCCATCAACCTGAATCAGGCATCAGAGCGCGAATTACGTCAACTTCAGCTTAACGATCTGCAGATTTACAACCTCACCTCATATATTCAGAAATTTGGGGAGCTCACAAGCATTTATGAATTAAACCTGATAGAAGGCTTTGACTCCCTTCTGGTCACAAACCTGATGCCTTTTGTTAGCTTTGGACTTCAGCCTGTTGGCGCAAAAATCAACCTGAAAAACCTTGCCAGATATGGGAAAAATCAAATAATAGCCCGTTATCAAGTGACTCCCGAACAACAAAAAGGATATTCGCCAATTGACGATTCGACATTGTTGGCGAATCCAAATGCACGTTATTTGGGAGGCCCTGAAAAACTTTACCTGCGTTACGGCTATAATTTTTACAACAGGGTTAAGTTTGGCTTTACGATGGAAAAGGATGCCGGCGAAACCTTCTTCCCCAAAAACGATACGCTTAAAAAAGGTTTTGATTTCTATAGCTTTCACTTCTTTTATTCCGGAAAAAAATTTCTGAAACAACTGGCTATTGGTGATTATCATGTGCAATTTGGGCAGGGTTTAACCATGTATAGCAGCCTGGCCTTCGGAAAATCAGCGGGTGCCATCACCAACCGCCGTCTGGCTCAACCGGTAAAACCAAGCACCGGAGCCAATGAGAATTTATTTATGCGGGGGATTGCCACAACCATCAGTCCACTGAAAAATGTTGATTTAACCTTGTTTTATTCATCCAAAAAATCGGATGCTAATGTTGAAGGGAGCGACTCCTTATCTTCTGAATATTACTATATAAGTTCTTTGCAGGAATCAGGCTACCACCGCACTCCCAATGAACTTGCCGGAAAAGATGCTGTTCAGCAAACAGTTTACGGAGGCAATGTACAAACCAGGATAAAGATGTTTAGGCTGGGTGCTACAGCTGTGCACACCGAGTTGGGCAACAATCTTCAGAAAAGTGATGCCTTATACAATCAATTTGATTTCAAAGGAAAATCACTTACGAACTACGGTTTAGACTTTGCCGCAATTCTCAGATCCCTGACATTATTCGGTGAAGCGTCAGGCAGCGACAATGGTGGCAAAGCTCTGCTTCTTGGAGCAACTGCAACCCCCGATCCTAGAATTGCCGTTTCGATGATTTACAGAAACTACTCAAAAGACTACCAAAACTTTTTTAGCAATGCATTTGCTGAAGGAAGCAGAAATGCCAATGAAAAAGGCCTGTACATTGGATTACTGGCCCAGCTTCATAAAAGGCTTACTTTCTCAGCTTATGCCGATCATTTTCGTTTTCCGTGGTTACGGTTCAGGGTAGATGCACCAACAAGTGGAAGCGAATATCTGGCACAACTTATTTATACCCCGAATCGATCAACTGAAATTCAATTCAGATACCGTTATCAGCAAAAACAAATAAACCCGTCAGGAACAGAAACATACACCGATTATCCTGAACCTGAAACAAGACAGAATTTCAGATTGCATTTAAGTTATAAGGCCAGTCAGTTTCTTACACTAAAAAGCAGGATAGAGTCTATTATCTGGCAAATGCCTGGCTTTGAAAAAAGAACCGGATACCTGATGTATCAAGATGTTATTTACAACCCCGAAAAGCCATGGCTCCTTAACGCCAGATTTGCCTTATTTGACACCGACACATATAACGAACGTCTTTATGCATATGAAAGCGATGTTTTAAATGCTTTTTCAATCCCATCCTATTACTACAAGGGCAGCCGCTTTTACCTGATGGGTAAATACAGCTTTGGCAGAAGAATGGATATCTGGATTAGATACGCCATTACCTATTATGCCAACAAACAGATAATAGGCAGCGGGCTGGATGAAATCAAGGGAAACCGCAAATCAGAGATTAAAGTACAGCTTCGCCTGCGATTATAGACCTCATTTCCGCTGAAAATTCATTTATTTTTATCCCATCAAAATTTCATTATTTTTGCCTCGGGAAATTACACTGATTCATCATATTATTAATCACTAACACCTTATTTTTATGTTAAAAGAGCATCCGAAAGGACTATTGGTAGCGTTTTTCTCTAACATGGGAGAGCGCTTCGGATTCTACACCATGATGGCCATCCTGGTTCTGTTTTTACAGGCCAAATACGGGCTTTCAGAATCGCAGGCAGGGGGCTATTACAGCTGGTTTTATTTTGGTATTTATGCATTAGCCCTCATCGGAGGTATTATTGCTGATGCCACCAGAAAATACAAATTTGTAATTCTGATGGGTATCATTATCATGTTTGCCGGCTATGTTGTTATGGCTATCCCGGGTAATCCGCTTGCTATTACATTGACGGGCCTTTTCACAATAGCCCTGGGAAATGGCTTGTTTAAAGGCAATCTTCAGGCAGTTGTTGGTCAAATGTATGACGATCCCCGCTACTCAAAAGTACGCGATTCTGCCTTTATGATTTTTTATATGGGTATCAACATCGGAGCATTTTTTGCCCCTTTCGTTGCAACCGGAATCCGCAACTGGTTTTTGGGCACACAGGGTTTTGAACATGACGGAAGCCTTCCGGCCATGTGTCACGCCTACAATAATGGAAACCTAGAGGATTTAACTGCTTTTCAGGCCCTTGCCGATAAAGTTAGCGGAAGTGCCGTAACAGATTTGGGAGCCTTCGCTACACAATATATCGACGCATTTGCCAAAGGATACAATTATGCTTTTGGAATTGCAGCTGGTGCCATGGTTATTTCCATGCTGGTTTACATTTTCTTCAATAAATTATTGCCTTCAGTAGATAAAGTAGAAACAAAAGAAAAGGACGAAACTAATAAAGCCAAAGGCAATTTGGTAAGCTTCCTTTTAGCTGCAGGCTTAATGATTACCACTTCTGTCATTTTCTATTTTGCAATGAATGATCTTGCTTTAGGTATGGCTGTGGGTTTATTTGTCGGATTTGTTGCCATGATGTTCATGATTTCGACCAAGGATGAACGCCCAAGAGTTACTTCACTCATCCTGGTTTTCTTTGTTGTTATCTTTTTCTGGATGTCATTTCACCAAAATGGACTCACTCTTACTTTCTTTGCCCGCGATTATACTGTGAAAGAAGTGGGAGCTTTCACAAATATCTTCTTTAATCTTGAGTCCATTCTTGCCTTTATTGGCACCATTGCCGGCGTGGTTCTTCTTTTCAACAAAAAGAGCACAAATAAGCTTATTGGCGGCTCCATGGCCATTGTTTTTGGCGGTCTGACTTATTACTTTGTTTCAGGAAGCGCAGCAAGCAACCCAATTGCGCCTGAAGTATTCCAATCATTTAATCCGCTGTTTATTGTTTCGCTCACATTTCCTGTAATGGCAGTTTTCACCTGGCTCCGAAATAAAAATCTGGAACCATCAACGCCTAAGAAAATTGGAATCGGAATGTTTATTGCAGCACTCGGATTTATGGTTATTCTGGTTGCATCCATCGGCCTGGTATCACCTCACGAACTACAGGTAGTTGATAACGGAGTTACAAAATTCAACCCGGTTCCCGACTCATCCAGAGTTGTCCCTTACTGGCTTATCAGCAGCTACCTGATTCTTACCATTGCTGAGCTATTCCTTAGCCCAATGGGTCTTTCATTTGTTTCTAAAGTAGCTCCTGCCCGTTTCCAGGGTCTTATGCAGGGCGGCTGGCTGCTGGCAACAGCTGTTGGTAATAAATTCCTTTTCATTGGAAGCGATTTCTGGGGAAAACTTGATTTGTGGCAGCTTTGGGCAATCTTTATTGTTTGCTGTGTTCTGTCTGCAATCTTTATCTTCTCAATTATGAAAAGACTGGAAGCTGCAACTAAATAATCAACAACAGTATAAATAAGTGTAAAAAAGGCTGTCTGACTCAGGCAGCCTTTTTTACAAAAAATAAGCATTAACTTTGTGTCTATTATGGATAAATTCTCCGGAAAACGATACAATTCCTACAACGAATACTTCAAACGCACTTTTGGTCAGAGAGTACAAAAAGTCTCTATTGATGCCGGTTTTACCTGCCCAAACAGAGACGGAACTACCGGGTTGGGAGGTTGCACTTATTGCAATAATGACGCATTCAACCCATCGTATTGCCAGCCGCAAAAGCCTGTTTCGCAGCAGATTGCCGAAGGCATTGAGTTTCACAAGGTTCGTTACAGGAGGGCGCTTAAGTACCTGGCCTATTTTCAGACCTATTCCAACACTTATTGTTCAATAAACAGGTTAAAAGAACTTTACGAACAAGCGCTTGCTTACCCCGAAATTACCGGCCTTGTTATAGGAACCCGCCCTGATTGTATCGATGACGAAAAGCTCGCTTATTTAGCTGATATTGCGCGCCATCATTATGTAATTGTAGAATATGGGATGGAATCAACAAACAATGAAACCCTGAAACTTATAAACAGAGGGCACACATTTGAACAAACAGCTGAAGCGATTAGTAAAACAGCATCTTATGGATTAAAAACAGGAGCTCACCTGATTTTTGGGCTTCCAGGTGAATCGCGCCAGCAAATGCTCGAACAGGCTCATATTGTTTCAGCACTTCCGCTCACAACCATCAAATTTCATCAGCTCCAAATCGTTAAAGACACTGTGATGGCCAAACAGTTTCTTGATAATCCGTCTCAATTCAAACTTTTCAGTCTTGACGAATACATTGACTTTATTGTAGCTTTTATTGAAAGACTCAATCCTGATATTGTTATTGAGCGATTTACAGGTGAAGTTCCGCCCCGTTTTCTGGTAAATAAAGCATGGGGACAACTCAGAGCCGACCAGGTTGCTTTAAAAATTGAACAAGAGATGGAACGGTTGAACACCTGGCAGGGCAAAAAATTTATTGCCGGATAAAGTACATGAATGGACATAAAAAAGCCCCGGGGATTTTCAATAAACCCCGGGACTTTTTGCATATAGTATAGTAAATAAACTACCCAGAAGTTGAATCATCCCTGGGTGCTTCAGGAGTATCCTTCAGCCGCCGTGCATCCTTCAGGGCTTTACTGATAATCCATTCCAGCTGACCATTTGTACTACGAAATTCATCCGCAGCCCATTTCTCAACTGAAGCTAGTAAATCTGCATCAATCCGCAGTGCAAAAGATTTCTTTTGAGCCATTGTTACTATATTTTCAATTCCATCGTCTTCACAACCAAATATTTCACATTAATATTTGTCTCACGAGAACACAACCACGCACTTAAGCCACCTTGATTTTACTCTTAAATTGTAGCAGCACCAGCAGCATGTTGCCTCATCATATCTCTTGTAAGATAAAAAGTTAACGCAATCCACAGAAAATATTGTTCACGACGTTTCAAACTGTCATGTAAATTAATTTCATAATGATATTTTAAGCCCTTCCACTTAAACCTGCCTTTAATAACCACCATTTCACGTGCATCCTTATCTTGCAAAACATAACGACTATTAAAAAGACCGGCATGTTTGAAAAAATACTCTACATTTTCAGTGCCAGACAAGCTTTTTGAAAGTCTTGTACCATTCCATTTCTTCTTCAGCGTAATAAGTGCTTTCCCTTCAGCTTGTAATTCAAACGAGGTTTTCCAGATATTAAGTGGAACTATTCGGTAAACCCGGCCTTCATTATCAATAATCTGAGCCTTTGATGAAAATTTACCTGAATAAACAACACGACCTTTTATCTGATTGCCGTCAAAGAAATTAAAAACGCCCGATTTTTCTGATGTTACTATCATAACGGCAGCATTTTCATCAGGTTATTATTGGTTAAGCGTACCAGCATTAATAACGGGGCTGGCATCCTTATCAGAACACAAAACCACCATTAAATTGCTCACCATTGAAGCTTTTTTGTCCTCATCAAGACTGATAAGGCTTTTTTCGGAAAGCTGTTCGAGGGCCATTTCAACCATACTTACAGCCCCTTCAACTATCTTTTTGCGGGCAGCAATAATTGCAGTGGCTTGTTGTCTTCTAAGCATTGCGCCGGCAATCTCCGACGAGTAAGCCAAATAAGAAATCCGGGCCTCAATGACATCAATTCCAGCACGTTCCAAACGTTCAGAAAGCTCAGTCTCCAACTGATGATTCACTTCTTCACCGCCAGATCTCAGTGAAATTTCAGCTTCAGCATCGTCAAAATTATCATACGGATAATGACCAGCCAATTTGCGTATGGCTGCTTCGCTCTGAATTTCAACATAGTGTATGTAGTCATCAACTTCAAAAGCAGCTTTAAATGTATCCTGTGCTTTCCAAACCAATACAATCCCTATCATAATCGGGTTACCGATTTTATCGTTTACTTTAATTGGCTCACCATTCAGGTTTCTGGCTCTTAATGAAATCTTTTTTCGGGTATAAAACGGATTTACCCAAAAAAATCCATTGTGCTTAACAGTACCAATATAATCGCCAAATAGCACCAGAACACTGGACTCATTTGGGTTTACCACCAAAAATCCAGGCAGTAAAACAATGTCTGCAATCAGCACAACAATTGACAATATGGTTATCCACAGTGTCTCGTTATAATTGATAAGGCTGAACACAGCCAGGCCTATCAATGCAAATACGAGGAGCAACATTACATAACCAGAGCGCGGTCTGACAAATTTTTCTTGTTCTTTTGTTTCCATTTTGATATCATTTTGATATTGCAATAATACGACAATATAAACGTCAAGTCAAGAAAAAAGATAGAAAAGTGATGATCTTTCCCAATTATTAAAAACTAAATTTGCACGCTGGAATATCGGCAATAGCAAATCGATGAATATTTGCCGCTGGATAATAAGCGTTTTACATTCAACTACATTTAACTTATAATTTGTGAAGCACAGAACATATCAGCATATTTTCTTTGACCTTGACAGGACTCTTTGGGATTTTGATGCAAATTCAAATGAAACGTTTCAGGATATCTTCCTGAAATACAGATTAACCGAAAGGGGAATACAATCATTTGATGATTTTCTTAACACCTACCACAAGCACAATCTATTGCTTTGGGACTTTTACAGAAAAGGCGAAATCGTAAAAGAAGTCCTCAACATCAGAAGATTCTCTTTGACATTGCATGATTTTGGCATTGCTGACAATTTATTGAGTCACAATATAGCGCATGATTATATTACACTAAGTCCGACTAAAACCAATTTATTCCCACAAACCACAGAAGTTCTCGAGTACCTGAGGAAGAGATATAAACTTCATATTATAACCAATGGATTTGAAGAAGTACAATACAAAAAACTTAAACACTCAGGCTTGACAAAATATTTTATTGAAATCATCACATCAGAGGATGCCGGCGTTAAAAAACCTGAATTTCAGATATTTGATTATGCCATGAAGCGGGCAGGAGCTCTGCCATCAGAGAGTTTGATGATTGGCGACGATGAAGAAGTGGATATTTGGGGAGCCTTAGGTGCAGGCATTGATCAGGTTCTTGTGGATTATGAAAATAATATAAAAGATACGAAAGCAACCTATCACATTAAGAGTTTAGGTGAGTTATATGATTTTTTATAGACAGCCATATGACACTTCAACCGGAATAAACCAAAACATATTGCATAAAAAAGGCTGCACTTAAAGTGCAGCCTTTTTTATCTTAAGCAAAAATTACTTTTTATCTGAAGCTGGTACTGGTTTAGCAGCATCAGCTTTTGCACCTTTACTGCAGCATGATTTTGCTTTCTCACCTGAACAAGGTTTATCGCAAGCTTTTGCTTTGTCACCTGAGCAGGTTTTGGCACAAGATTTAGCATCAGTTGCAGGAGCTTTATCTGATTTCTCAGTAACAACTTTTTGAGTTGTAGTTTTGGTTGTAGGAGCATTCTGAGCAGATACAGTAGCAACTGTAAAAGCAAATAAGAGAGCCATAACCGATAAAATCATTCCAATTCTTTTCATAAGGCTTAGTTTAAGTTTAGCGATACAAAGATAGTGGCCTCTATTGATGTTCGCAACATACATCATGTTAATGATATGTTAAAGTAAAGACCATAATTATTTAAGATGGGCAATAATAGTGCTCTTTCCGGTAACTTTTTGTCCGATGTTTACTTCAACTTTAACATCAACAGGCAGAAAAAGATCGACCCGTGAGCCAAATTTAATAAATCCAAGTTCGTCGCCCTGTCTGACCATACTTCCTTCTCTTGCATAACAAACAATCCTGCGGGCCATTGCACCAGCAATCTGTCGTACCAAAATTTCCTGCCCTGACTCATTGCCGATAACAACAGTTGTACGTTCATTTTCAGTGGAAGACTTTGGATGCCATGCCACCAGATATTTTCCGGGGTGGTATTTCATATAACGAACTGCACCTGAAACCGGATACCAGTTAACATGCACATTGTTGGGAGACATAAAAACAGAAATCTGCAGCCTCTCTTCCTTGAAGTATTCAGGTTCAAACACCTTTTCAATTGCTACAACTTTACCGTCGGCCGGACAAATAACTTTAGCATCATCAGGCGTAAGAAGCCTTTGAGGGTATCTGAAAAATTTTACTATCCATAAAAAGAGTAAGGCAAATCCAACCCATAATAAATAATGCAACCATTGCGGCATGGCAATAAGTCCGCTTAACGGGGAAATAACGCCCAAAACAATAAATGAAATCAAAATAATTATGTAACCTTCTTTGTGTATCCGCATTTAAATTTCCTTTTTTCGTTGCAAATAAGCCCCAAATTAACAAGTTCAGTTAATTCAGTTGGCAAAACAATCAGTACAACAATCAACGTATGAAATTGATTATAATGTACACAACAGGTGCTGCCAGAAAAACAGCATCAAACCGATCAAGAATACCACCATGACCGGGCAATAATGAACCGGAATCTTTCACATCCAGGCTGCGTTTGAGCATTGACTCCGTCAAATCGCCAAGTGTACCGAAAACAATAATGACAACAGCAATCACAAGCCACTGTAAAACAGAGAATTCGATAAATGACGCAGAAATCAGGTAGGCTGTTAACAAACCGGCAGCCGATCCGCCGGCAAATCCTTCCCATGATTTTTTGGGGCTGATACGTTCTATCATACGATGCCGGCCAAACATTGAACCAAAAACATAAGCTCCCGAATCATAAATCCAAAGAATTAGAAAAAAGCCAAGTAACACACCTCCATGTAACCAACCGGGGCCATCAGTATGATTAAAAAATCCATTAAGCAGAGCCAGAGGCAGAACAATCCAGGCCAATCCGATTAATTCAGCAGCAACATTCTGAAAAGGAGTATTGCTTTTCCTGAAAAGTTCAACGATAAGCAAAAATGGGAGCCATAACAAATTCAGCAAAAGCATTTTTGTGTCAATGATTCCAAATTCAAAAAATACAATGCTGCTATAAAAGGCGATACCTGCAACAGAACCAGCCAGCCTGTGAGGGAAAATTTTTGCCTGCCGCATGATACGTGTAAACTCCCAGAAACCGGCTAAAGAAACCAGCAGAAAAAGTGCGGCAAAAGCCCATTGACTAAGCACAACTGACCCTATAACACAAATCACAAAAACAGACCCGGTAATAGTTCTAATGGTAAAATTATTCACGAGGCAGGTGTATTTATGATTTGATTAGCAGCAAAAGCGTCCTCAACTGAAACATAAACTTCTATATCTCCAAAAAGATAAACGGAGTCCTGCTTATTGTAAACAATTGCAGTAATCTGATTATCTTCAAGTAAACCTCTCACAATTTCAGCTTCCTGCAAGCTTCCTGAGGTAAATACACAAATCCAGCCATCCATAATTCAAATTATTTTAGTCAGCATTATCAGCCATAAACACAAAAATTTGTTTTGGCCCATGAGCACCTGTTACCAGGGTTTTTTCAATATCGGCTGTTCTGCTCGGTCCGGTAATTAACGAAACCATCGAAGGCATTCCATTTTCATACTTTTCCCTAAGCTTAGCCAGTCCGTATTTTATATCAGGCACAATTTGAGTTGTAAACGCAATAACAATATGTATTTCGGGATATGAAAACAACCTGCGTCCTGAATATTGTTGTGAAGACATCATCACACTCCCCAGTCGGGCGATAAGAAATTCACAGGAGGTTACTGCGATTTTCATATTTTCAATTCCTGAATCATCGCGATGAACATGAATTCCGGCATGATTCAATAATCCTGATAAAGAATCTTCGAAGCACCAGGCTTCGTTCCAACCATTGTCAGCAAAAACAGCTTTAACTTTTGCCAGCATATCTGCAGGCGAATCACAAAAGACAAACTTCCCTCCCACTTTTGTAAATTCCACTGCAAAGTTCACATCAGCCTCTTCAGGCATAGACCTGAAAACATCTGAATCAAATTCAACTTCAGCAAAAGGATTATCAGCAGGTTCAATCAACGCGTGACGAATGTTCTTCAACACCTTTTCCCGCGTTGTACTCTCCCTGAAATGTTCGGGCCGTGCTCCGGGGTTATTTGAGGTCTTCATCATCAGATTTATCAGGCTCAGGAGCTGCCTCAGCAATCACCGCATTGTCGGTTGGCTTTTCCTCTTTTTCATTCCCGATCACATTCTTTACCTCTCCATTGTTTCCATTATCCGTCCCAAATTCGGCATGTTCTTCAAAAGGTCTTTTACCGAATATTTCCTCGAGGTCTTCTCTGAAAATAACTTCCTTTTTCAACAGAATATTGGCAAGCTGTGTGAGTTTATCACGATTTTCGCTTAGTAGTAATTTAGCTCTTTCATAAGCCATCTCAACCATTTTTTTAATCTCCTCATCAATTACCTGAGCGGTAGACTCACTAAATGGTTTACTGAACGAATATTCCTGCTGACCGGTAGAATCATAGTAACTAACATTACCAACAGCTTTATTCAAGCCATAAAATGCGACCATGGCATAAGCCTGTTTCGTAACTTTTTCAAGGTCATTAAGAGCACCGGTTGAAACTTTTCCGAACATAATTTCTTCAGAAGCCCTGCCACCCATTGTTGCCGTCAGCTCGTCAAACATCTGTTCATATGTTGTAATCTGGCGTTCTTCAGGTAAATACCATGCAGCACCTAAAGCCTTTCCCCTGGGAACAATTGTAACTTTCACCAGTGGATGCGCATACTCAAGCAACCAGCTAACCGTAGCATGGCCTGCTTCATGAAATGCAATAACTTTTTTCTCTTGCGGAGAGATAATTTTATTTCGTTTTTCAAGCCCGCCAACAATCCTGTCAATGGCGTCAATAAAATCCTGCTTTTCGATTTCGGTTTTATTTTGGCGCGCTGCTATGAGTGCTGCTTCATTACAAACGTTGGCAATGTCAGCGCCGGAAAAACCCGGGGTTTGTTTTGCCAAAAAATCGGATTGCACAGATTCATGACTTTTCAGAGGTTTCATATGCACCTTGAAAATGGCTTTGCGTTCCTCCAAATCGGGTAGTTCTACGTTAATCTGACGATCAAACCTACCGGCACGCAACAGTGCCCTGTCAAGAATATCTGCTCTGTTAGTGGCTGCAAGAATAATTACACCTGCGTTGGTGGCAAAACCGTCCATTTCAGTAAGTAACTGATTCAGCGTATTTTCACGTTCATCATTTGCTCCTGTTATTTGGTTTTTACCTCTGGCTCGCCCAATGGCATCAATCTCATCAATAAAAATGATGCAGGGCGATTTTTCTTTGGCTTGTTTAAACAAATCGCGCACCCTGGAAGCTCCAACACCAACAAACATCTCAACAAAATCAGAGCCTGAAAGTGAGAAGAACGGGACTTTAGCTTCACCTGCCACAGCCTTAGCCAATAAGGTTTTACCGGTCCCCGGAGGGCCAACCAGCAAAGCTCCTTTAGGAATTTTTCCTCCTAACGTTGTATATTTCTTAGGATTTTTTAGAAAATCAACAATCTCCATGATTTCAACTTTTGCCTCTTCAAGTCCGGCAACATCATTGAAATTAATGTTTACATGGGTATCTTTATCAAATAATTGAGCTTTAGACTTCCCAATATTAAAAATCTGGCCTCCGCCACCAGAGCCCCTGCTCATCATACGCATGATGAAAAACCAGGCCCCAACAAGCAATATTACAGGCAATAACCATGACAGTGCATCGCCCCATACATTGCGCCGGGTAAGATTTTCAATGTAAACAGGTTTTTCAACACCTTGCTGAAGTTCAGCAAAGTCCTTTTCAAAAGTTTCTACAGAGCCAATGGTGTAAATATACTGGGGCCTGGCTCCTCCAAAACTTTCGCTTGGTTTTACATCCTTGAACTTAGGAAGTGAGAGTTTTTCCTTCTTAATGTAGATTTCGGCAAACTCCTTATTTACAAGTACCAGTCTTTCAATATCCTGATTACTCACTAAATCCTTTACTTCACCCCAACCAATACTTTTGGCAGGTGTATTCCAGTTCATAAACTGGAGGCCGATAATCAAAACAGCAATTACTCCATAAATCCAATAAAAACTGAATTTTGGCTTACCGTTTTTAGGCTTATTTAAACCGTTTTCCGGTTTTTTATCATTTGTTTCGTTCATAAAATTATATCAGACTTCCGCTGATGAGTTTTTCTTTGTACGTTTCTGAACCGGTGCAGGAGGCTTACAATAAGTAATCTCTGCATCAGCCCATAATTCCTCTAGTTTATAAAACTTCCTGTTTGCCTCCTGAAAAACATGAACCACAACGTCCACATAATCAAGCAACACCCATTCTGCATTCTCAAAACCCTCTTTTTTCCATACATTGGCGCCCACGGCTTTTTTCACCTCCATTTGTACTGAATCGGAAATGGCTTCTACCTGAGCACGGGACTTGCCATGACACACAACAAAGAAATCTGCAACCGCATTTTTCATTTTCCTTAAATCAATAAGGACAACTTCTTCTCCTAGCTTTTCAAAAATCCCCTGAATTACTATTGAAGAAAGCATTTCTGAGGCTGTTTTTTCTTTTTTGCTTGCCATAGGCTCTTTATTATATTTTTGCAAAGTTAATCAAATAATTCTGTATTTGAAGCAGGCATCAGCTTACTAACAGACAAGAGGCGTTAGAACGTTTATCACCTGACACTTTTTTGTTTTCAATACACAATTATCACATTACAACAATTATACCGCATCAAAACTGGCAGTTATTATCCTGAAATAAAATGAAATTATATGGTTTTTAAGGCAAGCAAGATCATCAGGCTTGAATCTGTTGATTCAACAAACGATTATTTATATAGTATCCTTGATAACAATGCCTTACCTGAAGGTTCGGTCGTTTACGCACACACCCAAAACCAGGGCAAAGGGCAAGCCAATAACATCTGGGAAAGTGAACCGGGAAAGAATCTTACATGCTCCCTTGTATTATATCCTGAATTCTTAAAACCTGAAAATCAGTTTCTTTTAACTATGGTTGTTTCATTATCAGTGTGCTCAACCATTGAAAAGCTTCAACTCCCCTATCCCGCTATGATTAAATGGCCCAACGATATTTACCTCCAGGATAAAAAAGTAGCTGGAATTTTGATTAAGAATGAAATCCTGGGCAGATCAATCTCAAAGACCATTATAGGCATTGGCCTAAATATCAATCAATTAAAATTTAGCGAACTTATACCAAATCCGACCTCTCTCAAATTAATTTCCGGGATTGATTATTCGGTCAATGACCTGCTGACAGAATGTCATAACAATTTAAAAATTTGGTATCAAAAACTAAAAAATGGTGAAACTGAGTTTATTGAACAATCATACATGAACAGATTTTATCTGCTGAATGAGCCCGCTCTTTTCGAAATTAAAGGCCGCAGAATAAAAGCTGAAATAAAAGGTCTGGCCGAGTTTGGCATGCTTCATCTTGAAGGACCTGACAAAGAAGAATACATTTGTGATTTAAAAGAGATCGTCTTTATTCCCCGACCAAAAAGCTGAGTTACCATCAAAAGAAAAACAGAAAATTAAAGGAAGCAAATTGCCCGCAGGATATAGTTTAGTTTGCTTCGCAGACTTCTTTAAGCTTAACGGCCAGAATGTTAATGAAATTGGAAAGTGGTTTAGAAGCCATCATCATTAACATTGGATTTAAATCAGCATTGAATTCAAGCCTGGTTTTACAGCTATTGTCATCAACAGGCTCTATAAAACACTGCAAATCAAAGCCAAAGGGGACTTTGCCATCGGATTTGATGAGAATATGGGAATTGGGTGTTCTGGTATCAAACCGCATACCCAGGGTGGCCATATTCTGAATATTGAAACTGCAACTATTTCCATCAGACTTCCAATCGGTTACCTGGGCTGGCATCAATTTCTCGAAATTATTAAAATCGGAAAGAAATTCAAAAACATGATTGTTACTGCGACCAATAACCACCGGTTCACTCTTAAAATTTGCCATAGAAAATGATTATTTGCCCCAGATATCAGGATTTTCGCGCCATTGAATAAGCGATTGCTTATCAGATTCTTTTATATAATTCATTTCCAGCGCATGGCTTATCAAATGATTATAATCGGTAAGCGTTCGCAGAATACAATTCTCTTTTTTAAAATTTTCAGCTGCCGATTCAAGGCCATAAGTAAAAATGGCTACCATTCCCTTAACATTGCATCCTGCTTCGCGCAATGCAGTAACGGCAGCAAGGCTGCTTTTGCCAGTTGAAACAAGATCTTCAACTACAACAACTGATTGACCGGATTCGGCAACGCCTTCAATCTGATTAGACATACCGTGCTCCTTTTTTGCCGATCTGACATAAACAAAAGGAAGCCCGAGCTCCTGAGCCACCAGTACCCCGTGTGCAATTGCGCCAGTGGCTACACCTGCAATCAGATCAATTTGCCCGAACTCTTCATTGATCAACTTGGCAAATTCTTGTCTGATATAAGTTCTTACCTTTGGATAAGATAAAATCTTACGATTATCGCAGTAAATAGGCGATTTTATGCCAGAACTCCAGGTAAATGGGTTCGCATTGTCCAATTTTATTGCCTTAATTTGCAATAAAAATTCCGCTGTATCAAGCGCTACTGATTCATTATTACTCATGCGGCAAATGTACAAAGTTTTTGTAAATGAAAAACCGGTAATTATATGCGGTGACTATGAAGGCTTAAGCCTTGATGCCAACGCAAATATTGTATTCGTAACCTCCCGCAGGGAAATGAAACATGCCTTTCGGGATTTTACGAAATCAATGACAATTTCAAGCCTTGTGTTATATAACAAAGGAAGTGCCAAAAAATTGCTTAAGGATTTCATTTCTTTATTCTGGTACCTTGAAGCAGCCGGTGGAATTGTAAGAAATACCCACGAACAAAGGTTGTTTATTTACAGATTCAACAAATGGGATTTGCCCAAAGGTAAAATTGAAAAGAATGAAACGCCTGCAGAGGCTGCCCTTAGAGAAGTGAGCGAAGAAACAGGGCTAAACGGGCAATCAATCATTGCCGAATTGCCCTCGACGTACCATATTTATGAGTACAAAGGCAAAAGAATATTTAAGCGAACATTCTGGTATGCAATGCAATATAATGGCAACCAGACACTTGTTCCTCAATTGGAAGAAGAAATTACTGAAGCTGCCTGGTTTCAGGAAACAGCACTTGAAAAAGTACTGGCCAATACATACCAATCATTGCTTGACCTTATCAATGAGGATTTAATTTTCAAAGGTTAGGATTGGCAATCGCGATTTTATATATTTTTGATAAAAAATCTTAATTCAGCACTATGATAAAACGGGCTGTTTTCCCGGGTTCATTTGACCCCATAACCAAGGGACATGAAAATATTATTCGCAGAGCTATCCCTCTTTTTGATGAAATAATTGTGGCAGTGGGCCTGAATATTGAGAAAAAAGGTTATTTCGCCATAGACGACCGGATTAAATGGATCAAGGATGTATTTGCTGATTGCCCGAGTATTAGTGTTGTAAGTTATTCAGGCCTGACTGTTGATTTTTGCAGAAAGGTAAATGCTTCATTTATTCTGAGAGGGTTACGCACTTCGGCTGACTTTGAGTTTGAAAGAACTGTGGGACAGGTAAACAAAAAACTCAACCCTCAGCTTGATACATTATTTCTTTTAACAACTCCGGAATTTACATCCATCAATTCATCCATCGTAAGGGATGTATATAAAAATGGCGGAGATGTAAGTATTTTCATTCCGGAAGCCGTTAAACTACCAGCCATTGACACCTTATAGTAATGGCCCCGCCAATGCAAAAGTACACTGTGAAGCAAACTTTAATATTTACAAAAAGCTATTGACTCCCGCTGGATTTAATGTGGGTTAATAGTCCCTCCGAATTATTTATTCGGCAGTTTCGTCAACCTTATTTGAAAATATGCTGAAGTTAACTTTGCCGTATTTTCTTTGCTGATTAAAACCTTTAAATTCGCCGAAATTATAATCGCGCGAATGTTCCAATACAAGCCAGCCATCCTCTTTTAACAAATTCCTTTCAAATACTACCCTTGGAATTTCATCAATCCCTTCCAGTTCATACGGTGGATCGCAAAAAATGATATCATACTTTGTATCACAATTCCTTAAAAACCTGAATGCATCACTTCTAAAAGACAAGACTGATTCAAACCCAAATTCAGCAGCAGTTTTCCTGATAAAATTCACGCATTTAAATTCGAGGTCGATACTGGTAACTCCTAATGCACCGCGCGAGGCAAATTCATATGTAATATTGCCTGTACCCGCAAAAAGATCGAGCACCTGAATACTTTCCAAATCAAAATTATTGACCAGGATATTGAATAAGGCTTCCTTGGCGATATCTGTAGTAGGTCTTACGGGCAAGTTTTTGGGAGTATGAATAACTCTGCTTTTATGAGTTCCACTGATTATACGCATAAACCCGGATTTAAAAGATCATAATATTTATAAGCCATTTCCTCCGACACAGCAAAATTGCCCCGGATTCCATCAAGCATTTTCACAAAATTGAGAGAACGAATATACCTGAACATGAGCTGATACAGGTTGTCTTCAAATTGAATATTGCCCATAAGATATATGGGAATTTTTTCGGGATTCAATGCAAGCTGGTCCATGACAAAAATCAGAAAATACACCAGGTCGTCAGCCACCTTCCATAAAAAGCTATTGCAATAGCGCAGTTTACCATCTTTAAGAACAATGATATCAAACGAACCTGTTTTCACATTCACAAAAACGGTATCTGACAAATCAGCATGCCTGAATGATGGCAGAATGGAATCGATAATGGACCCTGTATGCTGCAGTTTTTTGGCAGTGGGGAAATGCCTGGCAATCACATTATTAATTTGTTCATCAACAGCATATACCAGCCAGCTATCAATAGAAACCACTTTTTGTTCAAAAACGGCATTGCTATCCGAAACAGAATGAACAAACCCAAGGTAATCGCGCTTTAATTCCGGTTGGTATAAAGCAGCAGGCACCATAGTATATTTATTGCTTTGAACAATTACACAGCAACTCTTAAATCCGGCAGTAAGCCAGGGATGCTTAAAAAGAAGCAAATCGAGTTGGTCGCAATACCGTTTGGTAGCAAGAGCTTCAATTGATGTTGGAGCATTATCTGTAAATCTGAAAGATTCCAGCCCGACAAACTTCCCAGCTTTTGGGACATAAACAGAAAAAGAAAGTCCATCCGGTTCAAGCCGGATGGACAAATGATATTCACTGGTCAGGGACTGATCAAACAATCGGTCAAAACTACTGACCACAGTTATATGATCGCCCACCATAACTAAATTTTTTATTCCCAGTTTCCGTCGGTAGAAGCTTCAGTAAGAGAGCCCATTTTTATACCAGGATAACGGTTAATCGTTTTCTGACGTTCTGCAAGATTAACAACATCCTGCTGATCAAGATCATAGAGGTAATACTCGTAAGGAACAAGTACTTCCATAACACTTACAATCACTCCTCCCTTATCAATTTTATCAGTTTTAACCTCAAACTTGCGGCCTTCTGAGAAAGGAATAACTGCCAGATCCTGAAGATTAAAATTGCTGCGTTTTCCAAAAAGTGAATCGGCGATACCAATGTAACCAATAGTATCACTAATTGAACGACTGAAAGTCGTATCATTGGGGTCGGCAACTAACTTAACTACCGGAATTTTACCGGTTTGCAGAAAAGCAAATAAAGAGTCAAAGCTACTGGTGTAATGGCCATTGAACTGTTTGAAAAAAGTTTCTGCAGTTCTGATGTCTTTAAGTTTTACAACAATCTGATTGTTTCTACGGGTAAGTTCTTCCTGGAAACGGATAGGCTTCATTATAGATGCATACAGCAGATAACCAAGTACAATGACGACTACTGCTAAAACAACTTTGAGAATGGTACTTTTCATAAATTGATTTTTTTTTGGCATTGCAAATGTAAAATAAAATTTAATTAGACAATAGAAATTTAACTGAAGAAGCATTAAGAATTTAGCAGATTTTAGAGTTCAATAATGAAGCAGGCATCAGGCATGAGTAAATGGGAACATTGCAGCAGACAAACAGGCAACTCATCTTAATATTATATTCAAAAAGCACCATAACTATTCATTTACAGCACATTTGCAAGCAGATGCCTGTGATTTTATGTTTTTTTGGCACGATTTTTTATTTCTAATTCGTTATATTTGCGCTTTCATTAATAACTAAACTATTGCAAAACAATGAACAAAATGAAGAAAATCTCAGCTTTACTGGTTTCTGGTTTATTGCTGTTACACTCAAACTTTACAATTGCTCAGACAAAAGATGATGCCACTAACGCCTATAACAGAGGGGTTGAACTGGCTTCAACAGATTTGCCCAAAGCAGTCGAAGCGCTGATTGAGGCCGCAGACATTGCCGAAAAAGCAGGTGATGAAGCTGCAGATATTCTCCAGCTGGCTTCTCAGCAAATTCCGTTGCTTCAATATAATTATAGCACCAGTTTGTATAAAGAAAAAAAACTTGACGAGTCGATTGCCGGTTTTATTCTTGCCCGTGATTATTCAGTAAAATACAAAGACGAATCGACCAAAGCCAAAGCCGAGGAGCTTCTTCCCAAGCTCTATTTAAGTAAAGGTAATGGCGAAATGAAAGATAATAAACTTGCTGAAGCACTCGAAAGTTTTGACAAAGCATTGGCTTATGACTCATCCTTCTCGAAGGCATACCTTCTTAAAGGAATCGTTTTTAAGAAACAGAACAAGTTTGATGAGATGAAAGCAGCCATGGATAAAGCCATTGAAACAGGCACCGCTTCAAATGACGATAAAACGGTTGCTTCAGCCAGTAAAACCGTTTCGGATGATTACATTATCAATGCAAACTCTGCCTTCAAAAAAGGCAATTTCAGCGAAGTAATCAGTTTACTGGATGAGTCTGTTAAATATGTTGCTGACAATCCTGAAGCATATTATTTATATGCCCTTGCCAACAACAAATTGTCAAAATGGGACGATGCAATTACAAGCGCTGAAAAAGGCATGAGCCTGGATGAAAATACACCGGAAAAACAAGCCCGCTTCTATTTTGAAATGGGTATGGCTCAGTCAGGTAAAAATGACACAGGCGCTGCTTGTGCTTCATTTAAAAAGGCGGCTGTTGGTCCTTTAGCTGAATCAGCAAATTATCAGATCAAAACTGTCCTTAAATGCAATTAACCACTCTTTTTGATGGATAAAATAAAACAGGCTGCCAAAAATGGCAGCCTGTTTTATTTTTCAGGTTCTATATTCAAACTAAATCATTGCACTGTATGGAGGAATCAGCTCTTCAAAAATTAAGCTTTCGGCTGAATAATCTATCTTGCAATAAATATGCTTAAGACCATTGGACACAAGCAGATGATTGACTTTTAAAGTCATATTGTACCTTGCAATCTGATAAAAAACTTCCTCGTTTAGCTGAACACCGGGAGCTTTGCATTCAACAATCATAACAGGCAAACCTGTAGGAGCATACACTACCAAATCGAAGCGTTTTTGCAAACGATTAACTTTAATTCCTCTCTCAGAGGCCATCATGTGCAACGGAACGAGTTTTTCTACATTCAAATATTGAATCACATTTTGCCTCACCCACTCTTCCGGTGTTAGTGCTGCAAACCGACGCCTGACAGGATCAAAAATTTGTAATTGACCATCTTTTAAGCGAGTACGGAAATTATAATCGGGAAAATTCAGCGGATGCATGTGGATATGTTTGCCGCAATAAAACTAATCATTTTTGTGAAAAACGCTACATTTGCACTGAAAAGAAAAACAGCTGCTAACTGTTTTTCTACAAATCATTTGACATATGAAATCAAAACAGGAAATTACTGAGAACTGGCTGCCACGGTATACAGGTACTCAACTTAACGAATTTGGCGAATACATTTTGCTCACCAATTTCAGTCATTATCTGGAGCTATTTGCCAAATGGAACAAAGTGGAAATTAAAGGCCACAACAGAGCCATGCCCAGTGCAACAGCAGGAGAAATAACGATGATTAATTTTGGGATGGGGAGTGCAAATGCTGCCACCATCATGGATTTACTCGGATGCATCAAACCACAAGCAGTTTTATTTTTAGGCAAATGCGGAGGACTTAAACGCAAAGCTGAACTTGGCGATTTAATTTTGCCTATCGCAGCAATCAGAGGAGAAGGTACGTCTGACGATTATTTCCCTCAGGAAGTCCCCGCCTTACCTGCTTTTAGCCTTCAAAAAGCAATCTCAACTTCAATCAGGGATTTCAGCCGCGATTACTGGACCGGAACTGTATATACGACCAATCGACGGGTATGGGAACATGACGAAACTTTTAAGGACTACCTGAGAGCAATCCGTTCAATCGCCATTGACATGGAAACAGCTACTATTTTCAGTGTTGGATTCCACAATGAAATACCTACTGGTGCATTATTACTGGTTTCTGACCAGCCTATGATTTCTTCAGGCGTTAAAACTGAAGAAAGTGACAAACACGTTACAGAAGAATTTGTTGAAACTCATCTAAGCATTGGCATTCAGTCACTCAAACAACTTATAAACAAAGGCTTAACGGTAAAACATTTGCGCTTTTAAATAAACAATTTCATAAATGGCTGTTTCTTACAATCAAATACTTGCTGACCTTAAACGAAAAACGTACCACCCCATTTATATGTTATGTGGAGAGGAGCCATATTTTATCGATCTGCTGTGCCATGTTTTTGAAAACCAAATTCTTTCGGCCGACGAAAAAGAGTTTAACCAAACAATTCTTTACGGCCGGGATGTTGATGCCCAAACCATCATGGAATATGCCAAACGGTATCCCATGATGGCCAGCCATCAGGTTGTTATCGTAAAAGAAGCCCAGGATGTAAAAACAATAGACGATCTGGTAACTTATGCTGAAAAACCCCTCAGTTCAACCATTTTAGTTCTTTGTTATAAATATAAAAAGTACGACAAAAGAAAAGTACTGGCAAAAAAAATTGAAGCCAAAGGAGTCTATTTTGAATCGGCCCGTATTTATACTGACAAACTGCCCGATTGGATAACCTCTCTTGTTGAATCAAAAGGATATACCATCAGTCGCAAAGCAGCTCAATTACTTGCTGATTTCCTGGGAAATGATTTAAGCAAAATATCTAACGAAACAGGCAAATTATTTATTAATCTGCCTCAAGGCAGCAAGATTGGCGAAGAACTAATCGAGCAGAATATTGGAATCAGTAAGGATTTCAATATTTTTGAGCTTCAGTCAGCGCTTGGAACCCGTGACATACTTAAGGCCAACCGCATTGTCAATCATTTTGCCTCAAATCCTAAAGACAACCCACTTATTAAAAATGTAATCATGCTGAACAGCTATTTTTCAAAGCTGATTCTGTATCATGCATTGCCCGACAAGTCAGACAAAACAGTGATTGCTGAACTGGGTGTGTATTATTCTTTTGTAAATGATTACCATCAGGCCGCAAGAAATTATTCGTTTCAGAAACTCACAGAAATCATCAGCCTTTTGCGTGAATATGATATGAAATCAAAAGGGATGGATAATGCCTCAGCAGATGATGGTGAGTTAATGAAAGAATTAATCTATAAAATTTTACACTAAGAAGGCAATCACCATTCACCCCCTTTTCAGCTTTTTATTTTTCCGGGAGTTTTTCCTCTTTTTATTTGATTTGTCTGATTTTTTATAAGGCCCAACGGGTATCTCGCCATAAAATCCAGCTATCAAATCAGCCCACAGCTTGTGCAAATACGTTCTTCTCACTTTCATTGTATATGACAGTTCTCCGGATTCAACTGTCCAGCCTTTATGCATGAGGGCAAATTTCTTAACCTGAGAAGGCTTATCCAATTCAAGATTTGCTGCATCTATTTCTTTATGAAGCCGGCTTATTACAACCTCCTGAACAACCATCTTTTCATCAGAAATGTAAGGTATAGCCTTTGCGCCGCACCATGACTTCAAATACTCAAAATTGGGAACTATCAAAGCTGAAACAAAATTTTTATTTTCGCCAACAACAAGTGCATTTTCAATAAATGGCGATTCCTTAAGTCTATTTTCAACTACCTGAGGAGCCACATATTTACCTCCCGAAGTTTTAAAAATTTCCTTTTTTCGGTCAGTAATTTTCAGGTAATCACCATCTACCAGCATGCCCACATCACCGGTATGAAACCATCCATCGGCGTCAAACACCGCTTGGGTAAGTTCCACCTGGTTTAAATAACCCAACATAACATTGGGTCCCTTGCACAAGATTTCGCCCTCATCGGAAAGTTTAACTTCAATGCCAGGCAATATCCGGCCGACAGTGCCAAACTTTACACCATTTGGTTCAAAGTTTCCGGTAGCAATAACCGGCGAAGTTTCAGTAAGGCCATAACCCTCAATAACCTTCATGCCCGCTGCCCAAAAAACCCTGGCAAGTTTAGGATTAAGAGGAGCTCCACCAGAGACGATAAATCGGATATTTTGACCAAAAGCACTCCGCCATTTCCGATACACCAAAAAATCTGCAATTTTCAGTTTTAGACCAAAAACAAGCTTTTCAGCCTTTTCAAATTCATAATTATGCCCAAGTTTTAGTGCCCAGAAAAAAACAATCTTTCTGAGTCCGCTGAGATTCCGGCCCTTGCGGAGTATGGCTGCATATGACTTTTCAATAATGCGCGGTACGGCACAAAACATTTCAGGCCTGACTTCACACAGGTTATCACGAATCCTGTCGAAATTTTCAGCGTAATAAACTGAAATCCCCAAATATTGGTACATATAATTGAGCATTCGTTCATAAATATGGCTCAAAGGCAAAAAACTAAGTGCTCTGTTTACCAAAATATGCTCCAGAATATTGCTAACTGCGATAAAATTGCTCACAATATTTTTATGTGATAACATAACGCCCTTGGGTTGTCCCGTAGTTCCGGAAGTGTAAATGATAGTTGCCAGACTTTCAGGCGTGATATTGGCTGGAAAATGGGCTAAATCCGTATCGCTGCTATAGCTTTTACCCGTTTTTAAGAGCACCTGCCAACTATTAACCTCCATAATTTCATCAACCGAATAAACCAGTACATGAAAGTTTAGCTTATCAAGGGCAGGCTTTACGCGATTATATGCAGCCTGACAACCTACAATGAGGAGCTTAATTTCTGCATCCTGAAAAATATATCGGAAATTTTCGGTACTGAGAGTCGGATAAAGCGGAACATGAATGCACCCCGACAGCATAATTCCCATATCAAAATAATTCCATTCCGGTCTATTACCTAAAATGGTAGCCACTTTATCACCGGCTTTTAATCCGGCGGCCTGAAGCCCAAGGCCAAGCAATTCAGAATTAGCCAGATAGCTGGCAGATGAAACGCGCACCCACGAATTGCCAATTTTATATGCAAATACATCTTCTTTATCCGGAAATTTTTCACGGATTACATCCAGAATATCGCATATCAGCTCAACCTTCTTCATTTTATGAACCAGTTGGCATTCAGATAAGAAATACTAATCGTCAGAATCTATATTGAATATGAGCCTGGTCACTGCATCATATTTCTGACAAATGAACTTACGGCGAAGCTTTAAAGATGCTGTAAGTTCGCCTGATTCAATTGTCCATTCATGATCAATAAGCACAAATCGTTTAACCTGCTCGGTAGCACCAAAGAATTTATTGTACTTATCCAGCTCTTTCTGAAAACGCTTCTTTATCCTGGGCAAAAGAATCATTTCAGCATCGGTGGTATATTCTATTTCTTTAATGGCGCACCAGTTTCTCAGATAAACAAAATCAGGGACAATCAGGGCTGCTGCAAATTTCTGATTTTCACCAACAACCATGAGGGTATCAATGAAAGAGGATTCTTTGAATTTATTTTCAATTAACTCAGGACTAATATATTTTCCGAGCGATGTTTTAAATATTTCCTTTTTTCGTCCGGTAATTTTCAAGTGACCAAGTTCACCAATTACGCCAATATCACCTGTATGAAACCAGCCGTCAGCGTCAATAGCTTCTGCTGTAAGCTCAGGCTCTTTGTAATAACCCAGCATAAGGCCGGGGCCTTTGCAAAGAATTTCATCATCTTCAGCAATTCTGGCATCCACACACTTTAACACTCTGCCAACGGTGCCAAATAAAAGCCCGTTCTCATCAAAATCATTCACAGCAATAACAGGAGAAGTTTCGGTAAGTCCATATCCTTCAAGCACGGGAATTCCCGCCGCCCAAAAAATCCGGGCTAACCGGGGTTGCAGAGCTGCTCCGCCCGAAACTATCACCTTCATATTGCCACCAACGGCCACTTTCCATTTGTTAAAAACCAGTTTACGGGCAATTTTAAGTTTTGTTTCGTAATACCATCCATTTTTTCCATTTAGCTCAAACCTGAGGCCAACACTCACTGACCAGAAAAAAATGACTTTTTTGATTCCCTTCAATTTACGACCGGTGCCGATAATTTTATCATAAATTTTCTCAAGCAATCGCGGAACTGTTGTCAGAATGTCGGGTTGAATTTCTTTAAGATTATCGCCGATAGTGGCCATATTCTCGGCATAGTAAACCGAAATGCCAAGATATTGATACATATAATTAAGCATTCTTTCATACACATGACAAAGTGGCAAATAGCTCAGAGCCCGGCCTTCTTCGCCAATGGGAGGAATGTGAGAAACCCCTTTAAAATTACTGATGATATTTGCGTGGCTAAGCATCACCCCTTTAGGATTTCCGGTTGTACCAGATGTGTAGATAAGTGTAGCCAAATCGTCTGATTTTACAGTTGATTTAATACTGTCAAGTAACTGAGGATTTGCATTTTGTGAGCCATATTCCATAAATGCTGACAAAGTTCTCACTCCTTCTGTTTCTTTCACAGCAAAGACCTCTATCAGTCCTTCAATATCAGGGACAATGTGCTCAATCTTCCTGTAAATATCTTTTCCGGAAATAAAAATAAATTTCACACCGGCATGGTTCAATATATGCTTATAATCAGATTCACTGATAGTTGGATAAACAGGAACATGAACAGCTCCGGCTTGCATAATGCCCATATCCAAAAAATTCCATTCAGGCCGGCTGGGCATAATCGTAGCAACTCTATCACCGGCCTTTACCCCCGAAGCAAGTAAGGCATAACTAATAGAATCTGCGGCCGTTCGGTACTTATCAATAGAATACCTCACCCATTTGCCATTTTCCTTACCAGCTATAGCATCATCCTTAGGCTTAAAATTTTCCTGATAACGAGGCAAAAGGTCAAACAGACGTGTTACATTCTCCATGCGCAGATTCTGATTAGTTTAATTAAACATCTTTTCAATCAATGGTTTGTATCTGTTGCAAACAAAAGAACGTCTGAGTTTCAGCGTGGGTGTTAACTCACCTGAAGCAGTAGACCATTCGACAGGCATAAGCTCAATTTTTTTAATCTGTTCGGTTGCGCCAAAATGCTTGTTGTAATGATCAACAACTTTTGTAATCCGTTGTTTGATTCTCGGGAGTGTAACCATTTCGGCATCAGTAGTGTATTCGATTTCTTTAATCTTACACCATGATCTTAAATGATTGAAATCAGGAACAATAAGAGCGGCCGCAAACTTTTGGTTTTCACCAACGACCATAATATTATCAATAAATGGCGACTCTTTAATTTTATTTTCAAGCAGCTCAGGGGCAATGTATTTCCCCAATGAGGTTTTAAATATTTCTTTCTTTCTTCCCGTTATCCGGAGCTGGCCCTCTTTTTCAAACAGACCAATATCACCGGTATGAAACCATCCATCTGCATCAATAACTCCGGCTGTGAGCTCAGGGTCTTTGTAATAACCAAGCATCACGCCGGGACCTCTGGTAAGAATTTCGCCATCCTCGCCTATTTTGACTTCAACGCCGCGCAAAGGAGGGCCCACTGTCCCTATTTTAATTCCATTTTCATCGGTGCTTGTTACGGCCACAACAGGTGATGTTTCAGTCAGACCGTATCCTTCATACACCGGAAGCCCAGCAGCTCTGAAAGTCCTTACCAATCTGGGTTGAATTGAAGCTCCTCCTGAAACAATAATTTTAAAATTACCCCCAAGAGCCTCGCGCCATTTACTGTAAATCAACTTATCAGCTATGCGATGCTGCACTTTATAAAGTGGCGAGTTATGTCCACGCACATTATAATGAAGAGCCAGATTAACCGCCCAGAAGAAAATTGTTTTTTTGATTCCTTTTTGCTTTCTCCCGGTCGCCTGAATTTTATCATAAATCTTCTCAAGTAAACGCGGAACGCAACACATCATATCAGGCTTTATTTCCTTGATATTATCGGTAATTGTGGCAATACTTTCAGCGTAATAAATAGAAATGCCCAGATACTGATACAAGTAATTTAACATTCTTTCATATATATGGCATAAAGGCAGAAAGCTGAGCGCTTTGCCTTCTTCACCAAAAGTAGGAATATATGAAACAGCCTTGAAATTGGATATAATATTGTTATGCGAAAGCATTACCCCTTTAGGGTTTCCTGTTGTACCTGATGTATAGATAATGGTAGCCAAATCATCAGGCCCAATGCTCTTTTTGATCTCCTCAATTTTTTCCGGCTCAGGATGCGACTGACCAAGTTCGGATAAATCATAAATATTGCGGAACCCGTCGCTGTATTTAAAAGTAAATATCTCTTTAACACATGGGCAGTCATGAAGCAAATCCTTCATTTTCTTTCCAAGCTCTTCACCTGCTGTAAAAATCAATCTGATATCGGCATGGTTGAAAATATACTGATAATCGGCCTGACTGATGGTAGGATATACAGGAACATGGATTGCCCCAACCTGCATAATGGCCATGTCAATAAAATTCCACTCAGGTCTGTTATTGGTAATAGTTGCAATTTTATCACCTTTCTGAATTCCTAATGCCAACAATCCGCTGCTAATATTATCCACCATCTGGATATAATGTCCGATGCTGTATTTTTTCCAGACACCATTCTCTTTAAAAGCAAGTGCATCCTCTTTAGGCTTAAAACTACTTGCATAATGTGGCAGCAGGTCAAAAATCCGTGTAATTTCCATATTTCAGGGGGATTAAATAATTTTTGAAGCTCTTTTAAAAGAAATGATAACCCTTCCCAGTCAACCTCAGGTTAACCGGGAATTGTACATTATTTAATACAAAATCTTGTATAATACCTTTGAAGTTGTCAGGTATTTTCATGTTATTATTTACGGTAAATAACAGATGCAGAGGCCTGTGCCGTAGGCATAAGCAACAAATCATTAATGTTCACATGCGAAGGGAGTGAAGCAGTGTAATAAACAACATCTGCAACATCCTGAGGACGCAATGGTTCAAACCCATCATAAACCGAACTGGCTCTTTTATCATCGCCTTCAAACCTTACCAGTGAAAATTCGGTTTCAACAGCTCCCGGTGCAATTTGAGTGACTTTGATACCAAACGGAAGCAAATCAATCCGCATTCCCTTGGTAAGACTATCAACGGCCGCTTTAGTAGCACAATAAACATTTCCCTTACCATAAGCTTCTCTGCCGGCAATTGAACCAATATTGATAATATGCCCGCTTTTGCGTTCTATCATTCCGGGCATAATTGCATGAGACACATTCAACACCCCCTTAATATTGGTATCTATCATGGTATTCCAATGTGCCGGATTACCTTCGTTTAAAGAATCAAGGCCCAATGCAAGACCTGCGTTATTAATCAGCACATCTATTTTCTTAAAATCAGAGGGAAGCCCGTCAATTGCACTTTTCACTTCAGCTGAATTGGTAACATCAATGGTGAGTGTGTGCACTTTAATCCCGAATTTTTGCACCAACTCACCTGCCAATTGGGCTAATCGTTCTGTCCGGCGCCCGGAAATAATAAGATTATAACCATTTTCGGCAAATTTTAATGCACAAGAATGACCAATTCCACTGGAAGCTCCAGTAATAAATACAACTTTTTCCATCGAAGTAATGCAGCTTAAGTATATCAGTTTTTTAACGAGATTGCCTCGTTTGGTAAAAGTATGCAATAAATGCAAACAAGCAAATTGAAGGATATAAAATTTTAATGACGAAATTACGCCATTTTGTTAATCCATTTACGTGCATTTACAAATGCTTCAACCCATGGTGAAACTTCATCAGCAGCTCTGGCCCCGGGATAATAAGCCCAGTTCCAGGGATAGATGGAACGCTCAAGATGAGGCATCATGGCAAGATGTCGCCCATTTTGTGAAACAATGGCGGCCGCGTTATAATCCGAGCCGTTCGGATTGCCAGGATATGCTTCGTAGCTGTATTTCATCGGTATAAGGTAATGCTCTTCAGCCATTGGCAGGCTAAATTTTCCTTCTCCATGTGCTACCCAGATTCCCAGCCTCTTTCCTGCCATATTCCGAAGCATTACCGAATTATTCTCAAGAATATCAACATTGAGAAAAGCAGATTCAAACTTACCTGATTCATTATGCAGCATTTTAGGCTGAGCATCGTGACCCGGATAAATTAGCCCTAATTCAACCATTAATTGACAGCCATTACATACCCCAAGGCTCAATGTATCAGGTCTGGCAAAGAAGTTATCGAGGGCCATTTTTGCTGGCGTATTATAAAGAAATGCACCTGCCCACCCCTTGGCAGAACCAAGAACATCAGAATTACTGAAACCACCTACAAACACAATCATATTGATGTCTTCAAGGGTTTCACGACCGGTAATCAAATCGGTCATGTGAACATCTTTCACATCAAACCCCGCCATATATAACGACCAGGCCATTTCACGATCTCCATTCACCCCTTTTTCCCTGATGATGGCAGCTTTGATGCCGGTAGGTTGTGTACGTTTAAGGTTTATTGCAAATTGCTTTGCTTCACCGGTAAAATCATCTCCAAATTTATAAGACAGAGGCTGTAAAGCAAAATTATGATAACGGGCTTTGGCAAGATCGTCACCTGATTGTTTCCTGTCAAGCAGATACGAAGATCTGAACCACAGCTTCCTCATGTGGTCAATATCAAGCTCAGTGTTTCCATCATGATATCTGAGCGTAAGGAAGCGACGGAACGATGGCTTACCTAATATCTGATATTTCAAACCTGACTCATGCAATAATACAGTAGTATAATCCAAATCATTTACCTGAATTACTACTCCCGGATTTTCACTAAACAGAAGTTTAACAATATCGCTTTCGCCAAACCCATTTAAATCGGCCTCAAGACCAATGCCAGGCTGTGCAAACAGCATTTCAAGCAAAGTAGTAACCAAACCGCCTGATGAAATATCGTGGCCTGCCAAAACAACGCCCTTGTTGATTAAAGTCTGTACAGCTTCAAATGCACGAACAAAATAATCCGGGTTGTTGACAACTGGCGCCTCATCCCCCAATCCGTTTAAAATTTGAGCCAGACTACTTCCTCCGGTTTTGAATTTATCGGCTGAGAAATCGATGTATAAAAGTGTTGAGGTAAACTCAGGCTGAATAACCGGACTGATTACTTTTTTAATATCAATTACCTCTGCTGCTGCTGAAATAATGACCGTACCAGGCGAAAACACTTTTTCGCCATCAGGATATTTTTGCGTCATTGACAGGGAATCCTTTCCTGTTGGAATATTAATCCCCAAGGCAATAGCAAAATCACTTGCAGCCTTAACAGCCTCAAAAAGCCTTGCATCTTCACCAGGATTGCGGCATGGCCACATCCAGTTGGCACTGAGGGAAACGCCTTTCAGGCCACCTTCGAGCGGTGCCCATACAATATTGGTCAAAGCCTCGGCAATAGAAAGAACTGAGCCGGCTTTTGCATCAATTAATCCTGCTGCCGGAGCATGACCTATAGAAGTAGCTATTCCCCTGCTACCCGAATAATCAAGCGCCACCACACCCAAATCATTTAATGGCAGCTGAACCGGCCCGGCTGTTTGTTGCATGGCCACGCGTCCGGTTACCGAACGGTCAACCTTATTGGTAAGCCAATCTTTACAAGCCACACTTTCAATCTGCAGTACTTTTTCAACATAAGTGCGCAGTTGCTGTATTTTATAATTTAAAGGTGCAAATGTTTCCTTAACAGTTGAATCCTCCATGATGGTACGCGGAGGCTTTCCAAACATATCAAGCAATTGCAAATCAATAGGCTTCTGGCCTGTTTTATTATTGATAAATGTTAACCTTTGGTCATTGGTAGTCTCACCGGCAACAAACATGGGAGCCCGTTCGCGTGCAGCTACACGCTGCAACATTTCTACATCATCAGCCTTTATAATTAGCCCCATGCGTTCCTGCGACTCATTGCCAATGATTTCGCGATCGGAAAGTGTTGGATCTCCAACAGGCAGCTTGTCGATATCAATACGACCACCTGTAACTTCAACGAGCTCTGAAAGGGAATTTAAATGGCCGCCTGCGCCATGATCATGAATAGAAACAACGGGATTGTTCTCCATTTCAGCCATTGCCCTGATGGCATTATAAACACGTTTCTGCATTTCGGGATTTGAGCGCTGAACAGCATTCAACTCAATGTGATTGGCAAACTGCCCGGTAGCAACCGACGACACGGCTCCACCACCCATTCCAATACGATAATTATCGCCACCCAGCACCACTACTTTTTCGCCCGGCTTGGGATCTTCTTTCAAACTGTCAGATTTTCGACCATAACCGATACCTCCAGCCATCATGATTACTTTATCATAACCATAAATGCGATCATTGGTTTGATGCTCAAAAGTGAGCAGGCTCCCACAAATTAATGGCTGGCCAAATTTATTACCAAAATCGCTGGCTCCGTTAGAGGCTTTAATCAGGAGCTCTTCAGGATTATGATAAAGCCACTTGCGAGGCTGAACAGCTGATTCCCACCTGTGCGTTTCACACGTACGCGGATAAGAAGTCATGTATACAGCAGTACCTGCAATCGGCATAGAACCTTTTCCACCGGCCATCCGGTCACGAATTTCGCCCCCGCTACCCGTAGCTGCTCCATTAAAGGGCTCAACTGTAGTTGGAAAGTTATGTGTTTCAGCTTTAATAGAAATAACTGAATCAACTGGTTTTACAGCAAAAAAATCAGGCTTATCCTGTGTAGCCGGAGCAAACTGCATAATCTGCGGCCCTTCAATAAAAGCCACATTATCCTTATAAGCAGAGACTATCCGGTTATGATGAAGGTTTGATGTTTTACGAATCATAGAGAACAGCGTTTCGTCCTGTTCCTTTCCATCTATGATAAAAGTTCCATTAAAAATTTTATGCCTGCAGTGCTCAGAATTCACCTGTGAAAATCCAAACACCTCACTATCGGTGAGCAACCGGCCCAATTTTGCACTAAGTTCGTTCAGGTACACCACCTCATCATCCGATAATGCCAAACCTTCCTGAAGATTGTATGCTGCAATGTCATCAATTTGTTTCACAGGTTCAGGGTTATGAACAATCGTAAACAGTTGCTGATCCAACCCAATATTCATCACCTGAAGCATCGGATCGAATGCCGCATTTGAATCAGGAACCTCTGTATATTCCTCAATTCTTTCAATTCCGCTGATGCCCATATTCTGTGTAATTTCAACAGCATTGGTACTCCAGGGGGTTATCATTTCGCGGCGGGGGCCAATAAAAAAGCCCGATACAGACCGGGCTTCAAGACATTCGGCGCCACCGAACAACCAGCTAAGTTTCTGAATATCATTGCCCGAAAGCTCATGTTGACTATTAACAGCGTAAAAGCATTTGCCTTTGAAAAAACGGATCATTGTCTGAATTTTTGTTGAGGACACAAAGATACAAATTCATCTAAAGCGATGAATTGATATTAAAAATACTTTATTTACTTCATTATGACAAACGTGGTCATAATAAGCGTACCTTTGCACGCTTATTTGTAAACACTATTATGCTTAATTTTCAAGAACTTGGCTTAAACGCGCAGCTTTTGCAGGCGGTAGAAGCCCTGGGTTTTAAGGAACCCATGCCTGTACAGGCAGAAGTAATTCCCGCCCTTATAGCTAAACCAACCGATCTTGTAGGCCTTGCTCAAACAGGCACAGGAAAAACTGCGGCCTTTGGCTTACCTGTTTTACATCACATTAATCCTGATGTTAAAAATGCTCAGGCTCTTATTCTGTGTCCTACACGAGAACTCTGTCTGCAGATTTCGCGCGACCTCAGAAGCTTTGCCGAGTTTATTCCTAAAATCAGAGTTACGGCAGTATATGGCGGAGCCAGTATTGAACTGCAAATCAAACAACTGAATGAAGGCCCACAGGTAATTGTGGCCACTCCCGGAAGGTTGAATGATATGATTCGACGCAAAAGAGTCGACCTCAGCCATGTGCGCTGGGTTGTGCTTGACGAAGCAGACGAAATGCTCGACATGGGTTTCCAGGAAGATGTTGACACCATACTTGAGTGCACTCCGGAAGAAAAATACACGTTGCTTTTCTCAGCCACCATGCCGGAAGAAGTTGAGCGAATTCTGGCCAAATACATGAATAACCCTGTTGTAAAAACGGTTGGGAAACGCAATACCGGTACTGCAAATGTTAAACACATGTATTATCTTGTTCATGCACGCGATCGTTACGCTGCACTGAAGAGAATTGCAGACTTTAATCCTCGCATTTACGCCATTGTTTTCTGCCGTACACGTATTGAAACCCAGGAAATTGCTGATTCACTTATTCGTGACGGATATAATGCCGATTCATTACATGGCGATTTATCGCAGGCTCAGCGCGACCATGTAATGGGCCGTTTCCGGAGCGGAAACCTGCAAATGCTTGTGGCTACCGATGTCGCCGCCAGAGGATTGGATGTAAACGACCTTACGCATGTTATAAATTACAATCTTCCTGATGATACCGAAGTATACATCCACCGCAGTGGACGTACCGGCCGCGCCGACAAACTGGGAATTTGCGTTTCTATCATTAACATGAAGGAAAAGTTTAAAATCAGGCAGATTGAGAAAAAAATAAACCGCGAATTTGCGCAGGCAAAGATTCCAACAGGTGCCCAGGTTTGCGAAAAGCAACTTTTTCATCATGTCGACAGAATGGAAAATGTTACACTTGACGATGAAATTGAAACCTTTTTGCCGGTCATTTACCGTAAGTTGGAGTGGATGGATCGCGAACAGATTATCAAGCGATTTGTATCTCTTGAGTTTAACCGCTTTCTGGAGTATTACCGCGATGCGAAAGACCTCAATGTAATTGAAGAAGCACGCAGAGAACGTGAACCCAGAGATTCAAGAGACAGCCGTGAAGGCCGTGGACCCCGCGAAAAAAGAGAACCACGCGAACCACGTGAATTCCGTGGTGAACATGGAACATCACAATTTAGCCGGATGTTTATTAGTGTAGGCCGTAAAGACAAGGTTCTGCCTCCTCAGATAATCGGGCTCATCAATGAAGTTACCCGTTCAAGAGAAATTAAAATTGGTCGGATTGATATTCTAGACAACTACAGTTTCGTTGAAATAGACACCAAGTCTGTTAATAAGGTATTGAAAGCTTTTTCGAGCGAGCAGGCCAATCCTGATGGTGTTCGTATTGAGCAGGCATCCGAAAGACCTGAATCTCAACAGGCACCTCAAAAAAGAAACCGGTACAGAGAAGACAATGACAATCAGCCCATTTTTCACAAAAAGAAAAGACCCGAATGGGGTGCTGATAGCCGCAAAGACAAAAAACCAGGATCTTATAAACCCCGTAAAAAATAACCTGTTAAGCAATCAGAATTCCGGGGTTAAACGGCCCCTGTCCGGATTCAAAGCGTTCGCTGCGATTATTACGACATCTTGTGTTATCGCAGTGAACACCCGCTTATTTGTCAATTGAAACCACAAGGGTTAAAACAGAACAAAGAATAGTTGAGCCTTTATTCCAATAGAAACTTGCCTGTCTGACCATTGTCAGACAGGCAAGTTTCTATTGGAAAGTTACGATTGCAAAATTTGACAAATCGGGCCTTTACTCAGCTTCAGCAAGAAATCTTTCAGCCTCAATAGCCGCCATACAGCCAGTTCCGGCAGCAGTAATAGCCTGTCTGAAAACATGGTCCTGAACATCGCCGGCTGCAAATACACCCGGAATATTTGTACGGGTTGATCCCGGAACAGTTTTGATATACCCATTATCATCCAGGGTAATCTGACCTTTAAAAAGCGATGTGTTGGGAGAATGGCCAATGGCAACAAAAAAGCCTTGCACCTCAATCTGCCTGATTTCTCCTGTTTTCACATTTTCTATCAAAGCTCCGGTAACAGTTTTTCCATCTCCGGTAATTTCTTTGGTTTTACTATTCCAAAGAATCTCAATATTAGGCGTATTCATTACCCTGGTTTGCATTGCCTTGCTGGCACGTAATTCGTCGCGGCGAACAATCATATATACTTTACGGCCTAATTTAGCAAGGTAAGAAGCTTCCTCGCAGGCTGTATCTCCACCTCCAACTACTGCCATATCCTGGCCACGGAAGAAAAATCCGTCGCAAGTAGCACAGGCCGAAACGCCATGGCCATTATATTTGGCTTCAGACTCAAGGCCCATCCATTTAGCTGTTGCCCCGGTTGCTATAATAACTGTTTCAGCCAGCATTTTTTTGCCATCATCGGCTGTAACTTTAAACGGCCTTTCTGAGAAATCAACCTCAGAAATTATGCCCCACCTCATATCAGTACCAAAGCGCTCTGCCTGTTTTTGCAGATCAATCATCATCTCAGGCCCCTGCACTCCATCAGGATAACCCGGAAAATTATCAACCTCAGTAGTGGAAGTAAGCTGACCGCCTGGCTGGAGGCCTTGATAAACAACCGGTTTAAGATCAGCACGTGCGGCATATATGGCAGCAGTATATCCTGCAGGGCCAGAACCAATAATCAAACATTCAATTTTTTCAAATTCTTCGCTCATGGTATTGTTTTGTTCTTTGGGTAAAAATCGATTAAAAAATATATAAAAACTCAATGACCTTTACGCTGACGAAAAGTATGCCAAAATTCAACATTACTGATTGTCAAGCAATTAACAACAGGTCAATTTGTCAGTTACAAAGCAACTACATTTTTTTAAATTTTCATTACTTAATGAGCAAAATATTTGTACTTTTGCCGCGTAAAACAACAACGCCTATTAATCTAATAAGTGTTGATGTAATACATAACAGGCCCGGGGTGTGGCGCAGTTGGCTAGCGTACTTGCATGGGGTGCAAGTGGTCGTCCGTTCGAGTCGGACCACTCCGACAAAATTTCAAAAAAGCACTTGCAAATAAAAGGCAGGTGCTTTTTTGCATATAGGGGGTTCACTATGAGGCTCATCATAAAAAAAACCGGACTTTCATCCGGTTTAATTAATATCAATGATCTTTGCGCGGGTGTGTTTACTTGCGGCCCAGCTTTTCGAGTATTTTGTTAGCTTCCTTGTTGTGGTAGTTTTTCTGGTCGTCCGCTATTTTACGGAATTGTTCAACGGCAAAATCAATCTGCTCGTTTTTAAGGTAGCACAGCCCGAGATACCATTCGGCATGCTCTACATAAAGATTGTTCTTATCATCAATGATATATCTGAATGCTTTCACAGCATCTTCGATACGGCTCGTTTCGATGTAAGAGATACCATTGTAGAACCATACTGCGATATTGGAGCTGTCCTTATCGAGAATTTCAGCAAAAAGCAGGGAAGCTCCCTGGTAATCCTTTTGTTGAAATTTAAGAATAGCCTCCACAATGTTCGCATTGCCCGAACGGGTTAGTTCAATCGTACGTTCAGAATCGTAGTACATACTGAACAATTTCTCTGCCGTGTAGGAGCGCTGCTGAGTCAACAGAATAGCTCCCCCGGCAATCATCAGTATTGCAATGGCTGCTGCTGCAACCAATTGCCACCTGCGTGGCTGCATTCTGACAACTTTAGGAGCAGCCTCATTCTGCTTGGATTCATTAAAGACGCTGATTAACTTGCGGCGGAACTCAACAACATCTTCATCAAGAAGAATATTGTCCAAATCCTTGTCAAGCTTCAGCTCTCCTGATAATTCGGCATTGGTTTGCAATTCTTTGCCAAACCACCGGAGTTCATCCTCATTCATTTCCCCTGCAATGAATCTTTCGATCATTTGGGAATACTTGAGTTTTTTAGTCATCGGACAGGAATTTATGGCACTTCGGATCATTGATAATTCTCTTTTTTAATTCCTCTTTACAGAGGTATTTTCGCGTTTTCGCGTATTTTTCGGTTTTATACCCCATTTCAACTGCTATTTCTCTCAAACTCAGCTTTTTCATAAACAGCAGTAATACTTTCTGACAATCGTCATTCAAAGTTAGGAAATGCTGCTGATATAATCTGTACTTTTCCACTTCATCATCATATATGTCTTCCATTACCTTATCAGGCAAATCAACAAATGACTCAATATCACTGAACTCGCGGGCAAACTGTTTTCGCTTGTTCAGCTTCTGCAACCACAAATTGCGGCTTACAGAATATAAATAAGTACGAAAAGAACTACTTAATTCCAGCTGATTGTCTCGTATCTTTTTAAAAATTACAATCAGGCTGTCCTGAAAAATATCCTCAGCATCCTCTTCATTACCACTATTCTTCACAACCAGGTATTTTATGGTTGGGAAAAGTTCCTGATAAATATACTTGATGATGTAATCACTCCTTAGGCGCAGGCCCTCTATGATTGCTTCATCAGAATAGTGGATCATGTTCTGTGTCTTTATCCGGTTTTAACAAAAAGGTAATACTGTTTTAACCTGTTTTCAAAAATATTTTTTTTAATTGACTTCTCAATTTTATTTTTCAACAAAATTCAAAATATCTTTAAAAAATATTTAGCCATTAAGCACTAATTATCAACAGCTTACATATTTGTTGAAAAATAATTAACAATTTTTACTTTACTTTGATATTACCTTTTGCCTTATTTCGGATTAATGGTTGAAAAAGTGTTCTCAATAAAAAATGATTTATTACAGTGCAATTTCTGTTATTTTTTTCAGAAATTAACTTTAAATCCGGTCATTTTTGAACGAGTAATAACAAAATTCTTACATTTGACTGTATAAACATATATGAATTATCAGATTATATATGTTGCAAACAGCCAGATTTGTTTCTGCATTAATCCAAATTTATTGTAAAAGTAATCAATTCAGGGAAAAATTTAACCACAAATAACCACAAAACAAAATTGATTTTACCTTCAAAAACCCCGTGTAAAATGAAAAAACTTACAATTTATTTGATTTCGCTGATGGCTATAACGCTGATTTCAGCAAATTCGTTTGCCCAGTCTGACATTAATGGTAAGGTTCTTTATCACAACAAAGCCAACAAACCTATTCCGGCAGTTCATCTTAACCTGATTGATGCTTCAGGTGTTGTTGTTGATACAACAACCACACTCATGAATGGTTCTTATTCTTTTACCAATGTCCCTTACGGAACATACAAAATTACCGCATCAACGAGCATTGAAGCCGGTGGTGTTACAATGGGCGATGCTTTGCTCATGCTGATGCACTTATGCAACATGTACAGTTTCAACCCTCTACAGGCGCTTGCTGCTGATGTTGATGGTGACGGCGCAATTACCTGGGACGACTTCTCAACTGTTGTCATCGGCTGGTTTATTCAGGGATACCCCTTCCCTGCCGGCCCATGGATTTTTCAGGATGTCGTTTTTGAACACACTGGTGCAAAAACCAATGTTCCTACAATGGGAGGCTCGAGCTCTGGTGATGTTAACGGTACATTCGTGCCTGCTACACGTAACCTGGCAGCAATTCAGGCTATCTATACTGAACAGCCTGTTGAAAGCACATTTAATATTGAAATTTTTGCCAAAGATGTTACTGAAGTTTCAGCAATGGGCATGGTGATTGATTACCCTGCCAGCATGGTAACCATCAACAACATTCACAGTCAGGTAGGAGAATTAAACACTTCTGTTGAAAACGGACAAATCAGACTGAACTGGATTGACCATTCAGGCGCCATGAAATCTCTTGATCCAAATTCACCTGTACTGGTAATCAATGCCAGCACAAACAGTTCATATGATGGCAGCGACATCCGCTTTGTTATTAACCCTGAAAGTCACATCTGCGACTTTAAAGGCGAACAGATTGATACCCGTTACACCTTACCGTTAATTACTATGCAAGGCAGCTACCTTGCCAGCAACTACCCCAACCCGTTTAATGGTTATACCAATATTACCTATACTATTCCTTCTGACTCTAAGGTTAATATCAGCCTGTTTAACCAACAGGGACAACTGGTTAAAGTGATAACCGACGCTGACAAATCCGCTGGAACATACAATATTAATTTTAACAGCGACGGCCTTGAAGCTGGTGTTTATTATTACACTCTCAAAGCCAGTGGCAACAAAACTATAAATGAAACTAAACGTATGATAATTACCCGTTAATAATCATGCTGGTTTTGTGGTAAACAGGAGGCTGACGAGCCTCCTGTTTTTTTTATGGACCAACAGAGGACAATCTCGTCTGTTTATGCTTACTTTTGTAGCTGACGACTACAATACATCACTTCTGTTACAGTTTATTTATGTTCCGGCATTCCAGATATCGCCTGCAATCCCTAATTATATTCACCTGTATAGTGTGTACTTGTTGGGGCACTTTGAGTTCGTGCAGCGAAAAGAAAAAGCAAGCTACATTAACCGGTTCCGTTTCAAGAAGTGGTATCAGTTACCATGATATGCTGAAAAAAGCAGACATTTTTATCAAAAAAGCGGAATTTGACAGTGCTTTAAAATATTATCAACAAGCCAATATTGTTATAGGATCTGAAAATAAATGGGAAGAATACCTGAACACCTTGCTTAAACAGGTTGATATCTTAAGAACAAAAGGCCACAATGACGAAGCATATAAGAAATTAGCAGAAGCCCAAAAAATTTACGATTCAAAATGCCCTGGCAAAACCAGCCTGCAGGCTGACATACTGCACCGGAAAGGTATTCTATTGATGGACAAGGGAAACTTTGACAGTTCATCACTTGCTTTCAACCAAAGCATTGGAATCAGGATAAAAGCGACCAATGAGAATGACACTTCTCTGGCATTAACATACAATGGTCTGGGCACCATTTCTTTTTTTAAAGGTGACTACAACGGAGCTCTTTCCTACTATTTGAAGGCATACAATCTAGCACTAAAGAGAAAACAACCAGAAGATGCTGATCTGGCCTATTTTTTACAAAATACAGGAATTATTTACGCACAATTAGGTGATTTCAGCCAAGCAGAAACAGCGCTCACATCTTCTTTAAAAATCAATGAAAAAATTTCCCCGTCTGATGACCCTGATTTGGCGAACAGATATCTTAATATGGGGCGATTTATGGCTTTAATCAACAAAGACTCAGAATCTCTTTCTTATTATGACAAATCTGAAGCCATATTGATAAAAAAAGTAGGCGCCAATCACCCTGATATTGGCAGTTTGTATCAGAACAAAGGGCAAACCTATATTCATATGGCTGATTATGAAAAAGCTTTACTGTATTTTAAAAAAGCATTAGCCATCGCAACTTCCAATTATGAAGCAGGGCATCCAAATATCCTCTCAATAAACATGAATATTGGATATGTTTATGAGAAAAAAGGGGATTTTAAAAACGCTTTGTCCTATTACATTGCCAGCCTCTCGTCTGACAACAACAATCAGGCAACTGTAAAAACTTATGGTAATCTGGCGAGTTTGTACAATGCTATGAACGACCCTGCCAGGGCTGATCAATATTACGATAAAGCCATTAATCTGGCTGTAAAGGTAATGGGCAAAGAACATCCGGAAACGGGCTTACTTTATACCAGATATGGTTATTTTCTTATCGCAAACAAACAGGTTGACCGTAGCCTCGAAATGTTTAGCAAAGCCCTGGAAATCAGCAAAAAAAATTATGGGAATAAGAGCAGAGAAGTTTCTAACAACCTTACTCATATCGGTAATTACTATTTGATTCGCAATGACCTGTCCAAAGCACTGACATATTACCAGGATGCTATAATCGCCTATGTCAAAGACTTTAATGACAAAAACCTCACATCAAATCCTTCAGTTAAACAGATTGAGCCCGATCGTTATCTGGTAAATGCGCTGAACGGTAAAGCGGAAGCACTAAGTATAATTTCAGATGAAAATTCACTTAACAACAGCCTTGAAACATACAAATTGTCGATAGCTGTTATTGAAAAACTCCGCTCCAGCTATCAGAATGAGGACAGTAAACTGCTCTTATCCGAAGACGAACGAAAAACATTTCTGAGTACAGTAAATATTGCAAGCAGGTTATATAAAACTACCGGCAACAGGAAGTTTCTTGAGGAGGCATTTCTCTATTCTGAAAAGGGGAAATCGGCAGTATTGCTGGCTTCTATCCGCGATATTGAAGCGAAACAATTTGGCCGAATTCCTGAAAACATTCAACAACGTGAGAAAAAGCTTAAACTCGATTTAGGCTCTTATAACCGTTTTACATATGAAGAAAGGCAAAAGCCCAACCCTGATGAGAACAAAATCAAATTCTGGGAATCTAAAATTTTCGACCTCGAACAAAAATACGATAGTTTGGTAGCCCTTTTGGAAAAGGACTATTCGGATTATTACAATCTTAAATACAAGGAGCCCGATTTAAGTATTCAAAAAATTCAATCACAAATTGAGCCCGGTCGCGCTCTTATTGAATATACGCTCTCCGATTCTTTGTTATACATCTTTGTCGTCAACCAAAAACGATTCGATTTGATTACACACCGGATTGATTCATCATTTTATAGGAACATCAACACCCTCCGCAACGCAACAAACTCTAATGATATGATGAGTCTTAAAAAAGAAGACTATATCAATTACACAAAAGCAGCCCACACATTATACAATGACTTATTGAAACCCTGCAAAGGAATAATCGATGAAAAAAAGCTTATCATTATTCCTGATTCAGAGTTGGGGTATATTTCATTCGACATGCTACTGTCTGAAAAAGCAGACACCAATAAGATGGATTTCAGACCTTTACACTTTCTAATCCTTGATCACACCATTAGTTATAGTGCATCTGCCATTTTGCAGTATTCAGGTCTGAATAAGAGCCTTAAAAAAGCGACCAGGAACCTTCTTGCAATGGCTCCATCGTATAACAACCTGACCAATCTGGAAAAAGATGGCTTTATTGATGAAAACGGAAACAAAGTCTTTTTGCTTCCTATACCAGGCGTTGAAGCTGAGATAAAAGGTATAAAAAAAGCACTTTCAAGCCGCACCTTAAACGGCACGGATGCTACAGAAAAGAACTTCAAAGCCATTGCCAGTCAGTACAATATACTTCACTTTGCCATGCATACGCTGGTAAATAATGAAAAACCAATGCTTTCAAAACTGGTATTTTATCAGGACAAAGACTCTGTTGAAGATGGAATGCTGAATGCCTATGAGTTGTTCGGCATGGATTTAAATGCAGGGCTGGCGGTATTGAGTGCATGTAACACAGGCACCGGTAAACTCATGAAAGGCGAAGGGATGATGAACCTTGCCAGAGGATTTATATATGCCGGGGTTCCTGGTATTGTTATGACCATGTGGTCGGTGGATGACCAATCAAGTGCTGAAATTGTTGAAAGCTTTTATAAGTACCTGGATAAAGGCTTATCTAAAGACGAAGCCCTTCGTCAGGCCAAACTTGATTTACTCGCACAGGGCGATCCGTTAAAGTCTTACCCGTATTACTGGGCTGCCTACGTTACCATTGGCGATTACAGTCCCATGAAGTTTGTAAAACCAATCTGGATGAGTGTGTATTTTAGCTTGCTTGGGCTGGCATCGTTTGCCATGATTATCGTACAGCTCATATTTTACAAAAAGTTATTGCAAAAAAGATCCCGCACAGCCACCGGCTCTTCATCTTACGATTATTCGTAATTTTGCTAAAAATACAAGCAGTGATTTACCCCAATACTTACGAACAAAAAACTGGTTTTGCTCAAATACGAAGCATGCTGAACAAGCATTGTCTTAGCCAACTGGCTAAACATAAGGCCGATACAATGCTTTTCAACACAGATTACGACACTATCAATACTTTATTGCATCAGGCTTCAGAGCTAAAATATATCCTTCAATTCAATGGAAATTTTCCTTCGCAGGATTACTATGATTTAACTTCTGAGTTATTAAGAATCAGGCTACCGGGCACTTTTATCAACCCTGACTCTATGATGGAGCTCAGACTATCACTTGTGGCTATTACAGATATTATCAATTACATCAGGCAACAGAATAAAGACAGCTTCCCTTACCTTCAGCTTATAACGCCAGCAGAATTACCTGACCAATCAGTGATACAGGATATTGAACGCATCATTGATGAAAAAGGTGAAATAAAAGACAAAGCAAGCGAAAAACTGTTTGCCATCCGAAAAGAGATTTACGGCCGGTTGTCAGGTGTTGATCGCAAAATCAATCAAATTATGCTGATGGCCCGCAAAGACGGGCTTACACCCTCTGATGCTGAATTAACCATTCGCAACGGAAGATTGGTCATACCTGTTTCGGCAGGAAATAAACGTAAACTGAAGGGTTACATTCACGATACCTCTGCTACCGGACAAACTGTTTTTATTGAGCCTGCCGAAGTTTTTGAAATAAACAATGAGATTCAAAACCTTCAGATTGAAGAAAAACAGGAAATAATTAACATCCTTATCAACTTTACCAATAAGCTAAGGCCTTCCTGTACCAGCCTGCTATTTTATTATCACTTTTTGGGCGAAATTGACTTTATAAGAGCCCGTGCACTATTAGCAATTGACATTGGAGCAGTAATGCCTACGCTTACCAACAAACCCACGATAAACTGGCAGCAGGCGGCGCACCCATTACTTATGCAATCGCTTAAATTGCAGGGCAGGGCCATTGTTAAACAGGATATTTACCTTTCGGATGAAAAACGAATCATGGTAATCAGTGGTCCCAATGCAGGAGGCAAGTCTGTATGCTTGAAAACAGCCGGTTTGCTTCAATACATGTTACAATGCGGATTGCTCATACCTGTAGGAAACGATTCAGAAGCCGGAATTTTTAATAAAATATTTCTTGAGATAGGCGATGAGCAATCGCTTGAAAATGACCTTAGCACCTACAGTTCGCACCTGATTCACATTAAACATTTTATAGAAAATGCAGATGCTGAAACCCTGTTTCTGATAGATGAATTCGGAGCTGGAACCGAACCTCAACTTGGCGGAGCAATGGCTGAAGCTACTCTTGAAAAACTAAATGAAATACATTGTTTTGGAATCGTAACCACGCATTATACCAATCTGAAACTTCTGGCCGATAAGCAACCAGGCATTTTTAATGCGGCTATGCTTTACGACACGCAGGCAATGAGGCCTCTTTTCAAGCTTAATGCAGGAAAACCCGGAAGTTCTTTTGCTTTTGAAATCGCCAGCAAAATTGGCTTCCCAATTCAGGTACTTGAAAATGCAACCTCAAAAATCGGACATAGTCAGCTCGATTTTGAAAAGCAACTCGCTCAGCTTGAAGTTGACAAGGCATACATAAAGCAAAAAACTGCTGAATTAAAAATTGCTGACGAAACACTTGCGTCTCTTGTAAACAGGTATGAAACTATGCTTGCTTCATTTGAAAACCGCAAACAAGAGCTCATGAAGGAGGCAAAAGTTAAAGCCCAGCAATTGCTTGAAAAGTCAAACAAACTGATTGAAAATACTATAAGAGGTATAAAAGAAGGCAATGCTGAAAAAGAAGCAACCCGAAAATTGCGCGAATCACTTGCTGTTGCCAAAGAAGAATTACTAAAGAACGAAATCACAGAGGAAACTCAGCCACAAAACCATATACCTTCAGAGGAAACAATCGAAACTGCCCCGCCATTACTAGGAACTCTTAAAACCGGACAATTCGTTAAAATAGCAGGACAGGAAAGCATCGGCACAATATCGGAAATAAAAGGCAAGCAGGCTGTTGTTTTGTTTGGCTCTGTTAAAATGCGGACCAAAACAGACAATCTGGTAGCTGCTACAAAAGCTGAAATAAAACAATGGGAAGCCAACAACAAGTTCGCCAAACCGCATATAGGTGTATACCACCAATTAAATGACAAAATGGCCGATTTTAAGATGTCTATCGATATCAGAGGTAAAAAAGCAGAAGAAGCACATGAAATCATAGCGCATTATATAGATCAGGCGATTTTACTCAGGGTTCACGAGGTAAGAATTCTTCATGGTAAAGGAGATGGAGTTTTGCGCAATATCCTGCACGATTATCTGCGCGATATCCCTGAAATTGACAGATTTGAAGACGAAAAACTGGAACGGGGCGGGCATGGTGTTACACTTGTTTATTTTACCTGAACACATCAAACAACCATTCATAAATCGTAAAGCACTCAATCTGCCTGCTAAATAGTTGCAAAACCGGCTCACAGCTATCTTTACCTGAATTACATCAGCATTTTTCTCTTTTCAATGGTCATAAATGGTTTGCTGTCAGTATGGTTTCTTCAATCAGAATAAAAAATCCTGATTCTGGCAAGATTTTTGACATGCACAAGGCTACATATTTAAATTTCGTACTATATGTCATTTGAACAAGGTAAGGACTTTAGCTCAAGACTTAAAGCCAGTCTTAAATCCAGAAATACTATCAAGAATATAGCCGCTTTGATAATCGGAGCAATCGCAGGTTACATTTATTATGTAAATGTAGGATGCAGCACGGGTGGATGCGCCATTACTTCAAACCCTTATATGACTGTACTATGGGGTGGTTTACTGGGGTACTTATTTGCCGATATTTTCAAAATAAAAGACAAAACCACCGAACAGGAAAAATAAGCCTGTAAAAGTTGTTACCTTTTTTTCCTGGAAGCACAAACCAGGCTATAGGAATGATCTATCCATTCAATAATTTGTTTATCGCCAACTGATCCGTCAATATCCACAGTATTCCAGTGCTGTTTATTCATATGATATCCCGGCCGCACACAAGGATAATGTTCACGTAACTCGATGGCAAGTTCGGGATTACATTTCAGGTTGACAGAAAGTGGGCCATTAATATCAGTGAGTGCAAACATTTTCCCCTTCACTTTAAATACCAGGGTAGATTCATCAAAAGGAAAATGCTCAGTAACATCGGGCAATCCCATGCAATAATCACGTAACTGTTCTATATCCATATGCTTTTTCTACAAAAATACATCCGATGAATGATTTTGACAAGCTACACCTTAAAATAGCCTTAAAGGTTCGGGGTGTTAAGCCGGTGAATAAAAACACAAAATATTAATAATTAGCATTTTAATATAATACCTTCATTATAATTGTCAGTAAATAATAAAATAGCAGGAATCGATTTTTAAATTTATAGTTACCTTTGCATGCTTTGCCGGCCTCCGAAGCCGGCTATCAGGGATAATAAAGAAATACATTTTCTAAATCTTCGGATATGTCATTGACCAAAAAAACAACTGACCTCAAAAAGAGGATGCGTGACGCTTTGATGGGAGGTGGCCAGGTAGCTATTGATAAACAGAAAGCCACGGGAAAGATGACCGCCCGTGAGCGTATCATAGCGCTGGTTGACCCAAAATCGTTTCACGAGTACGACCTGTTTGTCGAACACGCAGGCAAAGACTTCAATATGGGCGATAAATATCTGCCCGGTGATGGAGTAATTACCGGAACAGGGACTATCAATGGATACCCTGTTTGTATTTATGCTCAGGACTTTACCGTTGCAGGAGGTTCGCTTGGCTGGATGCATGCCAAAAAGATTACAAAGATCATGGATCATGCCATGAAACTGAAAGTGCCTATTATTGGAATCAACGACTCTGGTGGAGCCCGTATTCAGGAAGGTGTAAATTCACTGGCCGGTTATGGAGAAATCTTTTACCGCAATACGCAGGCATCGGGTGTAATTCCTCAGATTAGTGTTATTCTGGGACCGTGTGCCGGTGGTGCTGTTTATTCTCCTGCGCTTACCGACTACGTATTTGTTGTTGACAAAATTTCCAAAATGTTCATTACCGGCCCTGAAGTAATTAAGACAGTGCTGGGTGAGGAAATTTCAATGGAGGAACTCGGCGGGGCCCGTGTTCAAAGTGAGATTACAGGAAATGCACATTTCTTCGCTGAGAGCGAACAGGAATGTTTTGAACAGATTAAAACACTCTGCAGCTTTATTCCCTGGAATAATATGAAAAAAGCAGAGCCATTCCCCAAAAAACCGCCCCGCACCCGCAGTTACAATATTGACAGCATATTCCCGACAAACCCGCGTCAGCCTTACGATGTAAAAGATGTGATTAAAGCCATTGTTGATGACTCTGAGTTTTTTGAAGTCCAGAGTATGTTTGCTGCCAACATTGTAATTGGTTTTGCCCGCCTGAACGGAAATACCGTTGGTTTTGTAGCTAATCAGCCTTTGGTACTGGCAGGTGTTCTTGATGTGGACTCATCAACAAAAGCTGCCCGGTTTATCAGGTATTGCGACTCATTTAATGTTCCACTTGTTACCTTGGTCGACCTTCCGGGTTACCTTCCGGGTGTAGACCAGGAGCATGCTGGTGTAATCAGGCATGGAGCCAAAATGCTTTATGCTTATTCGGAAGCCACTGTTCCAAAAATGACTGTTATCTTGCGCAAAGCATACGGAGGAGGTTATATAGCCATGTGCTCAAGCCACTTACGGGCTGACTTTGTATTTGCCTGGCCAACTGCAGAAATTGCAGTAATGGGCCCGGAGGGCGCTGCTAATATTATTTTCCGCAACGAAATAAAAAATGCAGAAAACCCTGAAGAAATGCGCAAGCTTAAAATTAAGGAGTACAAAGAAAAATTTGCCAACCCTTATGTTGCTGCAGCTTATGGTTATGTTGACGCAGTAATTGAACCTGCCGAAACACGCAATATGCTGATACATGCGCTCGAAATTTCTGCTGAAAAAGCAGAGGTTCGCCCCAATAAAAAACATGGTATTCCACCTTTTTAATTTTTCGATATGGAAGAAAACAACGAAGCCCCTGCTTTAAAATCGATCATTATCGACAATGTCAAATACAAAACGCGGCTTACCAAAAAGTTTATGGCGCGCAAAGTATATGAACCCATTGACCTTAAAAAAGTGTACTCGTTTATTCCCGGTACCATCCTTAAGGTTCATATTAAAGAAGGTGCTAAAGTAAAGCAAGGGACTAAACTTCTGGAACTTGAGGCTATGAAAATGGCCAACAATATTGTGGCACCCATTGATGGGGTTGTAGCAAAAATCAATGTCAAATCAGGTGATTTGGTTCCCAAAAATTTCCTGCTTGTTGAAATGGAATAATTTTCTGTTTCTGAAATAAAAAAAGCCTGCGATATAAATCGCAGGCTTTTTTTATTTTTTCATCTGATACAATATTTCCTTAATTCTGTGCAGGTTTCAAATAAATTCTGATACGGTTGAATTATTTTGTTCAATAAAATCAAGGATTTCATCTTTACCCTGCCCACTTTCTGACGAAGTAATAAAAGAAACTGGGAGCTCCTCCCACTCCTGCAAAAGCCTTGCCTTAAATGCGGCAACATTTGAAGCCAAACCATTAGCCGTAAGTTTATCGGCTTTTGTAAATACAAGCGTAAATGGAAGCTGCTGTTCGCCAAACCAGTTAATGAAATCAATATCAGAGCTTTTGGGCTCAATTCTGGAGTCAATAAGAATAAAAGTATTGACCAGGTTGGAACGCCGGGTAAGATACTTTCGAATCATCTCCTCCCATTTTTCGCGCTCCTTTTTCGAAATTTTGGCATAGCCATAGCCAGGCAAATCAACCAGATACCAATCGCCATTCACCAAAAAATGGTTAATTAATCTGGTCTTTCCCGGAGTAGAGGAAATCCTTGCCAAATTATTTCTGCCCAGAAGCCGGTTAATCAGTGACGATTTTCCAACGTTTGATCTTCCGATAAAAGCATACTCGGGCTTATCGGCCTGAGGACATTTGGAAAGCTCGGTATTACTGGCTATAAAATCAGCAGATTTAATGATCATCTTAGGAGTTTATGGTTAGGTGGCGTTCAATCTTCATATCGTAGATATCGCTGATTGTAACAATAATTCCTGACTCTTCAACAAGGCCAAAGTCGTCATTAATGGCTGTACCAAAAAATTTCATGGTTGATGACAAATTCATATAAGCATTCACCAGCGGTGGAATGGTTTCGCCCAGTCCCCTAACCTGCTGAATCAATAATTTGTAATCTTTCTCATACACTCCGTTTGGAAATGCATTGGCAAGGAATTCAGGATCAGTTTCTGTTTCAAGCGGAATAATCGGGTAAACAAGTTTCTCATGATCGGCAAAGTACTTCTTCATGAAATAAAGGATTAAATCGCGGGCTGTACGATTGTAATCAGGATACATGGTAATCTTGCCAAAATAGTACTTTGCATCAGGATACATCAGAATAATGGCGCCCAAACCATCCCAAATATTGTCCAATGAATACATCCCTTTCCTGATATTGTTGGATGGCTGATATGCAGGCTGTACAAATGAACGCCCGAGCTCAATGGTATAAGGCAAAAAATCTGCAACAAACTTTTCAGAATACCTGAAAAGTTTAAATGTAGGTGTATGATATTCGCCAGCATTATCTTTCTTCAGAAACTTACAATGTAAAAAACGATAGCCTCCAACAATCTCCTTATCATTTGGATTCCAAACAATTAACTGTTCAAACAGATTTTCACCTGTATCGTATTCATCCAAATCAATAGAAAGCCCGGTTCCACCACCTGCATCGCGAAAAGTAATTTCCCGCAACCGACCAATTTCTCTGGTCACATTTGGCGAATTCTGGTAGTTCACAATATAAATCAGGTTATTACCTGAGTTTGTAGTTCTTATCAGTTTGTCATCTGTAAGTTCCTGCATCAATAATTCCCGGTCAACGGGGGGAATGATATTCTCCATTATTTTAAAATATTAATTATCACTAAACAACAAACTGCTTTTCAGGGTTGTCCTTCAATGAGTAAACATGCTCTTTGATTTTTTCAGCCCATTTTTTATCGTTCAGACTGTTATCGAAAACCGAAACAGGTATTGGTCTTCCAAAGGTTATCACAATTTCTTTGTTTTCCTGTTTATACATTTCATCCACAAGGTAAAGCATCTCAATATTTGCTTTTAATCCCAGCCACTTGCGCAAATTTGCAAGATTATAAAAGAAATTGGAATTTCTTCCGCTTATATGCACCGGAATAATATCCCTGTTGGTCTTTCTGGCTTTCGATAGAAAAGTCTTTTTCCATTCAAGATCAACAATATTCCCTTTTATTTTCCTCGAGCAGAGACCGGCAGGAAAATAGAGAACCGTTTTATCCGATTTGAAGGTATCATCAAAATGAACAATATTTTCGGCATTAGACCCATGCTTATTAACAGGAATAAACAATGGCCGGAGATTGGGCAAATGAAGCAAAAAATCGTTGGCCGGAATGGCAATATCAGGACGAATTTTCCCGACAGCGTGCATCAATGCCATTCCATCAAGTCCACCCAGAGGGTGATTGGAAACAACAACAAATCGTTCAGAAAGTAAAAGATGTTGCTCTCCATTTACAATAATATTTACCCCGAACTCAGTTAGTATTGCCGAAACAAAAGCCAGTCCCTGTTTATCAGCATGTTTATTAAGTGCCTCATTCAGCGTGTCCTGATGCAATATCCTTTTCAGATATTGAATTAAAAAAGAAGGCAGATACCGAAGCAATCGTGTGCTCTTACCTGCTATGACCTTTTCAACATCAATAAATCTCTTGTCCGGCTGAAGATTACTTTGAACCGTTGTATTCATATTCACAGTTGACTTACGCTCTATAATTTCTCACAAATTTAGGCAATTCCATGCTTCAATTGGTAATGTGCGCGTGAAATTAGGGCAAGAAAGCAGCATTTTGCTCAATTTGGAATAAAAGCACCTGCAATTCACTTAGCAATGCCCTGATTTACTATTATTTGCATCCTGCCTGCAGCGGCAAATCCTTCTATTTCCTAAAAAGTTATCAACACTTGTGGTATAAAGTGGTAAAAAGTGGTAAAAGCGTGTTATATTTACACTCAAATTCAGCACTTAAAGAAAATGATCGAAATAATTGGCGTACACGACTGTAAGGTTGATACCAAGGGGCGGTTAATGCTCCCCTCGGCACTCAAGTCGCAGCTGGATGCCATTATTTCGGAAGGATTTATCATTAAACGAAGCATTTTTCAGCCTTGTCTGGAATTATATCCACGTTCAGAATGGAACAGAGCCATAAAGGGCGTAAACAAGTTGAATCGGTTTGTAAAAAAGAACAACGATTTCATCAGGGTATTTATGGCAGGGGTGCGAGAAGTTGACCTTGACAACACAGGCAGGCTTCTCATTCCTAAAGATTTAGCGCTTTTTGCATCTATATCAAAAGACATCGTGCTGGCTTCAGCGCTAAATATCATTGAGATTTGGGATAAAGAAAAATATGAAGCTTCTATCAGAGAGAACCTTGGAAATTTCTCGGAGCTGGCTGAAGATGTAATGGGACTGATTAACGAAACTGACAATGACTGAGATGTATCATAACCCGGTAATGCTGAAAGAATGTATTGATGGGCTGGCCATTAACCCGGAGGGCACTTATGTGGATGTCACTTTTGGCGGAGGAGGCCATTCCCGCGCTATACTTGAAAAACTTACAACCGGAAGGCTGCTTGCTTTCGATCAGGATGCTGATGCGCTTAAAAACACAATTGAAGACGACCGCTTTACATTGATAAATCAGAATTTCAGATATCTCACCAACTTTTTAAGGCTTTACAAAGCTTTGCCGGTGGATGGAATACTGGCCGATTTAGGCATTTCATCATATCAGATTGACCAACCTGAGCGTGGTTTTTCGACCCGGTTTGAAGCTGACTTGGACCTGCGGATGAACCGCAATACCGGTATAACAGCTGCACAGGTTTTAAACCAGTATTCTATTGACGATTTAAAAAAGGTGTTTGTTGCATACGGTGAACTAAAAAACGCTTACCGGATTGCCCTGAAAATTGACGAATACAGATCATCTAACAATCTGAAAACAACCAGTCAACTTAAAGAGATACTCACCCCACTGGCCGAAAGAGGCCGCGAGAACAAATTTTTCGCCCGTGTTTTTCAGGCACTTCGCATTGAGGTAAACGGAGAGCTCGAGGTGCTCAAAGAGTTGCTTCTTCAAACGCAAAAAGTACTTAAACCAGGCGGCAGACTGGTCATTATGTCATACCATTCTCTCGAAGACCGGCTGGTTAAGAACTATCTCAAAACCGGAAATTTTGAGGCTATTGAAGAAAAGGATTTTTACGGAAACCTGATTGCCCCTTTCAAGCCCATTACCAGAAAGCCTGTTGTACCCGGCGAACAGGAAACCCTTGAAAACAGCAGGGCTCGCAGTGCCAAACTCAGGATAGCAGAACGTACAATCAATGAATAAAACCAGAAACACACCGAGACCTAAACATGAAGACACTCCGCCAAAGAAAAAACGGAGATTTTCTTCATTTACCTTGCTCAACAAAAAAACCGGAACAGGAAAATCAGTTCCCGGATTTTTTGATGGACGGTTGATGACTCGTGAAAACCTGGTTAAACAAATTCCTTTCATTTTTTATATGACTTTTCTGGCCATCATGTATATCGCCAATTCATATAATGCAGAAAAAACCATCATTGACATCTCCAAAACAAAAAAAGAGCTCGAAGAACTCCGCTTTGAATATATCACAACCAAATCGGAACTGATGTTTCACAGCAAACAATCAGAAGTTGCTGCAAAACTTATAAACAGTGGTGTAAAAGAATCAGTTGTACCACCTGCCAAACTTTATGTAAAAGTACCATAGTCGATGGACGAAAACAGGCGCGACATATTAAAAAAAGTTTATCTGGTATACATCTTTATGGTGGTGCTGGCATTGGCTATTATTGGCAAGGCCTTGTATATTCAGGTAGTTGAAGGCAATGAATGGCGCGAAAAAGCAAAAAAACTGAGCATTCGTTACGATAACATTGAAGCTATCAGAGGGAATATTCTGGCCTCTGACGAAAGTCTGCTCGCGGCTTCTGTTCCTGTATTTGACTTAAGAGTTGATGCAGGAAATACACACTACAAGGATGATTTTTTCTACGAAAACGTTGACTCTCTCGCTCTTTGCCTGTCGAACCTTTTTGGCGATAAAAGCAAAAAAGAGTATAAAGATCTTCTGATTAAAGGCCGTAAAAACAACAACCGCTTTTTACTGCTTAAACGCAACATTACTTATGCACATCTTAAAAAAGTCAGAAAGTTTCCGATTTTCAGATTAGGCAAATACAAGGGAGGCATCATTGCAGAGGCCCGGAATAAGCGGGAATTACCGTTCAAATGGCTGGCTTTCAGAACCATAGGATGGGACAAAGATGGAAAAGAAAATGACATTGGACTTGAAGGGGCATACAGTCAGATACTTGAAGGTGAAAGCGGACAACGACTGATGCAGCGGATTGGGAATGGAGTTTGGCGTCCGTTAAATGACGAAAATGAAATTGAGCCACGCAACGGTCACGATATTCTGACATCCATCGATATCAATATACAGGATGTTGCAGAAGACGCTCTTATGCGCCAGTTGATAGCCAATGATGCAGATCACGGTTGCGCAGTATTAATGGAAGTAAATACTGGATTTATCGTTGCCATTGCCAATTTAGGCAAAAACGGCGATGGTGTTTATGAAGAAAAATACAATTACGCCATTGGTGAGAGTTCAGAGCCAGGTTCCACTTTTAAACTGGCCTCGGTTATTGCAGCTCTTGACGACGGGTTAATTAAGCTTTCCGATTCAGTTGATACACAAGGCGGCGCTGTAAGATTTGCCAACCGCATCATGAAAGATTCACACGAAGGGGGCTATGGTGTCATCAGTATCAGAAGAGCTTTCGAGCTTTCCTCCAATGTTGGCATATCAAAGATTATTCACAGAGCATACCATGAAAAGCCACAACAATTTATTGAAAAGCTCTATTCAATGCACCTGAATAAAAAGCTCGGCCTCGATATTCCCGGCGAAGGCAATCCATCAATCAAAGACACCAAGAGTAAAATCTGGTCGAAGGTTTCCCTTCCTTGGATGTCAATCGGCTATGAAGTTGCCATGACACCGCTTCAGACTCTTGCATTTTACAATGCTGTAGCCAACAATGGAGTAATGGTTAAACCTCAGTTTATCAGAGAAATAAGAATGGCTGGTGAAACTGTTCAATCATTTGAGCCTGTAATTCTATGTGAGTCTATCGTTAAAAATAAAGAAACCATCACGCAGGTCAAATCACTGCTTGAAGGGGTGGTAGAAAGAGGAACAGCAACAAATCTGAAAAATCCGGTATTCAAAATTGCCGGGAAAACAGGTACAGCACAAATTGCTCAGAACAACAGCGGATATAACAAGTCAAACTATAAAGCATCGTTTGTTGGATATTTCCCGGCCGACAACCCCAAATATTCAATGATAGTTGTCATTAATAACCCTTCAAAAGGGGTTTACTACGGAGGCTCAATTGCCGGACCTGTATTCAGGGATGTAGCCAACAAGGTTTATGCAACACGTCTTGATCCCTCGATAAAGAAAACTGACTCAATACCTGTTCAGATACCCGTTTATGCCGCAGGAAATGCCCATGAAATTGAGCTGATTCTCAAAGAGTTTAACGTTCAGTGGACCGGCGATGCGCAACAATATGATTATGCTGCCATGACGGGTACCGACAGTACAATCAAAATTTCGCCAAGACCAGTGATGGATGCAAAAACTCCAGATGTAACCGGAATGGGCGCACGTGATGCAACTTATCTTCTCGAATCAGCTGGTTTAAAAGTTCAAATCAGAGGGAAAGGCCAGGTTAAGCGACAATCGGTTCCTGCCGGAACAAAAGCAAGAAAAGGGAGTAACTGCATTATTGAATTAGGTTAAAACAAAGGTTTGAAAATTGAAAGCACTTAAAGACATATTATACAAAACCAGCATCAACCGCATAGCCGGCAGCTCAGAAGCCATGGTTGATGCAGTGGTATTCGACTCGCGCCGTGTAGACAGGCACTCGCTTTTTGTTGCTGTTAAAGGAACACAAACCGACGGTCATCAATACATCAATCAGGTAATTGAAGCGGGTGTAAAAGCCATTATCTGCGAAAAAATACCCGATATAACCAAGCCTGATGTTTGTTATGTTGAAGTAAGCGACAGCAGCAAAGCTTTGGGAATTGTAGCTTCAAACTTTTACGACAATCCTTCACATGAAATAAAAATTGTAGGCATTACGGGTACAAACGGGAAGACGACAACTGCCACCTTACTTTATCAGATGTTTCTTAATTTGGGATATAAAACAGGCTTGCTTTCAACGGTCAGAAACATGATAAACCGTAAAGAAATTCAAGCTACCCATACAACCCCTGATGCTGTCGCTTTAAACCAAATGTTAAGAACAATGGCAGATGAAGGTTGTGCGTATTGCTTTATGGAAGTAAGCTCTCATGCTGTTGTGCAAAACCGGATTGCCGGAATACGTTTTTCCGGAGGTGTGTTTACCAATCTGACCCACGATCACCTGGATTTTCATAAAACTTTTGATGCATATCTGGCTGCTAAAAAAAGCTTTTTTGACAATTTACCTGCGGAAGCTTTTGCACTGGTCAATACCGATGACCGCAATGGACTTGTAATGGCTCAAAACACCAGGGCAACAGTAAAAACACTGGCTGTTAAAAGGCCTGCCGATTTCCATTGCAAAATCATTGAAAATCATTTCGACGGCTTACTGCTCAGAATCAACAACCAGGAAGTTTGGTGCCGGTTGGTTGGAAACTTTAACGCCTATAATTTGCTAAGCATTTATGCGACTGCCATTTCACTGGGGATAAAGCCAGGCGAATGTTTAACTGAACTCAGCAGGCTTGAGCCAGTTGACGGCCGCTTTCAGTATATAAAATCGCCACAGGGGGTAATTGGCATTGTAGACTACGCACACACTCCTGATGCACTTTCAAATGTTATCAGCACAATTAACGCCATCAGAGGCGGCAATGGCAAATTAATTACCGTAGTAGGAGCAGGAGGAGATCGTGACAAAACCAAACGACCTGTTATGGCAGCCATTGCAGTAGAAAACAGCAGCCTGACGATTCTCACTTCAGACAACCCCCGAAGTGAAAACCCGGAAGACATTCTCAATGATATGCGGGCCGGTATTTCACCCGGTAAGGCAAAATTTTGTCTGGTTATATCCGACAGGCGGGAAGCAATCCGCACAGCCTGCACTATGGCTGCTAAAGATGACATCATACTGGTTGCCGGTAAGGGGCACGAAACATATCAGGAAATCAAAGGCGTTAAACACCACTTTGACGACAGGGAAATTCTGACTGATTTTTTCAAAGACCAGCAAACCGAACAAGGTTCTTAAAACAACACTGCTATGCTCTATTATTTGTTTGATTATCTTGATAAAGCTTACGACCTGCCCGGCTCGGGTATGTTTCAGTATATATCTTTCAGGGCAGCGCTTGCTATCATAACATCGTTGACCATTTCTTTGCTTTTTGGAAAGTCACTGATTAAATACCTGCAAAAAAAACAAGTTGGTGAAACCGTTCGCGATCTTGGGCTTGACGGACAAAAAGAAAAACAAGGAACTCCAACCATGGGAGGATTGATTATTCTGGGTGCCATTGTTATCCCTACCATTTTATTTGCCAAACTCAACAATATCTATATCATTCTCATACTGGTTACAACCATCTGGCTTGGTTTTATCGGGTTTCTTGATGATTATATCAAGGTGTTCAGGCATGACAAAAAGGGACTTGCCGGAAAGTTTAAAATTCTTGGACAGGTTGTAATCGGAGTAATTGTTGGTTTCACACTTTATTTTCATGAGGGTGTAGTAATCAGAGAAAAAATTGCGCAGACAAGTTCACGTTCGGCCTCAAATCTGAGCGAATTTGAACAAGTAAAAGATCACCAGCAAAAATTTTCGCGCCAGAGTAAAAAATCGACTAAAACCACCATTCCGTTTTTCAAAAACAATGAATTTGATTATGCCATTTTGCTGAAGCCTTTCGGCAAAAAGGTCATGGACAATGCCTGGCTAATTTTTGTACCCATCGTTATTCTTATTATAACTGCTGTATCAAATGGAGCCAATTTAACCGATGGCATTGACGGGTTAGCGACAGGCACATCGGCCATTATCGGGGTTACGCTGGGCCTGCTTGCCTGGGTATCGGGCAATATAGTATTTGCCGATTACCTCAACATCATGTATCTGCCAAATACAGGAGAGCTTTCAATTTTTGTCAGTGCTTTTGTTGGCGCCTGCACCGGATTTCTATGGTACAACACTTATCCTGCGCAGGTTTTTATGGGTGATACCGGCTCGCTGGCATTAGGAGGAATTATTGCAGTACTGGCCATCATGATCCGGAAAGAGCTTCTTATACCTATACTTTGTGGAATTTTTCTGGCCGAAAACCTTTCAGTAGTTCTACAAGTAAGCTACTTCAAGCGCACAAAAAGAAAATATGGCGAAGGCAAAAGGTTGTTTCTGATGTCGCCTTTGCATCATCATTTTCAGAAACTAGGCTATAAGGAACCTAAAATCGTACAAAGATTCTTCATTGTAGGAATCATGCTTGCAGTTTTAACAATCATCACCTTAAAAATCAGGTAATCATGAATTCTCATCCCCGGGTTGTGGTATTGGGCGCTGCTGAAAGCGGAGTTGGCGCTGCACTGCTTGCCAAAAGCAAGGGGATAAGTGTATTTGTATCAGACTATGGTTTCATCAGAAACGATTTCAAGATTACACTCACAGAGGCAGGTATTGATTTTGAAGAGAACAAACATTCTGAACAACTGATTCTGTCGGCTGATGAAATTATTAAAAGCCCCGGAATACCCGACAAGGCTCCTGTAGTTGCAGCTGCATTGGCTAAAGGCATCCCGGTTATCTCTGAAATTGAATTTGCAGGCAGGTATACAAATGCCAAAAAAATCTGCATTACAGGCAGCAATGGCAAAACAACAACAACCATGCTCATTTGGCATATGCTGCAAAAAGCCGGCCTGAATGCCGGTCTTGCAGGAAACGTAGGTAAAAGTTTTGCCCGTCAGGTTGCCAGTGAAGAACACGATTACTATGTGATTGAGCTAAGCAGTTTTCAGCTCGATGGCATGTACCGGTTTAAAGCCGATATCGCCATATTGCTCAACATCACACCGGATCATCTCGATCGGTATGACAATGATTTCAGCAAATATGCCGATTCAAAGATGCGCATTTTACAAAACCAGTCAGAAAATGATGCCGTAATCTGGTGTTGCGATGATGAAATACTCAACCAACGATTCGGACAATTAAAATTAACACAGGGTGCATACCCGATTAGTATCCGTAAGCCAATCAGCAACGGAGCATTTAGTGAGAATCAAAAAATAGAATTTAACATAAAAGGGGACAAGTTCGATATGACTTTAGAAGAACTGGCATTGCAAGGCAAGCACAATATTTACAACTCGATGGCTGCAGGCGTGGCAGCCCGCCTGGTTGACATCCGTAAGGAAACAATTAAGGAATGTTTGTCGGATTTTCAGAATGTTGAACACCGACTGGAATTTGTAGCAAATATTCACGGGATTGAGTTTATTAATGACTCCAAGGCAACCAATATCAATTCGGCCTGGTACGCACTGGAATCCCTTAACAAAAAAATTGTATGGATTGCCGGTGGAATCGACAAAGGCAATGATTATACAAAACTGTATGATTTGGTTCAGCAAAAAGTGAAGGCCATTGTTTGCCTTGGAACTGACAATGAGAAGCTGATTGATGCCTTTAAGGACAAGGTAGAGATCATAAACGAAGCACAATCGGCCGAAGAAGCCGTTAATATTGCATACTATCTGGCCCGCAAAGGTGATGCAGTGTTGCTATCGCCGGCCTGTGCCAGCTTCGATTTGTTTGAAAACTACGAAGACAGAGGACGAAAATTTAAAGCTGCAGTAAAATCCCTTTAGCCATTCAATACCGGTATGAAAGCTATATTAAATAACATCAAAGGCGATAAAACTATCTGGATAGTTGTATTTATACTATCTATATTTTCGATCCTGGCGGTGTACAGTTCAACCGGCACTTTGGCTTATAAATATCAGTCAGGAAATACCGAATACTATTTTATCAAGCACACAGGCATTCTCTTACTTGGATTTGGTTTGATGTTTCTTGCGCACAAAATACCTTACAAATATTACGCCCGGATTTCCCAATTAGGGATTTATATCTCTGTGCCTTTACTTGCCTACACACTTCTTTTCGGAACCAATCTGAATGAAGCAAGCCGCTGGTATACTTTACCTTTGATAAACATCACATTTCAGCCTTCTGATTTTGCCAAATTAGCCCTCATCATTTTCGTTGCCCGCTTGCTTGCCAAAAAACAGGATGATGTTGAAGACTTCCGGAAGGGTTTTATCTCTATTATGATTCCTGTTGTCATCATCACTTTACTGATATTACCCGCCAATTTTTCAACAGCCGCGCTTATTTTTACCACCTGTTTGGTGTTGATGTTCGTTGGCAGGGTTAAATTCAAATATCTGTTAATTTTAGTGGGCGTTGGTGTGGTAAGCTTCATTTTACTTATAGCATTGGCCATAAATACACCTAAACTCAACGGTCGTATAGGAACGTGGCAAACACGTATTGAAAGTTACACCAGTGGCGACAGTGATGCCAATTATCAGGTTGAGCAGGCCAAAATTGCCATTGCTACCGGCGGTTTATTGGGGAAAATGCCGGGTAATTCAACGCAAAAAAACTTTTTACCCCACCCCTACTCCGACTTTATCTATGCCATCATCATCGAAGAATATGGCATCATTGGTGGAATTATCGTTGTATTACTTTACCTCGTATTATTATTCAGGGCCATTAAAATTGTAATTAAAAGTCCTCGTAATTTTGCAGCATTTCTCACTTTCGGGGTTGCATTCAGCCTTGTTTTCCAGGGAATGGTTAACATGATGGTGGCTGTAAACCTTCTTCCGGTAACGGGGCAAACGCTGCCACTCATCAGTATGGGAGGTACTTCCATCTGGTTTACAAGTATAGCTATTGGCATTATTCTGAGTGTAAGCCGCGAAATCGAAGAATCAGAGAATGCAGAAAAAGAAGCTAAAGAAAATAAAGAAAGTAAAGAACCCAAAACACCTGAGCATGCTATCGCCTGAGACCAGAATAATCATAAGCGGAGGAGGAACCGGGGGACATATTTTTCCGGCCATTGCCATTGCTGATGCGCTCAAGCAGGCTATTCCCGGAGTAAGCATTCTCTTTGTGGGCGCCGAAGGCCGTATGGAAATGGAAAAAGTACCTGCTGCCGGTTATGAAATTGAAGCTTTATGGATTAGCGGCATTCAACGCAGCCTCACACTTAAAAACCTGTTAATCCCTCTAAAACTGATACACAGCAATCTGAAAGCCCATCAGATTATCAGGCGTTTTAAGCCCGATGCAGCCATTGGCGTAGGTGGTTATGCCAGCGGGCCAACCATCAGAGCAGCTGCCCTCTCCGGCATTCCTACCATCCTGCAGGAGCAGAATTCATATCCGGGCATTACCAATAAAATGCTGGCAGGAAAAGCCAGAAAAATTTGTGTTGCTTACCCCGGTATGGAAAAATATTTTCCGCAGAGCAAACTGATTGTGACCGGAAATCCTGTTCGTAAAGATATTGCCAACCAACAAGTAAGCCGTGAAGAAGCACTTAAATTCTTTGGCCTTGACGCTTCAAAACCAGTAGTTTTGGCAGTTGGCGGAAGCCTGGGTGCCCGTACCATAAACCAAAGTCTGCACAGTGGACTGAAAGAGTTGACAGATCAGCACATTCAGCTTATCTGGCAAACAGGAAAAAACTATGCCGAACAGGCTGCAATGGCAGTCATCCCTTTTGAAAAAGCAGGCGTCAGACAATTTGCCTTTATCACCCGCATGGATATGGCCTATGCAGCCGCTGATATCGTTATTTCGCGCGCCGGAGCCATCGCCATTTCTGAGCTTTGCATCACAGGCAAGCCCAGTATTCTGGTTCCTTCGCCGAATGTCGCTGAAGACCATCAGACAAAAAATGCCATGGCTCTGGTATCAAAAGATGCTGCCTTAATCGTAAAGGATGCTGACGCACCTTCTTCACTGGTTGCCACCACAGTTGATCTGGCATTTAATAAAGCACATCAGGAAACTTTGAAAAAAAACATTCTTCAGCTTGCGCAACTCAATTCGGCACAGCGCATTGCTGAGGTAATCATGCAATGTATTCAGGAACATCAAAACGCATAACGTGAACATAGAAACGCTCGGGACTGTTTATTTTTTGGGTATCGGAGGCATCGGTATGAGTGCCCTGGCGCGCTATTTGAAAAAAGCCGGGGTAAATGTGCATGGATATGACAAAACGCCTACAACACTCACCTCTCAACTCGAAGCTGAAGGTATTGTCATTCACTATGAAGATCGGCCTGAGCTGATTCCGGCTGAAACCTCTTTGGTTGTATATACACCGGCAGTTCCTGCAGACCTTGGCGAATTTCAGTTCCTGAAACTGAAAAACATTCCCATGATAAAGCGCTCAGCTTTACTTGGCGAAATAACTTCAGCAAAAAAAACACTGGCCATAGCCGGAACACATGGTAAAACCACCGTTACCACCATGCTTTCACACATTCTGTTTCCGTCTGAAATGGGATGCACTGCATTCCTTGGTGGAATAGCCAAAAATTACAATTCAAACCTGCTCCTGAACCCTCAGAGTAACTTCATGGTTGCTGAAGCAGATGAATTTGACAGGTCGTTTCTCAAACTTTTCCCATATCTGGCAATAGTTACAGCCACCGATGCCGACCACCTTGACATATATAAAACACACGCACAACTGCTGGATTCATTTGCCGATTTTACCGCCAATATTGAACAAGGCGGATTTCTTTTGGTTAAGCAGGGCATAACCTTGCCTGAAAAAATAAAAGAGCGGGTCAGCAAATACACTTATGCTGTAACTGATCAGGCCGATTTTATGGCCATCGGTCTTCAGCTCCGCGATGCCTGTTATTCATTTAGCCTGAAGACCCCTGATGGGATTATTGAGCATCTGAATCCGGGGCTTCCGGGACTGTTTAATGTTGAAAACAGCATTGCTGCGGCTGCTGCGGCCTGGCTTTGCGGAGCAAGCAACGAAGAAATTATTAAAGGTATCAACACTTTTGAAGGTGTAAAAAGAAGATTTGACCACCGCATTAACCAATCAGGGCTGTTATATATTGATGATTATGCTCATCACCCTGAAGAATTGAAAGCCTGCATCGGTGCTGTAAGAGCCATGTATCCTCACCGGCACATTACGGGCATATTTCAGCCTCACCTTTATACCCGCACCCGCGATTTTGCGGCTGGTTTTGCCCAAAGCCTGTCGCTGCTCGACAAGGTTATGCTGCTCAATATTTACCCTGCCCGTGAATTACCGATTGAAGGAGTTGATTCTGAGCTTATACTGAAAAACATCACCACCGCTGACAAAATGCTGTGCAGCAAACAGGATGTGATAAAAGAATTATCAGAACATAAACCTGATATCCTGCTTACACTGGGAGCGGGTGACATTGATCTGATGGTAGCCGATATTGAAAAACTATTTCAAACAGAGGACTAAGATGAAAAAGATCCTGACTCTTGTATTTTGGGTTGCACTGGTCGCATTGGTGACCAGCCTGTTTATATTCGCCAATGCCAAACAGGATAGTCTGGTTTGCCCTGAGTTTGAAATTGTTGTTGATTACAATCATGCACCAACTCTCATCACCCAATCAGATATCAGGCAAGAGATTACCAGAGAAAAAATCCGTGTCAGAGGCAATGAAATTGGCGATATTGAATCAGTAAAGATTCAGAAACTACTCAACAGGAATCCATATATCAAGGAGGCCACCATAACCATCGGTGTAAATGGCAAAGTAAAAGCACATATTTTGCAGCGCAATCCTGTTGTTAGAGTTTCTGACATGAATGGCACTCAGTTTTACATGGACAATGAAGGATTTGTAATGCCTCTTAGCAGCGAATATGCTGCAAGGGTTGTCATAGCCAACGGCCATATCAAACCCATAAAAAAAATCAGAGGATTACAAAGCAATGACGCCGGGAAGAAAGCTTATCAGCAACTTCCGGCAGATCTGCAGAAAATATACATAGCTTCAATGGCCGTTCAACGCGACTCGTTCACCAATGCCATGGTTGAGCAAATTTATCTCAATAACACCGGCGACCTTGAACTTATACCCAAAATCGGCAGGCAAACCATCGTGTTAGGCGACACCGTTGAAATATTGAGTAAACTTTCGAAGCTTAAAACATTTTACACCCAGGGCATGAAACAAAACGCCTGGACACAATACAAAGAGATTAATTTAAAATACAGGAATCAGGTTGTTTGTACAAAATCACTATAATATGGCACGGTCAGAAATAATAGTAGGCCTTGATATAGGCACTACCAAAATAGCGGCAATTGTTGGTCAGCGTAACGAAAACGGCAAAATTGAGATACTTGGATTTGGCCGCACTGAATCTATTGGAGTAAAGCGGGGAGTAGTAGCCAATATCGAAGATACTGTGCAAAGCATCATCGTGGCAGTAAAAGAAGCTGAAGCCCGCTCCGACTCTGACATTGCTACAGTAAATGTTGGTATTGCAGGTCAGCATATCAAAAGCATACAATACAGAGGTTCGGTTATCCGCACCAACAGTGACAATGAAATAAGCCAGGCCGACATCGACGGATTGACAGAAAACATGTATAAACTGGCGATGAACCCCGGCGAAGAGATAATCGATGTTATTGCACAGGAATATACCATTGATGGCGAAAGCGGAATAAAGCAGCCCAAAGGAATGCTTGGCCACACACTGGAGGCCAATTTCCACATTATTTCGGGCCAGACAATGGCTGCAAAAAACATTTACAAATGCATAAAAAAAGCCAACCTTCAGGTTGACTCCTTACTGCTTGAGCCTCTGGCCTCAGCCGAAGCTGTGCTCAGCGAAGAAGAAAAAGAAGCCGGTGTAGTACTGGTCGACATTGGCGGCGGCACAACCGATATCGCCATTTTTCAGGATGGAATCGTCAGACATACCGCTGTTATCCCTTTTGGTGGCGACATCATAACCGAAGACATCAAAGAGGGCTGCACCATTATTAAGAAGCACGCCGAAGATTTAAAAGTTAAGTTCGGCTCAGCCCTGGCCAGTGAAAACCGCGACGAGGAGATTGTGGCCATTCCCGGCCTGCGTGGTCGTCCTCCCAAGGAAATTACGCTCAAAAATCTGGCCAGCATCATTCAGGCCCGCATGGAAGAAATTATAGAACACGTCTATTTTGAAATCAAAAATTCAGGCTTTGAAAAAAAACTCATTGCAGGCATTGTTCTTACAGGTGGGGGTGCACAATTAAAACACATTACACAGCTCACCGAGTTTATTACCGGCATGGATACCCGCATTGGCTACCCCAATGAGCATCTGGCGCCTGGCGTTCCGGAAGAAATGGCCAGTCCCATGTATGCTACCGGCATCGGCCTGGTCATTATCGGGTTGCAAAGGTTTGAAAAAAGCCTGCAGTCAGCAGAACCTGAAACTGAAACAACTAAACCCAGGAAAAAGCAAAGACTTTCATTCTTTGACGGGATAAAAAAGTTTTTTGAAGAAGACGGCGAAAATTAAGATATTAACAAAACGGCTGTTGATAAAAACAGCCTGAAGTAATAGCTTAAGCATCATTAATCATGTAATTTTAGGAGATCAAAATATGCCAGATATGCTCAAATTCGAATTGCCGAAAAATCAATCGTCAATTATAAAAGTTATAGGTGTTGGAGGGGGCGGAAGCAACGCGGTTACCCATATGTTCAAACAAGGAATCCGTGGAGTGGACTTCCTGATTTGCAATACTGATTGTCAGGCTCTTGACACCAGCGCTGTACCGGTAAAAATTCAACTGGGTAACAAAGGCCTGGGCGCAGGCTCTATTCCTTCGGTTGGCAAAGACGCTGCCACTGAAAACATCGACGATATTCGTAAAATATTGGAAAACAATACCAAAATGGTGTTTATCACGGCCGGAATGGGTGGAGGTACCGGTACTGGTGCAGCACCTGTTATTGCCAGCCTTGCCAAAGAACTTGGCATTCTTACCGTTGGTATTGTAACCCTCCCCTTCGCCTTTGAAGGACGTAAAAGAACCCAGCAAGCACGCGCCGGTATTGATGAACTGCGCAAATCAGTAGATACTCTGCTTATCATCTGTAATGATAAACTGCGCGAACTGGAAGGCGACCTGAAACTCTCGGAAGCATTTAGCAAAGCCGATAACATTCTTGCCGTAGCAGCAAAAGGTATTGCCGAAATCATTACGGTGACCGGTTATATCAACGTTGACTTTGAAGACGTAAAAACAGTTATGAAAGACAGTGGCAAAGCCATCATGGGTTCTGGAATAGCCGAAGGCGAAAACAGAGCACTTGAAGCCGTGCAAATGGCCATGACTTCACCACTGCTCGACGATGCCAATATCAGAGGAGCCAGTAACATCCTGCTTTATATTTCTTCAGGTACCGAAGAAATTACGCTCGACGAAGTCATGGAAATTACTGACTATATACAACACGAAGCTGGCTCGGGAGCCGACATCATTTGGGGTAACGGAACGGATGAAACACTTGACAAACAGATTAGCATCACTTTAATCGCTACGGGGTTCGACTCTAAACTCAAAAATGCAGCTGACATCAGCAAACCCGATGTAATTGTTTACCCTCTCAACGAAACTCCGGCCACTCAGCCTGCCAAAACGGAAGAACACGCCCGGCCTGCTCCGGCTAAAGTTGATGAAATTACCCTCATTACCAAGCCGGCAGAAGAAATCAGGGAAACAGTAATTCATGATTTGAATGCTGATATAAAACCTGAAGCCAAAAGAGAAATCCTTTCGGAAACACCTCCGCAAAGAACTTTTACTTTCGAAATCAATCAGGCTTCTACTGAAAGACAAACCACTGTAAATAGTGAAGTTGCTTCGCCCAAATACACATCAACGCCCGACAAACCCAGGCACAGCGAACCCGGATTTGACTTCTTAAAAGATTTTATCACCAGCAAACCCCAGCCCGGGAGTGTGGAAGATGATACTTTAAAACAGGAAGAAAGAGCCAACGCCAGACTTGAAAAGTTCAGAGAAATCAGTGTAAAAGTAAACACACCTGAAGGTCTTGCCGAACTTGAGAATCAGCCCGCATACATGAGACGTAATGTTGAATTGCGCGACACCCCGGCCTCCGACAGCTCCGAGGTTTCCAGATACACCCTCTTTAAAACTGAAGGAAATTCAGTTGAAATGAGATCAAACAACTCATTCCTGCACGATAAACCAGATTGATTAAACCATGAGCTTAACCGACAAAATTAACGACGACATAAAAAAAGCGATGCTAGCGCGCGAAAAAGACAAACTTGAAGCGCTGCGGGCTGTTAAATCTGCACTTTTGCTGCTTAAAACCAGCGAAAGCGGCTCAGATATTACTGAAGATGACGAGATTAAACTGTTGCAGAAACTGGTAAAACAACGCCGCGAAACAGCAGAAATCTATGCGGGACAGAATCGTCCTGATTTGGCTGAAGCTGAAAAGTTTCAGGCAGAGGTAATTTCTGTTTACCTGCCTTCGCAACTAAGCCCTGAAGAGCTTAAACCCGTTATTCAGGACATCATTCAAAGTACCGGAGCTACCGGTATCAAGGACATGGGAAAGGTAATGGCAGCCGCTTCGCAACAACTTGCAGGCAAAGCCGACAATAAAACCATCTCAATGATTGTAAAGGAACTTCTCGGACTGTAATTGCTTTTGCTACTTACTAAAAAAGGCTGCCTGAGCAGCCTTTTTTTTCCGTTTTGCATTCCAGGTATAAGAGAAAAGGCCGGAAATTTCCGGCCTTTTCTCTTTTGAATGTATGCTGATTATGCACCCAGCATAAACCTTTTGAATGACTTTACAGTCAGTTCTTTATCAAGTTTAGTAAGGTACTCGCGTACTGAAAGCTTGTTATCGCGAACAAATTCCTGATTGAGAAGTGTATTCTCCTTGTAGAATTTATTCAGCTTGCCAACAGCAATTTTCTCAACCATTTCTTCAGGTTTACCTTCCTGACGGGCTTGCTCTTTTCCGATTTCGATTTCGCGTTCGATTACATCAGAAGGAACATCATCCTTATCAACGGCAACAGGGGCCATAGCAGCAATCTGCATGGCAACTTCGTGGCCTGCCTGCTCAATACCTTCAATACCGGTTTTTGATAAACCAAGGATAGTAGCAAGTCTGTTTCCGGGATGGTTATAAGCAAATACGCGTGGAGCTGAAATGACTTCGAAGTGGGCCAATTCCATTTTTTCACCGGTTTTGCCTACCATTTCAGTAATATTTTCTTCAACGGTACGACCATTCAGGTCCAGGGCTTTAAACTCATCTGCGGTTTTTGGCATTTTTTCAATAGCCTTTGTCATCAGCAGGTTGGTAAAATCAACAAACTCCTGATTTTTTGCTACGAAATCTGTTTCGCAGTTAAGCATAAAGATAGCTCCAAAATCATTTGCTTCATTGGTGCGGGCAAGCACAATACCTTCGTTGGCATCTTTGTCAGCACGTTTGTTCGCTAATTTTTGACCTTTTTTGCGAAGGAAATCAATTGCTTTTTCAAAATCGCCATCATTTTCCTGAAGCGCATTTTTGCAATCCATCATTCCGGCACCGGTCATCTGACGCAGTTTATTAACGTCAGCAGCAGTAATATTTGCCATTTTAAAATTCAGTTTTGAAGATTAATACTATTTGCGGGGTCCGCCTGGTTTTTTACCAAGAGGTTTACGGGCAACAGGTTTGCGTCCACGACCTTCGCCACCTTCTTCTGAAGGAGCTGGTTTACCACGGAGGCGCTCGCCGGTTGGTGTTACTTCATCGTCGTCATCATCGTCCAAATCATATACCCTTGAACCTGATGTACCTTCTTCACGATCTGCTTCGTCGCGTTTATCGCGGTCGATTTTGCGTTCCATCAAACCTTCTTCAATAGCCTGAACCATTTTGCTTACGATAAGCGAAATTGATTTGGAGGCATCGTCATTGGCTGGAATCGGGAAATCAACGATGGTAGGATCTGAATTGGTATCAACGATAGCAAATGTAGGGATGTTAAGTTTGCGGGCTTCAGCAATAGCAATATGCTCTTTGCTGATATCCACTACAAAGATAGCGGCTGGCAAACGGCTCAAATCGGCGATTGAACCAAGGTTCTTTTCCAGTTTGGCGCGCTCACGTGAAATCTGCAAACGCTCACGTTTTGAAATATTTGTAAAACCAGGGCCGGTCATCAGTCTGTCAATAGAAGCCATTTTGCGAACAGCTTTGCGGATAGTGGCAAAGTTGGTAAGCATACCACCAGGCCAGCGCTCAGTAACGTAAGGCATGCCAACAGTTTTCACATGCTCAGCTACGATTTCTTTGGCTTGTTTTTTGGTTGCTACAAAAAGCACTTTTTTACCTGATTTTGAGATCTGTTTCAATGCTGAAGCAGCTTCATCAATCTTGGCGATGGTTTTATAAAGGTCAATAATGTGAATGCCATTACGCTCCATAAAAATATAGGGAGCCATATTGGGGTTCCATTTACGTTTCAAATGCCCGAAATGTGAACCGGCATCCAGTAATTCATCAAAATTTGTTCTTGCCATTTAATTTTTTGTTAATTGTTTACATTCTGTCAAACTCAATTGCCAGGTAGCTCAGATATAACTATGCCGCAGCATAAAGGTATTGAGGTCCTCGCAATTTAGATACTAAACACAATAGGTGATTAGCGCTTGCTGAACTGGAATTTCTTACGGGCTTTTTTCTGTCCCGGTTTTTTCCTTTCAACCATACGCGGGTCTCTGCGCAACAGGCCTTTAGCCTTCAGCGGAGGACGATGCTCAGGGTTGATTTCACAAAGTGCTTTGGAAATTGCCAGACGAAGTGCTTCGGCCTGACCGGTGATTCCACCACCATCAAGATTTACCTTAATATCATATTTGCCAAGTGACTCGGCAACTTCAAGAGATTGGGTAACAACATACTGCAGTGTTCCGGTTGGAAAATATTCTTTGTAATCCCTTCCGTTCACAGTGATTGTCCCATTACCATCTTTAAGATATATACGGGCTACAGCAGTTTTCCTTCTGCCAAGAGTGTTGATCACTTCCATGATTATTTGATTGAATTAAGGTTAATCAATTTAGGCTGCTGTGCTTCATGTGGATGCACAGGACCTGCATAAACTTTAAGGTTGCTGTAAAGCGCGTCGCCAAGCTTGTTTGAAGGAAGCATTCCCCTCACGGCATGCTCAATAACACGCTCAGGATGCTTCTGTAAAAGCTCCCATGGTGTTGCAAAACGCTGTCCACCAGGATATCCTGTGTGACGAACATAAACCTTTTCAGTCAGTTTTTTGCCCGTGAGTTTAATCTTCTCAGCATTTATAATAATTACATAGTCGCCACAATCAAGATTCGGAGTGAAATTGGTTTTGTATTTCCCCCTGATAAGGTTGGCAACTTTACTCGACAAACGTCCAAGTGTTTGTCCTTCTGCATCTACCAGAACCCAATTCTTTTGAATGGTCGCTGGTGTTGCTGACAAAGTTTTATAACTTAATGTGTTCATTTTGTGAATTATTTTTTATTGAAAACAATAAAATTACCGTCCCTGCAGCTGATTCACGGGCATGAGATTCAGCAGCCTACGGCTTTGTCCCTTAGTGTTATAAGCCTTTCACGCTTCAGGTTACGGCCGTTCACGGACATACTTATACCTAAGAGGGGTGCAAAGGTAGGAGTATTTATTTAAATTCACAAATTTGTGAACAATAAATTGTTGATAAACAACCCTGACCATTTGATGGGTTCTGTTTCTGGTTCTTTTTGTGATAACTCCGGTCAGTATCCGACAGGTAAACGACTTTATCAGGCAGAAGACGAAGCCCATGCATAAAAGCCATAACAGGATAAACCGCAACCAGCAAAAAAGTAATTTTATTATGGCTGCCCTGCTTCTCCCTTTTCTGTCATTTCATCACCAAATTGAATATAATCTTTCACTAAACCAATTTCTGTTTTAATGGCATAAGCATCAGCATCGGTATTCCAGGTTTCGATTGCCTGCCGGGCTTTTTCGGGTAGTTTTGTTGTATTGTTATTTGAAATGTAGATATACAAGGCCACATCTTTTGCAAAAGCAAGCCTGGTTTCATTATTAGTTGTACCCGGCACATTTGAAGTTCTTTCTTCCAATTCGCTGAGTATTTCATCCTTCGCAGGTGAATACTGTTGCATTACCATAGTGCGCATAGAAGTTACATAACCCGGAACGGCCATGGGCCGGATGTTTTGGGTATGGTACGGCGGCGGAATGGTAAATACAATCAGGCCTTGCCTGAAATCTACCTTTATGGGAAGAGGATTACCCTGCTGTGAATAAGAAGTTAATGCTATAAAAATCAGCACAATGACAAGAAGTTCTTTCTTCATAATCTTAGTTTTTATAAATCGCCTGTTGTAAGGCGGTATATTCAATTAATTGTGGTTTCTATTTTTAAAAAGGTTCACGGAGTTTTTTTCTCTGTGCAGCTCTGTGTTGCCTCAGTGTGGCTCTGTGTAACTTCTTTTATTTCACAGAGGTTCACGGAGAATTCACGGAGGCTCACGGAGTTTTTTTCTCTGTGCAGCTCTGTGTTGCCTCAGTGTGGCTCAGTGTAACTCCTTTTTTTTCACAGAGTTTCACGGAGTAGTCACCGAGGTTCACGGAGTTTTTTTCTCTGTGCAGCTCTGTGTTGCCTCAGTGTGGCTCAGTGTAACTTCTTTTATTTCACAGAGGTCCACAGAGTAGTCACCGAGGTTCACGGAGTTTTTTTCTCTGTGCAGCTCTGTGTTGCCTCAGTGTGGCTCAGTGTAACTCCTTTTATTTCACAGAGGTTCACAGAGTAGTCACCGAGGTTCACGGAGTTTTTTTCTGTGCAGCTCTGTGTTGCCTCAGTGTGTTGCTCAGTGTGTGCTCCTCAGTGTAACTCCTTTTTTTTCACAGAGGTTCACAGAGTAGTCACCGAGGTTCACGGAGTTTTTTTCTCTGTGCAGCTCTGTGTTGCCTCAGTGTGGCTCTGTGTAACTTCTTTTATTTCACAGAGGTTCACAGAGTAGTCACGGAGGCTCACGGAGTTTTTTTCTGTGTGCAGCTCCTCAGTGTGGCTCTGTGTAACTTCTTTTATTTCACAGAGGTTCACAGAGTAGTCACGGAGGCTCACGGAGTTTTTTTCTCTGTGCAGCTCTGTGTTGCCTCAGTGTGGCTCAGTGTAACTCCTTTTATTTCACAGAGGTTCACAGAGTAGTCACGGAGGCTCACGGAGTTTTTTTTCTCTGTGCAGCTCTGTGTTGCCTCAGTGTGGCTCAGTGTAACTCCTTTTATTTCACAGAGTTTCACGGAGTAGTCACCGAGGTTCACGGAGTTTTTTTCTCTGTGCAGCTCTGTGTTGCCTCAGTGTGGCTCAGTGTGTGAGGCTCACGGAGTTTTTTCTCTGTGTGTAACTCTGTGTTGCCTCAGTGTGGCTCAGTGTAACTTTTTTTATTTCACAGAGGTTCACAGAGTAGTCACCGAGGTTCACGGAGTTTTTTCTCTGTGTGTGTCTGTGTTGCCTCAGTGTGGCTCAGTGTAACTCCTTTTATTTCACAGAGGTTCACAGAGTAGTCACCGAGGTTCACGGAGTTTTTTTCTCTGTGCAGCTCTGTGTTGCCTCAGTGTGGCTCAGTGTAACTCCTTTTATTTCACAGAGGTCCACAGAGTAGTCACCGAGGTTCACGGAGTTTTTTTCTCTGTGCAGCTCTGTGTTGCCTCAGTGTGGCTCAGTGTAACTCCTTTTATTTCACAGAGGTCCACAGAGTAGTCACCGAGGTTCACGGAGTTTTTTTCTCTGTGCAGCTCTGTGTTGCCTCAGTGTGGCTCAGTGTAACTTCTTTTTTATTTCACAGTCCACAGAGTAGTCACCGAGGTTCACGGAGTTTTTTTCTCTGTGCAGCTCTGTGTTGCCTCAGTGTGGCTCAGTGTAACTTCTTTTATTTCACAGAGGTCCACAGAGTAGTCACCGAGGTTCACGGAGTTTTTTTCTCTGTGCAGCTCTGTGTTGCCTCAGTGTGGCTCAGTGTAACTTCTTTTATTTCACAGAGGTCCACAGAGTAGTCACCGAGGTTCACGGAGTTTTTTTTCTCTGTGCAGCTCTGTGTTGCCTCAGTGTAGCTCAGTGTATCTTCTTTTATTTCACAGAGGTCCACAGAGTAGTCACCGAGGTTCACGGAGTTTTTTTTCTCTGTGCAGCTCTGTGTTGCCTCAGTGTGGCTCATTGTTACTTCTTTTATTTCACAGAGGTCCACAGAGTAGTCACCGAGGTTCACGGAGTTTTTTTTCTCTGTGCAGCTCTGTGTTGCCTCAGTGTGGCTCATTGTTACTTCTTTTATTTCACAGAGGTCCACAGAGTAGTCACCGAGGTTCACGGAGTTTTTTTTCTCTGTGCAGCTCAGTGTTGCCTCAGTGTGGCTCAGTGTAACTCCTTTTATTTCACAGAGGTTCACAGAGTAGTCACCGAGGTTCACGGAGTTTTTTTCTCTGTGTAGCTCTGTGTTGCTCTGTGTTGCCTCTGTGTAGCTCTGTGTAATTCTTTATATTTCACAGAGGTCCACAGAGAAGCCACAGAGGCCTACAATCTATACCTCCTTAATCCATCTTTAAGCAGTTTTACATTGAAGTTAATCAATAACCCAACTTCTTTTTTCGAAGACTTCATATAGGTCAATATCTGAGCTTCGTGCACGGGGGCGAAAGCATCCACAGTTTTCAACTCAATTACAACTGTTTTCTCCACAAGAATGTCAATCCTATAACCACATTCAAGCTTAATTTCCTTATAAACTACAGGAACTGCAACTTGCCGGAGTGTAGATAATCCTGCACTTCTCAGTTCAAAATCGAGGCATTCCTCATACGCCGACTCTAACAATCCGGGTCCAAGATATCTATGAACTTCAATAGCGCAACCTATGATTTTTTCAGTGATCTCATTTATCTCCATTGGTGAAGTTTTACAAAACCATTATTCCACAATAAACTTACACCTGCCCACCACCTGACTGCCCGAGAATGCCACCGCCAGATATAAACCCGGCGACCAGTTGGCCACATCCAGCATAGTTTCGTTTACACCGCTGTTAACCTTAAAAGCAGTAATCTCTTTGCCCATACTATTGTAGCACTTTACCGTAATATTTCTGTATCTCAGCGTATTGTCATACATGAGCCTGAGGTTTGAGTTAGCCGGTACCGGCGCCGGTGTGATTTTTAATTCCATTAGTTTAACCGGTGGTTTATAATCCTCGTTGTTCACTACTATCAGGCAGTCATCCAACGGAATTACATGCGAAACAATCGGCTCAGGGCAGAGGGAATCGTAGTTGAGGTTGCTCCAGGGAATGCTGTCTAATTCAAGCTCAGGCAGCAGCCGCATGGCATACACATCATCGTAATCGGGGTTGGTGCCTGCACAGGCACCGGCAACAATAATTTTACCATCGTGTGTAAGTGATGGATATCCCGAGTACTGAGGAGGCACAGTTTCAATAATAAATTTATCCAAAACGTTGCCTAAAGTGTCTAATTTGAAAACCACCGGACGGGTATCTTCATAACTATCTGGCTGGAACATAACGGCAGCACCGTAAAAGTGACCGTTTGAATTATTGGTCAACAGGAAATAATCTGCTGCAAACCGGTTAAGGGTATCGGGGATTACCACCGGGGCATCGTGTATATGATTTCCATCCAGATCATTTACAAACAAATGCGGCGTAGGATAGCTGTTCTGTGGATTATACCATGCTCCATCGGTGTAGATTTGGTTATTGTAGATTACTGAAGTTATGCCCAGTGTATATTTATAATCATTGATGCCATGCACATAAAACCATTCCTCATTGCCTTCGGCATCTGCTTTCACTAGAAACATTCGTATCCACTTCTGCGACCCACCACCAGGATTGGGCCAATAGCATAAACCAGATACCAAAAATCCTCCATCGGGCATCAGCAATAATTTCCACGGATCCGGATCCCAGATATCCGGGTGCAGTTGTGGACTGGCCAATTCCTTGCGCCATAGCGGCCTGCCATCCGGTGTAAATTTATGTAAATGAAAGGAATCCAAATTATCCGGGTCATTCTGAATACTAAGCGCAACGATTGATCCGTCTTCAGTTACTACGGCATCCCAGAAAAAATCGGGCTGGGAAGGATTATTCACCAGACTTGTACACCATACCTTTTGACGGCATGAATCAAGTTTTACCAGCAAGGGGTCTGCAATAAGTTCTGTACCCCATGCTGAGCCAGGGAGAATCATATCTCCGGTAACGGCAATGCAAGGCAAATCGAACCGACAACCTTCTTCCGGGCCGTTACCGATCAACAATTCATACATAAGAGTGCCATTATCATCCAGCTTCCAGAACAAATTATGCCCATTAAGTTGTGGGGTGAAATCGGCAACATTTATACTTAATATACTTCCCTGATCATAATCCGGGTTATAACTTGCAAGAGCTTTATATTCCCAATCGGGTATAAAAAACTTAAGCCAGGGTTGAGCGGACAATAAAGATGGAAATATAAACAGTAAAAAGACTACTCTTTTCATAGTAGATAAATTAAAAGGCCACAGCTGCAATGCAGCTGCGGCCTGGTCTATTTACTTAATCGTCAGCTTCACAGAATCTAATCTTTGTTTTCCGGCAGAAAGTTCCAGCAAATAATTGCCGGATCTAAGCTGGTTGAGAGGTAAGACAACCTGATTCATATTGCCTTCAATAGATTTACTGAACTGTAAGCTGCCTTTAAGGTCGTAAAAGGAAATCATTCCGTTTACTTCACCTTCAGGCAATTTATATTCTACTGTTACAAAACCCTTGGCCGGGTTCGGATAAATCTTCAGGTATCCTTCGGCAGTTGCCTCAGCCGTAGCATTAACATTTGTTCTGCGCACCCTGACTGATTTTGTTTCGTCGGGTAAAAGATAAGGTTCGTGGTAAGTAATGAAGCCTTTTTCAATGAGCGTGTTTCTTGCAGCGGCTTTAACCTGCTCGTTGGAACTAAGTGTAAGCGGTTCTAGATACTCCGCGGGAATGCTATCTTGATCGTTGTATTGCAGAATAAGCTGCAGGTATGATACAAAATCCTGGCATTCGCTCTCTCTGCCATCAATGGAAACAAGCAATGGAATATCAGTTGCTGCATCGTAAGCCTGTTCAGTTTCCTGTTTTGAAAGAAGGTACAACGATTTCAGGTATTTAGCCTGCAACAATGCAATGTCATTTGTTAAATCAATCAGGGTATCAGCCGGATAATCCTCTGAGGGATAAAGTGCAAGCAAAGACATAAAAGCTTCATCCCTGCCAGAAAGCCTGGCAGACAGATCTGCTTCAAGCAATTCTTTGGCTGAAACGGTATCGGCAACTGCCACAATCTCGTTGTACAAATTATCCGGCATTGGGATCGTTCGGTTATCTAATCCCGTTAAGATAACCTCCGACTTGGCCGTGTGTGGATTGGCTACCATTACATCACGAATCATGGTATTGTTCAAACTGTTTTTCACCAGCAATTATTTCAAAATCATAATACATTACAATTATGCAATTACCGAATACAAATAACACATCGCAAATAATACAATACTAAAAAATAAAAAACTCAATGTTGATACGACAAAGATAAAAAAGAAATTTTGAATTTTGATTAACGGGGTTTTAAATTATCAGGTAAACCGGCTATTTGTATTTGATATGGATAAGGAATTTATTTACTTTATTCAAAGGTTTAAATAATAGCGGTGATAAAATTATAAGACTTATTTTAAAGTTAACAATATTGCGATTTTATCTGTTTCCTGTTAAGTCTATTTGTTCAGCTACGCGGGCATTTGTTAGCGAGTCACCAGCGCCTGCATAGCAGCACGAACTTTTGTTAGCTTATCCGGGCCGTTTGCAAAACTGCCCGAACATTTGCATCCATTTTATAGGCGTTTGTTAGCCCTGCAAGAGAGTCAGTTAGTGTGTTAAACCAGTTTGTAAGTTTTATTAATGCTATCAGAATGACAAAGAAAAAAAGGACATTACAATCGCGGTATTTATATTCAAATTTTGAAAACCAATTCCATTCTTATCATTTTAGTGAAAGCCTTCAAGCATGCCAATTTAACTAACCAGCCCAAATCGCACAAAAAGTATTGATAAAAATAAACAAAAAGCTGCCCTGTAGTTTTCACAAGGCAGCTCTTATAATGGTAGCAGAAAACTTACTTCTGTATTACTACTGTTTCAGTAGCAATGTTCTTGTTACCGCTCGATAAACTTACCTGGTAAGTGCCGTTTTCAAAACCGGAAATATCCAGGATTGTTTCATTGTTCTGGCCCACCAGAGGCTTAGTGTAAACAGTGCGGCCGTTCGCATCGGATATGGTAAGGTCCAAATTACCATGGTCTTTATAATTCCATGCGATGGTGATGAAATTATTCGCAGGATTTGGATAAACCCTCAGTTTAGAAGATCCATTGTTTTTATCAGAAGGGTTATAAAGCGGCATCGTTTTTAAACCGTCATCCAGTTTTATTGGCTCATCATAACCTAATAAACCGGCATCTATTAAAAGATTACGCGACATTGCTGCTGGTTTATCTTCACTTAGAATGCTCAACTGATTCAACGTATTGGCGATTTCAGTACCGGCTTCCAACACTGCTTCAGGGTCTGTTTGAAGTTGAATAAGCGTATTGAGGAGTTGTGAATAGCGCTCATGTTGTGCCAGGCCTGAAGCATCGAGGGTAAACGCACCAGGAATACTACCCAAAACCTGAGTGGCAATTACCTGATTGCCTTTGAACCAATGCCAGAATGCCAATTTATAACGTGATTCAAGTGAAGTTTCGCCTGCCAGTAATACACCAATGGTATCTGACCGCCAGGTATGCAGGGTGTCTTGCGCATACGAGCGGCAAAGTGCGCTAAAGTAATACAAGGCTTCCTGTTTCAGGGAGGTAAGCTGCGCTTCCAGATTCTCCTTCTGACTAACGAGTATCTGCCCGGCAAGAATCTCATTCTTCATTTCATCATTCATTGGATTGTTGCGATCGTCCAACATACTTATCATTTGGTCCGATTTGGCCGACTGAGGATTTGCAACCAGTACATCGCGAATCATCGCATTATTCAGTACCTCTTCTTTTGTAATAGATGTTTTTATCACTGTATCAGATAAAAAAGGTGATTCGGTAAGTAATTGATTCCTGAGTTGTAGTCCTTCTTCAGGAATACTGGTAACTACTTCTGTTTGAAGTTCAGGGGTGTTTCCACCGTCAACCACGGCCGTAAGGCTTGCCTGTGTTGCTTCAGCTGCTATAGTGGATGCTTCAAGCGCTGCTTTTAACTCTTCGTGCCCGGTACTTGAATTCAGATGCGATGGGCATGAAACGCTTTTGGTATAAGTTGTTCCGGTAACGGTGCTAACAGTGGTTAAGTCGGCTGGAGTTGGAAACAGTGAAGTCGGCCCGTTGCTGTGTTTGTAATAAACAATCCAGTTGCAGGCGTTGCTGATGTCTTTTGTGTTGGCAACAGTGGTAAAGGTATTGCCTGCCGGTGATGTATGGTCGCCAGGTATATTCTTCCCCTGATAATTGCCAATTCCATCCTGAGCTGTTGGCCATCCTGTATTCCGGGGGGAAATCCTAATATCATAATCATTATTTACAAAATCATTGCATTTATAACAAAGACCTGATTTTGAAGATGTACCAATTAAACCTCCCCGGTTATAACCCTGGGCAATTGTGGCATAATTCAGTTTTTCGAAGTAATTGTTGTAAACCTGGTTATTATCGCTTCCCGATTCATTAATAATCAGACCGATACCCCGGCGAGAAGAAGCTATATTGATAAATTGATTTTCTTCGATGGTAAAACCAGTGCTGGCATCTAGATAAAGACTATAACCTTGCGGATTCAATAGTGCATTTTCATTCCAGGCTTGAAAATAATTCAGGTTTACATCGGCAAAATCCATTGAACTCAGGTATATACCTCTTACCGTATTTGAAAAATCAGAATGCTGAATCTCAACAAGGCTCTGCCGCTGCACACCCAGGGCATAAATGCCGCGATACAAGCCGGTAAAGGTACTTCTCTTAAAGTTCTGGCAGGGCTGCGTTACTCCGGTGCAATAGGAATCTACCAACACATCGGCATCGGTGGCATATATACCGCCTCCCCGCTGGTTAATATTGGTATAGCCTGTATAGCTGTTTATGAAATCGCTGCCGGTGATTTTAATTCCGCTTACCCCGTTTAGCTTTACAAAGTAGTCGGGCAGTAAGCCATTCAGTAATGCTGCATCGGTTTTGAATGTGCAGTTTTCAAAATAACTATAGTTGTGATATTCATAAGGCAAAAATTCAACTGCAGTCTTGTTATTAATAAAACTGGCTTCATTCGCCCAAACAACCCCTCCAAAATAATCCTTATCCGGCTTATCACCTATTGTGCCATCAGGCAATGAAGCTGGTTTCCAGGTGCGGATACCGCATTCGGCATTTTCAATAATACTTCCGTTAACCACTTGAACAATACCCTGATTTGTGAAGGGCTTTTGCGCAACATCAGTGTTTCCCCAAACTTCAATTCCACGCCATAATGTATTGCCGAAATTGGAAAGTAGACTATTATCTATAATGAATGATGAACCCCGGTTTACTGTTATCCTGGTTTCATTATCGTTTAACATTGTTGAATTCACCAGTTGTAAGCTATGGCATGAAACATCCACATTTGTTCTCTGAAAAAAACCAGAATTTATTGTTGTCGATAGCCATTCGTTTTCAAAATCAACAAAAAGGTGTGCACCTTCCTCTGCAATAAAACTAACATTAATGCCAAACTGTACGTTCCCACGAATAGTAATCCGGTTTACTCCGCGTTTACCTTTAATGGTTACGTTATTTCCCAAAGTTAAAGTTGAGCCAGGTTCGATTATAATTTCGCTGTTATACATATCAATTCGTACTCCATCTTCAACTGTCATGGTTGAATTGCCTGTCAATGTTGGCTTGAACCTGGACACCATATTGGCTTCAAATGTAATGTTTGAAGTAATGGGTGATTCATGTGGGATTAAATCATATTCGATACCAAATTTCTGAATGCCAGCGACTAGTTGTATATTTTGCTGATCATATGCAAGCTCAAATTCTTCATTCCAGCGATAATCTAACAAAGAAAAAGATTTAAGCTCACTTATGCTTGTAGCTGAATCATCAATCACCAGAAAAGCCTTGCCATAATCAGTATCCTTGTAAAAATGGTTAAAATCAAGCAATAGTTCAATTGGACCCAGTATTGGATTTTCATCTTTATCCTTCCCTTGAATAAGCAAAGGCCCTCCATCATTTGAATATCCTGTGTAAAAAGAAGGATCGCCTGTATAAGATGGTGAATCAGCCAAAGTAGAATAACCGCAACCTATCTTTAAATTATTTCTTTTCTGTGAATCTAATTTAATTTTCAACACCACTTCAGGAGTATTTGCTTCCATAGGCGTTAAGGCATAAAATTCATTTCTCAGATTCCATTCATTTTCAATGTAGGGCAAAAAACAATACATAACCCAGATAAATCCATGATTCTGATGATCCGGACCATATGAATTTGCAACTTTAAATCCTCCAATTTCCCAGTCACGCATATCAATAACTCCGTCTTTATTGTTATCAATATCATTTCTGAATTGACCATCGGGTTGTACATTGTTAAGTGTGCCAGCTCCACCCCAATCGTATTTTATTTCATCATTGTATCCAACAATTGCCATCGCATGACCACCATGCCATGTATATCTATAAATGGCAAAATCATTACTGTGTGGGCTTTCTGATGGCAAGTGTACTTCTTCTGAAGCATTGAGTACTCCAATTGTGATTACTCCTCCAACAGAGCTGCCTTCATTATGGTCATAAAGGTAATGTTTCATTAAGTTTAATGATTCTTCAAGTGCTGCCGGGCCGGATTGAACAGTCATATTAAATTTATGAACTGATTGTAATTTATTGGTCATTACATTGTAATAATAGTCATATCCGGAAGGCCATCTCCACGAATCTTCAGGGTTTAGCTGTGCAGGCCCGTCAAATTCAGCATCGGTCATTGCACCGCTTTCCATGAGGAACTTTTGTACCTTTTCAAGGCTGGTATAGCCTTGCCATCCTTGATATCCATGGTTAAGGTGGTTATAAGAAAAATTTGGCGCATATCTGGTTTCCTGCGTATTAGCCCTTAAATTCCTCAGACGGTTTATTTCGTAAGCAAAAGTGTACCATGTAGAAGAAATGTTCTGGCAGGCAGCAGTTGGTGGCTGATTATAGAAATACAGTTCGGAAGTATTATCTTTTTGCGGAAAAAATATTTGTGTAGAATTATCAACTTCAACCGGCAGATTTATCGCGGCTGATATTGGTGATAAGGTCATTAAAGGCACAGCATCCCAATACTCCTGCGAGCTTGGAATATATCCGGAAGGTGAAGGATTTACTTGTGCCGGAATACTAGTGGTTACATGCAAGAGAAATGCAAATAAAATAATTTTTAAAACACTTTTAGTTGTTTTCATAAGTTGAAGAATAGGTTAATGTTATGATTTTTAGTAGTGTATTAATTTTAAAATTTGAAATTGTTTTTCGGATTCAATCTTTGCAATATACAAACCAGCAGGCAGATTTGCCACTTCAAACAAATACTCTTGTAGAGGTTCCATTTCAAAAGTTAAGATGCAAGATCCTGATTGATCGAGGATTTCAACTTTTGATGATTGATTTATTGTTGATTTAAAAATTATGTGGTTCTTAAAAGGGTTAGGATAACATACTAAGAGTTTATTTCTGAATTCTAAATCATTAATTATATGAGATGCAGTAATTATTGTATCCTGGCTTTTATAAATGATTGAAGAACCCGGCGGGTACATGAGTAGTTTTCCAATAGCATCAGCTGCAAATTGGCCTGCAGAATTATATATCAACCCATTATTCAGCACAATAGGATAAGTATCACCTCCATCCTCTGATAACAATACACCCCCAAATCCAGCGCTTTGATCACAGGCCAGAAAAATCCGGTTGTCAGCAACAACCTGAAAATCCATTACTGATGAATTGATTGCTATATATTCCCAGGAATTCAGCACAAAATCAAAACGGTATATGCCATTCCAGCTACCCACAAGTAGCCTTCCGTTGTTATCAAAATCCAAAGAATAATAAGCACTCGGGGTAGTGAGATTAAGAAAAGGTATCCATGTTTTTCCATAGTCTATTGACGAGTAAACTTTAGGTTGTTCGTCACTCCAACTATTGGTAAATCTCGAACATGCGTATATTATGCCATTGGGCCCAAAAGCAATATCAGTAATATGCTCTTGATAATCATCGTTATACAAATTCAGTACATTTTCCCATGTTTCACCATTATCCACTGAACGGAGCATTCCCCATGATTTCTCTCCTCCAGCCAGAATGATGCTGTCAAAACCACATCTGATAACATCAAAAGATATAGCTTCCGGAAAATGTTCGTAAACCAATTGCCAGTTTTCTCCAAGATCAGAGGTTCTGTATAACTCACTGGGAAGCGAAGCAAACAAAGTACTGTCACGGTAAAATGCTATTGCCCTGGTATTTGAAAAAGGGATACCATTGCTTTTATGTTGCCAGGTTTCTCCATTATCATCACTTCGGTATATTCCCCCAAAATTTTCATCTGAAGTTGCAAGGTAAATTCTGCCCTGTGGATCCACTGTCATATCGTAAATATGAGCTCCCGGATTGTTGATTGGTTCCCAGAAATCCTGGGAATTGGATGTTGTTGTGATGAATAAGATGGCAAACAGCAGAAGTATATAATATTTCATTTCAGATTTCGTTTTTATATTAAGGAAGTTACCAGTGTTAAATTCAATTCTATTGATCATTTTAAGAATTAACAACGAGATTAGAAAAAAAATCTATTCGTGCATATGCCAAAATGATTGACAACTTGATATGAACATTATCCAATATGTAAAATGTTTTTACCAATTTAAATCATTTATTAAAGTAAAGAGCAAATATGAAAAATTAATTCTGAAAGTGTATTGATTTATCCTTATTAATTTGGGGAAAGTTGCAATTTATTGTATTTATAAATAGTCTTTGCAATAAAGACTAGGGTTTTTTCTTTTCCTGAGAGGACGCGCGCAAACCAGGGATAAGGCCCTGCTAAAAAAAATCAGGCATTCAATTTAAAGCCTAGGCCGGATTAATTTGATAATGATAAAAGTTAAGTGAATAGCCTTCAAGCAATCATATACAAATTTAACTAACCAGCCCAAATCGCAAAAAAAGTATTGATAAAAATAAACAAAAAGCTGCCCTGTAGTTTTCACAAGGCAGCTCTTATAATGGTAACAGAAAACTTACTTCTGTATTACTACTGTTTCAGTAGCAATGCTCTTGTTACCGCTCGATAAACTTACCTGGTAAGTGCCGTTTTCAAAACCGGCAATGTCCAGAATTGTTTCATTGTTCTGGCCCACCAGAGGCTTAGTGTAAACAGTGCGGCCGTTCGCATCGGATATGGTAAGGTCCAAATTACCATGGTCTTTATAATTCCAAGCGATAGTGATAAAATTATTCGCCGGATTTGGATAAACCCTCAGTTTAGAAGATTCGTTGCCTTTGAAAGTCGGGTTGTAGATCTGGCAGGCAGCGGTTGGGGGCTGATTGTAAAAAAACAGTTCGAAAGTATCATCCTTTTGCGGAAAAAATATTTGTGTAGACTTATCAACTTCAACCGGCAGAGTGACCGAGGCAGGCAACTTCATAAACAACATACAATTTTGCACACCCGGCCTCCAATAAATTACAAATCCGAAATTTGATCCTATTCAACTTTACATTTCTTGTTAACTTTGTGCCGGTAATATTTCATCCCTTATCAACCTGCCCATGTCCATTACAGTTTCCAATATCAGCAAGCGTTACGGCGAACAACTCGCACTTGACCAAGTTACATTCAGCATTAAGCCGGGCGAGATCGTCGGATTGCTGGGCCCCAATGGTGCAGGCAAATCAACCATGATGAAAATTATCACCTGTTTTATTCCTCCTTCATCAGGTGAAGCAAGTGTTTATGGATTCGATATCAGGGAGCAATCGCTCGAAGTTCGCAAAAAAGTGGGGTATCTGCCTGAAAACAACCCCCTATATACCGATATGTACATCAAAGAATACCTTGAATTTGTAGCCGGTATTCATCAATTAGGAAAAAACACTGCTAAACGGGTTAAACAGATGATGGAAGTCACGGGTTTGATGCCTGAGAAAGGTAAAAAAATCGGAGCACTGTCAAAAGGCTTTCGCCAAAGAGTTGGACTGGCCCAGGCCATGATACATAATCCTGATGTGTTGATACTCGACGAGCCTACCTCGGGTCTTGACCCCAATCAATTGGTAGATATACGCAACCTGATTGCTGAAATAGGGAAACAAAAAACGGTGATGCTCTCTACTCATATCATGCAGGAAGTGGAGGCCATGTGCAGCCGGGCTATTATCATCAATCACGGTAAAATTGTAGCCGACAACAGCACCGGTCAACTGCTCAAAAATGCCGACAGCACCGAACATGTACTTGTTGAATTTGATAAAGATGTAAAAGCTGAGGTATTGAAATCAATCAAGGGCGTAATGAGCGTTAAACACATCACAGGTTATACCTGGCTGGTTGAATCGGCCAAAGACCTGGATGTGAGGCAGGAAATTTTCAGATTTGCAGTTGATAATGGCCTGGCCGTTCTTTCCATGCAGAAACAAAGCAGCCGTCTGGAAGATGTATTTCAACAACTTACCAAAAAATAAACGCCTGTTCCGGCCATTCTGCCATTGCATGTGCATATTTAAATCATAATCAATCCTTTGCCATTCAACCGGCAAGTTTTTTGAACCAGCAAAATTGCACTTTCTAAAACAAAAGTAGCTATGGCTCAAACATAAGTACATTTTTTACCAACACTATTTGAATTGTTTATACACCTGGTTTGTTTTATTTAAACCTATATATGATTACATGATAGCTTGATTTAGCAACACTAAATTCAACTTACTTTTAATACATCATATCTTTACTTTCTCCCAATTTATATTTATTTATTTTTAATTTCTATACGTTTTACACAAATTTCAGTTGTTTTACTTACAATTATTTTCATTTCTATCCACGCATACTAATTTTTTATACAACTATTGTATACTTTATTCCAATTCTACTTTAATATTATTAAGGCAACGCTGATATTTATACAAAATATGTATCTTTACATACCTTCAAAACTTTAAACATATGAAGACACTCCCCCCTACCTTACCTGTCAACCCTGTTGAAATAGTTGCACGCGAAATTGAAAGGCAAGATATCAGGCCGGGTAAATTTGCTGCTAAGATCAACCGGCATCCAAGCAGCATCACCACCATGATGAAGCGGAAAGATATGTCGGTGCGCAAGCTGATTGTATGTTGCAAAGCGCTGAAGTATAATTTTTTTCAGGAAATTGCCTGGATGCTGCCTTATAAAGGGCCTGACAATCCCCACATACAAACTAACCCTTTAAGTTTTGAAGTTGACAAGCTTCAAAAGGAGATTGAATCCTTAAAGTCAACAATTAAAGCAAATGAGAAAAAAATTTCTGAACTCAAAAACGAGGTGCATGAGGCAGATATCAACCGGCGCATGCTTGAAACAGAGCTCAATACAACAAAACTAATCATGAAGGATTTGATTGCAGCAAAAAAGCTTTAAAGCACACCGGACACCCTTTTTGACAGCCCCTGGTGTAAACTTTTTTTTCAAACAATCATTTCAAATCCGGTAAAAACACACCGCCATTAAAATCCAGACCTTTTTTTAAAACATATTGTCTGGTATCTTTTGTATGTCAAGTGCTCTCAACTTTTAGCGGTTGCGCTGTCACCTTCGCATTGATTCGCAATAGCAATCCGGCATCGTCAACATATAAAGCACCTTTACTGTCATCATCCGCTATAAAGTAATCTACACACCGCAAAATTGCAGGTACCAACCATCTGCATGAATTGAAAAACAAGGGGTAAGAAAAAGGGGAAAGGAAAAAAAACAGAAACCAGCAATCCAAAATTTATTCCTACCTTTGCCGCGTTGGTTTCAACCACGATGGAAAAATTTGATTGATTGCAACCATTTAAAAAAATGCTAAAGCAATTCCCGCCGTTGATCAAATGCTTTCCGTTTCACGTATTTATAACTAAAATACTGCTGTAATGGCCTATTTATTTACATCCGAATCTGTTTCGGAAGGGCATCCCGACAAGGTTGCCGATCAGATATCTGACGCATTGCTTGACGAATTTTTAAGATTTGACCCAAATTCAAAAGTAGCCTGTGAAACACTGGTTACAACAGGCTTAACCGTTTGTAGCGGCGAAGTGATGACCGAAGGTTATGTTGACCTGCATAAGGTTGTGAGAAAAACCATCGCTGATATTGGATATACTAAAAATGAATACCGGTTTGAAGGCGAATCATGCGGCATTATATCAACCATTCATGAGCAATCGGCCGACATCAACCGCGGTGTGGTTCGCCAGAAACCCGAAGACCAGGGAGCCGGTGACCAGGGCATGATGTTTGGCTACGCCACCCGCGATATGGAAAATCTGATGCCTATGCCTGTTGAGCTGGCACACATTTTTCTGCAGAAACTCGCCGCTATCCGCAAGGAAGGAAAACTGATGACCTACCTGAGGCCCGATGCCAAATCGCAGGTCACGATTGAATATGACGACAACAACCATCCGGTCAGGATTGATACCATTGTTATCTCCACCCAACACGATGATTTTGCCGACAAATCGCTTCCCGAACAGGAAGCTGATGAACAGATGCGCCTGAAAATTGAGCAGGATGTTCGCGACATTCTGATTCCGCTTGTGGTAGCCGACCAGCCCGAACGGGTGAAGAAGCTTTTTAACGATCAGTTTAAGCTTCACGTAAATCCGACAGGCAAATTTGTTATCGGAGGCCCGCATGGCGATACCGGACTAACCGGCCGCAAGATTATTGTTGATACCTATGGCGGCAAAGGTGCACATGGCGGAGGCGCTTTCTCAGGAAAAGACCCCTCAAAGGTTGACCGTTCAGCTGCATATGCTGCCCGGCATATTGCAAAAAACCTGGTGGCTGCAGGCGTGGCAGATGAAGTACTGGTTCAGGTGGCGTATGCCATTGGCATTGCCCAGCCAGTAGGATTATATGTAAACACCTTTGGCACAGCCCATGTGAAAGAGGCCAATGGCCAGGTGATGACAGATGGCGCCATTTCGCTTCTGGTGAAAGGCCTTTTCGACATGCGCCCCTATGCCATTGTTAACCGTTTTGGGCTGAGAAACCCCATTTACACCCCTACTGCCTCGTATGGCCATTTTGGCCGCGATGCCCGGATGGAAGAGGTGGAAGTTTATTACACAAATGGCGACACCTTTGACAAAACCATTAACGGCACAACCCGCCACTTCAAAAACGTTGAACTGTTTGGCTGGGAAAAGCTTGATTATGTTGACCAGATAAAAGCCGCTTTCGGTATCTAAGCCGGGTAAAATATTGGTTGATCAAACATAATAAATCAAAAAAAAACGCCTGTGCATAGCATGGGCGTTTTTTTATACTCACGAAGAAGATTGGATTTTTTGGGGGATGAGAAAGGCTACGATTTTATTAACAAAGCTGCACCAAGTAAGAACAAAAAAAATTAAAACTACCGAGATGACAATAATTGTCAAAATTGAACATTTTCTTTGCGCTCTAAAGTTGAAAACTTCTTTAAAAGTGTTGTTATATTTGCAAATAACTGCCTAAATTTGTTGAAATTCTGAAAATTCAAATAAAAAGCCAAATTTTGTTGAATTGCATTTTGCAAATAAAAAGAGAAAATCAGATGAAGCAAAACATATGGAAAGTCAAGTGAAAGTAGCTTTATAATTTGACACAACATTTGTTCAGCAAAATTGAACTCAGGAACTTTTGGCAAAGAGAATAAGGTTAAATATTTATAGAGCAGCATTGTGATTCATTTCACTGGTTGATAAGAAAAAAATTAGTGAGAGAAGCTCAAATAATTACTTAAAAAGATGACTATTAACTAAATCAACATAACTTTTATTGAATCAGGTATTAGTATGAATCTGCCAAAAGATGAAAACTTAGATACAAAGTTATTAGCACAAATTTACAATAACACAGTCGCTACATATAAGTATTACTGGTTCGTTTCTATTCTGAATATTTTAGTAAAGGAGCAACGTCGCCAAATTTCTTTTTGGGAGATTATTGTTGGGATGATTTCCGAAGCGTGGTATCCAATACACTATTTCCGTTTAACTTTTGGAAAATCTGATTCGCTATACAATCAAATTATTGAAATCCAAAAAGAACTTAACATTCCAATTGATGCAAAGAAAGAAGAGATAAAGAAACAGATTTTCAACAATTTAAGCACCCCAAAAGTCCGGGGGCTTTTACGGGTTTTTATTTTAAATGTCCCTTATCGTTTTTTATCACCTTGGATAAATTATACGAAGGATAATGCTGTAGTTGAATTATCACAATCATACACTAATGATTGTATATACTCGATTAAAGGAGAAACGATTGAAATAAATCCCAAATGGGAGCAAT